>NZ_JBVTQX010000024.1:0-1299 GCF_055755235.1 Alteromonas sp. R7 | reverse complement strand
TGTCCCGTCCTAAAATACGTTGACATAAAGAGGACTTCTTTATGACAACTTCAAGTAATCAAAGACCTAAGCGCACACAGCGTGATTACACATTAGCTTTTAAATTGGGTGTAGTTGAGCGTGTAGAAAAAGGCGAATTCTCTTATAAACAGGCACAAGCTCACTTCGGAATACAAGGAAGGTCGACGGTACTGGTTTGGCTCAGAAAGCATGGTAGACTCGACTGGTCGAAACCATTTCAGCATCCACTTATGCCAAGTTCAAAAGAAACACCAGCCGAAAAAATAAAACGCCTCGAGAGAGAATTAGCTGACGAAAAGCTCCGCAATAAAATCCTTAATGGAATGGTAGATATTATGGATAACGAGTATGGAGCAGGTCTCAGAAAAAAGTACTTATCCGGTACGTCTGGCAAGCCAAAAAAAGAAAAGAAATAAATTTGGCGGCAGCATGCCGGGTTGTGGGAATATCCAGACAGTCGGTTTACCAGGCTGTTTCTCGCATGGAATGTAGAAGAGCAGAGCTATCGATAATTAAAGATTGGGTACTTTATTGGCGCAAGTATATGCCGCAAATAGGGACGCGTAAGCTCTATAAACTTTTAAAACCAAAGTTGGTTGAGCATGGGATTAAACTAGGTCGAGATGGCTTTTTTACTTATTTAAGGAGCGAGGGACTACTCGTTAAGCCAAAGAAAAGCTTTACCAAAACTACATTCAGTAAACATTGGATGAAAAAGCATCCAAATTTACTTAAGGAAGAAGGTCTGCATAATGCAAAGCATGTGCTTGTTAGCGATATCACCTATCTCGAATCCGACCAAGGTGTACACTATCTATCGTTAGTAACAGACTCTAGCACGCGTAAAATTGTAGGGCACCACTTGAGCTTGGATATGAGGGCTGAAAATGTAGTCAAAGCACTGAAGATGGCCGTCAAAGATAAACGATATGCAGGTAACAGTGTTCACCACTCAGACAGAGGGCTACAATACTGTTCAGCTATCTACCAGAATGAGTTGAATGCGAATGGGATCCAGCCGTCAATGACAGATGGTTACGACTGTTATCAAAATGCATTAGCAGAACGAATAAACGGTATACTTAAGCAAGAGTTCTTACTCTACCGATGTAAAACAATCGAAGAGTTGAAAATACTCGTTACCGAATCAATCAAAATTTACAATGAAATGAGACCGCACTTAGCATTAGATATGGAAACGCCTAACGCAGTGCATAATAGAAAAGGCCAGCTTCGAGAGCTGGCCTAATAACTGTCAACCTATATTAGGACGACACA
>NZ_JBVTQX010000023.1:0-1301 GCF_055755235.1 Alteromonas sp. R7 | reverse complement strand
GGCTCTACCCCATAAACGGGGGATCAGCATTCACCTTACACGATTGATAACACCATCCCATCCACAATGGGTCATCACTCTTATTCGATAATTATCAAAGTTTCTAAAACCATACGCTCTTCTCGATATCATTTCCATTTTGTTGTGGAAGCCTTCAGTGATCCCGTTGTTTCGTGTAAAGCGCCACATGGCCACTATTGGTTGTAACCAGGATGTCAGTGTCTTCGCTAAGGCTTTAAGTGGGCTTTGATGCAGCTGTGCGAGTAACTCTAAGAATTGAGGTAATTTCTTCTCCATCCGATTTTGGTTCATCGTTTTCATCAGCACGAAACGGATAAGCCTTTGTTTCGTTATATACAATGCGCGTAGGACGGGGTAGTTCGCCAAGTAACGGTCCAAGTTTGCTCTGTTATCTTCGTTCAGTCGCCATTGATGCCGCCGCATTAAACTCAGTAAGCCACGGTTCTTTCGTCCCTCGGGGTGCTGTATTTGCCATGCTTTCAAAAAATGATGGTTTATCAATCGCACGACATGAAAGCGGTCAGCGACGATTGTCGCGTTAGGAAAATACTTGTTAGCAATGCTGCGATACGTTTCGGACAAATCCATAGCGATGAGTCGCACGTTTTCTTTACCAGGTAAATGACGTAGATAGCTGCGCAAGCTCAGCTCAGAACGCCCCAGCTTCACATCAAAAACGCTGCGGTTACGTAAATCCACTAACGTAGTGGCGTAGCCCTTTTTGCGCGTGAAAAAGTGTTCGTCTATGCCTAACATCTCGGGACAGGGGCGACTGATAATCTCTTTATATTTTTGGCTGATGTGAGATTGGTACCAACGCTCTACCGTAGTCGGACTAATGCGATGTGTGCGTGAGATACCACGCTGCGTAACACCGCCGTGGTGCGCCTCAAAGACTTCCAAGCGAAAGCACTCCGACGCCCGGTAGCGTGGCCGGATCCCAACAAAAGGATGCCTGAAATAACGGCCACAGCACCGACAATGATATTTAGGCACCTTTAAATGTAGCGTTAGCACCTGATTACCTTGACGCGTGTGCTTTACAGTGCGCTTATGTGTGGCTTTTATGCGTAAATGTCGACTCTCGCAATGCTTGCATAGTGGCTTTTTAGTAGGCTTTGCCCACACTTCAATAAAATCATGTCGATGAACACGTTCAATTTCTAACTCACTTATGCCTAAAATAGTACCTGCGTGGGACATCTGTACTCTCCATTAAATGATTCTTCGCAAAATCAGTTTAATGAATGCGGATGTCCCCCGTTAATGATGAAGAGCCT
>NZ_JBVTQX010000021.1:0-1582 GCF_055755235.1 Alteromonas sp. R7 | reverse complement strand
TTGATAATCATTGAGCCTCCTCCCTATCAGCATAAACAGAGTTTATCCTAATAGGCGACCAAACCAAGGGAGAAAACTCAATGAACTTTTATACTAATACACATCCGTACTATTGTGGAATCGATCTTCACACAAGACTGCTCTATGTCTGCATCATTGATAATGAAAACAACATTCTCGTTCACGAAAAAATCGATGATTCACCCGATAAACTGTTAGCGCTTCTAAAACCATATCTAGGCAATATCGTTGTTGGTGTGGAATGTATGCACTGTTGGTATTGGGTGTCTGACTTTTGTGAAGAGCACAATATTGATTTTATTCTTGGCCACGCGCTTTACATGAAAGCGATACATGCCGGTAAAACGAAAAACGATAAAATAGACGCGCTAAAGATAGCGAAGCTAATGCGGGGAGGGAATTTCCCTCTCGCGCATGCTTATTCAAAGGAGCATCGCTCAATTCGTGATGCGCTGCGTCGGCGCACGCACATAATGCGAATGAGTGCCCAGCTGAAAGCGCATGTTGCCAGCACAGTCAGTCAATACAACTTACCCGTATTAGAAACGCGGTTAGATCTAAGAAACTCTCCTGATAGAGAAAAGATGCGCCACTTTTTTCCAGACGAAGCAGTGCAGAAGAGCATGGATTTAAACCTAAACATTATCGAAACCATGGTGAGTGAGCTCTACAAGATTGAACATTATGTAAAGACTCAGGCACAGACACACTGCGCTACAGATTTACATATTCTCAAGTCGTTTCCAGGTATTGGGAAAATTCTAGCCCTCACCATTTTGTATGAAGTTGGTGATATTAAGCGGTTTTCATCAGTTCAAAAGTTTGCCTCGTATTCACGGTTAGTAAAATGCAAAGCTGAGTCGGCCGGTAAAACACACGGTACGCAGGGGAATAAGATTGGCAATGCACATTTGAAATGGGCATTTAGTGAAGCAGCGGTGTTGTACCTTAAAGGTAATGACAACGCCAAACGGTATTTAGCAAAGCTTCAAAAGAGAATGAGCAAGGCGAAGGCTTTATCTGCACTCGCTCACAAAATCGGGCGGTGTACTTATTTTATGTTGAAGAATCAGCAGGTATTCGATGAAGAACGCTTTTTAAACGGGTAAGTCGCACGGTGGCATGAGCTTAAACGTCTAACTGGTTTAATGGTGAGTATCTTTTTTATCGCGCAGTACTCCGCAAAAGCAGCATCGATAAATATACCTGCATGCCAGAACCTGTTGGTTTGATTAGACATGTCACTGTTGCGCATCACTACCTTTTTATGAATTTGCTTACACCTTCACTGAACCTGATACTAACTGGTCAATGCAGCCACTTAGCTTTGAATAGGACAGAGGAAGGTTAACCGATGAATGTCTAGTGCCGTTGCCAGTCAAAAGGAATTGAAAAGAGCAACAACAAGAGCCTCTATATGTGTTTGACGTAGGCGATTTGCCTAACATCAGCCATGACAAACGAAGTAAACGAGTTCTAAAAAGGCAACGGTATTGATCTTGAAATAGTGGTCAAAGGACTATCTTTTTTCATTGACAGCCCGGAGGCTCATATGTGTTAT
>NZ_JBVTQX010000020.1:0-1767 GCF_055755235.1 Alteromonas sp. R7 | reverse complement strand
TTAGCTTGTCTACAACACTCAGAAGTCTAAAGCTTCTTGGGCGTTGTATGGTTAAGCCTCTCGGGCAATTAGTACAGGTTAGCTTAACGCCTTACAACGCTTCCACACCCTGCCTATCAACGTCATCGTCTATAACAACCCTTCCAGACCTTAAAGGTCAGGGATGACTCATCTTTGGGCCGGCTTCCCGCTTAGATGCTTTCAGCGGTTATCCGTTCCGAACATAGCTACCGGGCAATGCCATTGGCATGACAACCCGAACACCAGCGGTTCGTCCACTCCGGTCCTCTCGTACTAGGAGCAGCTCCCATCAATCATCCAACGCCCACACCAGATAGGGACCGAACTGTCTCACGACGTTCTAAACCCAGCTCGCGTACCACTTTAAATGGCGAACAGCCATACCCTTGGGACCGACTTCAGCCCCAGGATGTGATGAGCCGACATCGAGGTGCCAAACACCGCCGTCGATATGAACTCTTGGGCGGTATCAGCCTGTTATCCCCGGAGTACCTTTTATCCGTTGAGCGATGGCCCTTCCATACAGAACCACCGGATCACTATGACCTACTTTCGTACCTGCTCGACGTGTCTGTCTCGCAGTTAAGCTAGCTTATGCCATTGCACTAACCTCACGATGTCCGACCGTGATTAGCTAACCTTCGTGCTCCTCCGTTACTATTTGGGAGGAGACCGCCCCAGTCAAACTACCCACCAGACACTGTCCACATTCCCGATAAGGGAACAATGTTAGAACATCAAACATACAAGGGTGGTATTTCAAGGACGGCTCCACACAATCTAGCGACTGTGCTTCAAAGCCTCCCACCTATCCTACACATGTAGGTTCAATGTTCAGTGCCAAGCTGTAGTAAAGGTTCACGGGGTCTTTCCGTCTAGGTGCGGGTACACAGCATCTTCACTGCGATTTCAATTTCACTGAGTCTCGGGTGGAGACAGCGTGGCCATGGTTACACCATTCGTGCAGGTCGGAACTTACCCGACAAGGAATTTCGCTACCTTAGGACCGTTATAGTTACGGCCGCCGTTTACCGGGGCTTCGATCAAGAGCTTCGTCCGAAAACTAACCCCATCAATTAACCTTCCGGCACCGGGCAGGTGTCACACCCTATACGTCCTCTTACGAGTTTGCAGAGTGCTGTGTTTTTAATAAACAGTCCCAGCCACCTGGTCACTGCGGCCTCCATTTGCTTACCACGCGAAGTGTTCACAAACAGAGGCGTACCTTCTCCCGAAGTTACGGTACAATTTTGCCGAGTTCCTTCACCCGAGTTCTCTCAAGCGCCTTAGTATTCTCTACCTGACCACCTGTGTCGGTTTGGGGTACGGTTCATATAATCATAAGTTTAGAAGCTTTTCCTGGAAGCAGGGCATCAACAACTTCACTCCCTTGGGAGCTCGTCTCGTGTCTCGGCCTTGAAAACCCGGATTTACCTAAGTCTTCAGCCTACTCACTTTCACTTGGACAACCAACGCCAAGCTTGCCTAGCCTTCTCCGTCCCTCCATCACTGATTATATAAGTACGGGAATATTAACCCGTTTCCCATCGACTACGCATTTCTGCCTCGCCTTAGGGGCCGACTTACCCTGCCCTGATTAGCATGGGACAGGAAACCTTGGTCTTCCGGCGTGGGAGTTTTTCACTCCCATTATCGTTACTCATGTCAGCATTCGCACTTGTGATATGTCCAGCAAGCTTTACAACTCACCTTCATCCACTTACACAACGCTCCCCTACCCAGCAT
>NZ_JBVTQX010000019.1:0-13120 GCF_055755235.1 Alteromonas sp. R7 | reverse complement strand
CGTCCCCTAGGGGATTCGAACCCCTGTTACCGCCGTGAAAGGGCGGTGTCCTAGGCCTCTAGACGAAGGGGACTGAATTCTTTCTTCGAAACTAAGTTTTCGAATTTTCAGTCCGAAGCTGCGTTAACAACTTCAGCCTATATCAAACCACATCTCAATGTGACTTGGTGGAGCCAGGCGGGATCGAACCGCCGACCTCCTGCATGCCATGCAGGCGCTCTCCCAGCTGAGCTATGGCCCCATCATGGTACCAGTCATTTTGTGTGACTGTTCCGTGACAGCGGGGCGCATTCTAGGCATCCCCCCCTGTCATGTCAACGCTTTTTTTATGAATTTTCTCTGTTTGCTATAAAAGTAAGCGCTTTGTCGATTCTCTCGCCAATTTTCTCTTTTGAGATAAGATTCAACGTGATATCTAACGACGGTGAATTACCACCACCTGTCACAGCTACACGCAGCGGCATACCTACTTTCCCCATGCCCACTTCCAATTCTTCGGCTGTACTGTTTATAGCAGCCTGAATATTTTCTGGGTTCCACTCTTCAATTGCCATTAATTTATCTTTAGCAAGCTCTAATGGGCCGCGAGCTACTGGGCGAAGGTGTTTTTTTGCTGCGTTCGCATCAAAATCTTCATAGTCTTGATAAAAGTACGTAGAAATCTCAGCTAACTCTTTTAGCGTTTTTACTCTATCGGCCTGAATAGCAATTATAGATTCAAGCGCTGGGCCTGTCGTTAAATCAACATTCAACTCTTCAAAGTGCCATTTAGCGTGTGACGCAACTTCACTTGCTGGTAATGTCTTAATGTAGTGTTGATTCAACCAGATTAGCTTTTCTGTGTTAAATGCCGATGCAGATTGCCCAATGGCATCTAAGCTGAATTTCTCAATCATTTCATCAACTGAGAAAATTTCTTGGTCGCCGTGAGACCACCCCAACCTAACAAGGTAATTAAGCACAGCTTGCGGTAGGAAACCATCATCGCGATATTGCATCACGCTTACAGCGCCATGACGCTTAGATAACTTCTTGCCGTCATCACCCAAAATCATAGAAACGTGAGCATATTCTGGAACAGGTGCACCAAGCGCTTCAAGAATATTGATTTGACGTGGCGTGTTATTAATATGGTCTTCACCACGAACTACGTGAGTAATACCCATGTCCCAATCATCAACAACTACACAGAAGTTATATGTAGGGGTACCGTCAGAGCGCTGAATAATAAGATCGTCTAGCTCAGTATTGCTAATCTCGATTTTTCCACGCACGTGATCATTGATTACCACTTTGCCTTCTAGAGGGTTTTTGAAGCGGATAACAAAAGGCTGACCTTCTGGGTGATCCGTTCTGTCTCTCCACGTACCAGGGTAGCGAGGCTTCTCACCACGTTCTTTTTGCGCTTCACGAATCGCATCTAACTCTTCAGAGCTCATAAAGCATTTATACGCTTTACCTTCATTCAAAAGCTGCTGAATAAGTTCTTTATATCTATCGAACCGCTCAGTCTGATAGATTGGACCCGTATCCCACGTTAAACCTAACCATTGCATTCCGTCTAGAATGGCCTGCTTTGCTTCTTCAGTTGAACGCTCGATATCTGTATCTTCAATACGAAGAACAAACTCGCCGCCTTTGCTTTTAGCAAGAAGCCAAGAATAAAGCGCAGTTCGTGCGCCGCCAACGTGAAGATAGCCTGTTGGGCTGGGTGCAAATCGTGTAACAACCGACATGGTCACTCTCTATTGTTAATGTATTTCTAAAGTTGGGCGCATTCTACCAGTGTAAGCGCGACTTCAAAAGTAAGATAAGAATAGAAGGAAAAAGAAATCTCTTGAAGTAGTTTAGATGGTACGAAGAAAGTGAGTTATAAAGTGGACAGACACTTATTGTTGAAGCCCACTTTTTCAAAATTCATTTCTTGCTGAAGTGGACACACACTCAGATAAGTCCAACGATCAGAGAGTGACAGAACCGATAATAGCTTCAAAAAAGTAAGTGGGTGTCCGAAAAGACCAGGTACTTTGAATAAAAAGATACTGCACGCACTTTATCAGGTTTACGTGAGTGTCTGTCCTTTCTCCTTCTCTCCTTTGTTTTTTCGTTGCGTGTTTTTTAAGTGGGTGTCCACTTTGCGCTTGCACTTTGTCCTTGTTTGCCACTTCTTCTTTTAAAAAATGAGTGTGTGTCCATTGTGCGAGGCCAATTTAATTATATGTTTGTGGTAAATAAGTGACTGTCCACTTCAATTCCACCCAAGCTCCCCCACAAACTCCGACTAGCTCGTGTAAACCCACGCTGCAGTTTTTGTCTATCGATGGATTCAAAACGCGATTAAAAACGCTGTTCTTTTCATCAATTTAGTTAAGATGCAGCCAGAGTGTCTAAAATTCGGGCACACAGTCATTTTTCTTTAATTTTATTGTTGACACTAACGGAACCGACTCTATAATACCGCCCCACTTGCTTAGGCAAGCTTTAAAGAAATATGGACGCTTAGCTCAGTTGGGAGAGCATCGCCCTTACAAGGCGAGGGTCACTGGTTCAAGCCCAGTAGCGTCCACCACTTCTTCACCGTGGTTAAACAGTGAAATCAAAAAATATGGACGCTTAGCTCAGTTGGGAGAGCATCGCCCTTACAAGGCGAGGGTCACTGGTTCAAGCCCAGTAGCGTCCACCACTTCCTCGCCGTGGTTAAACAGTGAAATCAAAAATATGGACGCTTAGCTCAGTTGGGAGAGCATCGCCCTTACAAGGCGAGGGTCACTGGTTCAAGCCCAGTAGCGTCCACCACTTCCTCACCGTGGTTAAACAGTGAAATCAAAAATACGGACGCTTAGCTCAGTTGGGAGAGCATCGCCCTTACAAGGCGAGGGTCACTGGTTCAAGCCCAGTAGCGTCCACCATCCCTCTCAATATATCAATCTTTAGAAACACAACAATTTAACTATGTCTTAGTCGTTGTCACGTTAAAGCATTTTGGCTACTCCTACACCAAATCCAGCAATCATTATCAATAACCAGTACTGAAATTCAGCTACGAGCAGCTTCCATTATGCGATAGTCTCCATAAAGAACTATACTTAAGGTGTACTTACCGTGATATGGTAAGAAAAATAAGGGTTCTCATGTTTCAGAGGCTACTAATTGATGAAACTACACTTAGCTAGAAATACTAAGTTGTTAATTGCTGAAGACCAGGTGCTGGCGAAAAGCCATATGCACTATGCACTTGAGCAGTTAGGTTTCAAGAACATGAACTATGTTGATAGGCCCTCTCATGCCCTTTCGGCACTACAAGAACATGATTATGACGCCATTATCTGCTCTTATAATTTGCGCTCTGAACAAGGCGGTTATTTTTTACTTGAGCAACTAAACGAAACTCAATCACTACCCCTCACCAGCGCATTCATCTTCACCAGTGCAGATACCTCAGCAGAAGTCGTACACGCCATCATAGAGTTACAGCCGGATGAGTTTATCGCTAAGCCCTTTTCGGTTAACGAGTTAGACAGGCGACTTTCCAGAGTTTTATCAAGGAAAAAAGCGCTAAAGAATATCTATTCATTCATGGATAAAAAGGACTACGAAAAAGCCCTGGCCGAGGTTGAGTTCTTTCTATTGCAGCCTGAACAAGCCGAACACTTTCCGCTAGCGATGAAGATTAAAGGCGATTTGTTGATTATCACAGAAAGGTTTCAAGAAGCCGTAGCCTTCTTTGAATCGATAATTAACGTTCAAGATTTTAGTTGGGCAAAAATGGGGATCGCGAAGAGTCTGTTGGCACTCAATGAATTGGACGATGCCGAAAGAGAAGTTATCCAGTTAGCAATGCGACCTGACTCTGCACTTGAGGCCTATGACTTACTCGCCAAACTACAAATTAAGCAGTCAGCTTTTGACGACGCGCTGGAGTGTACATCGCTGGCGTGCAATATCTCACCTCAAAACATTGCTAGACATAAGTTAGCGATAAATTTGGCGCGGATCACCCATGATTACGAAAGTCAGTTTAACAGCGCTAAAAAGGTGGTCCGCTACGCGAAAGACTCTATCCATGACAAGCCAGATATTTATTTAACTGCCGCAAGAGCGGGTGTTGATTTTGCTATGACATCTGAGCCCGAACACGTAAACAGCATAGTTAAACAAACTAATGAGTATTTGCGACAGTTGAAAAAGGCTCACCCGAAAGCAGCCTTAAACGATGAGCTGACGGTGATTGACGCGCGTCTTCATTATTTGAAAGACGACACAGTGAAAGCACAAATGCTGTTGTCAGATTTTCACACTGATCATGCCCAACACCACTCCACAGAAGCCTTGCTTGATAGAGCCAAAGCCCTTCATGAAGTAGGAATGAAGAAAGA
Organism: Alteromonas sp. R7; assembly: GCF_055755235.1. NCBI lineage: Bacteria > Pseudomonadati > Pseudomonadota > Gammaproteobacteria > Alteromonadales > Alteromonadaceae > Alteromonas > Alteromonas sp. R7. The sequence continues at coordinate 8,744 of NZ_JBVTQX010000019.1, read as the reverse complement.
GTCCCTTGCGATTTTAGACGCCATTTCCTCAAGGCAGGATGAGGAGAACGATGAATTAAACCTCATGGCCACCTATTTAAAACAAGAGAAAGAAGAAAAAGAAGCGATTACGCTAAGCCCTAAAATACTTAACAACACCGCCGTTGCACAGTATAAACGGGGTAATTTAGAGCAGTCTTACACAACATTTGCTCAAGCGTTCCGCGTCATGCCTAAAAACCCCTCTATTGCGCTTAACTACCTTCAAGCAATAGTAAGGGCCCGAAAAGCTAACGCGCCTATGCTTCCCGACACCCTTTCGGCCATCAAAAAATGTAGAGAAACACTCGAGTCGGCAGCTTTGTCAGAAGATCAGTATTCTCGCTACGAGAACGTAAAAAGCATTCTAAAGAGCGAATGATAACGTCAGTCATTCCCCTCGCCCTTCTTATACCAATACGATTACTTAATTAGAGTAGACGACTACTGTCTCGTGATAGAGTTTGTCTTTATACTCAAGCTCGTGACTAAACGTCATCCCTAGCTTTTTCATAATATTGATAGACGCACTATTTTGCGGGTTAGCAATAGCAGAGAATTTTTCAACACCTATATCATACAGCGCTTCTTTAACAGACTCCGCAGCCTCTGTTGCGTAGCCCTTGCCCCACGTATGGCGCTTAAAACGCCATCCTAGTTCCATATTGTCACTTTCGGGGTGTTGAGTAAAAAAGCCAAAGGGTCGAACTAAAATCCAACCAATGCTTTCCTTTTCGACTAGCGTTTCCACGCGCCACAGTCCCCACCCTAGAGCTGGATTGGAATAGGCTTGGAAACGAGGAACAAAGATTTCCCGAATATCTTCCTTAGAAGACTTCTTGCCACCGTTGATATATTTCATGACAAGCTCATCTTGATCGAGCTCCCATAAAAAGTCTGCGTCTTGTTCGGTGATATAATGGTAGGAAAGACGCGCACTGTCCTTGATATGCATATACTTCCTTTATCGTTATTATTTTTAATATACTTACACCGCTGAATATAGCTCATTTTTACAACAAACCAAACTTATTCGATGTATTTATTTTGCCCTACATTTTCCTTTAACGTAGAGCCAATTAACTAGCCTCCCAGCATGGCAAGGTGCTTGGTTGCCCCTGTTTTACCTTCATGCAAATAGTGTGTTTCGTGTTTTTGACCGAGCACATCTTGTAAAAAAGCGACCACTTCATCCACATTTCCAGTGGCAAGAAGATGTCTCATGTCTATTCCGTTTTCACTAAACAAGCATAGGTGTAGCTTTCCTGGGGCAGAAACACGTAGTCGATTACAAGTTTTACAAAAATCTTTGCTGTAAGGCATGATTAAGCCAATTTTACCGGCATAGTCAGGGTGGTAAAACTCTTGCGCTGGCCCCGCATCTTTTCTACGCAACAAAGGCTGCCAGCCCATTTCTAACAACGTACTTTTTAGCGGCGTACCACTTTGATGTTGCTTATTGAAAAACTGATTTAAGTCGCCTGTCTCCATTAGTTCTATAAACCGGAGCGTTACTGGCATATCTTTTAGCCAAGCAAGAAACCTATGAAGACGGCTATCTGAAAAATCGTTGAGTAAGACAGAGTTCACTTTCACGTCTAAGCCGGCATCAATCGCTGCGTCTAACCCTCGAAGTACAGCTTTAAGCTTGTCTTGTCCTGTTATAGCGGCAAACTGACGGGGATCTAAACTGTCAATACTTACATTTACTTGGTGTAATCCTGCTTCTTTCCACTGATGCGCAAACTTTTCCATTCGCGCTCCGTGTGTTGTCATCGCAACACGTTCGATACCAGGCGTATTACTTGTTAGCTGTAAAATATCAAGAAAGTCTCTTCGCAGCGTTGGTTCGCCGCCTGTTAGGCGCACTTTCGACGTACCTAGCTTAGCGAAGGCTTTGAGCAAGGTATCAATTTCGTTTAGCGTCATAAACTGATCGCTCGTCGGGCCTTCATATCCGTCTGGCAAACAGTACTGACAACGAAAGTTGCACGCTTCGGTCACTGACAAACGTAAATAATGAAACTGTCTACCGAAACTATCTTCTAACAAACTAACTCCTTAATCCTGTGCTGCTTAGTCATTCAATTCACGGCTTTCTCAATCTAACAAAAGCCAGTAAAACATTGAGTAAATAACAAGGTAACTAAATTAAACTACCTCTAGTGTACGCGCGGTGAAACCAAAATTAAACACATTCATCGCTATAAATAAGACCATTTTAATCTCTAGCCTATTTCAAAACGTACTTCAAAAAGCGAAAATCGCCCTACACGAGCAGGTTAGCTCAATATCTATTACATCGTTTACGAAAAGCGATTTTTTGAATCAGCGCGTTCCTAAGACTGTAAACACAATAATAAAGCACACTATAAAATGAGAAAAAACCGTTTTCCTACCAATGTCGACGAACCTGTTAAATGGCACGTTCTCTCACAGCTTTGGCCTTATCTCCTAGAGTTCAAGCACCGTGTATTTCTTGCTCTACTCTGCCTAGTAGCAGCAAAACTTGCCAGTATCGGCCTACCCTATGTATTGAAATACACTGTCGATAGCTTAAATGGCGACCTAACCACGCTTGCATTAGCGGTACCTATCAGCCTTATCGTTGCCTACGGAACACTGCGTTTACTGAATGTTTTGCTCGGCGAAGTACGCGACACGCTATTTGGACGAGTTACAGAGCGTGCCATGCGCCGCCTTGGACTAAAAGTCTTCAAACATTTGCACAACTTAGACTTGGGCTTTCATTTAAATCGACGCACAGGCGGATTGTCACGAGATATAGAGCGCGGTACCAACGGCGTAAGCTTCCTCATGCGTTTTATGGTGTTTAATATTGTTCCTACCCTATTAGAGATCACTCTTGTTGTAGGCTTACTCTTGTTTCAGTTTGGCGTATCTTTCGCGTTAATTATTGTAGTTAGCGTGGTGGCTTACATTGGCTTTTCGATGAAAGCCACGGATTGGCGCACTCGCTTTGTTACTCAGATGAATGAAGCAGACTCGACCACCAATTCCCGGGCGGTAGACAGCCTGCTAAATTTTGAAACCGTTAAATACTTTAACAACGAATCCTTTGAAGCCAATCGCTACGACACGGATTTAGCTGCATGGGAAAAGGCACGAAGAAAAAACCGCTTGTCGCTATTTGCATTGAATGGCGGCCAAGCCGCCATTATCGCTATCGCCATGACATCTATGATGGCAAACGCCGCCTTTGGCGTCATGAATGGCGAAATGACCATAGGTGACTTTGTATTGATAAACGCCTTCACCATGCAAATTTTTATGCCCTTAAATTTCTTGGGGTTTGTGTACCGTGAAATTCGAGGGAGCCTTGCGAATATCGATAAGTTGTTTGACCTTCTCGCCCAAACGCCGGCCATAAAAGATGCCCACGACGCTACAGAATTAACCTGTGCGAACCCTGCACTGCGATTTAACAATGTGCATTTTGCATACACTGAGAATCGACAAATACTTAACGGCTTAAGCTTTGATGTACCGCCAGGCTCAAAAGTAGCGGTAGTGGGTGAAAGCGGCGCAGGAAAATCAACGCTGATGAAACTACTCTTTCGGTTTTATGAGCCTCAACAGGGCGACATCACGATAAATGGAAAAGACATCGCATCGGTTACGCAACAAAGTCTGCGTTCACATATCGGCATTGTCCCTCAGGATACGGTGCTGTTTAACACTACCTTGCTAGAGAATATTCGCTACGGTAACCCTGACGCCAGCGATGAAGACATTAAACAAGTTATCAAACTCGCGCATCTTGAAGCATTTGTAGAAAGCCTACCTGAAAAGCTAGACACAACGGTAGGTGAGCGAGGCCTAAAACTTTCTGGTGGCGAAAAGCAGCGCGTATCTATCGCAAGGGCCTTACTTAAAGGCGCGCCAATCATGATTTTTGATGAAGCCACCAGCTCGTTAGACAGCACGTCAGAACGTGCGATATTAGCGGCCCTTCGCGACGCTGCTAAAGGACACACCAGCCTAGTCATCGCCCATAGACTGTCCACAATTGTTGATGCCGACAAGATCCTTGTACTTAAAAACGGTACCATTGTAGAGGAAGGGACACACACTTATTTGCTTGAGCAAGGTGGTGAATACGCAGCACTATGGCAAGCACAACAACGTGAAGATGAAGATCTCAACGAAAATTCCAAGTCAAAAGGTAATCAGTAAATGGACCCAACGCTTATTAAAGCCGCTATTAACCAAGTGATGCCCTTTGGCAAATACGCTGGAAGACGCCTATTTCATTTACCTGAACCCTATTTGGTCTGGTTTCACAAGCAAGGCTTTCCAGAAAACAAGCTTGGTGAACAGCTCGCTTTAATGTATGAAATTAAGCTAAACGGTTTAGAGTCTGTTGTAGAACCGCTATTAAATGACGACTAGCAATCACAAGGGGACTCACCGTCCCCTAATGGCAAAATGAGTAAACTCTAACCACACGATGATTTATGTTAGCAAGACCCAGAAAGCAACGTCGAAATGACGTAAACGAACGTATCAAAAAAATACACAATGCCATTGCCGACAAACTGATGTTGCAACCAGAACTATTCGAAGAAGTCGAAAAAACATTAGAAACCCGTTATCACAACAAAATGATGCGCTATGGAAGCTACCTTCTTTGGAAAGGAATAATTGAGGCTCGCCATCAACCAGACGTATTTAAGGCGCTTCTTTTGGCTGACGACGAGCGCACAGCCAACTTAAGAAGAGAAACCATCTTCGTCGGTATTTTAAGTGAAGATGAACGAGCCGCTATTTTTGCAGGTTAACCAATTGCTAGCTTAGCTTCTGGGTATTTAATGCGACTTATTCGAGGGCTGGCAATAAAATAAGCCAATGTTAAAGGCCCTAATCTACCCGCGTACATCAGTAAGATAATGATCCACTCACCACTGTTTGACAGCTCGCCAGTTAACCCTCTGGAAAGACCCACGGTCCCAAGAGCAGAAACCGCTTCGAACACGATATCCAAAAAGTCAGCTTTTTCTGACATTAATAAAAGAAAAATAGCTATCCACGTAATACCTATGGAAATCATCGTAAGCGCTAGCGCTTTGCTGATAGTGTCATTTGAAATTGTTCTGCCAAAAAGTCGTGGCGCAGCTCCCCGCTGAATATAGTTGTATGCGGCAATGATCAAAACGATGAAAGTCATCAGTTTTATACCGCTTGCGGTACTCATTGAGCCCCCGCCGATAAACATTAGCAACAACATTAGTGCTGTTGTTGGATCTTCTAACGAAGCTATATCCAGCGTATTAAAGCCGGCTGTTCTTGGAGTAACGGCTTGAAACCATGATGCCCATAATGCGCTTTGAGTATCGAGGTTCGCCAAGGTTGCAGGATTATCACTTTCAATAACAAAGATAAGCAAAAAGGCGGTTACATTGACAATTAGCGTACCCAATATCATTGTCTTGGCATACACAGAGATACGTTGCCATCTGCGCTTTTTATGAAGCTCTATCCAAACGGAAAACCCGAGACCACCAATAATAAATAATGCAGAAATAGTGATGTTGATAATCGGGTCTCCCACATAGGCGGAAAGACTATCCCCACTAAGTGCAAATCCTGCGTTGTTGAACGCAGAGATGGTGTAAAAAAACGCGTGAAATAACGCTTCACTTACTCCTTTTTCCTGCATCCAGTAGGCCGACAGAATACAAAAACCCACTAACTCAACGAAGAAGGCAAAAATCAGTACCGACTTTGCTGTAGACACAAGCGTTGATAAATCTGTTTGATTAAACGCCTCCTTCACTGCCGATTGCTGCAAGAAACTGATTTTACTTCCTAAGGCAATGAGCGTGACGATGGCAAACGTCATCAACCCTAGGCCCCCCAGCTGGATTAAAACCGCAATCACCGCTTGCCCAGCTGTTGTAAAAACAGAACCGGTATCGACTACCACAAGACCCGTTACTGTAACCGCCGATGTGGAAGTAAATAGGCTTTGGATCCACGAGATGGGCTCATGAGTCATCATTGGTAATTTTAGGATAACGGTGCCTAAGAAAATCACCGCCACAAAGCTTAGAGAGAGAATAAGGGGCGGCCCTACCTGAATTTTGTTGATACCTTTAGGCGAGCGCTCTATCGGTCTGTAGCCAGGATCCCATCTGTTCATTGTGCTAGCCTAGGCGCTATTTTAACAAGGTTCTCTCTATGGCCGCAGAGAATAACGGTATCTTTCGAAGTAACTTCAAAGTCTAATGATGGATTATGATGTAGCTGGTGACCTCGCTTAACTAACAAACAAGAGACTTGCCCCTTACCGACGGACAGCACGTCTTTTAAGCGCTGTGAAGAAAAGTGATCAGACAAAATGACATCAACGATATAAACGCCGTGCCCTATACCCAAGTAGTCATTCACCATTGGATAGTTAAGCGCTTGTGCCACCCTTGCTCCCATCTCTTCTTCAGGGTGAATAATTTTCGATACACCCAGCTTGGATAAAATAGCGTGGTGAGCAGAGCTATTAGCTTTCACCCAAATATTGGCTACGCCCAAGTTTTTTAGTGCTAACGTACACAGTAAGCTAGCTTGCATATCCTCGCCAATAGCAACAAGCACGGCTTCGCTCTGACACAAGTTTAATTCCTTGAGTGCACGCTCATCACTGGCATCACACACAACGCACTGTGTAAACTCACCTGCATACTGTTCAACCAGCTTTTCACTTTGGTCAATTCCTGTAACGGTGTGTCCCATATGAATTAACTCTAAACTGGCCGTTAAGCCAAACTTGCCAAGCCCAATTACACTAAAGTGCGACATTAATTAGCCTCCGGTTTATCAACCGCTATTCGGTAGCCTTGTTTAGGCATTGTCTCTATTAAATCTTTCTCGAACGGATCTATCTTCTTTCTTAGCTGTCTTACAAGAACGCGGATGTAGTGGGTATCTTCACTATGATGCAGACCCCATATTCTTCTTAACAATTCTTGCTGACTAATAAATGCCCCAGGCTGTTTTGTAAGCTCGTCAAGAAGCTGAACTTCTTTTGGGGCGAGCGCGATAACTTCGCCTTCAACGAGCAGCCGTCGCTCGGTAATATCCAATGCTATCTTGCCAATCTGTCGTGTGGGCGTTGTGGGCTCAACCACAGGATTGAAGTCTCTAAGCAGTACTTTCACCCGGGTGACAAGCTCCCTGATCCCAAAAGGCTTGCTAACATAGTCATTGGCCCCCCGGGACAACAGGTCGACTTTGTCTAACTCCTGATCTCTTGCAGACAACACGAGCACTGGCAGGCGACTGGATTCTCTAATACGTTTAAGTACTTCACTGCCCTCACCATCAGGTAACCCTAAATCGAGTATGACAAGGTCAGGACGGTGCTGATTAAACAATGACAAAGCTTCTCGAACCGAAGCAGCTTCAACACAAAGGTAGCCTTCTGCACCTAACGCAATGCTCAGCATCTGACGAATATTCGCATCATCTTCAACAAGTAGAATGGTGTGGCTCATTGCGCTAATCCCTTTTTGGAATTGTAATATTGACGAGAAGGCCTGGTGTGGTATTCGACAGCTTGATAGCACCACCATGGGCGTGAACTATGCCTGCTGCTACGCTTAGCCCTAAGCCAATGCCGCCTTTTCCGCTATCACTGCGACGACTGGTTTGAAAAAGCTGTACTGGCGCTTGAAGTTGTTCATCACTGATCCCTTCGCCTTTATCGGCTATTTGAAACTTAAACTCTCCATCAGAGTGGCTAACCATCAGCAATACACTGTCATCGCTGAATTTAAGGGCATTATCAATTACGTTAAATAAAGCTTGTTCAAACAGTGATTCAGACACAGTTATACCGTGACTGTCACTGTTGTTGATCACTTTTAGTCGACCACTGTTGATACGACTTTCAAGGTTAGCTAAAAAGGCAGTCAGGTTTACATGGGTTAAATTTAGCGCTAACGCGTTATGCTCAATTCGTGTGGCTTGAAGCAGGTTCTCAACGTAAACATAAAGGCGTTTACCTTCATCGTGAACCCCTTTTAACAGTGCCTGTCTCTCAATATCATCAAGCTTGTCTTGATATGTCATATAGGTTTCAACAGAACCGATAATGGTAGAGAGCGGCGTACGCAAATCGTGTGACACAGATCGCAGGACACTAGATTGCGTTTTAACAACCTGTAGTGCATGTTGTTGAGAATTGACGTAGACAGCAAGCTCGCTAATGAGGATGGCTACAATGATGAAAACGACAAAATTTATGCTGTCTTCAACTTCTGCAATTTGAAATGAGTGCAAAGGCTCGGTGAAAAAATAATTAAAGCTCAGTGCTCCGGCTACCCCTGCAAGCAAGCCGTAAAACCTTGAGGTCGTTAACGCCACAATAGCACACGCAAGCTGTAGAATGAGCAGAATACCGCCAAGGGGCAGTAACCAGTTGCTAAGTGCTAAACACCCTAAAATAGCCACAGCCATAATAAAGAGTGTATAGAAACCGTGTTTAAATTGGGTCATAGGTCAATCGTGTTTACTTCAACACAACGAGCATATCAACCTAACATCAAATATACGCGTAAAATTTAGGTAAAAAAAACGGCATCTCAATGATGCCGTTTCTTCAACTTGCCAATGCGATGTTGGTCACTTTAAGCATTACGCATTACGCATTACGCATTACGCATTACGCATTACGCATTACGCATTACGCATTACGCATTACGCATTAC
>NZ_JBVTQX010000018.1:0-26575 GCF_055755235.1 Alteromonas sp. R7 | reverse complement strand
TGTCTAAATTTTTAAAGAACATTCACTTGAAGCCGTTGCTTCTTAGTGACTCACCCTGTTCGAGTGAGGTGCGCATTTTACATCGTTTATTTTCGATGTCAACCATGTTTTTAAACTTTTTATTTGTTTGAAAACTTGGTTTCGCACTTGTTGCTAAGTTGGCTTTGTTTTTCTCGAAGCCCCCTCAGAACGTGGAGCGCATTATAGATACCTCTTGTGAAAGATCAACACTTAAATTGGATTTTTTTGCTTTTTAAGCCACTTTTGGTGTTAACCGCTCATTTCTGCATCATTTCTAGCGACTCAATCCATCTTTAGACTAGTTTTTTCACATTTTATTGTTCAATTTGTTACAAATGAGTAAACTATATACAGCCTCCAACACCATAATAAACAATAGAAAGGTAGGTATATGAAAGTAGGCTTTATTCAATGCGCTGTTATTAGCGCTATTTTTGCAATTGCAGGTTACTTGTTATTTTCTTCTGCTAGTTTAAACGTCCATGTTCCACTGACCGTCTCAGCAGCTCTGCTGATCAGCGGTATCGTTACTCCTTGGCTAGCGTCTCTTATTCAAAGTCCATCTTCCTCAGATGCCAGAGCACATTCTAATGACGGATCAGTAGAAACTTTATATGTGGGTAATTTGCCTTATAGAGCAAACGAGAACGCAGTAAAGGAATACTTCAGTAGCTTTATTGAAGTACAGTCGGTTCGCTTAATGAAGGATCGTAAAACTGGAAAAAGAAAAGGATACGGCTTTATCGAAGTTGTAACTGACGACTTAAACAGCGTTATCGATAAAACTAACGACTCAATCTTCCAGGAGCGAACCCTAAAAGTTCGCCCTGCAAAGGACAAAGTCGAACACGCATAATTTTGTGAGTACGGTTTATAGGCTATAAAAAAGCCCGGTTAGCTTTCGCTACCGGGCTTTTATATTAGCAAATAGTTAGTTATTCACTTGTCTCAGCAGATTGAGGAAGTCCATTAAGTAACGTTTGATTAAAAGCGTGAAACCTATTTATAGCAGATACAAGATCTGGCACTTGCACGTCTTTCATCTCATTAATCAACCCACCTATTAAGGTATTATAGTCTTCGTTACTTCCTAACGTACTTTCGGCATTAGCAAAAGTATCCATCATCTTTTCTAGATATTGCGCTATAGGGCTAACCACATTTCCAAACTTCGAATTATCGCTTTTGTCTTCATTGTAATGTTGGATGTTCTCATACGTCTTTAGCACTTCTGTCTGTGTTGTTCTATTTAACTGTAACGCGTAGCCAACTAACTCTTTATCGTCAAAGCCTAAACTTAACGCTTCTTCAAATGCTTTGTCGATGTCACCACTGTAAAAGGTGTCGGCGAGATCCTGAACTTGACCAACCAAATCAGCTATCGACTCTAACTCATCTTCATCAAGCTCGCCTTTCAATGAAAAGCTAATACCGCTTCGCTCATAGTATTGGTACGAAGTTTGTTGTTGGTATGACGCTAAAAAATTGTTATCGCCTTGCTCGTCACTACCGCCTGATTGCTCCTGAGATGCCTGTGCTTGGAAATTAAGTTGTTGAGACGCTTGGAACGAGCGAAGACTCTCAAAACTAAAACTCACTTCGTCGCCATCTTTAGTTCGAATCAGCAAGCTTCCGCTTTTCTCATCCGATGCAGCTACCGCGTTTAAGGACGAAAGCGTTACAGCGTTCGGCTGCTGGCGACCAAATATGTCAGTTTCCAGATCGTTTATTCCTGTATCGATGAGATCGCGGCTTTTTGTCATCCCTTGCTCAATCTCTTCATTCATAAAACCAGCGAGGTCTTTTTCAGCCATAGCGAATCCACGGCTTACGCCTTCTCTCGCTTGGCTAAATAAGCCATTAAGCTTTTCTTCGCTGGCACCACCGTTTGCCGCACCTCTAATGACGCCACCTACGAACTTAAGTACGTTTCTGGCAACTTTTTCAAAGTCGAACAAACTGTTCGACTTATCTTCAATGCTTTTCTCTTTGGCTTCTTGTGGCTTTTGGCCATCTATAACTAACGCTTGGTTAAGACTACTACTTACCACACGTAAGCCGATGCTAGTTTGGCTACTGGAAACAGATACTGATGCCGCTTGTTGTTTAGAAAACTCAGCCGCTTGCTGCAATCCGTCTTGCTGTAACTGCTTTTTCAACATTTCGTTCGGGTGAACTGATGCCTTTTGATCTGCTTTTTGATCGACCTTCTGGTCGCCCATAAAAGCCTTAATTTGACCCACGTTCATAATTTGATCCTCACTATCCTCAATCTTATTATCGGCAAAGAACCAGTATTGTTTAATTTTAATACAGCTTTTTTTACAGGGTCGTTCCTAATAATAATGCAGAAGTAGATAGCGCTTGTTGCAGTTATTTTATAAGGGACTACAATTCGCGACCTCAACATTGAATGGAGAATTTTATGACCGCGACCGAACAACAACGCTATCAAGCTCAGTTGGACGAAAAAGTAGAACGTCTTACTGCGTTACTTTCTCCGTTCAATGCGCCTGACTTAACCGTATTTCCATCGCAACCAACGCACTACCGTATGCGCGCCGAATTTAGAGTATGGCATGAGGGCGATGATTTGTTTCACATCATGTTCAACCAGGAAACAAAAGAAAAGTATCGCGTAGATAGCTTTCCTCCTGCTTGTAAAGCAATAAACGATGCTATGGCGCTGTTGTTAAAAGAAGTAAGACCAAATGAAGCGCTAAGAAAGAAGCTTTTTCAAATCGATTATCTTTCTGCACTATCTGGCGAGCTTGTCATCAGCCTTTTATACCATCGTCAACTAGATGAGAAGTGGCAAGAGGCTGCAAAAGAATTAAAGGCGAAACTCGAGGCTCACTTTCCGAAAGTAAACATCATCGGCCGTGCGAGAAAACAAAAGCTTATTATCGACAACGATTTTGTTATTGAGCGCTTACCCGTTAATGGCAAAGAATTCATATTTAAGCATATCGAAAATAGCTTCACTCAGCCCAATGCCGAAGTGAACTGCAGCATGATTGAATGGGCACTAGATTGCGTAAAGCCGCTCTCTGGCGATTTACTGGAGATGTATTGCGGTGCAGGTAACTTCTCACTGCCGCTAGCGCTTCACTTCGATAATGTTGTGGGGACCGAAATAGCCAAGCCCTCTGTACAAGCTGCGCAGTTTAATATTGAACAAAATCAGCTTAATAATGTGAAGATCGTAAGACTCGCCGCTGAAGAATTCACTCAGGCTATGAAAGGTGAACGTACGTTTAGTCGCTTAGAAGGCATTGATCTAAGTACATATAATTTCACAACTGTATTGGTCGATCCACCAAGAGCTGGGTTGGATGAAGACTCGCTTAGAATGATTCAGGATTACGATAATATCGTGTATATCTCGTGTAACCCTGAAACGTTGGCGCAAAATCTTGAGCTTTTAAGTGAAACTCACGACGTTGCTCAATCAGCACTATTCGATCAATTCCCGTTTACTCATCACATTGAGGCTGGCGTTTTACTTACACGCAAAAGCTAGTTTTGGTACAAATTGACAAGGCCTTTGGAGTCACAAAGGCCTATGAAGACGTATTAAAATAAGGTGGCTTTGATTAGAGCAAACGATGTGGACTTAAACCACTAATTCAATTATACGCTTTTTTGCGTTGCACCTACTTGAACGAAGCGAAGCTGCGCTTTCACTCTCTCACCGATTTCTCGGCGAAGTTTATCGTCTGCTTCTAATGCCTCTGCCCCAGCACTGAATACGAGCCTTACCATAGCATCAGCTTGAAGCTGCGCGCATGCGTATTCTACGCCCTGCTGTTCAATAATGTAGTCGGTCAACTCGTCGATGAAGTGTTGAATCTCTCTAAATACTGCCAACCGATAAGCCGACGACGTACCAGTATGCTCGCGTAGTAATAAACGAAATACGTTTGTATTTGCCGCAATAAATTCCATGAAGGTTTCAACAGAAGTATGTATTACGCCGCCTCCAGAGGCTATACGCCGCCTTGCCTGACGCATAAGCTGCCGCAATGCTAAACCGGCTTCATCCACCAGCGTTAAACCCAATTCGTCCATATCTTTGAAGTGCCGATAAAAAGACGTAGGTGCTATACCTGCCTCTCGGGCAACTTCACGCAAGCTGATTGCCGATAAGCTGCGATTTTCATCGAGCAAAGAAAACGCAGCATGAATGATATTTTGGCGGGTTTTTAATTTCTGTTCTTGTCGACTCACATTCGCACCATAGGTTGATTAGCTCTGAACGGCTTGATGATTTTTAGCGCTTGGGGTTGAAGCCCTTACGTCATCTGTATAGCCATTAACGCAATCAAACTTCGTACATCAAAGACTAGCATGTGTAGTTTATCGCAACACACACCAGTGGGGAAAGAGAAACAGAATCATCTCTTTTATAAACAAGCATTAAGCATAAAAAGCCACAATTAACGAGCGCTTCAGCGTAGCTTTACTATAATTAAACTTTACACATGTAAGCAGAACTAATCTGGGTTTTGCTTGCCTGAAGCCTCGTAAAACGATAAATTAGCGAACAGTTGTAAGCCAAGTTGTATAAAATGAAAAAACCTCCTCTTATCCTTACTAATGTGCTGGTATTTATTATATCTGGCGCAATTGCGTTTATTGGTGTGCCGCTATGGGTGGCGTATCAAGGCATCGATTGGGCAGAAATCGGTGCGGCTATATTCCTATTTTACTTTACCGGTATGTCTATAACTGCCGGCTATCACCGCTTATGGTCGCATAAAACTTACGACGCCAATGTGGTAGTTCGTGTGATCCTTGCGATTGGTGGCGCTATGGCGCTGCAAAATAGTATTTTGCACTGGTCGTCAGATCATCGCGTTCATCATCGTCATGTTGATGATAACGACAAAGACCCCTACTCTGCGAAGAAAGGGCTTTGGTTTGCGCATATCGGCTGGATGTTGCGTGAGTATCAGGCCAAACGTTACGATGACTACAGTAACTGTAAAGATCTTCAAAAAGATAAAGTGGTGATGTGGCAGCATAACTACTATTTGCCCATCGTGCTGGCGGCCAACTTTGGTATCACAGGTCTTCTAGGCTATTTAAATGGTGACGTATTAGGCATGATCTTGGTAGCCGGTGTACTTCGCCTGGTGCTAGTGCATCACGTAACCTTCTTTATCAATTCTCTTGCTCATTTTTGGGGTAGCCAGCCTTACACCGATAAGAACACAGCACGAGATAACGGTATTCTTGCATTTTTTACCTTTGGTGAAGGTTATCACAATTACCATCACATCTTTGAGTACGACTATCGTAATGGCATTCGCTGGTATCAGTTTGATCCTACAAAATGGCTTATTAAGGGGTTATCACTGGTAGGACTGACATCCAACCTTCGCAAAGTGCCAGAAGAGCGCATCGAGAAAGCGTTAGCAGCAATGCAGCTGCAAAGAGCAAGTGAAAAAGTATCGCTACTGCCTAATGCTGAAGAGATGATGCACACCATTCAAGAAGAATACGACTTGTTAATGCAGCGCATGAGTGAATACTACGCCACGAAAAAACGTGTTATGCGCGTTAAACAACGCACCCTAAAGCGCAGTATCGAAGGGCTTGAGCTTGCATACAAGTACAAAGAGCTGAAACACGCATTTGCTGTACAGAAAGAGAAATGGACACAGTTACATAGTTTGTCATTGCAAATGGCGTAAATTAACGCCCTCTTTTATACGTTTGAACGCTAAAAACCACATAAGTGTCTGCTTATGTGGTTTTTTTTTATTCTATAGTTGGATAAGGTCGTTATACTAAAACCAGAATCATTCATTTTGTATTACGGCTAACCTAGTGGTGATATCGCATTACAAAAGTAACAACATGGGAAAGTAAGATGGCAACGAAGCAAAAAACCAAAGCCCCGTCGTATCATTACGACGCTATCGTTATTGGCACAGGTCCTGGTGGAGAAGGCGTTGCAATGCAGCTTGCCAAAGCCGGAAAAAAAGTGGCGGTTGTTGAGCGCTACGAGGCAGTGGGAGGGGGTTGTACCCATTGGGGAACCATTCCATCGAAAGCGCTTCGTCACTCAGTAAGTCGTCTTATTGAATATAACTCTTCTCCCTTGTTTGCCGACAACCACTTAAGTAAGAGTCTTACGTTTTCTGACATCATGCGCCATGCTAGCGGTGTGGTAAAAAGCCAAACTCGACTTCGCTCTTCTTTCTACGACAGAAATCGTGTGACGCTATTTCACGGCGAAGCCAGTTTCGTAGATGCGCATACGTTAGAGATAACCCGTAAAGATGGCTCTAAAGATACAGTCACTGCTGGCCAAATTGCTATTGCCACAGGGTCGCGTCCTTATTGTCCTAAAGACATCGACTTTAATCACCCGCGTATTTATAACTCAGACACTATCCTATCTTTAGATCACGATCCCAAATCAATAATTATCTATGGCGCTGGGGTCATTGGCTCTGAATATGCCAGTATTTTCAGAGGACTAGGCGTAAAAGTTGACCTCGTTAACATGCGCGATCGCTTACTGTCATTTCTTGATGACGAGATATCAGACGCACTCAGTTATCACCTGTGGAACAATGGCGTACTCATCCGGCACAATGAGGCCTATTCTTCGGTTGAAGCTACCGATGACTCGGTTATTTTAAACTTAGAGTCGGGCAAGCGTATGCGCGCAGATTGTCTCTTGTTTGCTAACGGAAGAACGGGTAATACAGATACACTTAAACTCGAGAATATTGGTTTAAAAGCCGATGGCAGAGGCCAACTCAAGGTTAACGAAAATTATCAAACTGACGTAGACAATGTATTTGCAGTCGGCGATGTCATTGGCTATCCAAGTTTAGCATCTGCGGCTTATAACCAAGGTCGCTTTGCCGCTGAAGCTATGCTTGGCATAAAAACACATTCGGCATTGGTAGAAGATATTCCGTCAGGCATATACACAATCCCAGAAATAAGTTCTGTTGGTAAAACAGAGCAAGAGCTTACTGCAGCGAAAGTGCCTTATGAAGTGGGAAGAGCTCAGTTCAAACATTTGGCCAGAGCCCAAATCGCGTCAACGCAGACAGGAAGTCTGAAAATCTTGTTTCATCGCGAAACTAAAGAAATCTTGGGCATTCATTGTTTCGGTGAACGTGCCTCCGAGATTGTTCACATCGGCCAAGCGATCATGCAGCAAAAGGGCGAAGGCAATACCATAGATTACTTCGTTAACACTACGTTTAACTATCCAACCATGGCAGAAGCTTATCGAGTTGCTGCTATTAATGGACTTAATAGAATTTTCTAACGGACACAAAAAAGCCGGCGAGATTGTCGCCGGCTTAATATGCGTTAACTAAGAAATTAGTTACGGTTCGCAGCAAGCGCGTTAAGCGAATCTTTATGTGCTACGATGTCGATGTGCATATTTTCTTGATCGAACGTCATTGTTGCAATGGCGTAGTCACCCTGACTATCGCTTGCAATGTCGATCAACTTTGCTTGTGCATCACGGAAACGAATGTTATTGCCGATTTTGTCAGACATACATTGGTTATTCATTTCGAATGTTTTCGCATCCATGCAATCGAAAAGCTGGTTATCACCAGATTCCGCATGCGCAATACCAAAGGCCGCTGATAGAGCTAGGGTTAGTACTACTTTACGCATGTTTCTTCTCCTGTGTTACAGTCTACTACTGTCACTATTAAACATACTGTATATACATAAGATAGTCAAACTGAGATCATAGTTTTGTGACAAAAGTATGACAAAGAGAAATATTTGGAGAAAAATGTGAAAGGCCACGATGCACTGGTGGTTAAAGCGAGAAATTGTAGACTGTGTGCCCCTCACCTACCGCATCAACCCAACCCCATATTTAGCACTGCACCATCAACTAAAGTGCTTATTATTGGGCAAGCACCGGGGTTGAAAGCTCATGAACGCAACATTGCGTTTGATGATCCCAGCGGAGATCGGTTACGCGATTGGTTGTCTGTCTCGAGAGAGACCTTTTATAACCCTAGCTTAATTTCGGTGCTGCCAATGGGCTTCTGCTTTCCAGGTTATAAAAATGGAGCCGATGCCCCGCCAAGAAAAGAATGTGCTCCCGCTTGGCATAATGACTTTCTTCTTTATTTAAAACCTGAAGTAACGCTTTACGTGGGACGTTACTCGCAACAGTATTATTTACCGCAACACAAAACGTTAACTGAAGCAGTACGCAGTCCGACTGAAACACATTTCGTACTGCCCCACCCGTCAGGAAGAAACAACAGGTGGCTCGCTAAAAACCCTTGGTTTGAATTAGATATCCTTCCCAAGTTGCGAGACACTGTCGAATCTTTATTAAAAGTTTAGTCGTGCTCTTCAAGAAACGCTAAAAGCGCATCGAACGGCATAGGCTTCGCGTACAAGTAGCCCTGTGCTTCGTCACATCCAAGCTTTATCATGTAACTCGCCTGCTCTCTTTTTTCTACGCCTTCGGCAATAGTCAATAAGCCTAGCTTGTTCCCCAAAGTCACAATGGTCTCAGCAAGCACTGCGCTTGCACCCGGTTTAATGTCTTTGACAAAAGAACGATCGACCTTCAATCGATCTAACGGAAGCTGCTGTAGATAACTCATGGAGGAAAAGCCTGTTCCAAAGTCATCAATGGCTATTTTCACCCCAAATTCTTTTAACGAACGCAATGCATCTATTACAATTTGCGGCTCATCCATCACCACTCTTTCTGTTATTTCTAGCTCTAACAGGCTTGGGTCGCAGTTGGCGTTAGATAGTGCCTGCTTAACTTTTTCTACAAATAACCTGTCGCGGAACTGCGGAATAGAGATGTTAACGGCAACTCTTAGATGGCCGTAGCCTTTTTCTTTCAATTCCTGAAGACGACGGCATGACTCTTCTAGCACCCATTCACCGATATCAACGATAAGACCTGAATACTCAGCAAGTGGTACAAACACGGCGGGAGAAATGTATCCCCCTTCACCATTGGGCCAGCGTAGTAAGCCTTCCATGCCAACAACTTTTTCATTCAGTAAGTCCACTTGCGGCTGAAACCACAGCTCCAGCTTTCTTGCTGCAAAGTCACTTCGGAGTTGGCGAATCATATCTAGGCGCCAAGTCGTCTGATCTTCAATATCTTTGGCGTAATATTCGAAGTTATCTGTTAGATTTTTCTTAGCACGGTTTAACGCAATATTCGTGCGCTTTAAAATCTCAATGCCGATGTGGCGTTTATTGTCTAACTTGCACAATCCAAGTGTTATATTCACCGGAAGGGTGTGATCACCTACCTGAAATGAAGACTGGAAAATGTTGTTAATGGACTTGGGGCATACCAGATCGTCAGGACCAATAAGACCAAATACATCAGCACCTATGCGGCCTTTTTTCACTATGCTATCGAAAGAAGATTGAAAGCGATCGCTAATAGCTCGCAACAATTCGTTGCCGACTTCTTGCCCTAAACCATCATTTATATCGGAAAAGTGATTTACGTCGATAAGAGCTACGCTATAGTTTTCTCCGGCAAACAAATGAGGTTTATCGAGCATATTGATAAATTCATTGCGGTTTGGCAGACGGGTTAACCAGTCTCTGAACGCCGCATTTCTTAATTCATGGAAAAGATTAACGTTTTCGTATCCCACTGAAATACTGGATAGAAAAACCTCAAGTAAGTGCTTGTCTAGCTCACTAATCTCGTGGGTTTGTCGAACAAATACGGCAGCTTCAAAACCAGCGCGGCTGATATACAGCACAGAGCAACTGGGCTCAAAAATGTGCTTTTTAAGACGTAGGCACCGACTAATGTTTTCTTCAATTTCAAGGTTTTTAAGCGTGAACACAGGCTGGTTTATAAATTTCGCATACTCACCCGCAGCGCCAAGCACGTAAACCTCTTCGTCCTCTCGGTCTAGCAAAGAACCCGCTCTTGCGCACAATAAACCTTCGGAATCTAAACCAATAAGCGAACTAATCTGAGTAACTACACCTTCGCAAAACTCTTTCACCGAATGTTCTTCAAACAAGTTCGCTGAAGAGGTGATTATTTTCTCTAAACCAGCACGGCTTTGACTAATCGTTACAATTTGCTGATAAGAGCGTAGTGAGGAAATGATAGTAGTTAGTAATTTGGCGCGAGTAAGTTCTGTTTTGGTTTTGTAGTCATTGATATCGTAAACTTTAATGACTTGCTCTTCAGGCGCGTAGCCGGGCTGGCCCGTACGTAAGATAATTCGAGGTTCAACTAACTTCATGTCTTCGCGGATGTATTTAACAACATCAAAACCCGCGTCATCAGTCTCCATAACGACATCAAGTAAAATTATGGCAATGCTGTTGCCATATTCGTGCAGCATTTCTTTGGCTTGTTTTGCTGAATAAGCGTGGATGAAGTTTAATTTGCGATCGTTTACGATGAGATCAGATAGCGCGAGACGCGTTACGGTGTGAATCTCTTCATCGTCATCGACAATAAGAATGTTCCAGTCTTTGCCCAATAAGGTTTGCTCTTCAACTGAACCATCATCATCTAAAAAAATTAATTCGTCGTTATCGTAATCCATTGCCGACATTACCGCTCATTTCCTCGATACAAACAAAACAAGAATGCGCTACTCATTGTATTAAGGCAACGATTACATTGATAAATGGGTTACGCAATGCAATAGTGCTCTCATGTTACATGCCATTTTACATTCGATCATTTAAGCATTTATGAAGATTACATCCCAGCACTTTTCCCCTGAGGTAAAAAAACCACAGGAAACGGAAGAGAAGACTGTAAAGGTGACAGCCGAATCGCCTGCGGCTGAAAAAGCGGCCAGCAACGCAGTGAAAACCGATGCTAGTCGCCAACGCATGCTTTCCTGGTTTGCCAGAGTGGGTATAAGCCCCTCTATGATGTCCCCTGATCCTAAAAAGCAAAAGCATGCATTAGAAAGAAGAAAACAAATATTAGAAACCCAAAAAGCGAGCAATCTTCAAGCTGTATTAAATATAGCATTAAATGTGACGATCAACGAACAAACTAGCGATAATCTTGATCCCGACTGGTTTTTCGCATTTAGTACCATGGCTGAGGAAATTTACAGCCCACCCATGCAGGAATTATGGGGAAAGATTTTTGCCGTTGAGGTGGCTCGCCCGGGCAGTTTTTCCCTTCGTACATTGCAGCTATTAAAGACGCTAACGCATAGGGATGCACAAGTATTCAATAAGGCTGTGAATGTTGCGAGTAGAAGAAATAACGATGCGGTCCCGCGTATTCTTGTGGGGTATCACAAACGCAAAGGCTTGCTTTCACTATTGAGACGCCCTGTTCCTGAGCAAATTAACTTAGCCAACGTAGGGTTGAGTTACCCTGATCTGTTGTCTTTGCAAGAGATGAAGTTGATTTATACCAGCGAAATTGAAAGCGCCGAATACAATGAAGGTCAGCAAGTAACCTGGCGATGCGTAAATGAAAATATTTCATTAACCAGTAAAACGTCTGGGGTTGCATTGGTGTATTACAAGTTCACTTCGGTTGGCAGTGAGCTGTATAAATTAGTGACTAAATCGCCTAATGAAGCGTATTTAACCAGCATTAAGTCGGTGTTAGGCGAGGTATTTAACGTAAGTTAAATACCGTCACCAAATTCGTGCAATCCACACTCGCGTTTCAAACCAAAGAAGCGCGTGTCTTGCTCACTCATTCCTTCTTGGAGCGACTGCGTGGTATGCCAATCACCGATGGATACATACCCTTGCTCCCAAAGCGGATGATAAGACAAGTCGTTATCTTTCAGGTAGTAATGTAAGTCTTTGTTGCTCCAATCAATGATCGGGTAAAGTTTAAACTGCTGCCCTACTTTTTGTAGAACTGGAAGCTTTCCCCTAGTATCTGATTGGCTTCTACGCAAACCTGCAAACCACGTACCTGCTTTCAGGTCACGTAAGGCGCGCTGCATTGGCTCAACTTTGTTCATCTTATTGTATTTCTCAATACCTTCGATGCCTTGTTCCCAAAGTCTGCCAAAGCGCGCTTCCTGCCACGCAGAAGACATCTCTGCGCTGTACACATGCAAATTTAGATTGAGCTTTTCTACAAGTTCATCAATAAACTTATATGTCTCAGGAAAAAGATAGCCTGTGTCGGTAAGCACAACAGGAATATCCGGTTGTGCTTGGGTAAGCATATGCAGCATAACCGCCGATTGTGCTCCAAAGCTTGAAGACACAATATGAGTATCAGGCAAGTTGTCCAGCGCCCAAGCTACTCGCTCCTGCGCTGTCATTTTCTCTAACGTTTCATTGATATCAGCAAGGGCTTCCTTACTGATATCAAGCGTTAGTGGTTGCTGCTTAATCGCTGTATTATTCGTCATAGAAATCCCGTGCGGAGTCTACTACTGGTTTTACAACACCAGCGCGAACAACATAATCACCAAAGGCTTCACCCGCTTCACGATCTTTGGCCCACTGGCCAAACAGTGAATCTAGTTCTGCCATGATTTCCTGTTCGCTTATGTTTTCTCGATACATACGTGGAATACGTGTACCTTCTCGGTTTCCACCCAAATGCAAATTGTATTTGCCTGGGCCCTTACCTACTAAGCCAACCTCAGACAACATCGCGCGACCACAGCCATTCGGGCAGCCTGTTACACGGAAGATTACGCTGTCTTCTTCCAATCCGTGTTTGGCAAGCAAACCTTCTAGCTCCGTAACGGCATCCGGCAAGTAGCGCTCAGCTTCTGCCATGGCTAACGGACAGGTTGGCAATGCAACACAGGCCATTGAGTCAAGTCGCTGGTTAGAAATCGATGGCGCTATTAAGCCATGTTCGCGGGCTAATGCTTCAATTTTGTCTTTGTCTTGCGGCGCTACACCGGCAATAATCAAATTCTGGTTTGCCGTTAAGCGGAAATCACCTTTGTGGATCTTCGCAATTTCGGCACAGCCTGTTTTTAGCGTTTTACCTGGGTAATCTAAAATACGGCCGTTCTCAATAAATACGGTCAGGTGATATTTACCGTCAATACCTTCAACCCAGCCAAAGCGATCGCCACGGCCCGTAAATTCATACGAACGGCTGTCTTGGAAAGTCACGCCTGCGCGTTTTTCAACTTCAGCCTTAAAGTTGTCTACCCCAACACGCTCTAACGTATATTTGGTTTTCGCGTTCTTACGATTAACACGGTTCCCCCAATCACGCTGAGTTGTTACAACCGCTGCGGCAACGTCTAGCGTGTTTTCAAGCGGAATAAATCCGAAATCAGAGGCTTTACGCGGGTACGTGCTCTTGTCGCCGTGAGTCATTGCAAGACCACCACCGACAAGTACGTTAAAGCCAACTAGCTGTCCATTTTCAGCAATCGCAACAAAGTTAAGATCATTCGCGTGAACATCTACATCGTTTTGCGGAGGAATCACCACCGTCGTTTTAAACTTACGCGGTAAATAGTTATCACCCAAAATAGGCTCTACAGGCTTTTCAGTCGTTTCGACTTTTTCACCGTCTAACCAAATTTCAGCATACGCGCGGGTTTTAGGTAGTAAGTGTTCACTTATCTTCTTCGCCCATTCAAATGCCTGAAGGTGAAGCTCAGATTCAACCGGATTTGACGTACATAGTACGTTTCGGTTTACGTCGCCTGCCGTAGCAATAGAGTCGATGCCTACCTTGTTTAGCATTTGGTGCATGGACTTAATCTTAGGCTTTAACACACCGTGAAACTGGAAAGTTTGACGGGTTGTTAAACGAATGCTGCCGTACATGGTGTGATCGGCTGCAAACTTATCAATCGCTAACCATTGGTCAGGCGTAATAACACCACCAGGTAAACGGGCACGCAACATCACATTGTGAAGCGGCTCAAGTTTCTGCTTTGCACGCTCAGCGCGAATATCACGATCGTCTTGTTGGTACATACCGTGAAAGCGAATAAGCTGAAAGTTATCAGCGGTGAAACCACCAGTGAGATCATCTTTAAGATCGGTAGTGATGGTGCCACGCAAATTATTACTTTCACGCTTTAAACGCTCGTTGTCAGCCAGTTTGCCCTCAACGATAAATGGTGATTTTTCGTTACTCATTAATAGACATCCTTCTGATAACGTTTCGCTTTACGTAACTCTACAACATAGGCTTTTGCATCGGCTTCAGATTTACCGCCGTGCTCTTGCACAATACTAATTAGGGCGTTCTCTACATCTTTCGCCATGTGCATTGCATCGCCACACACATAGAAGTGTGCGCCCTGCTCTAGCCATTCATACACCTCTTTACCGTTTTCTAGTAAACGGTGCTGAACATATACTTTTTCTTCTTGGTCACGAGAAAATGCCAGCGTAATTTTGTCTAGCAGGCCTTCTTTAACGTAGCCTTGCCATTCCACTTGATATAGAAAATCTTGCGTGAAATGTGGGTTGCCAAAGAACAACCAGTTTTTGCCTTCTGCGCCTTGTACGTCACGCTCTTGCATGAACGATCTAAATGGTGCAATACCCGTACCCGGGCCGACCATGATCACTGGCGTATTTGGATCAGCGGGCAAACGGAAGTTATCGTTACTTTCTACGAACACTTCTACGTCGCCATTTTCTTCTAGATATTCACACAAAAAGCCAGATGCGCCGCCTTGATGACGATGTCCAAACGCTTCATAGTCGACGTGAGCTACGGTTAAATGTACTTCTTCTTCCACTTCGGCTTGGCTTGATGCTATCGAGTACAAGCGAGGCGTTAGCGGTCGCAAAGCATCGACAAGCTGTTGTTCAGACAACTTACCCGGATGGTCGCGCACAATATCAATAATTTGACGTTCGGCCATGTAGGTACGCAGCTGCGCTTTATCTTCCATCAATGTAGCCAATGATTCAGAGCCTGTCGCCTCTTGATATGACTTAATGAAATTAGGGTAACTTAAGGTTAATTCAAGCTTCGACGTTAATGCTTCGGTGAGTGACATGGTCGCGTCAGCCAGAGACACTTCTGTATTGCCGTTTAATGACAAGATACTAATAAGCTCTGACACTAGAGATGCTGCATTTTTAAACCATACACCAAGCGCATCACCTGGCTTATAGGTAATTCCGCTATCTTCAAGGCTTATTTCAATATGGCGTATATCTTTAACAGAATCACGACCTGTGATTTTTTGTGCGTCAATTAAGGTCGCTTTAAACGGCGCTTTCTTGGTGTAAGTTTGCGCTGCTACACCCTGCACTGCCGCGCCAGTTTGCGCTGCTACCGCTGTTTGCGGAGCTGCACTAAAATCGTCTTTTAGCGAGTCGATGAGCTTGCTCAGCCATGCTTCGGCTTCCGCTTCATAATCAACGTCGCAGTCCAGACGCTCTACAATAGCTTTACCGCCAAGCTTACCTAAGCGTTCATCAAAGTCTTTACCCGTTTGACAGAAAAACTCGTAACTACTGTCACCTAAACCCAAAACTGCATATTTGGTATCAGCAAGCTTCGGGGCTTTTTTGCCAGCCAAGAATTCATGTAGCTCAATAGCATCGTCTGGTGCATCACCTTCACCATGGGTACTAACAAATACCGCAACGTGAGTTTCTGCTTTCAAGTTACGTGGCTTGTAATCTGCCATGCTAACCAGCTTGCTATTAAAGCCCGCTTCTTCTGCTTTCGCTTGACACTGCGCTGCAACACCTTTTGCATTACCGGTTTGTGAACCGTACAAAATAGTAAGCGTTGGCGCGTCACCCGCTACTGCAGGAGTGCCTTGCATCATTGGTGCAACCGAACCACCTTGTGCAGCAGCCATGCCCGCAGCATAACCACTTACCCAAGTAAGTTGATCACGATTTAAGCCTGCAATGGCTTGCGTTATTGCATTCCACTGCTGTTCGTTTAATACCGCGCCTGGCGCTGAGTTCGAATTAGAATCTTGTGACATAGTCTTTTAGCCTTTTATCAATGGCGCTAAGGCTAACGGCTTTCTTCAAGAAGAGAAAAGAATAAATGAAACTTTTTTATTACTGAAAGTGCTAATGACTGTGCGAATAGGTAATAACACAATTGAATTTGGGCGAGAAGCAACAAAAAAGGGCGAGGCTGCAATCGCAGCCTCGCCCTTTAAAATCCGTATTTGAGGCTTAGAAGTGAAGTTCTAGCCCTGCGAATACACCATCGAATTCCATATCAGCGTACACATCATCAAGGTCTTCAATATCTACCGTTACATTTCTGTAACCCACCTGAAGCGTCATATCAACCGCTAAACTTTCAATAAACGAGTACTGAATTGCAGCTTGATAATCACTAAGCTCATGGTCGTCGAACGACAAATAGCTTCCTTCAAAGTATGCTGATAAACCTGTAAACGGTAAACCTAGCTGAACCTTTGAGTAGGCCATTGGAACAATACCAGAGAACTCTGCAGATCCGCTTGTGTCACTCGCTCTATCCACAACGAACAGTGCGCCGTCGATGTACTTCGCATTAACACCTAAGTCAAAGCTCACTAGATCGTTATCAAATAACTCGTAGTACAAAATGACATCTGTAGCATCAAGCTCTACATCTGTATTAACCGTGGTGCTTTCAGTAAACAGTTCGCCGTCGAAAGTGAATTCAGACTGAAGCGTTGTGGTGCCCGAGTTATCTAATGTCGTGTGATTTACTTTTACATTAGGTAAAAACGGTACAGGATGCTCAAAGGCAATGTATAGCGCCGTATTGGTCTCATCATCAAAGTTAAAGTCAGCGGTGTTGTTGCTATCAGCAAAACCGCCCTGCGTGTCGGTTTGCCATACCTGGGCTCCAACATATACGCCTGCGATAGTGTCTGCATGAGATGAAACTGAAACTAATGCGCATCCCAATGCGGCAGCTATAAGACCCTTTTTCATTAATTATCCTTGATTAAGAAGTTCTGAAAGTTCAATTAAAGCAGCGTTTGCACGAGAAATATAGTTTGCCATTACCAAAGAATGGTTCGCTAACATGCCAAATCCACTACCATTTAAAATCATTGGACTGAATACCGACTGCTGTGTCGCTTCCAGTTCACGAATAATTTGCTGAAGACTAACCAATGCATTCTTATCTTCCAATACGTCGTAAAATTCAATTTCCACGGCTTTTAGAAAGTGAAGTAAAGCCCACGTAGCACCGCGTGCCTCATAGAAATTATCGTCTAGTTTCCACCAACTCGTTTTAACTACACGCTGGCTGGCTACAGGAGAAGACTGCTTTGCATTCGAGTCACCCGCCAGATCAGTGTTCAATCTAGCTGATCCTACGCTGGCACTAAGTCTTTGTGAATAACTGCCCAACCGTTTTTCTACCTGTTTCAACCATTCGCGCAAGTTGTCTGCGCGAGTATAAAACTGACTGTCGGTGTTTCGGGTATTCGCTAGCTCGTCACGGTATTTTTTTAGAAGCTCTATACCGTCAGAGTAACTCGATTCAGAAGAAGGCAACGCCCAGCTTTTGTGATCCATATTAAACTTAGGGTGAGCTTTTGTAAGGTATGGATTTTCAATAGATTGGGACTGAGAGCGGCTGAAGTCTTTACGCATAGAGAGTGCAAGGTCTCGCACCATTTCCAGCGCACCGAATTCCCATGCGGGCATGTTATCTAAAAAGATGCCAGGAGGCGTAATGTCGTTAGAAAGATATCCACCAGGCTTATCAAGTAAGGTTTCCGACACATCAATCATGGTTGTTGTTAATGTGTAACCCGCAATATTAGTTGGATTCTCAACAGGCGAGTTTTGCTTTAAACGTTGTCTAACATCAAACGTGTCTGGGGATAAGCTCCAATACCATCCTATTAGCCAGAAAAGTAAAACTATCACTACAGCGACAATCGCTATCCGTTTTGAGTTAATAGATTGTCTCATATAACACCAACCTTCCTTTTAAATAACAAATAGCCGACGGAGGTCAGCTATTTGTAGTCTTAATACTATGTGAAAAATGCGAAACCTTTGTGACGGTCGTCTTTATATCACCATCTTTTACTACGTTAACACAACTTAAATAAAATTATGATGATTATACATTATGGTGCATATTTCGGTCATTTTGCTGCTTATAAGCGGCAGAGTTTCGATTTTTCAAAGCATATAGCGCTATCGCGATAAGTATAATTGGCCAAAATGCACTTACTCCCACCACTAATAATGCTAAAAATCCTGCGCCTAGCGCTAAAAGAATTGTGCCCATAACGCTTACAGCAACAACGAAACCAACGATAGCGAGGACTACGCCGACTAGCGATAACACTGCTACGTTTTCCCAAGGACTTAGCAATTCATCTGACATGATTAAGTGCATACCCAACCAGCTATCTACTAAGCTGCCTAAACAATTCACCAAAATAATGGCGATGACCAATGCAATCAGAAAGTTTTTCATTACACTAATCTCGGTAATAAGATAACGGCTGCAATATAAGCCACTAGCGTAATAGGCGTAGCGATGAACAAGCCTGCTACAGCTGCCGCTCTAACCCATACTGCATCTATATCAAAATAACGTGCAACTCCTGCACACACACCTGAAATGATTCCAGAATCAAGGTCTCTATAAATTCGTTTTTGTGATGGTACTTTCATCATCTTCTCCAAAAATGCTTACTTCGATATCTACAATGCGGGCTGCGGCTCTCAAGGTCGCCTACGCGACCTTCTTCTTCTTAAGTTCAGCCAATTCCTTTTCGATAGCTTCATCTGCTTCCATTGCATCGAACTCGGCCTGCAGTGACGTTGCTTCATTCGACTTTGTTAGGTCGTACGCATCAACTTGCGCTTCTAGATGATCAATGCGCTGCTCGTAACTCTCAAAGCGCATCATGGCATCATCAATTTTTCCTTCGTGATCAGCTTGCTTCACTTTTAAGCGTGTTTGCGCTGAATGCTTGCGTTGAACCAGCGTTTTTTGCTTGGCTTTTGCTTCGGCTAACTTACTGTTCAGACGCGCAGTATCGCCTTGGATTTTTTCGATACTCTGTGCAATATGCGCTTCTTGTTCTTCAAGAGAAGCTAGCTTTGCAACATACTTTTGTTTTTCGATTAGTGCGGCTTTAGCCAATGACTCTTTGTCATTATTCATTGCGATCTGTGCTTTTTGCTGCCACCCTTCCACTTCTTTGTTTGCTGATGCCATATGGCGTGCAAGGGTTTTCTGCTGAGCAATAAAGCGCGCTGCATCAGTGCGAACCTCAACTAAGGTTTCTTCCATTTCTTGAATAATCAAACGAATGATTTTTTCAGGATCTTCCGCTTTATCTAGCATTGCGTTGATGTTTGCTTGAACAATATCGTTAATGCGCGAAAACATACCCATGATTATTTCTCCGTTAAAAGTAGTGTTGTGGTTTCCAGCACTTATTCTTAGTTACGCTGACCGCTGGTTACCGCTGACTGAGTTCTCCTCAACACTCTAACTATTACAATCACCGTGCCATTTATTTAAAGCACTGTTTTTAAAAGACTTTAATTTAATTCCGGAAATTACCAACTGTACACCAAGCGACCAAATACAATTTTTTAGCGTATTTAACCAACAAGTTTGTTAAATTGACCACCCCTGTTTTTTGCGTTTTTAATGTTTGAGCCACTGTGCTACACGCACAAAAAAAGCGCCTTTCGGCGCTTTTGCTAGATACCAATATCGAATTAGTCGGCATCTTGTTCTGTAGAACTACCTTCAGACGGGGTAGCAACAACTAAATCAGTCACGCTGACCTTACCACTTCCGCGCACTTCTTGTGGGCTTAGCTCAAAGTGATACGTTGCGTTTGCTACTGCTTGGTACACGTCAGCCTTAATTTCCTGTGATGTGGTAGCCACTGCGTTTGAAACCACATTAGTTAAAAACGTTTGAAGCACTGACTCTTCTGCATTTGCTACGCTGCTTGCCATGCTTGCTGTCAGTAAAGTTGCTGCGATTAGTGAAGTTTTCATAATTTCCCTCTGAAGTTAGTCAGTGCAACAACACGCCGTTGTTGCGATACTTAGAGGATTGCGAGAGCTGTGCCAACTCCTTTTAAAACACTTAAGGCATTGATATATATAAATTTAAATAAAAAAGCTCGCGAGACAGCGAGCTTAAAAGAATTGAACAAATATTAAACTTTGGTCAAAATTACTAAATCGTTAGTCTTTTTGACTATTAAACGCAGCGACATCCTTTTGTGCACTTTCTACAGCGTCTAGCGCATTTAGCAGCAGATTGGGATCTGGATTTTTTCCTGTTCCATTTTGGCTTAAGTATCTACGCCAAATACGTCCACCCGCTTGCCCTTGATAAAGACCCAAAATATGCCGAGCTGCATGCCAGGGTTTGAAATAGGGATCGTCTTGGCGTTCAATATACTGCTGCATTTTCAGCACAATTTCTCGGCGTGACATGCTCTGAGCTTCAGTATCTCCGAAAATCTCTTTATCTACGGTAGCCATAATGTAAGGATTGGCGTAAACCTCACGCCCTACCATAACGCCATCAACAAGTTCTAGCTGTTGCTGGGTTTCTTCTAGCGTTTTAACCCCACCATTTATGCTAATAGATAATTCAGGGCGAGCCTGTTTAAGTCTATGAACCCGCGGATAGTTTAACGGCGGAAT
Organism: Alteromonas sp. R7; assembly: GCF_055755235.1. NCBI lineage: Bacteria > Pseudomonadati > Pseudomonadota > Gammaproteobacteria > Alteromonadales > Alteromonadaceae > Alteromonas > Alteromonas sp. R7. The sequence continues at coordinate 5,971 of NZ_JBVTQX010000018.1, read as the reverse complement.
TTCGCGATTTTCTTTTGGGCTCAATCCCTGTAGCCACGCTTTCCTTGCGTGAACAATAAAGGTATCGCATCCGGCATCTGCCACGGTATCGATGAAACGAGCGAAGTCTTCATCTTCGTCCATATCATCAATGCCAATACGGCACTTTACCGTAACGGGAATATCTACCGCAGCCTGCATGGCTTTGACACAACTTGCTACCACCTCTGGCTGAGCCATCAAGCAGGCACCGAAGCTACCGTTCTTAACTCGATCACTTGGACAACCTACGTTTATGTTAACTTCATCATAACCGCGCGCTTGTGATAGCTCAGCACACTTGGCCATGTCAGACGGATCGCTTCCGCCCAGTTGAACAGCAACAGGGTGTTCCTCTTGGTTGTAACCCAGATAGTCACCCTTGCCGTAAATGATCGCGCCTGTGGTTACCATTTCTGTATAGAGAAGTGTGTGCTTAGACATTAATCGTAAAAAGTAGCGACAATGGCGGTCTGTCCAATCCAGCATTGGAGCGACAGAGAATTTACGATTTAGTGGAGTGATAGACACGACAGGAACCTCAGACACAGTTATTACTTATATACCTCGCGTACGCGCGAGCGGCGTATAGTACCTATGTTCAATAAAAAAACAATGTCGCTTGCCATTATTTGATAGGCCTATTCCAGCCTTAAAAAACAGCTCAAATCGTAGAACGCATAAGTAAATCTTCATAGATTATTCAACTTACTGAAAAGATGGCGTTTTTTGTATAAGGATTTTTGTAGGTATTTGCCACTATTATGCTTTTAGCGTATTTCAAAGTTCACGATTAGCGGCTATTGTATAAAGTAATAACCATAATTATTAGCACAGACAAAAATGTGATTGCAGCTCATTAGCGTGTTCAACGCAAAGAACTGCGCCTTCCGGAGACATTTTATGGCGGACAAGAAGCCGAAGGATCAGCAAGCGCAAGACGTAACTCAAACTGAAGGCGCGCCCAAACCAGCAGACGAACTTGCTCAACTTAGAGAAATTTTGTTTGGTCAAACAAACCGTGCATTCCGTGCAGATCTTTCTGCGTTGGAGTCACGGGTTAACGACAGCTTCTCTAAACTGAATACGCATCTTGATAATCAGTTTAACGATATACGTAAGCTTATTGACCAACAGATCACAGAATTATCGAATCAGTTGGCCAGTGCTAACGACAACCACAGTAACGTGCAAGAGCAACTTCAAAACACCACTGACAAATTGCAAAGTGAATTGGAGATAGCGGAAACTGCTGCAAAGAATGACAACGATGCATTGGAAGCTCATGTGGTTAAAGAACTAGAGTCGCTTGATAATTTATTTAGTAAGCGTCACCAAGAGCTGCTAGAGAAGCTTCAGCAGGTAACCAGTGAGCTTTCAGAAAGTAAAACCGATAGAAAAACGTTGGCAAACTTACTTTCGACTATGGCCACCAACCTCGCTACAGATCATTAATTAATGACTGAAAAAGTGCCGCCGTCGGAGCTATCTGACAACTCTCTAGACAAAGTCAGAGAGCTACTCATTGGAAGGGACGACAAGTTCGTTCAAGAAAAGTTGAATCGCGATGCGAAAGGCATCGTGACAAACGTCGTTTCTGAAGCGCTCTTTGAACGCGAAACGAAGGACGGCTCAGTTAACAAAGTACTTGTTCCTCTTGTAGAGAAGTCGCTTCACCGCTCTATAGATGCTAATAGCGACAAGATTGTTGGTACACTTTATCCCTTGGTTGGCACGCTTGTAAGAAAGGCGGTATCTTCATTTCTTGTTGAGTTTGTCGAGCGCACTAACGCACTTATCGAAAACAGCTTAAGTCCCAAAAGCGTATCTTGGCGATTCAAAGCTTGGCAGTCCGGAGTCAGGTATTCTGAATTTGTCGCATCTCAAATTTACCAATACCAAGTCCAACAGCTGCTGGTCATTCATCGAGAGACCGGCACGTTACTTCACAGCATTTCTTCAGATCCTGATAAAGAAAAAGACGCAGACTTAATTTCGTCAATGCTAGTGGCCATTAATGACTTTGTGGCAGATGCATTTGGCGTTACCAGTAACGAGTCAGAAAACGAGCTCGGCGAGATAAAAACGGAAGACTTTACGCTGCTAATAAAAATTGGGCCACAAGCGCTGCTTGTTGCTGCGGTTACGGGCAGTATTCCTCCAGAGGTACGCGGAAAACTTCAACAGGCGTTGGAAGACTTTCATCAGTTCTATCAACAACCGTTGCTCACTTATGAAGGTGACAATGCGCCCTTCGACGGTTGCGAAACCATTCTTTCAGACTGCTTAATAAGCGAAAGAAAAGAGGGTGAAGGAAAAAAATCAAACCGATTAATAGGTGCACTAGTGCTTCTGGTGATTTTTTTCGCACTTGCAGTGCTGTCTTTTATGCGTTTGTCGCTAAGCATCTTAAAAAGCGACTTGCACGAGCTTCCCCCTCCACCTGGCATCATAGTAACTGATACTTATGTTTCCAATGGGAATGTGCACGCTAAAGTCCTTCGCGACCCAGTCGCTACCAGCATCGAACAATGGTTTAGCGATAATAACATCGATGCAGAAAGAGTTACTGTTATTGAAGAACCCTTTGTTTCTTTAAAACCAAGTGTGGTTGAACGCAAACTTGAAAAGCTCGTGAGCGACTATCCACTCAGCGAATCAGAAAGCCTATTAATTAAAAAAGGTGATGACCATAGCTTTATTATTTCAGGAACCGTATTCACCCCAACCGCAATTAACTTTACTCAGCAAATAAACGCTATTCCTGGTATTTCGACAGTTAACGTTGATACCACCGCGCTAAACGTCAAAGCAGCCTATCAAATTGACAATGCTGAGCTCCAGAAGGCCGCATTGAACCGACTAGTTAATAAGGTTTCCTCACAAAATGTACTTTTTGCTACTAACCAAGAAGCGCTTTCTGAAGTACAGTTAGCAAAATTAGAACCTCTGGCAAACGACATAAAACAATTGTTAACCCTTGCTGACAAGACAAAAACTGTTGTCAGTATTGTTGTAATGGGTGCCAGTGATAATTCAGGCTCAAGCGCACGAAATCGCGCATTGAGTCAAAAACGAGCAGAGAATGTTGTGAATTCATTAATTTCACTTGGCGTAGAAAGTGATATTCTTATACCTGTAAGCTTAGGAGAGCTACCATTGCAGAAAGCATCAATGGGGCGTTCAGTCATGTTAAACGTTTTAATATCCAGTGAGCAGCAGTAAGGAAGCTTTGCAGTGATACAGAAAAAAGTATGTATTTTAGGGCCCACTGGTGTTGGCAAAACAAGCCTGATAAAACAGTTCGTTGAAGGTATTTTCTCCGAAAAATACAAGACCACTATTGGCGTAAAAATAGACAAGAAACAAGTCAATAAAGACGGACGCGGCGTTCAGCTTCTACTTTGGGATTTAGAAGGTATCGACAGATACTGTGGCTTCAACCCTCGCTACCTTCGCGGCGCAAGCGCCTACATTATTGTAGTTGACCAAACTCGGTCTCAATCCTTGCTTGAAGGCATGGAAATTCTAGAACTCTCACGCGAACACTACCCCGATATCCCCGCATTTTTTGTTGTAAATAAAACCGATCTCCCCACAAGTTGGCACTGGAGTGAGGAAGAACTCAATTCTTACGCTCAAAAATTCGCTTCACTAACGAAGACCAGCGCAAAGACCGGCGAAAATGTAGAGAGTTTATTCAGTACAATTGCGTTTTGGTAGGAGATTGCCATGGATATTCATTTATTAAATGCATTGGGCATTACTAACTGCGCGCTATTTAGGTGTAACTCCGAAAGCGACATTGAATGCTTAACGCCAGAACTTCCATGGCTAGGAAATGTTGTTACGATTGACGAAAACAACAAACTGCAAAAGAAGCATATCCCCTCCATTTTTTTAGACGACTTTTTTCTCGATGCCGACGAAGTATGGAAAGGCGAAACGTCATTTACGCTTTCATCTGGCTTTTGGACGGAGCACAATGAGAGCCAAGTACTTCGCTTAGAAGCATTGGCAATTAATAGCGAATCGGGTTCTCGCTATCTGGTCGTTAAAAACGTAGAAGAGCAATTTGACGAAAAACGTAAAACGCTGCAAGCCGCGCGGGAATTATTGCTAAGCCATCACGAAATTGTAGGTCAGCATGAGTATATTAGGCACAAATTAAATGGTGTTTTACGCAAGAACACCCGACTTCAAAAGCTCGTTCCGCCCATTCAGCAAGCTATTCACAACCTGGAAACCGGCGTTATCATTTTAGACGACAAAGGCGGATTGATATTGGACAACAAAGCGTCTCATAGATTGCTGCTGTGTAATAGCACAACGCCAAGCTCTATTCGCGTCAACGAGCTTCTTACTGATATTGATGCGCCGGCAACGTTTCTTCCCGCACTGGTGCAGCGAAAAGCCCCCTGGCAAGGGGAGCTTTATTGGCAACCTGTTGACGATTATGGTGTGTGGCTTCAGGTTACCATTCACCCTGTATTACAAGGGGATGAGTTAACCCATTGGGTTTACCTACTTACCGATATTACCCATATCCACAATAAAGAAGAGAGCGTATTAACTGCCAGTGGAATGGACTCGTTAACAAAGGTAGCCAATCGCAATTTGTTTACCGATACAGTAAGAAGACTGGTTCAGGAAGAAATCGCATTCAAGTTGTTCATCATAGATATATGCGACTTTAAGAAGATAAATGAATCACTTAGCTATCAGTCGGGTGACGAGATCCTTAAATCGTTCGCACTGCGACTGCAGACCTTTGTCGGCAACAGCGGGTTTATAGCGAGAATAGGCAGCAATGAGTTTGCATTGGTGAAACGTGAAGATACCTTTAACGAACTTACCAGTGCCGAGTATATTGAGCAGCTAGTCAAAAAGCTCACTCAAACCTATACCGTTCTCAATGGCAGCGAGCCGAATTTAGGCATAAATATTGGCGAAGCGAACTTTCCCCGACACTGCCCGTCAACCGAATCACTTCTTCAGTGTGCTGACATCGCCTTGCAGGCCGCTAAATACCAAGGTCGCAATGTGGTACTTACCTACAGTGAAGAACTACACAAACAACATCATGCAATTAGCGAGCTTGAGAGTCAGCTACGTTCTGCCATCGAAAACAATGAACTCAAACTCTTTTTGCAGCCTATTGTCGATTTAGAGACTGGCAAAATTGTTAAATGCGAGGCATTGGCAAGATGGATAACGCCGGAAGGTAAGTTTATTTCCCCAGAAGTGTTCATTCCTCTTGCTGAAAAAAGTGAACTCATTTTCCCTTTCGGCGAGTGGCTTATCAATGAAGCTTGTGATGCTATAGAAGCGTTAAAGGCTTCTAATTTAGACATTAGGTTGGCCATTAATATCTCTGGCCGCCAAGTGTCAGATTTAGCACTACTAAACCAAATTAAAAACGCATTGGAAGATCACCAACTCCCCGGCTCAAACTTATCTATCGAGTTAACCGAAAGCGTGTTTGTGGAAAGCTTGGATACCGTTTCAGTATTACTCAACGAGCTTCGAGCAATGGGGATCACCGTGTCGATTGACGATTTCGGTACAGGTTTTAGTTCACTGGTGTATCTGAAGAAACTGCCTATCGATGAGCTTAAGATTGACCGTTCCTTTGTCAGTGAACTTGAGAAAAACACCGACGACCAAGCTATCGTTCAGGCTATTCTTGGACTGGCGAGCAACTTAAACATTAAGATTATTGCAGAAGGTATTGAAACCCAACAGCAGCAACAGTTTTTGCAAAATCATCGGTGTGCTTATGGTCAGGGTTACTTATATCAGCGCCCCGTTGCCATACCTGAATTTATAACTTTAGCGCAAAAGCTAAAGTAAGCTTAAGCAAAGCTTCATCAGCCTGTGTCGTCCTAATATAGGTTGACAGTTATTAGGCCAGCTCTCGAAGCTGGCCTTTTCTATTATGCACTGCGTTAGG
>NZ_JBVTQX010000017.1:0-39111 GCF_055755235.1 Alteromonas sp. R7 | reverse complement strand
GCGTGTGTAGCTCAGCTGGATAGAGTACCTGGCTACGAACCAGGCGGTCGGAGGTTCGAATCCTTCCACACGCGCCATATTGAAAAACCCACCTTTTTAGGTGGGTTTTTTCATTTCTACTCCTTTTATTTTTGTTCTCTCCACTTTCGTCTAAGCGCGCTGTTCAAAATTCAAGCTAAACTTAATGTGTCTAACAGCAGTAAAGCGCGAGGTACGCTATGGCACATCCATCTACTACTTTTCGATTTTTAGCAGAACCTACCGACGTAAACTTTGGCGGTAACGTTCACGGTGGCATGCTCTCTATAACAGCTTAATGAAATGGATTGACCAAGCAGCCTATGCCTGTGCCGCGCAGTGGTCCAAATGTTACTGCGTCACGGTGTCTGCCAATGGCATACGTTTCATAAAACCTATAAAAGTAGGCCAGCTAGTTGAGATAACCGCATCGTTGGTACACACTGGTGCGTCAAGTATGCATATCTATGTTGTGGTTAAATCGGGCGACGCCACGGAAAACACTACGTCTGTCGCAAATCGCTGTTTTATAACTTTTATGGCGGTGGACTGTGAGGGAAACCCAGTAAATGTGCCTGCTTACGTACCCGAGGATGAACGACATATGCAGCTAGATTTATACCAGTCCGCATAGATAATCACCCACTCAGCGAGAGTTAAAATGTTCGTAATCGCGGCGTGTTACCGTAGGTATAGTGGTTCTACATCAAGGTGACACAACAAAGAGTACGGACATTTTAAACTCGCCCTTTGGGAAGGTCTGGCAAGCTTCCTAGCTGCATTCTGGGAATTTGAAAGGGAACAGCCATTCCTGCATTCCCACGCTTTGCTAGGAAACTTGCCAGCGCCTTCTGAGTGGGCGATTATCTATGCGGATTGGTATTGTTGGCGATGCATGCGAAAGATTTCGCTAAACAGCTAGACAGTGACTTTACGGAAAATATAGGCTTTCATTAAGGCGTGAGTATAAATGAACGTAAACGTAGATTGCTGGCATCGGCAACGCTTATGCTAATTCCTAAAATATACTTTTGTTGCAAATTTATTAAAGAATAATGCATTAAGTTTCATTTTGGCGGGGTTTACTCATTTTAAAGTGGTTTTTTATGCTGCTTTGTTGTGTTTTGAAAAACCACGTGATACTTATTCAGGTACAAAATAACAACAGGATTGAATATGGATTCGGGATCCGTCGCTAGCCTGCTCTTTGAAGCAGGTTCTCTTATGCTTATAGGAATGGTATTTGTTTTCTCATTCTTAGGACTTCTTATTGTGGGTATTCATCTCATTGCCCGATTTTGTGAAGCCTTTCCCGGTGAAACAGCAGAGCCTACAGCTCATTTAAAAGGGCCTTCAGCTAATTTGAGTCGAAACAATCAAGCGGTACAACCAGGAATAGACGGAAACGTTATCGCAGCTATTTCTGCCGCAATTCATACCCATCGCCAAAATTCTAAAAAATAAAGCCTAATCAGGAGTTACCATGTCTAAGCCTCTGGCCCTTACCGAGCTGGTTCTGCGTGATGCCCACCAATCCCTTCTTGCTACGCGCATGCGTATTGAAGATATGCTTCCCATAGCGGAAAAACTAGATAAAGCTGGCTTTTGGTCAGTTGAATCTTGGGGTGGTGCTACATTTGATGCCTGTATTCGTTATTTAGGGGAAGACCCTTGGGAGCGCATCAGAAAGCTAAAAGCAGCCATGCCTAACACGAAACAGCAAATGCTGTTGCGTGGTCAAAACCTATTGGGTTACCGCCATTATGCTGACGATGTTGTCACTCGCTTTGTAGAGCGTGCTCACGAAAGTGGCGTAGATGTATTTAGAATTTTTGATGCCATGAATGACATTAGGAATTTGAAAACCGCAATAAAAGCGACCATAGACAGTGGCGCTCACGCGCAAGGAACAATTTCTTATACGGTAAGTCCTGTGCACAATCTTAAGCTTTGGCTCGAAATGGCGAAACAGCTTGAAGACCTAGGGGTTCATTCTATCTGCGTAAAAGATATGGCTGGGCTTTTAAAACCGTACGAGTGCGAGGCATTGATTACCGGATTAAAAGAAACGGTTGATGTACCTATTGCCATGCAGTGCCATGCCACAACAGGGTTGAGTACGGCGACGTATCAAAAAGCTATCGATGCCGGTATTGATATGCTGGACACGGCTATTTCTTCAATGAGCATGACTTATGGTCATAGCGCAACTGAGACCATGGTTTCTATCGTAGAAGGTACTGAGCGCGATACGGGCATTTCATTGCCTGAGCTTGAAGACATTGCCAGTTACTTCAGAGAGGTAAGAAAGAAATACAGCAAGTTCGAAGGCAGTCTCAAAGGGGTAGATGCACGTATTCTTTTGGCTCAAGTACCGGGCGGAATGCTAACCAACATGGAAAGTCAGCTTAAAGAGCAGGGCGCTGAAGATAAATTCGAAGAAGTGTTAAAAGAAATTCCACGGGTACGGGAAGATCTTGGGTTCATTCCTCTTGTTACGCCAACCTCACAAATCGTGGGCACGCAGTCAGTGCTTAACGTACTCACCGGCGAGCGTTACAAAAGCATTACAAAAGAAACCGCAGGCGTTCTCAAAGGTGAATATGGCGCTACCGCAGCACCAGTAAACAAGGAGTTGCAGGCGCGTGTGCTTGATGGCGCAGAGCCCGTGACATGTCGCCCTGCTGACAATATTGCACCAGAGCTGGATACACTGAGTAAAGAGCTTGATGAACTGGCTGAGAAAAAGCAACTATCGCTGTCAGACGATAAAATTAATGATGTTTTGACTTATGCCTTATTCCCGCAGATAGGTCTAAAGTTTATCGAAAACCGCGGCAACCCTGATGCGTTTGAACCTGCACCTAGCGCGCAAGAGTCGCAAAGCTCGAGTGCGCCTAAGCCTGCTGAAGCCAAGTCTAGCTCACAAGGGGCTACCGCGAGTGAAACTTACGACGTAAACGTAGATGGAAGAGTGTATCGCGTAGAAGTGGCACCTTCAGGTACGCTGACGAGCGTTACACCTGCTAGTGGCTCTCAGACGCAAGCACAGCCTCAAACCAATAGCGCTGCGCCATCAGACTCTACCGCTTCTCAGTCTATTGATGCACCGCTTGCAGGTAACGTCTTCAAAGTCTTGGTGAGAAACGGCGACAGCGTGTCAGAAGGCGATGTGGTGATGATCCTTGAAGCCATGAAAATGGAGACAGAGATCCGCTCCGCATACACCGGTACGGTCAACGACATTACCGTTAGTGAAGGCGATGCCGTAACCAGTGGTCAACCGTTAATCTTATTGGGGTAGTACATGGATAAGTTAATGGTACTTTGGGATAGTACCGCGCTTGCGCACTTTGAAGCCGGCCAGCTTATAATGATGGCAGTGGGTTTCGGCTTGTTGTACTTGGCCATTGTTAAAAAGTTTGAGCCATTGCTTTTACTGCCCATTGGTTTTGGTGCATTGCTTACTAACATCCCTATTGCTGGTTTTTCAGAAGCGGGTGGGTTGCTGCACTACATATACAAAATCGGCATAGATACAGGGGTATTTCCTCTGCTCATCTTTATGGGCGTAGGCGCAATGACTGATTTCAGTGCACTTATTGCTAACCCTAAAATGTTGTTACTTGGCGCAGCTGCGCAGTTCGGTATTTTTGCTACCTTGTTTGGCGCGATAGCGTTAAACCTTATACCTGGCTTTGAGTTTACGTTAAAAGACGCGAGCGCCATTGCTATCATAGGTGGCGCGGATGGGCCGACGGCTATTTTCCTTGCCTCACGGCTTGCACCTGATTTGCTTGGTGCGATTGCAGTCGCTGCATACTCTTATATGGCGTTGGTGCCTATTATCCAGCCACCTATCATGAAAGCGCTGACCACAAAAGAAGAGCGCGAGATAAAAATGGGTCAACTACGACCTGTGTCAAAGCGAGAGAAGATTATTTTCCCGCTTGCTGTGCTGTTTATGACTATCTTGTTTTTACCAGCCGCAACGCCGCTTGTCGGCATGTTCTGCTTCGGTAACTTAATGAAAGAGTGTGGCGTGGTAGACAGATTGAGCAAAACAGCCCAAAACGAGCTCATCAATACGGTCACTATTTTCCTTGGTTTAGCAGTAGGATCAAAGTTATCAGCTGAAGCATTCCTTACGGTCGAGACTTTAGGTATTTTGGGGCTTGGGGCTATCGCGTTTGGTATAGGCACTGCCGCGGGCGTACTCATGGCCAAGCTAATGAGTAAGCTGTCGGGTGGCAATATAAATCCACTGATTGGCGCAGCTGGCGTCTCTGCTGTACCAATGGCAGCCAGAGTGGTGAACAAAGTTGGGCTAGAAGCAAACCCTCATAACTTCTTACTTATGCATGCAATGGGGCCTAACGTGGCTGGCGTGCTAGGTAGTGCGGTTGCCGCAGGTATTCTGTTGGCTCTGGTTGGCTAGAAAGCACGAATGCATTGCTGTACAAGGGGCAGTTTATCTGCCCCTTTGTTATTGCATGGCGTTTGTTCAAAAAAAGGCTTTCTAGGGTTTTCTTTTTGTGACGAGTCGAGCGTGCCAGTTCGGTACGTAAGTGCGTTTCTCAAAGAAAATACCACCCAAACGATAAGCGCTTTATTCTCGGATTGTGTTTTGTGGCACCAGAGATTGGTATGCGGTAACGAGTTTCTTAGTGCGCGTATGCTGGGGCCACCTAAAGATAGTTTCGGTCTTGCCTTCTTCTACAATTTCACCGCCTTCCATCACAATAATCCTGTCTGCAATGTGTCGTACAATACCCAAGTTGTGACTAATAAAGATAAACGCCAAGCCAAGTTCCTGCTGAAGCTTCAATATAAGATTCACCGTTTGCGAACGAATGGAAGGGTCTAACGCTGCAAAGGGTTCATCAGCCACTAACACTTTGGGCTTTAACACAATGGCTCTGGCTAGCGCTACGCGCTGCTGCTGTCCATCAGAAAGCATATGTCGATAAAAGTAATAGTGTTCGCGCAAGAGGCCTACCTTCACCAACATATCTTCTATAATTGGTTTGCGTTCTGCTTCGCTTAGGCCTGTATTCAAACGCAATGGCTCATCCAAAATTTTTCCCACAGGAACCGATGGATTCATCGACTCGGAGCTATGCTGCAAGATCATACGAATGTCATGGGTACGTTTTTGCTGGCTATCTTTAGACTGGTATTTGGCTAAATATTTGTGTGTGTTAATTTCAATTTCACCTGCATCAGCAGGCAGTGCACCTACCAAGAGCTTAGCCAACAGGGATTTACCTGAGCGGTTTTCACCAATAATTGCAATGGTTTCACCGCGCTTTACGCTTAAGTTCACTGGGCCAAGTTGAAATACTTCAGGGCGTTTTAGCCAACGTTTCCTTTCGTTATGAATAAACGTGAGATCTTTAACCTGCATGATATCCATTACAGCTTCTCCATATGTAGAGGGAAGTGACAGCTGTAATTGTGATCGTGAATTTTACGCACGGCTGGCGTTTGTACACAGGCGCGCTGTGCACGAGGGCAGCGTGGACCTAATCGGCAACCAATAGGCAAATGCTGTAGTGTGGGAATAGAGCCACCAAGCGTGGGTAGCAGCGATTTCGGTGGCAGATCTTTTCTGAAGCTTGGCGCGCTGTCTAGTAATGCTTTTGTGTAAGGGTGCAGAGGGCGCTTCTTAATGTGCTTCATTCTACCTGATTCTACAGTCTGTCCTGCATACAACACCGTCATAGAGTGAGACATACTTGCAATTGCCAGTAGGTCGTGACTAACAAACAAGATCGAGAGCGAGCGGGTCTGATTCAAACGCGTGAAGAGCTTCAGAATTTGTGTTTTTGTTGTAGGCTCCATTCCCCGAGTTGGGTCATCGGCGATGAGCAATTTAGGCTGTGAAACCAAGGCCATCGCAATCATGAATTTTTGACCTATGTCAGCCGGTATTTGATGAGGAAAAGCGCTTAAATAATGCTTGTGGTGCTTTATTCCTACTTTGTGAACGGTGCTTATTGCGATCTTTTTGCGGTGTTGTGCTCGTTGCCAGAACCAGCTCCCTTCAACAAATTCATCGGGAATGCTCTCTTCCAACTGCTCTCCAAGCGTTGCCGATGGGTCTAAACTTGCCTGTGGGTTTTGGAACACGACCGCTATTTCTCGACGCATAACCTCACGACGCTGCTGCACAGACATACTCAGCAGGTTTTCACCATTCCAACTCATGCGGTCAGCCGTTAAATTCCATTGGCTAGGAAGGGCTCCGCAAATGGCGGACACGATCAAGCTTTTGCCTGAGCCTGACTCTCCTACCAGTGCGCGAATTTCCCCGCTGCTAACCGACAGGTTAACCTTGTCCAACGCTTTAATTGCGCCATCGCTGCTCTGCATTTCCAAGGTGAGGTTTTTAATATCAAGCATTGGCATATTAATGACTCACTCTTTTTCTAAGTGCTGAACGCAAACCGTCACCCACAATATTGATAGATAGCACCATGAAGAATATCGCCATGCCGGGGACGGCAACGTTCCACGGTGCTAGATAAGCAACATCTAGCCCATCAGCTAGAATAACACCAAGTTCAGGAAGCGGTGACTGTGCGCCTAAATTCAGAAAGCCGAGTGCAGATATGTCGATAACTGCAATAGAAAGTGCAAGCGTGCCCTGTACAACCAGCATTTCGGTCATGTTGGGTAGTATAGAATGAGCAAAAAGTTGCCATCTACTGGCACCGTCCAATTTAGACGCCACTATATATTCTTTTTTCATTTCGGCGCGCACAAAACTTCTTGTGTGGTGCACAAACTGTGGAATAAGCGCAAGGGTAATTGCCCACATGCTGTTAACCAGACCAGTACCCAATATTGCAACGATAATAATCGCAATAAGTAGCGTGGGAATGGCCATAAGTGCATCGAGTAAGTGGTTGACGATACTTGAGCGAACACCTCGCAGCATACCAGCAAAGGTCCCAAGGCTAACGCCGACTAACATGGCAAGCACAACAGTAATGAATGCGGAGCCTAGTGTGATGCGACACCCATAAATTATGCGGGTAAAGAGGTCTCGACCCAACGCATCAGTACCGAAAAGGTGCGATATAGAGCCATTAGCTAACCAGCTAGGCGGTATCAACAGTCCGTCGATATTTTGTTCCACGGCATCATAGGGAGTGATGATTGGTGCGAACAGCGCACACACAACAAACAATGCCAGCATAATCAGGCCAAGCATGGCGATGTGGCTCGCTTTAAATGATGCCCAAGTCCGTTGCCACGGCGACGGATGGAATTCTTCGTCGTATAAACTAAACTGTGGCACGTTCGTATTTCTCTCTGCTTGGATCAATCATTCGGTTAAACAAATCAACCAGAATCGTGAGTGTAATTACCACCGTGGATACTGCCATCATACCAATTCTAAGGGCAGGGTAATCTCGTTGATAAATAGCTTGAATCAGCCAATTACCGATCCCCGGCCATGAAAACAAGGTTTCGACAATCATCGCGTTCGTTATTAATGTCGTAATTTGTATCGCCATTAGCGGTAAAATGGGCAGTAACGCGTTACGCAGAATATGACGAAAGAATATCTGCCAACTTGAAAGGCCTCTAGATATTGCTGCAGCGATATAGGGGCGGTGTTTCACGTCTATTACAGAACGTCTTGTTATACGTATCATCGAAGCGGTGGCGATAGCACCAATGGCAAACGTAGGTAATGCTAAGTGCGATAACGCATCTTTGAAGGCTAAGGTCTTGTTTTCTACGTCAGACAATAAAATATCAATGAGAATAAAGCCTGACACGGGTTCGATGTTGTAAAGCAAACTGATACGACCCGACAGCGGTGCAGCGTCTAGCTGCAAACTGAAAACCAATATAAGCAGGAGCGCAAACCAAAAAACAGGAAAAGAATAGGTCGTTATACTTGCACTATTTATTAGGTGATCAGACGTTGAATAGCTGCGAATCCCCGCATAATAACCAAGCGGTATTCCAATGAATAACGCCATCAACATGGCATAGGTTGCCAGTTCTATTGTGGCTGGCATCGCAATACCTACCTCTTCTCTTAACGGCAGGCCTGACGTAAAGCTGTATCCCCAGTCACCAGTGAGCAAATTGCCTACATAATAGAAAAACTGGAAAATATAGGGCTGATCTAGTTTAAATTGCCGCTCCAATGCCGCGCGTTGAATTTCATTTTGCGGCACGAGTCCTGTTAGGTTTTCAAGTGTATCGCCTGGAAAAAGGTAGGCGAGTGAAAACGACATAATCGCTAACACCAAAAGCGTTAATATAAATAAAGTGCAGTATCTTACGAGGATCTGGATCACAGTGCTTTTTTTACTCCACCAAAGCGTACACCGCCAAAGGGATTAATGGTCATTCCTTCTAGTTCATTCCTGTATGCCTGATAGCGATAGGCATGTGCAATGGGAACAAGAGGAAGGCGTTCGTATAATAATCGGTTAACTTGCCGGTATATGGCTGTGCGTTCTTCAATATCATCTGTCTGAAGAGCGTCGTTGAGTAACTTATCATAGTCTTCACTGCACCACATGGCGCGATTTGTACCTGAGGGTATAGCGCCACAGCTCAAAAGCGGACGATAGAAGTTATCTGGGTCTCCATTGTCGGCAGACCAACCAATTAATACCGAGTCGTGCAGGCCTTCCTGAAGATGGCGTCTGAAGGTAGTCCAATCGTAACTGACAATGGTTGCTTCTACGCCTACATCACGCAAATAACGCTGAATGAGCTCGGCCATCTTTGTTGCGTTAGGATTGTAAGAGCGTTCAACGGGCATAGCCCATATCGTCATAGAAAAGCCGGCCTTAACACCGGCGTCAGCTAATAATTTGCGCGCTAGAACTGGATTGTAGGCAGTATCGTCTGCGTCATTTTGAAACGCCCAGCTTGCCGCAGGCAGCAGGGTCTTTGCTCTAGTAGCACTGTCAAAATACACCGCTTCTAGCAATGTGTTCTTATCGATTGCGGCCGCTAGCGCACGTCTTACATCTGGGTTATCAAAAGGAGGGCGTTGAGTGTTAAACGCCCAAAATCCAATGTTTAGTCCTGGTTTTTCCGCTAGCGTCAGATCTTCTTTTGCCCGAATCACTTCAAGTTCAGTCTGTGCAGGAAAAGCGGTAGCGTCACATTCACCGGTCATTAATTTAGCCAGTCTCAGTGAGCTTCTTGGCGTAATGTCGAATATAAGCTGCTCTACAACAGGGCGCGTTTCGTCACCGTTTTGTGCTGTACCATCTTGAACAGTATTTTCGCCACCTTGGCCATTTTCAACTTCTTGGTTGGCACTCTCTACAGTATTGTTATAGCTTAGGGCTTCATCACTCGTAGGCGCATCTTCCATTTGGTCACGCCAATAGTTGTCGTGGCGCAGGAACTTAATGAAATGATCTTTGCGATAGCTATCGAATTTAAAGGGGCCAGTACCTACGGGAAGCTCATCGATTTTGCCCGGCGTGCCGGTCTGTGCCAGCTGGTTAGCATATTCTTCTGATAAGATAACGGCGAAATCGGTTGCTAGATTTGCCAAAAATGAGCTATCCCTGCGCTTAAGTGTAATTTCAACGCGGTAGCCGTTTACGCGCTCTACCGACGCGATATTTTGTGCAAGGCCTATGCTTTCGAAGTAGGGATAGCGCCCACCAGATACGTAGTGGTATGGATGGGAGCGTAGGCGCCATCTGTCTATACTGAAGATAACATCGTCGGCGTTAAAGTTTCGTGTTGGCGTGAAGTAGCGCGTATTGTGAAACCATACATCCTTTCTCAGTTGAAAAGCGTAGGTAAGACCGTCATCACTCACTAACCAGCTACTCGCCAAACTAGGCACGATGCGGCCAGACTCAGGGTCGAAATCAAGCAATCTGTCGTAGAGTTGGTGTGAAGATGCATCTGACGTTGTACTTGATGTATCTAGCTGCGGATTGAAGGTAACTGGATTGCTTTCAGAGCAGTATATAATACCCGTATTGTAAAACGCTTGTTTGTTCTGCTTAGCACAGGATGCAACAAGAAGCGCTGTACATATACATAATGACAAACGCTTTACCAAACCATGGGACATGCTTTACGCCTCGACGCTTTCCGCGGAAGAATCTAGTAAGTTATATTTTTTGAGATAGCCTCGCAGCTGATGATACGTCAGGCTCAATTTTTCAGCAGTCTTCTTCTGATTAAACTGACTGTCAGCGAGTGCCTGTTTTATCATATCTATCTCATGTTGTTGAGAACGTTCTTTCAAATCTATGGGATATTCAACAATTTCTGGCTTTTTCACTGGTGCCAGTGGCGTAATGTCTGCACTTTCAATGCGTTCATTGGTGGCAGCAGCCTCTGAAGAGGATTGAGTAACGGGTGAGTCGGACGTATTCACTCTGTCATTGGTCTTCACTCTACCTTTCGGGCGATAAGCTGACTCAAAGGGGTCAAGAACGATTTCATGTACGGGCAGATGAGGGTTATTTGTTCGATATACTGCACGTTCGACCACGTTCTTAAGTTCACGTATATTGCCTGGCCAATCGTAATCAAGAAGGGTCCGCTTCGCCTTCTCTGTAAAGCCGCTGAATAATTCCATTTCCATTTCACGGGCCATATTAATAGCAAAGTTTTCTGCCAACATCATGATATCTTCCCTACGCTCGCGTAGCGGAGGAATGGTAATTACGTCAAAGGCAAGTCGGTCGAGTAAGTCTGCACGAAATTCACCGGCATCGGCAAGCGCGGGTAAGTCTTCGTTTGTAGCTGCAATAAGGCGTACGTCAGTTTTTACTGACTTGCTTCCGCCAACGCGCTCAAATTCGCCATATTCGACAACGCGCAGTAGCTTCTCCTGAATAAGGCCAGAAGTATTAGCCAGTTCATCAAGAAATAAGGTGCCGTTGTGGGCCACTTCAAAGCGACCTTCGCGGCGTTTTGAGGCACCGGTGAACGCACCTGCTTCATAACCGAATAATTCACTCTCCAATAGGCTTTCACTTAAGGCAGCACAATTAAGCTTAATATAGTTCTGATCCCAGCGCTTAGATAAGAAGTGAAGTCGCGCGGCAATAAGCTCTTTACCTGTGCCTCGCTCACCTATTACCAGCACAGGTTTATCTAGCGGTGCAATTTGTGAAATTTGCTCTAAAACTTCTAGAAAACTATTCGCTTGGCCAAGTAAATTGTCTTGCTGTCGATACCTACTCATTAAATCCCTCAAAAGTTAGTCATTTCGACCAATTAATAGTGTAGAACAAAACATATTGAGAAACGAGTATTATTTGAACTTATAAAAAGTGTATGAAAAATAGCAGGTTAGCTCAGTTATAAAGTTGGCAAGCATATTGAATACAACTAATACCAAGAGTAACCTATTTATCAAGTGTGGTGTTTTTTAAACACTTACCATTTTTAGCAAGAGGTAATTATTATGGGTATCTTCTCGCGTTTTACAGATATTGTGAATTCAAATATTAATGCGCTTTTAGATAAAGCGGAAGATCCTGAGAAAATGGTTAGATTAATCATTCAGGAAATGGAAGACACATTGGTTGAGGTGCGCTCAGCATCAGCAAAGACCTTAGCCAACAAAAAAGAAATTGTTAATCAAATTGCAAAGTATGAAAGCGATGCAAGTGACTGGGAAGCCAAAGCTGAGCTTGCTTTGAGCAAAGACAGAGAAGACTTGGCGCGTGCTGCGCTGCAGGAAAAGAAGAAGTCTGCAGAAGCTGCTGAAGCGTTAAGTAAAGAGCTGGCTATTGTTGATGAGCAAATCAGCAAACTTCAGGATGAAATTGGTCAGCTTCAAGAAAAGCTAGCAGATGCGAAGAGTCGCCAAAAAGCGATTATCATGCGCCAGAAAACTGCAAGCTCTCGTCTTGAAGTGAAAAAGACGCTGGATAGCACTAAAGTAGATAATGCGATGGGACGCTTTGAGCAATATGAGCGTAAAATCGATGACCTTGAGTCGCAGGTTGAAGCTTACGATCTAGGTAAGAAAACGTTACAGGATGAGTTTGCTGAACTAGAGGCCAGTGACAAAGTTGAAGACGAACTTGCTGCGCTTAAAGCGAAAGTAAAAGGTGCAAACACAAGCACCGAAAAATCAGAATAATAAGAATAGGGTGTACCCTCCGGATGTGAAATCGGAAGGAGGGTAATTACATCAGAGTTTGTAGGAGAGATTGAGATGGATGAAGGTACGATTGCAATGTTGGTGATGCCCCTTGTGGTGTTTTCAATATTCGTTGCTCCAATTTGGCTAATATTACACTATCGAAGCAAGAAGCAAGTGAATCAGGGATTGAGTGCAGAAGAGCACGCATCTTTGCAAGACTTAGCCGAGAAAGCCGAGAAAATGAGCGAACGCATTGAAACTCTAGAGGCCATTTTAGACAGCGAGGCACCTGAGTGGAGGAATAGAGCATGAGAAACGGTAAGCAGCTCTATCGCAACCCAGAAAATGCAAGAATTGCAGGCGTGTGCTCGGGTGTAGCTGAATATTTCGGCTTAGAAACTTGGTTAGTAAGGATTTTAGTTGTAACAGGTTTCTTCTTATTAGCCGGACCTTTCATCTTTGTTGCATACATTGCAGCTTGGTTCATTCTCGATAAAAAACCTGTTGGGTTAAAAAATGCGCCAACGCAACCTGTTTTCTCAAAAGGTAAGGGATGGACAAATCCCAACGGTGGTCAGGTAAAAAGCCCAAAAGTGGAAGTGAAAACGAAAGTTTGGCAGGCGGGCGAGCCACCAAAACAAGCGTTTCACGATATTCGTAATCGTTTTGAAAAAGCAGAAGTTCGACTTCGTAAAATGGAAACTTATGTAACGTCTCGCGAATATCAACTCAATAAAGAAATTAGCCGTCTTTAATTAGCGATGGCGCACCAAGCAAACTTGAATGAAGCCGCTCGTAATGAGCGGCTTTTTGTTATATAAAACAATGCGTTTACTTGGTTTTGTAAAATTCCTGTTACAGCAAAATCGAGTCGCTCGTAAGGGCCTACACTTTTCGACGTCGCGAATTTCATTAGACTGATAGACAAGTTTTTCAACTCTTATTGGTTACAGAAGTTATGCCAAAATCAACGCAATACCAGTCGAGACAATCTGACGAGAATGGCATTATCCATTGGTCAGACGAAGAGAATCAAATTTGGTCTGAACTCTATGCGAGACAAATACCGCTGGTGAAAGAAAGAGCGTGCCAAGAATACTTGGACGGGCTTGATTTGTTGAAGTTAAATGAAAAGGAAATCCCTCAGCTACCCGACATCAACAAAGTACTGATGGAGAAAACGGGTTGGCAAACAGCTGAAGTGCCTGCGTTAATTAATTTTGGTGAATTTTTCAGATTACTGGCGAATAAGCAATTTCCTGTTGCCACCTTTATTCGCACCAGAGAGGAATTCGATTATTTGCAGGAGCCGGATATTTTCCATGAAGTTTTCGGGCATTGTCCGCTACTAACCAATCCTGCATTTGCTCATTTTACTCACACTTACGGAAAGTTGGGCCTTGCTGCCAGCAAAGAAGACCGAGTTTATCTTGCTCGTCTTTATTGGTTCACCGTAGAGTTTGGATTGGTGAGAGCCAAAGATGAATTGAAGATATACGGTGGAGGCATTTTATCTTCTCCTGGCGAGACAATATACGCGTTAGACAGCGACACACCTCTGCGTAACCCGCTCACTGCTATTGATGCATTAAGAACACCTTATCGTATCGATATTATGCAGCCTCTTTATTATATCTTACCGGAATTCGACCATCTGTTTGAATTAGCGGAAATGGATATTATGGCACTCGTAGAACAAGCGAAGTCTTTAGGGTTATTTTCCCCACTTTTCCCACCTAAAGAGAAAAAAGCCAGTTAACACTATTGTTAATTAAATGTGTTTTATATAGGATGCCGCTCACTGAAGCGGCATCTTTTTTATTTGGTATGCACGGCCTTTTAATCATGCTCTCTGCGCGTTCTTAAATGTGTGATTCATCGCAAATTTAACCATCTGTAACATTTATCTTGTTATCTTTTTGTAAAAGTATGATATTCTGTACATATATGTTTACAAAATAGCTATAACACCCTATGCGTCTAGAAATAAGCTGTCAGGACCGTCTTGGTATCACTCAAGATGTTTTAGATATTCTCGTTACTAAAGAAATAGATTTACGCGGTATTGAAATTGACCCTGCGGGGAAAATTTTCCTTAATTTTCCCAATATCGAATTTGCAGATTTTCAACACCTCATGCCTCAAATTCGCCGCATCGATGGTATCGACGATGTGAAGACGACGCTTTTCATGCCAGGAGAGCGTGAAAAAAATCAGCTTTCCGCTATTTTAAGAACGTTGCCCGACCCTGTGTTTTCTATCGATGCGAAAGGAAATATCTTGCTATGCAATGAAGCGGTATGCGCGGGGCTAGAAATTCCGAGTAGTGAAATAGAAGGCATTGAAATTGGCGAAGTTGTGAAAGGCTTTAACTTTACTAAATGGATGGACGGTAAATCGCCTGGCCCTCAGTCTTCGAAAGTGAAGTTTATTCAACAGGATTACCTAGCCGATATGCTGCCTATTACTGTACCTGACGGCGAGCAGAATATGATCATGGCAGGTGCTGTGGTGATATTAAAATCAGAGATGCGACTAGGACAGCAATTTACCGCGTTCCACCAGTCTCCCACTGATAGCTTTGACCGCTTTGTCACTCAGTCTCCGTTTATGAAGCGAGTCGTTCATGAAGCCAAGCGAATAGCTGATTTGGATGCACCTATTTTAATTTTTGGTGAAACAGGCACAGGCAAGGAAATGATTGCCAGAGCCTGTCACCAGTCTAGCCGTCGCAGTGAAGGATCATTTTTAGCTTTAAACTGCGCGTCTTTACCAGACAGCGTGGCAGAAACCGAATTATTCGGTTACGCAGCGGGGGCATTCAATCAGCCTAATGCAAAAGTGGGGCTATTAGAGCAAGCAAAAGGCGGTACGCTTCTTCTCGATGAAATTGCTGATATGTCTTCTCAGCTTCAAGCTAAACTGCTCCGCGTTCTGGAAGACGGCGAATTTAGAAGAGTAGGGGATTCTGAGCCAGTTAAGGTAGACGTGCGATTTATATGCACCACCTGTCGTGATTTAGGTCAGCTTGTAGAAGAAGGACGATTTAGAAAAGAATTGTACTACCGCTTAAACGTACTAAGTTTGGTTATGCCTTCTTTAAAAGACAGAAGGCAGGATATCGTTCCTCTAGCCGAGTCTTTCATCGTTCAACACAGTACCAAGTTAGGTCGCCGTCCTGCGAAACTCAGTAAATCCTGTGTTGATTTTCTGCAGCAGTACCCGTGGCCGGGTAATGTGAGACAGCTACAGAATGCGTTGTATCGCGCGTTATCACTCCTTGACGGTAAGGAGATTACCAAGGAAGACATTCAGCTTCCAAGTTGTGCGCCAAGTGTCACTTATATTGACGAAAACTTTGACGGCACATTAGACGAAGAAGTGAAGAAGTTTGAAAAGGACTTGCTCAAGCGGTTATATCCTTCCTACCCAAGTACCCGTCAATTGGCTAAAAAACTGGGGTTAAGTCATACGGCAATTGCAAATAAATTACGTGAGTACGGCATTAACAAGGCAACGGTAAAGCTTTAATTATATGGGAGCATTGACCTTTGCCAGAGGGTGAAGGTCAATGTGACCAAGTATATTTGACGTCGTTTAGCAAAGTAAAAATGGCAAATGGTCTACGCCAATTTTTATATCGTTAATGCGTTTTTGTGCCTCAGAGCAATATTAATTCATCTGTTACGATAAATTTACATCGTCCACGGAGCAAGCGGGCAGCGCTATACCTGCTCAACAGAGGCTTACTAGCGTACATCCTTTCTTACAGCCAAATAAAACTTCGTCAACAGATCACTTCTCAACGCACACCAACTAGTGGCATAACTATAATCATGGAATTGTGTGTGATGCTGCCGCGTAAAAAGATATAGGTCTTTTATTCAGAACGTATTAATAAAAGACAAGAGCGCCAAGCTGATGAATAATTTTTCGAGGAAAGAACAATGAAACTAGCAACCTATAAGAATGAAACCCGAGATGGCTGCCTAATGGTAGTGTCGAAGGACCTTTCTCGAGCATGCAGTGCACAGGACATTGCGAAAACGATGCAAGACGCACTGGATAATTGGAAAGAGATTGCCCCTCAGCTACAGATGAAATACCAAGCGCTAAATGACAATGCGTGTGACAGCGTGCCGTTTGACGCATCTCGCTGTGAGTCGCCTCTGCCTAGAGCTTACCAATGGGCTGATGGAAGTGCTTACGTGAACCATGTGGAATTGGTGCGAAAGGCGCGTAATGCAGAAATGCCGGAAAGCTTTTGGACTGACCCATTGATGTATCAAGGTGGTTCCGATGACTTTATTGGACCCGAGGATGACATCATACTTCCAAGTGATGATTGGGGAATCGATTTTGAAGGTGAAGTCGCTGTTGTTACCGATGATGTTCCTATGGCGTGTACGCCTGAACAAGCTTCAGAGCGCATTCGACTTATTATGTTAGTTAACGACGTGTCACTTAGAGGGTTAATCCCAGGCGAATTGGCGAAGGGGTTTGGCTTCTTCCAATCAAAACCTGCGTCTAGCTTTTCTCCGGTTGCTGTAACACCAGATGAATTAGGTGATGCGTGGAAAGATAGCAAAGTGCACTTGCCTTTGCGTTCAACCTACAATGGTGAACTATTCGGTAAGCCTGAAGCGGGTCAGGACATGACGTTTGATTTTGGTCAGCTAGTCGCGCATGCCGCCAAGAGCAGAAACCTAGGTGCAGGTGCTATCATCGGCTCGGGTACAGTGTCTAATAAACAGGGTACAGATCATGGCTCTGCCATCGCTGAAGGCGGTGTGGGTTATTCATGTATTGCAGAAGTGCGCATGATTGAGACTATTCGAGACGGCAAACCTTCTACTCCTTTCATGCAGTTTGGCGATCGTATTCGCATAGAAATGCTAGATAAAGAAGGCCACTCTGTTTTTGGCGCCATTGAACAGCAAGTTAAGCCGCTTAGCTAAAATTTTAAAATGAAAAGTAGTGTGGGGTAATAACGCGGTTTACTCAGTAGGCACGTTGTTGTTTTCCCCACTATAATTATAAGAGGGAGTAGAGCGTTTAGATTCATCAAAGCCCTGTACTCCTACCAAAAACGTTTAATAGGTGTGGTAGTACCATGAGTATAAAACTTTACGGCTATTGGCGTTCGACCGCCTCTTACCGCGTGCGGATTGCGCTGAATTTGAAAGGGGTTGAGTACGAGTATGTACCTGTCCATCTTGTAAACAACGGTGGCGAGCAGCACAGTAGCGAATATACGCGTCTCAATCCTGCGCACCTTGTCCCTACTTTGGTTGACGAAGACGAAGATATTATTCTGAATCAATCGCTATCAATCATCGAATATCTTGATGAACGGTATGAAGGCGAACACCAGCTGGTTCCTGAACATCGAACAGAGAGAGCCAGAGTCAGAGCGCTAGCACAAGATATCGCGTGTGATATTCAGCCTTTGGGTAATCTACGTGTACTGAATGCGCTAAAAGGGAATTTTGAGGCGTCACAAGATGATGTGGCGAAGTGGGCATCCCACTGGATAACGCTGGGGTTCGACGGCATTGAAAAGCGTCTTCAGACCCAAGCTGGAAAGTTCTGCTTTGATTTCGATGTTACGCTGGCTGATATTTGCTTAGTACCCCAGGTGTATAATGCGCAACGTTTTAACGTTGATATGAGTCGCTACCCTTTAATTAGTAAGATAGCGAAGAACTGTAACGAGTTAGATGCTTTTGAGCGGGCTAAGCCCGAAAATCAAATAGACGCCACTTAGACTGACGGGGGAGAGTAGAAATGTACTCTGACCCCATTTTTTGAGTTATTGGCGTTTAATCGGTAGCTCGGTGGTGTTTTTCACCTGCTTTAAGGCGAAGGTTGAGCTTAAATGATCGACAAGAGGCAGGTGAGTTAATTTCGTTTTAAGTAAGAATTCGTACTCTTCAATACTTTCCACTATCACTTTTAGTAAATAGTCTTTTTCACCGCTGGTGGTATGACACTCCACGATTTCATCGATGTTTTGTACGGCATTTTCAAAATCGGTTAGCGAGTCACCGTCATGGTTTTTCAATGTGACATAGATAAAGACCGACACACCTAAATTCAGTTTTTTGCTGTTTAGCAATGTGACTTTACCAAGAATGATGCCGTCGGCTTCCATTCGCTTGACACGTCTCCAGCACGGAGTGTGCGACAATCCTACACGCTGGCTTAAATCTGCCATCGACACCGTGGCGTCTTGCTGAAGTACGCGCAAAATCTCACGGTCAAATTTATCCAATTTCATTAACACTGTTTCCGTCGTTTTTATGATGTTTATTATATATCAAAAAAAATTCTAGGATAGCTGTCCTAGAAAAATTGTAATCAATTCTATTGCGTTTCAGTTTGTAAATTTCATTAACAAACTTTGCAAGGCCTGTCCTCAAAACAATCGGATACACTTGGCAAAATGTTGCTGATCTTTGCGAGGCCGATAAGTGTACCGCAAATCATCTTCAGACTCTCACATCATCCCAAATGAGCGGCGTTTCGTTTTCGTGACAGCTAGACCTTGGGTAGGCTTTAATTCATCACAGTATTAACAGGAGAAATATGTCAGTTTTTGATCACCCAGAGTTCAATAATCACGAACACGTTGCGTTTTATCATGACGAGAAGGCGGGCTTGAGCGCCATTATTGCTGTACACAATACCAATCTGGGGCCAGCACTTGGCGGTTGTCGCATGTGGCCCTACGTAAATAGTGGTGAGGCATTGACCGATGTGTTGAGACTGTCAAAGGGGATGACGTATAAAGCAGCCATGGCTAACTTGGAGCTTGGCGGCGGTAAATCTGTGATCATCGGCGACCCTCGTAAGGCTAAATCGCCAGAAATGATGAAGGCAATGGGCAAGTTTGTTGAATCATTGGGCGGAAAGTATTTCACTGCTGAAGACTCTGGTATTTCAGTAACGGACTTGCAAACTATGGCAACCGAGTCGGATTACATCGCTGGTGTTAATGCTAAATACCACTATGCGGGCGAAGTACCTGACGGAAACCCGGCTCCATCTACAGCATACGGTGTGTTTGTGGGATTGAAGGCGACGGTAGAGTACGGCTTGAAGCGCAGCCTTGATGGCGTCAGTGTTGCTATACAAGGTATGGGGCACGTTGGCTACCGTCTTGCAAAGCATTTGCATGAGCACGGTGCCAAGCTTTATGTTGCGGATATCTATCCTGAAGGTGTTGAAAAAGCAGTATCTGAATTTGGTGCGACAGCTGTAGCGCCGGAAGAAATACTGAGCTTAGATGTGGATGTGTTAGCGCCATGTGCGTTGGGTGCAGCCATTAACGATCTGTCATTGCCTGAAATCAAAGCCAAAGTAATTGCAGGCGCTGCAAATAACCAGCTTGCACGTGAAGATATTGGTGAATTGCTTCAACAACGCGGCATTCTGTATGCGCCAGATTACGTGATCAACGCGGGTGGCGTTATCGACATCTTCCATCAGCGTATGGAATCGAGTTCTAATGAAGCGCTTCGCGCACATATTGAGCAAATCGGCGAAACGCTAAAAGAAATTTATACCCGTGCAGAGCAAGAAGGGGCGGCGACAAACCGCGTTGCCAACCTTATTGCCGAAGAGAGATTTTCTTTAAAGGGTTGAAAACTCTCAACCAAATAGTCATAATGCGCCCCGCACTCAAGCAGGGGGGAATGACTTTGCTTTGAATGCGATTTTCTATGGTGGGCTTTTGGTCCTCCCGCAATGATACTCTGTGAACCCGGTCAGGCCTGGAAGGGAGCAGCCGCAGCAGACGACTCATGTGCCGGGATGTGGCTGGAGGCCCGCCACCCAAATTCCTTATTCGTCTTCTTTTTTAGTCTTTTCTATTTCATCTAAGTACTTGAGCGCTTTGCTGATAGCATGCTCAACATTCATTTCCATTTGATTTCGTTCGCTCTGAGGCAGGTAAAACGCCATGTCTACTTCGTAGCGGATATAACGTGGTGGAACCTGATTTAAGGCAAGACAGCACAAGTCTGCTAAGTAATCAGGACTTTTCGTGGTATCGAGCCCCAGCTTACTGATTCTTTCTAAAACCAGGTGTTCATAATAGTTATGGATGTCGTCATCTAGTTTCACCTTGGTTCCCCTTATAATTTTTGGAAGCATCTTGCTTTAGCGGTTTGAATAGTATGCGAGCAATAAATTACACAAGAAGCATCTAGCTTAAAAGCATCTTTAGCTTATACAAACCCTTCAAGCTTGAAATGGATACATTCGTTTACGCCCATCGCGTAACGACGTTACCCTAAGCTATGTAACCTTATAATATATAGCTTGTATTCTGGGTATGTCGAGGTGACGGTGATAGAATTACCCGGTCAAAACCAGTATTAAGGCAGCACTAAAATGAAAAAGAATATAGAGCCTTGCTATTACGGCGATTACTTACATTTAGACAAAGTATTGGGCGCACAAGAATTGCAGAGTGAAAAATACGGTGATGCTGCGCACGAAGAGATGCTATTTATCATCGTACATCAAGTCTACGAACTCTGGTTTAAACAGGTTCTTCACGAACTTAATGCCGTTATTGATACCTTTAATCAAGAAACGGTAAAAGATCAGCAGCTAACTCTCGTTGTACATAGGCTCCAGCGAGTCATACAAATACAAAAATTAATGAATGACCAAATTGCTATTATGGAAACCATGACGCCACAGCAGTTTTTGTCATTTCGAGATTACCTTGTACCTGCGTCTGGTTTCCAAAGTATTCAGTTTAAACGTTTAGAAATTTCTCTTGGTTTAAAACGCGATTTTAGAATCGATTTTGATAAGCAAAGCTTTTATAACCGACTGAACGATAAAGATAGAGCGCTACTAGAGAGTCTCGAGAGCAAACCGAGTTTGTTTGAGCTGGTCGATAATTGGCTAGCTAGAATGCCGCTATTAAAAACAGAGGGGTTCGATTTTTGGCAATACTATAAAAATGCAGCTGACGAGATGTTGAAAGATGACCATCACACCGTTTCTACCAGTGATATGTTGTCGGAGACTGAAAAACGCCAGGAACTTAAAGACCTTCAAGCCACTAAGGAAAACTTCGACGCCCTGTTTGATGAAGCAAAATTCGAAAAGCTTCGAGGTGAAGATAAGTTCCGGCTAAATCATAAGGCGCTATTATCTGCGCTATTTATAAAACAGTATTCAGAAGAGCCTATCTTTAATCTTCCGTTTCAACTGATTACAGCATTAACTGAAATAGACGAACAACTCACTATCTGGCGCTACCGTCATGCAATGATGGTTCAGCGTATGCTGGGTACTAAGATTGGGACCGGAGGGTCTTCTGGGCACCATTATCTGAAGAAAACTACTGAATCTAATCGTATCTATTTAGACTTTTTTAATATGGCAACATTTTTATTGCCTAAAAGTGCGTTGCCTGAGTTACCCGAATCTGTGAGAAAGCAGTTAGGTTTTTATCTACAGTAAATATTAATATGCGAAAAAGTTTATTTATATTAGTAGTTTATCGAAATTTTTGGAGGGTTCTACGGGTAATCGCTCAAAAGAATCGTTTCGTCGCAATTTGTCCTCAAATGAGTTGATCGCTCCGCTCTGCATAGTCAATTATCCTTTTGGATAATATTTATTATCTTTAATAAATACAAAGATTTAGGTTGGCTTAATTGATTTTTCATAAAAGCTTAATACTAAATCGAGACTAACCAGGGAATACGTACATGTATCAAATCAAGAGAAGTGCAGTTGCATTAGCGGTTGCACTGTCAATTGGTGCAACTGCACCAGCTTTAGCAAATAACACCAATGGCTCTATTCAAGGAACATCTGTTCAAATAAATGGCAGCAGCCTTGCAAATGTTACCGTTACCATCGAAAACTTAGATACGGGTCTAACACGTTCTGTACAAAGTGATGAGTCAGGAAACTTCCGCTTTCCATTACTTCCTGCTGGTAACTACAAAGTTACCGCCGAAAAGAATGGATTTCGCACTACCATTCAAGAATCTGTAAAAGTTGGCATTAGCGGCAAAACAAATCTAGATATGCGTCTTGCCAGCGATGACGTAGAGCGTATTGAAGTGACTGGTACTACGATTGCGATGGTTGATGTAACAAGTTCAAGCACGGGTATTATTGTAGATAGCGTTACACTCGATAGAGTACCGGTCCCACGTAACCTGACTTCTGTAGCGCTATTAGCACCAGGTACTACTCAGGGTGACTCAGCATTTGGAGATTTGCCTTCAATTGGCGGTGCGTCTGTGGGCGAAAATGGTTACTACATTAACGGATTAAACATCACTAACTTCCGTACTGGCGTGGGTTCAAGTGAGCCACCGTTTGATATGTACGAAACGTTTGAAGTAAAAACGGGTGGTTATTCAGCTGAGTTTGGACGTGTAACAGGCGGTGTTATCAACGCTAAAACCAAAAGTGGTACTAACGAATTCAAAGCGGGTGCCAACTTTTACTGGGAACCAGATGCACTACGTGAACAGCGTGATTCGTCTCGTAATAACAAAAACAATTTGTATCGCATCGACAATACGCGAGATGAAATAGACGAGTGGGATGTCAATGTCTGGGCGAGCGGTGCACTAATAGAAGACAAGTTGTTCTTCTATGCACTATTTAACCCTCGTTCAGCTGAAAATAATTACGTAAGTGACCAAACAAACACCAGTAGCGGCGTATCACAAAACGGCTTTTTTGAAAAAGATGATGATGCATTTTGGGTTGCCAAATTAGACTGGTACGTTACAGAAAATAATATTCTTGAAATTACTGCATTTTCTGATGAACGTTCAACAGAAATCACGACTTATGACTCTGTTGACGGCGGTGAATTCACTGACGGTCGTGTAGGTTACGAAGATGAAGGTGGGCTAAACTACACGGCCAAATGGACAAGCATCATTAATGATGATTTCTCAATCTCTGCTCAGTATGGCATTAACAAACAAGACAGAACCGTGCGAAGCGAGTTAGATGGCAACCCGGTTGTTTATTACCGCTATGACAGCACGGCAGCGTTCGTTCCAACAAATACATGGGCTAACTTTACGGCAGAGCAAGGCGATGATGAACGTGAAGTTATTCGATTGGATGCTGATTGGTACGCAGGCGATCACTCAGTACGATTTGGTGTTGATTATGAGAAGCTTACTTCAAACAGCAATACCATAAACTCAGGCGGTGCATACTATCTATACTATGTTGATGACAGCGATCTAGCTAACGAGGAAATTTACCAAGTTCGTTATCGCGATTATAACGTCGGTGGTCAGTTCGACTCTGAAAACTTTGCTTTTTATGTTCAAGACCAATGGCAGGTTACTGACACCTTGGTCATTAACGCCGGTATTCGTAACGATACATTCGAAAACTTCAATGCGGACGGTGAGTCTTTCGCTAAACTCGACAATCAGTGGGCACTTCGTCTTGGAGCAGTATGGGACGTGTTTGGTGATGGCGAGACAAAAGCATGGGCGAGCTACGGCAGATACTATTTACCTATTGCTGCAAACACGAATATTCGTCTAGCAGGCGCTGAAACTTACACACAAGAGTACTACGCGTTTGAAGGTTTTGCTGATGAAGCCTTGGGGATCCCTAATCTGACGGGCGCTAAAACTCAGCCTGATGATGTATTTGCTGACGGTACCGCGAAATCACCAGATGAAATTGTGGATCAAAACTTGGATTCAATGTACTCGGATGAATTTATCGCGGGTTACCAATTCCAATTGAACGATGAATGGAGCATGTCAATTCAAGGTACATATCGAGAACTTTCTACCACTATAGAGGATATGGCAATTGATGCGGCGGTTATAGAGTGGGCCGCAGCGAATGGCTACGGCGACGTATCTGATATCTGGGATGGGTTTCATCAGTATGTACTTACAAACCCTAATTCTGATATGCGTATTGGTACTACCGAGCTGCCAGGTGCTGAAGGTGAGTTAGTTTACATGGACCTATCAGCCGAAGATTTGGGCTACCCTGATTCAATTCGTAAATATGCAGCGGTAGACTTTATGTGGCAACGAGCTTGGGACGGAGTATGGATGCTGAACGCGGCGTACACGTGGTCACATAGCTGGGGTAACAACGAAGGCTATGTACGCTCAGATAACGGTCAGGATGATGCAGGTTTAACAACCTTATTTGACCAACCAGGTCTGCTTGATAACGCCTATGGTGATTTGCCAAACGACAGACGTCACCAAGTGAAGTTGTACGGTGCTTATGCGGTGACTGAAGATCTAACCCTTGGTGCCAACCTTCAATTCTGGACTGGCCGTCCAATCAATGCGTTTGGCTATCATCCTACAGATATTTTTGCTCAAGCTTATGATTCAGAATCATTCTTCGCCGGTGGTGAGCCAGCACCTCGTGGTTCTCGTGGCCGCACCAGCAGTTATTATTCTATCGACGTATCTGCTTCTTACAATATAGATATAGGTGACGAGCAGAAGCTAGTTGTTAGAGCGGATATTTTCAACCTTCTTAACAACGACCGCGTTACAGAAGTTAATGAAATATATGATGATGAGGGCTCAGCTGATCCAACAAATCCTGACGTAAACCCGAATTACGGTCTGCCAACTGCGTGGCAAACTCCTAGATACGTTCGTTTCAGCGTGAACTACTCGTTCTAGAGAGTAGACTTAATCAACATTTATGGCAGGGGTGAGGTGATACTTTAGTTGTATCCCTTGCCCCAATTAAGGGGAGCAGAAAAAATAAACTGTCAGTTCGTTTTTTGCACTGCGAATGTTAAATGTAAGTTAATATTTACGGAAAAAGGCGAAAAGACAAAAAAAAATTGAACTTTTACGGAACACCCGTCTGATCCCAGTTGACCGCTCGCTTAGGATGTGGTTATTATCAAAGTGAGGCTTTGACCTTACTAATAATAATTCGTTATATAAACGATTTAAGAAACACACACTAAGAGTTTTAGTGGTCCAGGGAGACAATACATGTTTACAAACTCTAAGCTGGCTAAGTCAGTGAAGTTAGCGTGCGCATTCGGTGCAGCATCAACTATCGGCTTCACAGGCGCAGTTAACGCACAGGAAACCGAAGAAGCAGCGGACGCAGTAGAAAAAATCGAAGTAACGGGTTCTCGTATCCGTCGTACCGACATTGAAGGTGCAAACCCAGTTACAGTAATGTCACGTGTTGACATCGAAAAATTTGGTGTTACGTCAATCGGTGACGTTCTTCAAGCAATTCCTTCTGCAGGTTCTGCTATCAACACCAACAATAACAACGGCGGTTCTGTTGACCTTAACAACATTCCTGCTGCAATCATCGAGCGTATTGAAGTACTTAAAGATGGTGCATCAGCGGTATACGGTTCTGATGCGATTGCAGGTGTTGTAAACATTATTACTCGCCAAGATTTCGAAGGCGTTCAAGCGTCTGGCTATGTTGGTCAGTGGGATGAAGGCGACGGTAATAAAGAGCAGTGGGACATCGGTTTCGGTACAGCTAACGACAAGGGTAACGTTTACTTCAACATCTCTTACGTTGAAGAAGAGCCTACACTAGCGGGCGACCGTGAAATCTCTGCAGTGCCTACGTTTGGTACTCCTGAAGGTTTTGGTGGTTCATCTGCTCCTCCTCAAGGTCGTTTCTTTACTTTTGACCAAGATGGCAATGCGTTCAGCCAGCAGGGTGACGGTAACGGTGGTTTAGAGCCATGGGTTGAGCCTACAAGCCGCTTCAACTTCGCGCCGTTTAACTATCTTTCTACGCCACAAGAACGTACAAATATTTATACTCAGGCACGTTACGAGCTTACGGACAACGTTTCTGTTAACGTAACGGGCTTCTACGGCAACCGTAAGTCAGAGCAGGCTCTTGCGCCTACTCCGCTATTTATTGGTACAGCGTTTGGTGATACTGGCTTCACATTATCAGCCGATAACCCGTTTAGCCCTTACGATTTTGACGTTACAACTGACCAAGACGTACTAGACGCTGACCCGAATGCGCGCGAGATGTTCCTGTTCGGTCGTCGTATGATGGAAGCGGGCTTCCGTAGCTTTAAGCAAAACGTTGACCAGTTCCAGTTCAACGGTGGTTTTGACGGTGTATTTGAATTTGCTGACCGTGAATTCTTCTGGGATGTTAACTACACTTATGCAGACATCACGCAGAACACGTCAACTGAAGGTCTGTTAAACATGGACCGCGTTGCACGTGCAATTGGCGACCCAGCAAACTGTACTGGCGATTGTGTTCCATTAAATCTGTTTGGCGGTGCACCTGAAGTTATCGGTGAAGGTTCAATCACGCAAGAGATGCTTGATTACATCACCTTTACTGCGCAAGACGAACTTAATTCATCGCTTGAGAGCTACTCTGCAAACATCTCTGGTGAAGTAATGGAACTTCCAGCGGGTTACCTAGCATTCGCTGCGGGTTACGAGAAGCGCTGGCAGTCAGGTTACGACCAGCCTGATGCAATCATCGCTGCGGGTATCACTTCTGGTAACGCGCGTCTGCCTACCTCAGGTGCTTTCAGCGTTGAAGAAGCTTACCTAGAGCTTGCAGTTCCTCTACTTTCAGATATGCCTGGCGTAGAGCAACTAGACCTAGAACTTGCTACTCGTTACTCTGACTACAGCAACTTCGGTGACACTACTAACTCTAAAGTTGGTCTTAAGTGGCGCATCAACGATGACCTATTAGTACGTGGTACTTGGTCAGAAGCATTCCGTGCTCCATCACTAACTGAATTGTTCAGCGGTAACAGCGATGCATTCCCACCACTAACGGATCCATGTAACGGCGGCGCAGCGGCTAACCCTAACCTACCTGGTTGTGCGGGAATCCCAGCTAGTTATCAGCAGCCTAACTCACAGATTCGTATAACAACTGGTGGTAACGCGAATCTACAAGCTGAGGAAGCTGAGAGCTTCACATACGGTTTCGTATACTCTCCAGAAGCAGTTGAAGGCCTATCAATCACGTTTGACGTGTTTGATATCGAAGTTGACAACGCAGTATCTTCAGTAGGTGCGCAAACTATCCTTAACGCGTGTGCTGAGACTGGTGAGACTCTTTGTTCACTAATTACTCGTGGTTCAGGCGGTAACGTTGTTGACCTATTCAACGGTCAAATTAACCTAGGTGGTCAAACGACTTCTGGTTTCGATTACAACGTAGCGTACAACTTCGAAACTGAATATGGTGATTTCCGTGTGAACTGGGATGGTACATACATCGATGAGCGTTCACTAATTGTTGTTGACCCAGTAAGCGGTACTTCAGAGACCTTCAACGATGCAGGTCAAGCGGGTGACCGTGACGTTGTTCCACGTCTACGTACTAACTTGTCACTTACTTGGAACTACGATGATTGGACAGCTAACTGGTTAATGCGTTACATCGGTAACACGACTGAGCTATGTCAAATCGACGGCGGTGAACTTGATCAGCAGCTATGTAGTGATCCAGTTGACCCAGCTGCAGAAGAAGGCAATAGCTTTAACGAGCTAGAAGCAATGGCTTACCACGATGTTTCACTAGGCTATGCTGTTAATGATAACCTTCGTATTACTGTAGGTGTGAACAACTTGTTCGATACTGACCCAGAAGTTTCTTACTCGACGTTTGCTAACAGCTTCGACCCGTCTATGTATGAAATTCCTGGACAATTCTTCTACTCACGCGTAAACGTGACCTTCTAATAGAAGTGTAGAATGAACTAAGAAAAAGCCTCTTCGGAGGCTTTTTTGCTGTGTGGACAACAGGAAATGAATATAGAACAATGCATCAAGAATGCTAACGAAGCCCATTCATCGGGCAATTCCGATGAGGCGATGAGATGGCTAAAGAAGGCAGGTAGCTTGGGAGATCTTAATGCTGCACTAGACTATGCCTATTTTAAGTCAGGGGAGAACCCAGCTGAATCAGTGGAGTTCTTAAACGGTGTAAGTTGTGCAGACAACCCCGTGGTTCAGTTCCACAAGTTGCAGATTGGCTATTTTGGTGAAGTGACAACGAGTACTAGTGAAGTTGCTAAGACGCTACTTACACTTGGCAACGAAGGTGTTATTGAGGCTTACTTAGTCGCGTTATCCTATCTATCGGTAAAAAGCGCAACTTTTTCCTACATTGCAGACAAGGTATATCACCTAGCACCTAATATCAGTAAACAGCTTAATCTGGCTTCACCGGCGCAAGGTGAGATTGAAAAAGACTTTCACCAGCAAATCATTGAAGAATTGTCTGAATCGCTTGGCAGAGAATTTAAACCTTCAAAAGTGTTAGATGAGTCCTTACCTATTGAAGTGTACGAAGGCATACTATCTGAATACGAATGTCACTATCTGATCACGAAGTTTAGCGCACTGCTGCAACCTTCAATGGTTGTAGATCCTTTAACGGGAGAGGGTAGGATTGATAGTGTTAGAACAAGTTATGTAGCGATAATAGCACCTAACCATTGCGACTGGATTACCCGCAAGCTAGACAAAGTAATATCACAGGTAACGAACACACAAAGATGTAATGGTGAGGCATTGAATATATTGAGGTATGAACCGGGCCAGCAGTACAAACCTCACTATGACGGATTAAACGAAAAAAACGATGCGTTAATGTTTAAAGATGGCAAACAGCGCATTAAGACTGCGCTTATTTACTTAAATACGGTCAAAGAGGGGGGGGAAACCCTTTTCCCAAAGCTTGACATTAGCATAGCGCCAACAATCGGAAATATGGTTGTTTTTCCTAACACGGACGATCATGGTAAACTATTGTTAAACAGCTATCATGCTGGTGCGCCATCTATTTCAGAAAATAAATGGTTAGTTACAAAATGGATTAGAGAATGTACAACCATTTATGGTAACTTGGTTTACGGTACTTATACTAAGGGATAACACGGATGAAAAAAGTAACACAAATAATTCTTGCATCAAGCCTTGCTCTAACGCTAGGTGCATGTGGTTCAACCAGTAATCAAAGTTCTCAGTATGCGAAAGCTGATGCCAATGCTGAAGACGACGGCATGGTCTGCAAAATTGAGAAAAAGATTGGTTCAAACCGTATGCAACGGGTTTGTTACTCAGTAGAAGAACGCGAGCAAATGCGCGAAGCAGGTCGTGAAGCCTGGACTCGTATGCAGGGGCGAAATGAAACTGGTGGTGGCGACCAGTAATTCAAAACTTTGTAAGGCTAGTATGGGAAGCGAAACACTTCCCATTTTTATATGAATAACAATAATAATCACATCACTCAATTAATTGAAAGCATTACGACAATGGTTGAGAAAGCTGAGTATGATTCAGCACTTTCGGCCTACGCGTCTTTGTTCAAGCAATACCCCGAATTTTTATCTCCAAAAGATGAAGAGCCTCTTTCAAAGTTCAGGGCCACCCATATTCATAATGCGGCTAACTTGTCTCGTAGGGCACTGTACAATGCTTGCCATCACATAGGGAGCACATCCAGAATAAAGCAGGCGGTGAATATGTTGTGTGGCGTTGAAAGAAAGGTTTATCAACACGAAGCACAAAAACCAAGTTTCCTTTTTATACCTGATTTGCCTTCGTCGCCATTTTCTGAAACTAGCGAGGTAGAGGGGCTTCAAGATTTGGTTGATAAGCTCTCTTCATCTAAGGAAGTCTTTCTGTCTTGTGTAAAATATGCAAATGATAACTATGTTCATGAGATAGGAGAGGTGCCAAAGTCAGATGATTGGAAAAAACTGAGTGAAAATTGGTCTTCCATGCATTTGATGAAAGGAGGACACTTTACGGAGCACGCTAAGCGTCTTCCGCATGACCTCATATCCTTGTTTAATTCGCCTTTGTTAGCACACTGTCCGACCCACGCACCTGAAGTCGTCATTTCGGTATTAAAGCCAAAAGCCTATATTCCTCCACATTACGGTATCTCGAATATAAAGTGGACACTTCATATCCCACTTGTTGTTAACGACAACGCTTATTTAGATGTCGCCGGTGAGAAAAGAACGTGGAGTGCCAAAACAGAAGCTTTACTATTTGACGATAGTTTTGTGCATAGTGCAGAAAATCCAGCTGACGCAGCACGAGCGGTGTTGATTATCGATATCTGGAACCCTCATTTAACCGAAGTAGAAAAGCAAGACATACAAATGCTGATGCGCGAATATGCTAATTGGTCCGCACATTTTGGTGCGCTTGCAGTGTTGGACAAGAGGTTTTACTAATATAATGCAAGGCCAGCCAAATATTATTATTCCCCAGCTTATTAATGCATTTAGGCAAGGCAACTTTTCAAACGTTATTGACGCTATAGAAGCATCGCCTGCGCTTGTTAATGTAGACCCTGTTGTCGTTCAATTGTACGGTGGGTCCTTACGCAAACTGGCAGAGCACAAAAAAGCGGCAAAAGTTTTTGAAAAAGGGTTGAAAAAGTTTCCTTCATCGACTGATCTGATGAATAGTTATGGAAACTTTCTTCTAGAGAGTGGAAATGCAGTAAAGGCTTCACAGCTTTTTAGAAAGGCGAGCAGCATAAATGCTGAGTCCTTCGATTATAAATATAACCTTACAAGATCCCTCTATGCTGAAAAGAAATACCGTGAGGCCTTACAATTAGGAAAGCAACTAGTTGAGGCTCGTTCGAATCATGTTTCATTACTTATCTTACTAGCCGCTATTCAGGTTGAACTCGGCAACATAGAAATTGCTGAAGCCCATTTGGTTTCAGCGCTTAATATTGATAATCGCAATGTTACTGCTTTGAATAATTTAGGTAACCTGAAGCGCGGGCAGGGAAAGCTCGTTGAAGCAATTCGCAATTACGAGCTAGCGTTAACACATGCTGTTCAAGCCAATGCCGATACACCATTAATTTATCAGAACTTAGCTGCGGTTATGGGGCTCAATGGTGATACTGATTCATCATTAGCGGTGTACCAAAAAGGGCTGTCGCGTTTCCCCACCAATAGCGAATTGAACAAAGAATATGCCCATTTCGCATGGATAAAGAACGTTTCTTCGCCATTCGCTTTTTTCGAAGAACAATTGTCTGACGAAAGTGCGGAGCTTGTACTCGTATATTGTGAGTTGATGTTACGTATTGGCGAACCATCAAAAGCGCGTTATTGGCTTGAAAAGTTGATAGGCCACACAGACAAGAGTATTAGCGTCGCTGCAACCGCTCATTTAAGTAGTGCACTTAGAGACTCAGGCGAATTTGAAGCAGCACTAACTTTAAGTGAAAGCAAATTAAAAGCGGCACAAGGCAACACAGTTGCACTTCTCGTCGAGAAAGGATATGCGCTATTAAGCTTAAGAAAGTACAAAGACGCTATTGTAGTATTTGAAAAGGTTTGTCGTATGGCTCCCCTCAATCAAGGATACTGGACACTGCTTTCTACAGCGTATAAAGCGAACGGCAATAGTAACAAATACAAAAATCTGTGTGATTATCAGTGTTTTGTCCACGCAACTGAGCTTCTGACAGACAGCGCAGCAAATATTAGCTTTGTGCAGGAACTGAAGGACCACCTTTCTACCTTACACAATGACGAAAGGCATCCGATTGGACAATCTTTAAGAAACGGATCGCAGACGTTTGAAAATTTGTTAGATAGCAAACATCAATTACTGCAAACGTTAAGAAGAGTGCTAGAAGAAAGGGCACAGGAATTTATAGGCAGTTTGAAAACCGAGAAGAAACACCCCTTTCTTTCTAGGTTAAGTGATAATCTTAATTTTATAGGAAGTTGGTCTGTACGCCTTCGTCGGTCGGGATTTCACAAATCTCATTATCATTCTGAGGGCTGGTTGAGTGGAGTTCTTTATGTAGACGTTCCTGAAGAAGTTAATCAAGGGGGCAATGGATGGCTATGCTTTGGGCGCCCTGATATAAACGGCGTTGCTATGGATGAAGATTATGCGATTAAGCCTGAGGCCGGCACCGTTGTTTTCTTTCCCTCGTACCTATGGCACGGAACCAATCCCATTGAAACTGAAAGCCAGAGAATGACTATAGCTTTTGACATTGTGCCAAATTAAAAAGCGTCGATGCGAGCCAGAAACAGCCGGATGTCACGCATTACGCTAGCGTTAACCCTTGTCGTAACATAATGCGGAAATACATTGAGAGGAAAAGCACCTCATATCTTCAGAAATGTTGTGTATTTTAGGTAGCCGGCTCAAGCTTAAAGGCGAGTGTATAACGTGGCGTGTAGCAAATTCTATTCGGCGGGCGACCAACATGTTTTATGGCACCGTGAAATATCACCGTTCGGCCGGGCTTGGGCGTACTAGCAAAAACACAGTCGTCGTGTTCGTTATAAAAAAGTGTCTCTCCCCCCCATTCAATATCCCACTGCGGGCAAATGTACACGAGTACAGTCAACTCGTCTGCTTCTGGTAGGCAGTCGGTATGAGTAAACAACATATCGCCATAGGACGCATAATTGACGTACCCTCGATAAGCTCGATATTTTTTCCCTGTTATTTCAGCGATTTGTGCCATGGCCCGTTGATAAACGGGTAAACCTGCTATCTGTGGTTCGCTTAACCCTACGGCCCAGTGTTTATATTCTGCTGTATCTGGCCGTGCGACTTCGTTAAGACGGAATGCGCTTGCTTCAAGACCCTTGAACACGGAAGTTGCTTCATCTTTTGAGCATAAGTTATCGAATACCCATATCGGTTTGTCACCTACGGTATGACTGTAAGTCGGTTTTGCCATTGTATTGTTCTTGATTTTATTTCTATGAGACTATGACGTCATTAATATCAAATTGTGTTGTACAATCCAACGCCAATACAAGAAAAAACGCTTCGTAAGAAATGCGTATAGATTAAATAAAACAGGAAAATCAATGATTGATGGTATGAATAGTCAGTTGTATCAGGCTGATATAAAAGCCGCTTTCGACAAAGAAAGAAAAGTGCGAGTAAAAAGTTTCCTTACCCAGGAGTATGCAGAAAAGCTCTTATTGAGCTTAACCAACGACGTGCCATTTGAGATGGCGTTGGTACGCGGTGGTCGCTACGAGTCAATTTCACAAAGCGCCTGGAAAGCAATGGATAACCAAGCAAAACAAGCAGTGAATACAGAAGTAATGTCAAATGCGGCTAAAGGTATTGGCTTTGTGTACGGGCGACATCTAGTAACGTCAACAGAACGGATTGCCCAGATGAGTAAGTTTTACGACTGGATTAATAGTGAAGCAGTACTTCAATGGGCGAGAGAACTCAGTGGCTTCGATGATATTTGTACAGCAAGTGTTCAAGCAACCCGCTATACACCAGGCCAATTTCTTACTCGCCATCAAGATGTAGTTGAACGAGAACAACGCCGCCTTGCTTATGTGGTTAATTTGGCACCACAATGGCATCCAGACTGGGGAGGCTTGTTACAATTTTACGAAGAGGATGGTACGACCACTGAAAGTTGGGCGCCAGAATTCAATACATTAAGTCTCTTTGACGTTAAACATATTCACAGCGTGAGCTATGTTACTCCCTTCGCACAGCAGCCGCGTTATGCGCTAACAGGTTGGTTTAAAGCAACTTAACAAACTGTATTCTGCTAGAGCGACAGCGAGATAAGTAAAAGTTTACATTAATCGATTAAGGAATATACGGACGTTTACAATTGCTCTGAGTTGTTACTTCGCTGAAAAGTGATTGTAAAACCGGCAGATAGCAGTGTTT
Source organism: Alteromonas sp. R7 (assembly GCF_055755235.1). Classification (NCBI taxonomy): domain Bacteria; kingdom Pseudomonadati; phylum Pseudomonadota; class Gammaproteobacteria; order Alteromonadales; family Alteromonadaceae; genus Alteromonas; species Alteromonas sp. R7. Next base: position 5,268 of record NZ_JBVTQX010000017.1, on the reverse strand, counting down.
CTGTAAAGTGTAAACAGGGAGTTACTTGACTAAACGTAACATTCCATGTGAGTATACTACGTTCGTAGTACTGAACATTGACGTCAGTGCTACATTCCTGAAACAAAATTGTGAAAGTTTTATACGCCCCTTGCCCGAATATTTTCCTATCGGCGAGGATTCAAATAAGAAATTTGGTTGGGAACTATGTCCAAAATGAGCAAGAGAACTCTTATTGCTTCTACTGTTATGGGTGCATTCGCACTAACAGGTAGCGCAGTCTCTGCAGATACGCTTGAAGATCTTCATAAAGAAGAAGCGAAAATCCACGCGGCTGCAGCGAAATCTCAAGAAAAAATCAATACGTTGTTTGAACAGTCTCAAGAACTACTTGTTGAGTATCGTCAAACAGTAGATGAGACAGAAAACCTTAAAATCTACAACGATTACATCGCAAGCCTAGTTGCAGACCAGCAACGCGGTATCGATTCATTACAACGTCAGATCGACAGCATCGAACAAACTAAGCAGGGCATCGTTCCTCTTATGTTCCGCATGATCGACAGCCTAGAGCAGTTCATCAAGCTAGACCGTCCAATTCACTTAGACGAGCGTCTACAGCGTGTTGAGCGTCTTCGCGACCTTATGGCTAACTCTAACGTAACTGTTTCAGAACAGTTCCGTCAGGTACTAGAAGCTTATCTAGTAGAAGTTGAATACGGTACTAAGATCAACTCTTACCAAGGTACTATCGACGACGCAGGCACAGAAGTTACTGTTGACTTCTTTAACCTAGGTCGTACGGCGCTAGTTGCACTTTCTCTAGACCAAACTCACGCATGGGTATGGAACAACGAAAGCCGCGCATGGGAAAAACTGGGTGACGAGTATCTGTCTTCAGTTGTTGACGCAGTTAAAATGGCTAACAACGTCATTCCTGCGGATCTGATTAAACTACCAATTAGCGCAGCGGAGTAATTGTTAATGAAACCAGTATTCAAATCTCTTTTAGCCGCTGCGACAGTTGCAGTTGCAGCAACCGGAGCGCAGGCTCAGGAAGCAAAGAGCCTGAAAGACCTTCTAGACCAGGTTCAACAGAACCGCGTTTCTGAAGCTCGCCTAGATAAGCAACGCGAAGCTGAGTTCCAATCAGCACGTGCTGACAAGCAAGCACTTCTTCGCAAAGCACAAGCAGATCTTAAAGCTGAACAAGCTCGTGGTGACCGTCTACAGAAGCAATTCTCAGACAACGAAGTTACATTAAACGAGAAAGCTGCTGAGCTAGACCAAGCTACAGGTACACTTGGTGAAATGTTCGGTGTGGTACGTCAAGCATCTTCTGAAGCTTACGGCCGTATCTCTACATCAATCGTAAGTGCACAATTCCCTGGCCGTGGTCAGTTCCTTGCTGAAATGTCAGAAGACTCTAAAGGTCTTCCAAACATTAAAGAACTTGAAGACCTATGGTTTGCTCTTCAGAAAGAAATGACTGAAGGCGGTGAAGTAGTTAAATTCACTACAGAAGTTGTTAACCTTGACGGCGGTTCTTCACAGCAAGAAGTTGTTCGTGTTGGTACTTTCAACCTTGTTGGTGAAGCTGGTTACCTAGCGTATGACGCTGAAGCTGAAGTTGTTCAGCCTCTTGGTCGTCAACCAGATGGTCACTTTGTAGCTTCTGCTGACGAACTAATCGGCGCTAGTTCTGGTTTTGTTCCTTTCTTTGCTGACCCTTCTCAAGGTGCAATCCTTGGTCTATTGAAGCAAAAAGCGACAATGTCTGAGCGTTATCATGCTGGTGGTCCAGTTGGTTACACAATCACAATTATGCTTGCGATTGGCCTACTAATTGGTATCTACAAAATGATCACACTAACGATCACTGGTGGAAAAATGCGTTCACAGCTTAAGAACGTAAACAATCCTTCAGAAGGTAACCCACTAGGTCGTATCCTTAAAGTTTACCAAGAGAACAAGACTGCTGATGCAGAAAACCTTGAGCTTAAACTTGATGAAGCGATTCTTCGCGAGCTTCCAAAAATTGAAAGCGGCATCAACGTTATCAAGATCTTCGCAGCGATTGCTCCTCTACTAGGTCTACTAGGTACAGTACTAGGTATGATCGAGACATTCCAAACCATCACACTATTCGGTACAGGTGACCCACGTATGATGGCAGGAAGTATCTCTATGGCTCTTGTAACTACTGCTCAAGGTATTATCGCGGCTCTGCCTCTAATCCTTACTCACAGCATCGTAGCTTCTCGTAGCAAGTCAATCATCCACATTCTTGATGAGCAAACTGCGGGTATCGTAGCTGCTCACTCAGAGTCGGAGAAAGCGTAATATGAATTACCTGATTGGATTATTCGAATCGGTCAGGGACTTTATCGCTACCGGCGGTGACGTACTATACTTCGTTGCTGCCGCGCTCTTTCTCATGTGGGTTTTAATGATTGAGCGTTACTGGTATTTAACCTCGGTCTTCCCAAAGGTGAAGAAAAACATCATCGCGAATTGGGATGCCCGAGCAGATACCACATCATGGTATGCGCATAGAATCCGTGACGCGTGGATTTCTCAAGCGTCAGACGATCTTAACGCTAGAATGCTGATTATCAGAACCATTATTGCAATGTGTCCACTAATCGGTCTACTTGGAACAGTAACCGGTATGATCAGTGTTTTCGAGACAATGGCAACACAGGGCACCAGCAACGCTCGTCTAATGGCAGCTGGTATCTCTATGGCAACGATCCCGACAATGGCGGGAATGGTAGCCGCGCTATCTGGACTGTTCATCAGTTCACGTCTTGAAGCGAAAGTGAAGCTGGCAAGAGAAGGGCTAGTTGATAGCCTGCCACATCATTAGAGAGAGAGATTATGGCTCGAAAAGTCAGAACCGAGGAAGAAGATGCACAGATCGACATGACGCCCATGTTGGATATCGTGTTTATCATGCTGATCTTCTTTATCGTTACCACTGTTTTCGTTAAAGAAGCAGGGATCGAAGTCAACAAGCCAGATGCGAGCCAGGCGATTCTTCACAAAAATGCAAACATTTTCATCGCCGTAACTGAAGACGGAAATGTATGGCTAGATAAGCGTGAAGTTGCGCCGGACAGCGTAAGAGCGAATATTGAAAGACTGCTTACCGAGCAGCCTACTGACTACGTAATCATTCAAGCTGACGTAAAAGCGAAGCATGGTTTAGTAGTTGAGATTATGGATCAGGTTAAAGCCGCTGGCGTTAACCGAGTCTCGGTAGCGGCAAGGGGATAAGATGTTACGTATAATTGTATCTATACTTTTAGGTGCTGGTGTTGCATTTGCCCTTTTCGTTCTAATGGCCAAGTTGATTGAAAATTCATCTAGACCAGCAGACGAAGTACCGCCTGCACCGGTTATCGATATTGTAATGCAGGAACCAGACGACCAGACGCAGACGCGTACTCGTGTTCCACCACCACCGCCACCTCCGCCTCCACAGCCTCCTAAAATGGAGCAAGTAGAGCCGGAAACAGCGGAACCTGATGCAGATGGCTTTAGCTTAGCTATTCCAGCTATCGACACAGGTGGTGTTGGTGTAAACATCGGTGGTGTTGGTGCAATGCAGCGTGATGGTGAAGCAACACCTATCGTTCGTATCGACCCGAAATATCCGCCTGATGCAGCCCGTGACGGCCGTGAAGGTTGGGTAAGACTGTCTTTCACTATCAACGAAGTTGGTGGTGTTGAAGATATCGAAGTTATCGAAGCTGAACCTAAGCGCGTATTCGACCGTGAAGCACGTCGTGCTCTACGTAAGTGGAAATACAAGCCTAAGATCGTTGATGGCAAGCCAGTTAAGCAACCTGGCATGTTCGTACAGCTAGACTTTAAACTGGAGCAATGATCATGATGAAACGTACATTCAAAATGTCAGCCGTTGCTTTAGTGCTAGGCGCAGGTGCGGTGCTTTCAGCACCCGCTGCCCTAGCGCAGTCAGCACCTGTTGTTTGTCCTGGATATGAGAAAGGAAAAACAACGCTTGTAGGTGAGCGTACCGGTAAAAAAGTTCAGAAAGCTTTTGAGTTCTACAATGAAGACCAAGTTAATGAAGCACTAAACGTACTTTACGAAATCGACGCATCTGACGATTTCGATAGAGCTTACGTAAAGCGTTTTATTGGTAACTTACTTGCTGCGCAAGAAGGTCAAGGTGGTAAAGCTTTAGGGTATTTGGTTGAATCAGTTGAACCAAAAGTTCTAAACGACCTTGAACACTCTCAAACACTTAAATTACTAGGTGATTTGAGCATGCAGGAAGAGAAGTACACTGATGCCATTAAATGGTATAACAAGTGGATGGACTTCACGTGTAAAGAAGACGCAGACGTATATACGCGTTTGGCACAGGCTTACTTTGAATCTAAGCAACTAGCGAAGATGGTTGAGCCAGCAGACAAAGCGATTGCTTTGTATGAAGAGCCAAACAAAAACCCGTATGTATTAAAGCTAACTTCTTACTACGAGCGTAAGATGTACCCTGAAACGGTTGCTGTGGCGGAAGATCTTGTTAGAACTTTCCCTCAGGAAAAAACTTGGTGGTCACGTCTTGGCTTTTTCTACATCTTAGTTGAAGACTATAAGAAAGGTCTTTCAACGCTAGAACTTGCTTATATGCAGGGCTATCTAGAGAAAGAGTCAGAAATAAAGACGCTTGCTCAGCTTTATCAAAGTAACGGTATGCCTTACAAGGCGGCCAAGTTGCTTGAAAAGCACGTGAAAGAAGGCTTGCTAAAAAATGATGCCGATATGTTAGCAAACGTAGCTAATGCTTATCACCAGGCAAAGAACTTCAAAACAGCTGCCGACTTGTATGCACAAGCTGCTGCTAAGAGTTCAGACCCTGAGCATTATCGTAAGCAAGGTACACTTTTACTTGTAGCGGAAGACTACAAAGGCGCTATTAAAGCACTAGAGAATGCTCTAGAGCGTGGTGCTGAAGACCCTGAGAAGATTCACTTCACGTTAATGGAAGCGAACTTCTACGCAGGTAACTTCAAGTCTGCTTACAAGCACGTAAAAGAAGCTAAGAAAGATCGCTCTCTACGCCGCAACGCTGCAGCGTGGGAACCTTATATCAAGGAAAAAGCGAAGAACCGCGGTATTAGTATCTAATATGTGGTTTTAGCAAAAAAGCCTCCCTTTGGGAGGCTTTTTTTTGCCCTTATGTCCCGTCCTAAAATACGTTGACATAAAGAGGACTTCTTTATGACAACTTCAAGTAATCAAAGACCTAAGCGCACA
>NZ_JBVTQX010000016.1:0-73822 GCF_055755235.1 Alteromonas sp. R7 | reverse complement strand
TTACGCATTACGCATTACGCATTACGCATTACGCATTACGCATTACGCATTACGCATTACGCATTACGCATTACGCATTACGCAAATGATCAGCCACCAAGAATGCCATTTCAAGTACTTGGTCTGCATTTAAGCGCGGGTCGCATTGCGTTTTGTAGGCTTGCGCTAAGTCTTCATCGCTAATTTCATAAGCACCGCCTGTACACTCCGTTACGTGCTGACCGGTCATTTCAAGGTGAATACCACCTGCGTGAGTACCTTCTGCTTCGTGAGCTTGGAAGAACTGCTTAATTTCTTTCAAAATTGCATCGAAGTTACGGGTTTTATAGCCGCTAGATGCCGAGAACGTGTTGCCGTGCATCGGGTCAGAGCTCCACACTACGTGTCTGCCTTCAGCTTTCACTTTACGCAATAAGCGTGGCAAATTGTCGGCTAAATTATCGGCGCCCATACGCGTAATTAGCGTTAAACGACCTGGATCGTTTAGCGGGTTAAGCGCATCAATCAAACGAATAAGCTCGTCTTCTTGCATGCTTGGCCCCACTTTCACACCAATTGGGTTGTGAATGCCACGGAAAAACTCAACGTGCGCATGGTCAAGTTGACGGGTACGCTCGCCAATCCACACCATGTGAGCCGAACAATCGTAAGGCTTACCGGTAAGGGTATCGATGCGTGTTAGCGCCTGCTCATAGTTCAACAGCAATGCTTCATGCGACGTGAACAGTGAGGTCTCGTGCAGCGTAGAACTGGTTTGCGCGTTAATGCCAATAACATCTATAAACTCAAGGGTATCTTGAATACGGTTGGCCATATCAGAATAACGTTCTTTAAGCGGATTGTTTTCAACGAACGCCATGTTCCAGCGGTTAACTTCATGAAGGTCGGCCAAACCACCTTGTGCGAACGCGCGAAGTAAATTCAGGGTTGACGCACTGCGATGGTAGGCTTCCAACAAACGGTCAGGATCTGGTCGACGGGCCGCTTCGGTAAATTCGAAGTTATTGATGATATCGCCACGATAGCTTGGTAAAGTCACGCCACCGCGGGTTTCGAAATCTGATGAGCGCGGCTTGGCGTACTGGCCTGCCATACGGGCAACCTTAGTTACCGGGCAACGACCAGCAAAGGTAAGCACAATGGCCATTTGAAGAATAACTTTAAAGGTATCGCGAATTTTAGGCGCATTAAATTCGTCAAACGACTCAGCACAGTCGCCGCCTTGTAAAAGAAAGCCTTTACCCAAGCTGACTTCACCTAGCTGGCGTCTTAGCTCGCGGGCTTCAGCAGCAAATACAAGCGGTGGATAAGAACTTAATGTTTGCTCTACTTCTTTTAAACGTGCTTTATCGTCGTACTCTGGTTGCTGAAGAATAGGTTTATTTCTCCAACTGTCTACTTGCCAATTACTCAACGGTGTTCTCCTGAATAAAAAACGTAGGGCAAACGTTTTACTGAAAATATTTATTGAAGCTAGACGCTTCGAATAAAAAGACTGTAACGCGCTTAACAGTGCGTCTGTAGCGCTTTTTTCTAATCAGTCTAATGTGAAAATGTGAATCTAAAAAAATGCTGGGGGCACTTTACCACATTTATTCTAGGGAAATAGGTGCGCAAACTTGAATTTCTAGAAAGTTATCGTGCTTGCTTATAGCAAAATGGCATTCAAACACACTTTCTAAGTTTGTTTGCGTGGCCACCTCTTGTGGCTTACCGAACGCTACCATACGACCTTTTTGCATAAGCCATAAACTATCGCAATAGTTGGCACTAAGCGCGATATCGTGAGACGTCATAAGAAGGGTATTCCCTTTATCGCAAAGGAATTTTACCAAACTAGCCAGTGCATATTGATGCCTTATATCAAGTCCTTGCAATGGCTCGTCTAAAAGCACTACCCCCTCTCCGCGCTCTAGCTGCGGCCAAATTTGCAAAAGCGAACGACAAATCTCAACTCGCTGACGCTCGCCGCCAGAAAGCTGGGTGACAATTTGGTTCAAGAAACCCGATATTTCGAGTGCTTTTTCTAAAACCGGAGGAATTAGTTCATCTTGCTGTGCTGTTGCATAAAAGCTTAGGTATTCTTTTACCGACAAGTGAAAACCACTTTCGCTTTGTTGCGCTAATAAGGTGCGCACACTCGCAAGTGTTGCCAGCGACCAATCGTTCATTGGTTTGCCTAGCAGCATGACGGTGCCCTCATCAGCGTCAATAAGGCCCGCAAGAATAAGCAACAGTGTTGATTTCCCTGCCCCATTTGGTCCTATAATGTGAACGCACTCGCCTTCTTTTGCACGTAAACCTTCCACCGAAAGTCGCGATGCCACTTTTACATTCTGTAAGCTTAAAACGGTACGACTATCTGCTAGGTTATGGCTATTCGCTGGGCTATTGCAATCAGTAACGTCATCTTTAACGCTAACGCTTTCCTCAGGGTTAGTAATTATGGTGTCTTGCTCACTAGCATTTATTCGTTCATTGCTGTCAGAATCAGGGCGTTGCTGGGGTCTAAAATTGTGTGTCGTCATTTCATTTCCCCTCCACTACCCTTTTATTTGACCTTTTGCTAATGCCCAAATTAATAATGGACCGCCTAACGTAGCTGTTACCATAGACACCGGAAGCGTAATGGCACGGGTCATTTCAGAGCTTAACGCAACCAGCATCAGCAGACTTGCACCACTCAATGCACTTAACGGCAACAAATAGCGATTATTATGCCCGATGATGAAACGTAAGATATGCGGTACTAACAAGCCAACAAAAGCAATAGAGCCTGCCATAGACACCGCAGTACCTACAGCAATAGCGCAGACAATGAGTGCGCGCTCAGTGAGTTTCTCCACATCCACACCACTGCTTTTTGCTGCAAGTTCACCAGCATAGAGCTTGTTTAAATCGCCGGCGAAATAAAGCTGTAATGCGACAGCAACAGCGATTAACGGGCCGCCCACTGACAAAATTAACCAGTTAGTTTGGTACAAGCTGCCCATTAACCAGAAAGTAAGATTGCGCAGGGCATTAGCGTCGCTGAACATGTAAAGCCAAGCGATAATAGCGCCGCTAAGAGTAGAGATGGCAATACCCGCTAGAATAACAGCCGTAGAGGAGCCCAACAGTTTTCTTGCTAAGCGGTAGATAATAAATGTAGATAACAACGCACCAATAAAACATCCCAAAGGCAGCAAATAGTGTAGGTACGCTGTAGCCCATTGTGGGGTTAGCAGTAGCAAAAGCGCAGCAACCAAGCTTGCGCCACTCGTAATGCCAATAATTCCCGGGTCTGCCAAAGGATTTCGCAGCACTACTTGCAAGGTAGCGCCACTTGTAGACAGTGCCGCCCCTACTAAACACGCAGTAAGAATAAGCGGTATTTGAAGCTGAACAATAATATGCTGTTTTAGTTCAGCCGCCGTATCAGACAGCCCTGTCACGCTAACAATCCCTACCACACCTATGACGAGTGACAAAAGTACTGTTATTACAACCAAAGTGACGGCGGTGCGTTTAGTTCCTGTCATTGTCAATACGGGTTCTCAACGTGGGCTTTCGAGATGGTTTATGAATATGACTTGCGTTTATTGTTGTTGGGTTTGTTTAATATGCGCAATCAAACCGTCCGACGCTTCTTCGATAAGATCCAACACCAGCTCAAAGCCGCGCTTGCCGCCATAATATGGATCAGGTACTTCTTTATCGTCTGCATTTGCAAAATCAAGAAACAGCTTAATTTTATCGTGGTACTGGCTAGGCGACATACCGTGCAAATTAGCAAGGTTGCTGTTATCCATGGCAAGAATGAAATCAAATCGCTCAAAGTCGCTTTCATCCACACGTCGGCATTTTAGCCCTTTGAAACTGTAGCCTCGTTCTACGCCTGCGGCTTGCGAACGCTTATCGGGCGGGTTACCAATGTGATAGCCGTGGGTTCCCGCTGAGTCAATTTCAATATTTAATCCGGCTTGTGCAGCCTTGTGTTTGAACACGGCTTCTGCGGTTGGAGAACGACAAATATTACCCAAACACACGAACAACACCGATGTAGATTGTTTCATTCAAAATCCTATTTCAACGCAGTGACGGAGCGCGACTAAACTTTATGCCTAGTTTCACGTATGATACGCCGTCAGAAAAATTGTGGAGTTAGTATGACCGCACATGTACTTATGCTAAGTAGCTCACGTCAAGGCGACGAGGCTTACTTAGAGCACGCTAGAGCGCTTATTTTTGCACACTTAGGCGAAATTCGCGACCTTCTATTTGTTCCTTATGCCGCCGTCACTCAAACGTACGATAGCTATGTAGACGCCGTTGCTACCGCCCTGCCAGAGTGCAAGGTTACTGGGCTACATTCCGTTGAAGATCCGGTTGCCGCGGTAAATAACGCAAAGAAAAACGGCCAAGCCATTGTTGTAGGCGGTGGAAACACCTTTCACCTGCTTTCTACCCTTTATGCAAACGCGCTTATTGTGCCAATAAAGCACGCCATCGCCGATTGCACTCCTTATATTGGCTGGAGTGCAGGTTCGAATATTTGTGGTCAATCAATTAGAACCACTAACGACATGCCCATTATCGAGCCGCCGAGTTTTGATGCACTAGATATCGTGCCGTTTCAGTTAAACCCGCATTACACCGATTATCAGCCGCCGGGTCACAATGGCGAAACCCGCGACCAACGTTTGGCAGAGTTCACCACGCTTAATCCAACCACGCCAGTAGTTGCTATTCGCGAAGGTACAGCGCTGCGCCTTACTCATAATCAACTTACCCTAGTAGGTCAAAAAGACGGCTTTATCTTTCTAGGTGAAGAAAAAAAGCCAATTCATTCAGATGATGATTTAACTTATTTGCTTGATAGCGGCGAATAACGCCTCATCGTTGGGCGCTACCTGGTAAGGAATTTCTGCCAGTAGCGGTTCGGGTAACATGGCTTTAAGAGAGTGCAGATTTTCTTGGTATCGCGTCATGTTACCCGTGATGTCGTTCGCAACCCATCCTTTAATGGTAAGTCCATCGGCGCGAATTGCTTCTGCAGTTAATAACGCATGATTTAAGCAACCCAAACGCATGCCTACAACTAAAATTACATCCATTTTGAGTGTTTTCACGACATCAGAAAGATAGTAAGTGGGCGTATACTCATCACCTACCGTTAGCGGTAAACGCCACCCACCTGCACCTTCCATTAACAGAAGATCTGGTTGATAGGCGTTCAGTGCATCAAGCCCTCTTGCAATTTCGTCAAACGTTAACGCAACACCTTCTTCAAGGGCAGCAATATGTGGTGCAATAGCCGGCTTTAGTGCAATTGGGTTTATTTGATGCAAAGGAAGTGTCTGTCCACTTTCTTCGTTGTTTTCATTTGCGCTTTTTAGCTGGTTATTATCTGTAATTCTAATGGCTTTATTTGCGCGTATTTTGGAGCACGCTTTCTGAATATTTAGCGCATCTTCGTTAACCCACTCGCCGTTTATCTGTTCGCATCCGGCTGCGATAGGCTTGTAGCCGATGGCGCTTAACGAGGCTTTTTGCGCGGCTTTTAGCAATTGGCAGGTAACATAGGTTTTACCTACTTCGGTGTCGGTACCGGTAATGAAATACTGCTTCATCGTTTTTCCAATCTAAAATGACTCACGCGGTAGGTAAGCGGTAACTTACTTTCTACACCACTCATATTGCTGTAAGCCATGGCTAATTTTTTAATATCTCGACGGGTGAGCGGCGGTTGTTTTCGCCCGGTCTCTCCTGCCCCTACACCTTTCACAGAGCGCAATAGCGACATAATATCGCAGTGAGTATCGACATAGTCCTTAGTAATCACCCGTTGCAAAGAGAGACCTGACTGCTTAAAGCCATTTACCCATTGTGCGGTTGTCGGCATATAGGTTTCAGCCTGTGGAAGCTGCGCTACTTTGCGCGCCGTTTTAAGTTCACTAAATGACCCCGCCACCATGATAGCCAGCTCGGCAATACCACCGTTTTTAAGCACTCGCGCTATCTCATTAGCAACAAGCCCAGTATCGCTAACCCACTGAAGCGCCATAGATGAAAATACGGTTGAAAATTGGCTATCAGAGAAAGGCAAATCAACAGCACTACCCTGAATAAAAATGGGGTCAGAGTACATTTTTCTGGCCTGCGCCAACATTCCCTCGGCAATGTCTACGCCAGTTGCAGCTGCACCTTTATTTGCAAGGGTTTGGGTATGAATGCCAGTACCACTGCCGATATCAAGAGCCGTACCCTGTAGGTCTATCGGTAAGTTCGCTAATGCCTGCTTGGCAATAATGCGCTGAACACCCGCAATACTGTTGTACTGCACAGCCGCTTTTGAAAAGCGATGTGCCACGTCCTGCTCATTAATTGCTGGAGTAGTATCATTGCGTTCAGCTTTTACAGAGCCTTTAGTTGTTATAGAGCCTTCAGCTGGAATATAGCCTTCAGCTGGAATATAGCCCTCAGTCTTAGCGTTTTTCTCAGCATTCACATAAGCCTCAGCTTTGAACGAGCATTCGGCATGGTAAGTATTTTTAGCTACGAGAGTCCCTTTAGCGTTGGTCGCTTTCTCAGATTCAAGAGATGTCTCGGTAGAAAAAGTCCCCTCAGCCTTAAAAGCATGCTGAGCTACATCAGGTGACAATTTATCTTCGAACATGCTTACCTGCTCTGGCGTTGGGAAAGCTTTTACAGCGGGACTTAGTGACATGGTTACATCTCTTTTTTACTTACAGAGTCAGGAGTATTCACAGCGCTGTCTGATTCTTTTTCTACTGCAGTCTCACTTAACAGAAAGTTATTAAGTGAAAGCTCTAGGGCATCAAGCAATACGTCAATATCCTGTGATGAATGATTTGACGTAAGCGTAATACGCAGCCTGTCTTGGTTTTTCGGTACAGTAGGCTGCCTGATAGCCGTTACCCAAATGCCGCGCTGTTTTAGCCCGTCACTTAGTGCAATTGCACGTTCTGGGCTACCAACGATAATAGGCTGAATCGCACTTTGTGATTGCCCCAAAGTGATTTCAATTGGTGCTTTGTCTTTCTCGCTTGAATTGAGTGTCTGTCCAAAACGTTTTTGAAACGACTCTCTGAAATAGGTGATATTGGTTTGCAGCGTTTCGCGGCGGGCAGTATCACTGGCGATATGAGTGAGAGAGTACAAGGTCGCGACCGCTTGTGCTGGCGGCATGGCAGTGGAATACACATAATGTTTAGAAAAATTCACCAGATAATCAATTAGGGTTTGGCTTCCCGCAATAAAGGCACCGGCCGTGCCCACTGCTTTGCCAAATGTTCCCATAACAATAGGCGCTTGTTGCTGGCTTAAGTTTAGTGCTTCTGCTGTACCGAAGCCGTTTTCACCCAATACACCCATACCGTGTGCATCGTCTAACATGAACCATGCATTATATTTAGCGGCCAGTTCAGCGATACCTTCGCAAGGCGCTACGTCACCGTCCATACTAAACACACCTTCACTGGCAATCAGAGTGTCTTGCTGGTTTGCATCAGAATTACCAACCGCATCGGATAACTGGCTGTGACAAACGTTTGATAGCAGGCTCTCTAAATGACGTAGATCGTTGTGCTTGAAACGGCGAAGCTTAGCGCTGTCAGATACACACTGTGCCCCCTCTAGAAACGAAGCGTGCATGAGCTTGTCGGCAATAATATGACCCGCACTCGCGCTTTTATTAGGGTGAGACATGTGAGGAAAAAGTGCCATGCACAGTGCCTGATTGGCGGCAAAGCCAGAGTTAAACAACAGCGCAGCTTCTCGGTTTAACCCATCGGCAATGTAGGCTTCTAGCGCCAAATGAGCCTGTGTGTGCCCAGTTACCAAAGGCGATGCACCACTGCCACCACCAAATTGCGCTAGCCCCTCAACCCAACTTTGCAATACACCCTCATGCTGGCGCATGCCTAGGTAGTCATTGCTTGAAAAATTAAGGTAGTGCTCACCGTTAATACAAATAATGCTGTCTTTTTCGTATTGTTGGCAGTGGCGCTGGCGCAGCAAGCCTTGCTCGGCACGCGCGCTCAGCGAATCGTCTAACCAGTGAAAGGCCATTACGCCTCCGTTAAATGCTGTTTCTTTGGCGCTACCTTAGGCTTGGTTGCATCAATAAACAAGTCGTTACTGTCGTCGTCTTGTTCTTGTTGCTGGGCAATTTCTTCTTCTAACACTTGTTGATGTGCTTCGTCTGAGTAATCCCTTGTACGCTCAGTATTAATACCAAGCTTTTTGAACAGCATTACATCTTCATGGGTATCTGGATTTGACGTGGTTAACAGCTTGCAGCCATAGAAAATAGAGTTCGCGCCTGCCATAAAACAAAGCGCCTGCATTTGTTCGTTCATTGCTTCGCGGCCTGCCGACAAGCGCACATGTGACTTAGGCATCATAATACGAGCAACGGCAATAGTGCGGATAAACTCAAAATAGTCCAAGTCTTCTACACTATCGAGTGGCGTACCTTTTACTTTAACCAACATATTAATAGGTACACTTTGAGGCTGCTCAGGAAGGTTTGCTAATTGCACTAACATACTAGCCCGATCGCTCACCGTTTCTCCCATGCCAACAATTCCCCCAGAGCAAACGTTCATGCCTGCAGCACGCACGTTTTCTAAAGTATTCAATCGGTCTTGGTAAGTACGGGTCGTAATAATATCGCCGTAGTATTCCGGAGAGGTATCAAGGTTGTGATTATAATAATCAAGGCCCGCTTGCTTTAAGGCCACAGCTTGATCGCGGGTTAACATACCCAGCGTCATGCAGGTTTCTAAGCCTAAGCTTTTCACCTCTTCAACCATTTTTAAAATGTAAGGCATGTCTCTGTCGCGTGGATTTCGCCAAGCAGCCCCCATACAAAAACGGGTTGAGCCCACTTGCTTTGCTTCTTTCGCGCGCTGGATGACTTTTTCAATTTCCAGTAATCGTTCTTTTTCAAGGCCCGTATCATACCGAGCACTTTGCGGGCAGTACTTACAGTCTTCAGGGCAAGCACCGGTTTTAATCGACAAAAGCGTGCTGACCTGCACTTCATTCGGATTAAAATGCTGTCTATGCACTACTTGGGCATTAAACAGTAAATCGTTAAATGGCATCGCAAACAAAGCCTCAACTTCGGCTTTGGTCCAATCGTTTCGAATAGTTGTCGTTTGCGCAGAAGGCGCACTAGCCAGCGTCATTGACTGTCCTTTACTAATTATTATTGCTGGCTTAGTCTATGCCCCAATATCGAGTTGTCAACTCTGACCAATTCAAAACCTTTACTAATGGTTATTTTGTGAACAATATAGAATTTGATAAACAACACATTTGGCACCCCTATACCTCGGCGGTTAATCCCCTTCCCTGCTATGAAGTAGTTGGTGCAAAAGGCGCTGAACTTACCTTGGCCACAAGTGAAGTGCTAGTAGATGGCATGTCTAGCTGGTGGGCAGCTATTCACGGTTACAACCATCCTGTACTCAACGATGCTGCGCACAAGCAAATTGACGCATTTTCTCACGTTATGTTTGGCGGTATTACCCACCAGCCGGCGGTAGACTTGTGTAAATCGTTACTTAACATGGTGCCGGCAGGGTTAGAGCGTGTATTTTTAGCAGACTCTGGCTCAGTGTCTGTTGAAGTTGCAATAAAAATGGCGATTCAGTATTGGGCGTGTCAAGGACGCTCAGAGAAGTCACGCATTGTCGCGCCGCGCAATGGCTACCATGGCGACACCTTTGCCGCAATGAGTGTGTGCGATCCCGTTAACGGCATGCATAGTTTATTTGAGGGTGTACTAAGCAAGCAGATTTTTGCGCCCGCCCCTCAAACTCGCTTTGGCCAAACGTTTAGCGAAGATGACATTCTTCCGCTTGAAGAGATTTTTGAAAAGCATCACCACACGATGGCAGCCCTTATCCTAGAACCTGTTGTTCAAGGCGCGGGAGGCATGCGTATTTATCACCCCGAATACTTAAAGCGCTGCCGACAGCTTTGCGATACCTACGACGTACTTTTAATTTGCGATGAAATTGCTACTGGCTTCGGCCGTACAGGTAAGCTCTTCGCTTGTGAGCATGCAGGTATTTCGCCTGACATCATGTGTTTGGGTAAAGCGATTACGGGTGGTTATATGACACTGGCCGCGACCTTGTGTACCGAAGACGTGGCTTTAGGGGTTTGCCAAGGGGAGCCTGGCGTATTTATGCACGGCCCCACATACATGGGCAACCCGTTAGCCTGTGCGGTGGCCAATGCCAGTCTGTCGCTAATTAACGAAAATCATTGGCAGCAACAAGTTCCTGTCATTGAGAAACAATTACAAACCGAATTGGCAAAATGTGCAGACTTGCCGCGAGTCGCTGACGTAAGGGTGTTAGGTGCTATAGGGGTAGTCGAGACGGTAAATCCCGTCAATGTTGCCGAAATTCAACGCCATTTTGTGAAACATGGCGTGTGGATACGGCCATTCGGGAAATTGGTATACATTATGCCTCCTTACATTATATCTTCCGAGCAGTTAAGTAAGCTGACCCATGCGATTTACACCGCCTTGAAATAGTGTGTGAGATTGTTACGCTAACTATCTCCTTCTTGGGTGAAATATGAGTTTTGAACCACCAGTTGACGTCAGATGGCCCGAGGGTTGATGTTAGTTTTGTTATAGAGAGAACATTCAACTTTAAAGCGGGTCACTAATTAGATCATTAATGCAGAGTGTTTATAGCGAGATTTGAATGATAGTACGTGTTTTAGATAAAGTAGTATTTGCAGTCTTGTTTATCATTACACTTCAAGTCCCCATCTTGGCGGATCATTATCGTCAATACCTCAATGGTTATTATGATGCACTGAGAGATGAAGTTTCTAGTTCGTCAGCGCTCGCCAAGCAGCATGGTTTTTCGTCGGTTGAAGCCATGCTTGAAAGCTTACAGAAAAACAGTGAGCCAGTTGTGCGAGAGAATGCCTCGATGAAAGCCACACGCTTCGCCCAGATCACCACTTTAGAGCAAGGCATGAGGAAGCTAGAGCACGGTCATTACTTCGAAAAGCTTGTGTTTATGGCCTCGCCTTCTCAATATGGTACGCTGAAGCGCGTGTTAGATAATTTCAGCCCCTCTGTCCCACTAACGCCTTCGTCAATTGTGTTCAGCCTTGTTACCGCTATCTTACTTAATCTGTTAATTTGGACGCCACACTTCTGCTATTGTCAGGTTAAGAAAATTAAAAATAAACCCAAGCGCTACGCTTATAAATAGCATTTGGGTTTATCTTGTTGATACGTGGTTTATTGTTTTTTTAAAAAGCCACTTCTACCAGTCCCACTGAACCAACACATTAGATCTTAATGAGCTGCATGGCTTTGGTATTTCATGGCCTGAGATTTCAAGGCATCATGCAAGCCATGCACTAAAATCGCTCGGGCTTTTCTCTATCCGTTAGCCGGCTTCGCTATTTTTCCTTTTAGCTTTTCCTCTCTCTTTTCGACGCTCTCTTTTTCTCGCTTTGGTGAGCCTCAACAGTCGCGATCCGCATTTAGGCACATTTGGCGTGCTCTAAATCATCATCTAGTAAGAGTTGGCATCTTTGCTGCAACACTTATTAAGAGTGTGTGTTGAGATGTTGCTGAATTTACACTACGCCTATCAAAGTGAACAATTAATACCTTTGATAAACAGCAACTTAAACACAAAAAGCTATACAGGAGATATTGTTATGCCAACAGATGCGCAATTATTAATCGGGAAAGTGTTGCAAATAAAAGACAAAATTATTGCAAAACGTCACTGTATTCCAAGCGACCTAAAAGCGGAATGGAACACGCTTAATGAGCAAACTGCGTGTTTTGAAAGTGAGGCGCTTTATAGAAGTGCTGTGAAGGGCCAGGAAATGAATAAGCACATTGATTATTCAGGTTCGGTGAAAGAGCTTTCTCAATTAGTAAAACAACTTAAAACGCTAAATAAAAAGGTTAACGTTACACGAGTTCATCACTAATACCTGCGATGACACGCCACGGTTATGGCTATTTTAAGTTTCGCTGAGTGGGTATTTATCTTTGCGGACTAATGGTATGAGGCCTCAAGCATTCTCCGTGCCTCAGGCCTAAGCAAAAATTCGTGTTACTTTTTCTTTTTAAGGAGTACCAATGTTCTTACTTTACGCGTGCCATAGCTGGCAAGCCTTAGAAAGTCTTCGCGGGCAACCGGAATGTGTTGATACTCGACAGGCTGCCCCTCACTCGCATCTGGATCGTGCAGATAATAGCAATGAGAATCGCAGCTAGTCACCGCAACCCAATGGGGAACCTTTTTCTTATCGAACGCGTATGTGCTGATTAAGCACAATACTGCCCCGCCAGCTTTAAGGGTTTGGTCGATAACATCAACTCGCCAGTCAGAGATTTCAACAGAAATGCCTTTTCTACGTGCCTCTGCCATAAACTGCGACTCAACATTTTCGACTATCGCTTTCTTGTTAGTATCTCTAACGCCATCAACAAAAAGCGGGACATCCTGATTGATGACCACTTTCGCTGCATAACCTTCGTTTACCGCGGCGAGCGCTAATCCCACCGGGTGGCAACCGCCATGACCTGACATCATAAATATCGTGGTAGCAGTACGCCACAACGATAGTTCTTTTTCTTGGGTCATTTCATAGCGATTGTTCAATGCACACATTGCCATCATTAATGCTGATGGACCGCAGGTAAAATCAGTCGTCTGTTGGTACCACGGATAAACCTCTGGCTTAACTGATTTACTCGGCACCAACACTTTTTGCATACGTAATGCGTCAGTGTGATCGTCGTAGTAATCGGTATACATACCAAACTGACTAAACCCTAACTTTTTATACAGAGCAATGGCGCCAGCATTACCTACTGCCACTTCCAGGCGCATAAATCGCTTTCCCCGCAAAAGCGCCCGCTCCCCCAAGCTATTTATGAGCTTTTCAGCAACGCCAAGCCCTCTCGCCTCAGGCAAAACTGCAATAGAATACAGTCGAGTGAGCTGCGTTCCACGACGCAGCAGCAACAGTCCATAGCCAACAATGCTATTTACACTCGGCTTATTTTTGTCGAGGTTAGAACTTGAAGTCGACGGCTCACGCTCGGCCACAATAAGCTCTGCGTGCTGTGCATCAATGTAAAATTTGAAACGGCTTTTACTTAGCCTGTCGGTGGTGAAACAAGTTTGCTCAATGTGCTGAAGCGAAGCAAGATCGTGTAATGTCGCAACGCGTAGCACTACACTCGACTGTGTAGAAGGCACACCGGCGCCATTTGTCGATTTAGTATTAGATGCGCCCTCAGCTAGGCCATATGCACGACTTGCGCTTTCCTGTGGACTTGCATTATTCACTTCAATTACTCGCTCAGCCGATGTGATCATCGCCCTCTTTGCTCCAACCTGTCAGCAAATTCCTGCATAATTAATTCGTACAGTTCTTTGCCTAAATATTTGTCTTCAACACCCGAGTCGATACTTGGGTTGTCGTTCACTTCAATAACATAAACTGCATTGCCGGTTTGCTTGATGTCTACACCATACAAGCCGTCACCCACTGCTTTAGCGGCCTTAATAGCGGCTTGTAGTACCGGTTTAGGTACTTCAAACGTTGGCATTGTGGCAAATCCACCCGAAGAGAATCGATCTCCCTGATGGTTGTATATTTGCCAATGGTTGCGCACCATAAAGTATTGGCAAGCGTAAATAGGTTTGCCACCTAATACACCAATTCGCCAGTCGAATTCAGTGAATATATATTCCTGAACCAAAACAAGCGCCGATTCAGCCAGCATTTGTTCTAAGCGCGTTTTTAACGCTTCTTTATTTTCAGCTTTATGCACGCCGCGGGAAAACGAGCTTTCTGGCAGTTTTAAAACAAGCGGCAAACCAAAGTCAGCTATGAGTTTTTCGCATACTTCATCAGTAGCGCTCGATACAAACGTCGCTTTCGGCGCTGGCACTTTTTGATAAGCAAACGCATCTTGCAGGTACACTTTGTTACAGCAGCGCAGAATTGACTGCGTGTCATCCATAACCACAATGCCTTCTCGCTCTGCGGCACGCGCTAAACGGTAAGTATGATGGTCAATCGCCGTCGTTTCACGAATGAACAATGCATCATAGTGACCCAATTCTTCTTGCGACAGGCGACTTACCACATCTGCGCGAAAGCCCACTTTTTCAGCTGCTTTCACAAAGTTTTTAATGGCGCGTTCGTCACTAGGCGGCGTGCTCTCTTCTGGGTTAACCAAAATGGCCATATCCCAACGAGTACGTTTACTCGTTTTACCGGCTTTCCACTGTATTTTGGTATGTGCTTCTAATTGCTCAATGAAACGCGCTTGTTGCTTGGCATTTAAGTCCTTAAACGCTTTTGCCTGTACGCTTGCAAAGCCTTCAATTTGTACTTTACCCGTGGCTTTAGGCGACACTTTCGTATCGGTAACTGTTGGGCTTAACACCAAAACAGGGTACGGGTATTTTTCAAACGCTTGGCGCGCCAAACGCTTAAAGCGCTGATCTTTCACTTCGCCGAAAAGTACTAATATAGGCTCATCAGTAATTTCCGTATTGTCTTGAGATACCGATAAAGAGAAGACGATGCGATCGATACTTTTCTCTTCCGCCATGCGTAAATCGTTAATGGTATTTACAGAAGGCAATACAGAGTGATTACGTGCCTGAGCCAAAAGTGAACAATAGTACCCTTCGCTTAAGTAACGCGTGGTATCACAAATATTGATAACGCGTGTTTTGGGCTCGTTCAACTTTGGAAATTCAGCAAGATAATCTTGAAAAGTCAGCACGGTTAAAGCTGTGTTACAAAAAGGAGTAACATCATCAGTAACAATCAGTGTATTGTGCATGTAATTCGCTTCTAAATAGTGTGTTGTCAGTTACAATTATTGCTGTGTTTGTTCAATTTACAAACACGATTAAAGTAGCGCTGAGTTTACGCTTTACTCATCATTTGCATAGCATTATCAGCACGGCTTTTTTTCATCGTT
Source organism: Alteromonas sp. R7 (assembly GCF_055755235.1). Lineage (NCBI taxonomy): Bacteria > Pseudomonadati > Pseudomonadota > Gammaproteobacteria > Alteromonadales > Alteromonadaceae > Alteromonas > Alteromonas sp. R7. The sequence continues at coordinate 58,800 of NZ_JBVTQX010000016.1, read as the reverse complement.
AAGACAACAAAAACTAATGTGCATTTGAATAGATTGAAACGACTTTTGTTTATTGAGTTTGCCTATACATTGAAGTAAGCAAACAAGATACGAATGGTTTAAGGAGTACGTATGTTATTAGCCAGCTTGGCTATTTTAATCGGATTACCGGTTTTGCTTTGGAGCGCAGGGAAGTTTGTAGGTGGTGCCGCATCGGTAGCCAATCATTTCGGTGTTTCCCCCTTGCTCATCGGTATGCTCATTATTGGGTTTGGTACATCGGCCCCTGAAATCATCGTTTCAGTGTTTGCAGCTATTCAAGGCAACTCTGGCATAGCGCTGGGTAACGCCTATGGCTCAAATATCGCCAATATCCTGTTAATCCTTGGCCTTACCGCAATCATTAGTCCTATTGCGGTTAAATCAGAAATCATTAAGAAAGAGCTGCCTGTTTTACTTGGCATCACCTTCTTTGCCGCATGGCAGGTGTGGGACTTAAATATCTCGAAAGACGACGCATTCTCTTTGTTAGGACTGTTTGTGCTTCTGCTTTCTTGGAGTATTTATCACGGTATGAAAGGCGACAAAGACGCCCTCGCCGACGAATACGATGAAGAGATTAATAGCAACGAAGGTACAGTGAAAACCCACGTAATGTGGTTAATTGCGGGGCTTTTATTGCTAGTTGCAAGCTCGCGTATGCTGGTATGGGGCGCGGTAGAAGTCGCCACCTTCTTTGGTGTTAGCGATACTATTATCGGGTTGACGGTTATCGCAATTGGTACATCGTTACCAGAACTTGCATCATCGCTAATGGCGGTGAAGAAAGGCGAACACGATTTAGCCATTGGTAACGTGATCGGATCTAACATGTTCAACACCTTGGCAGTAGTGGGCATTGCAGGCACCATTCAGCCAATGACCGTAGGTTCAGAGTTTTTATACCGAGACGTTATGGTGATGTTCGCATCAACCATTGCCCTATTCATTTTCTGTATTGGCATTAAGCGCCAAGGACGTTTAAACCGTCTGGAAGGCGGAGCATTTGTGCTGGCCTACGCGGCCTATACGTACTGGCTTATCCAAGCAGCTTTTATTTAAGTTATTGCCGCAAGCCTTGTAAATAATAACGCTTATTATGCATCGCTCACTTGATGGGAAGCTCACAGCAAACCCATCAAGTGACATAAAAACCGCTTGTCGAAAGCGCTACTCACAAAGCTTTGTCATTTTGCCCTTGAGTTATGTTTTTGTCGTGTACCGCATGTAGAGCGCTTTCTCTATTCACAGGCCCAGTGTGGTAGCCAGTGTGATTAGGCTTATCGCCGCAATAGCAAATAGAATGAATAGGTTTATGCCAAAGCTATCGCTTTGACGACGGTTTCTTCTGGCACGCATAATTATGCTAACCAAACTCACTATCAAACATACCTGCAGCATGATAGTCATGGCCGATAAATGACTTTCAGACCAACTGGTATCGCCTTTTATTCCCCAGTACTGCTGCACGCCACTGATAAAGTCAGGGCGCGCATAGTGAAACAGTATGAGTACGACAACCATGCCAACCCAGCCAACGATGTTTAACCCAAGCATCACCTTATAAAAAGGCGTTTTAGAACGGGGCGTTGAACGTCGCTCTGCAAGTTGCTCGTAAGTCATAGAACTTCTCTCATTTTCGGCATCGCTAGAACGGTCAGCGTCACTTTGCGTAGCACTCGGTTCTTGTGCTTGCTGAGACACTGGCGTGTTCGAATCATTTTTATTTCCCATTTGTCACTCTGTTCTCTGGCATCCCGCTTTATGTTGGGTATACTAGCGTGCTATTGGATTGTATTTCATTGGTTATTTTTACATCACCAAGTCATGTTTCGATCTGTATTTTGCTTATACTTGGCACCAAGCGAATTGCGAAATGCCTTTTTGAAAAGCGAAAAGCTATTACAGATGCTAGTTAGTTATCGGCATGACAATCCAAAAACATTGACCATAAAGCAAATTTTAGTGCATTTTTTCATTCACAGTTTAATGCACTGTGTTGTTGAAAATGACTCAATAGTAAGCAACAACATAAAATTAGTAAGACGGAGAAATTAACATGACGCATGCGCCCGTAGTTGACGTACTTAAAGGTAAGTACGCCGTTGGCGAATCGGTAACCGTAAAGGGTTGGGTAAGAACACGCCGCGACTCTAAAGCGGGGTTATCATTTATTGCACTACACGACGGTAGTTGCTTCGATCCTGTACAAGTTATTGCGCTAAATTCTCTGTCAAATTATGCCGATATCCAGCGCTTAACAGCAGGCTGCTCATTATCGGTTACCGGTACAGTGAAAGAGTCTCAGGGCCAAGGCCAAGCCGTTGAAATTGACGCGACTGACGTTGAAGTTTTGGGTTGGGTAGAAAACCCTGATACCTACCCAATGGCCGCTAAACGCCACAGCATTGAGTATCTTCGCGAATATGCACACCTTCGCCCACGCACTAACGTTATCGGCGCGGTAACCCGTGTTCGCAACTGTTTGTCGCAGGCGATTCACCGCTTTTTCCATGAGAAAGGTTACTTCTGGATCTCTACGCCTATTCTAACGGCAAGCGATACAGAAGGTGCAGGTGAAATGTTCCGCGTATCAACCCTTGATATGATGAACCTTCCACGCGACGACAAAGGCAATGTTGACTACTCAGAAGATTTCTTCGGAAAAGAAACCTACCTTACGGTATCAGGACAGCTTAACGTTGAAACTTACTGTACAGCTATGTCTAAGGTGTACACCTTCGGCCCTACGTTCCGTGCAGAGAACTCAAACACATCTCGCCACCTCGCCGAGTTTTGGATGATTGAACCTGAAGTGGCGTTTGCTGAATTGAAAGATGTAGCACAGCTTGCTGAAGACATGTTGAAGTATGTATGTAAGGCCGTGCTTGAAGAACTGCCTGACGACATGGCGTTCTTTGCTCAGCGTATTAAGAAAGATGCCATTGAGCGTTTAGAAAAGTTAGTAAGCTCTGACTTTGTTCGCATGGACTACACTGACGCTATCGAAATACTGCAAAACTGCGGCAAAGAATTCGAATTCCCTGTTGAATGGGGTATCGATTTATCTTCTGAACACGAGCGCTATCTTGCAGAAGAGCACGTTGGTGCGCCAATTATCATGCAGAACTACCCGAAAGATATTAAAGCGTTCTACATGCGCATTAATGACGACGGTAAGACAGTTGCAGCAATGGATGTACTTGCGCCAGGTATCGGTGAAATCATCGGTGGTTCACAGCGTGAAGAACGCCTAGACGTTTTCGATGCACGCCTTGACGAAATGGGCCTATCGAAAGAAGACTACGCGTGGTACCGGGACCTTCGCCGCTACGGCACCGTACCTCACTCAGGTTTCGGTCTTGGTTTCGAGCGCCTTGTAGCATACGTAACTGGCATGCAAAACGTACGTGACGTGATCCCATTCCCACGTACACCGGGCAACGCTAGCTTCTAAGCAGTTGTTCGCTAGATTTAAAAGCCCGCATATAGATTGCTACATGCGGGCTTTTTTACTTCTTGAACCGTTATTATCTCAGCGCTAGTTTACGGACTCACTGAAATTCCAATTGCAGCAGAGCGACAAGGTTCAACCGTGTAAACAAATCCCTCTTCCACTTCATCTGTCTTTTCAATCTGCAAAATTTCGTAGTCGTTAAGCTCTATGACGCGGGTTCCCTCAGGATGAGCACAGCGTGAGAGTGAGTCAGCTTCAAACTCATAAATGAAATAGGCTAAGGCACGTCGTTGTGACTTTTTGTAATCAACACTCTTTTGTTTTGCGTTAGTCAGTAGCGTGGTTAAGTCCTTTTCTAACTCAGAAATATCTTCCGCTTGTTCCTTAGTAAGTTGCGCTTCACCGTTTTCAAGCTCATTTTCCGTTACGTTTTCTATGCTTATTAAAGGGTTAGCACTTTCACTACTGAATTCAGAGAGTAGCCCAACTTGCCCAGCTAAAACTCCCAGCTGCAGCGCCACGCCCAGTGTCCATGCTAGTCTTGCCAATGTGGTAGAGGTAGCAAACCGATAGTGTTTTGGATGCCAAAACCGCGCAACGCCAAACGGCTTCAATAGCAGTAAGAAAAACAGATAGAAAATAATAAGAAGCATACCACCCACGAGCCCTAACATGGTGGTAACAAAGAACCAGCTTGGCACCATAAGAATAAGCGCAAAATTGTGACTGTAGGGCAAGGCGTTTGCTGATACGCCAGTTATGCTATTCACTAACCCACTTGCAGAGGCGAGTGCAAAGTTTGCGATGATTGCATATATAAACAGAATCACAGCTTTACCTGGTAAGCTGTTCCAAAGTGTCATGAACCTGGGCCATGTCTCGCTAACAATGCCCGTAAGAGCAAAACCAAACATTATTGCTTCAAACAGTCTACTTTCTATGTTCAGAAATATTTGCAACAAAAGCATGCTGGTTGCTAAAAAATAACATCGCTGAGCGAAGGTAATACTCATCCAAAAACGCAAAAAACCAACACGCCTTTTTAGGAATAAACGACTTACCTGCTTCTTAATTTTTCCATATACACTATGAATTTCGTTTGCTATTTCCATCACTTAATCGTCAATTATTGTTGTTATACTGTTAAATACGACTGGCTATACTTCCCGACATGCCTGCAATAAGCTATGCTGTTGATACTAAAAATCAACTAGTTATACCTCTAGGCTGCTATCTATCATACAACGAGCATACAAAAAGTGGCGTGCAAAAGCATATGGCTGAATCAAATACGTTATCTATAGTTTGTGAGCAATGCCATACTCAGGTACACATTCCCGCGCTAGCACACAGGCAACGGGCCGTGTGTCCAGTATGTAACCACACACTAATATCTCATCGCGATGGCGCAAGCGAAAAGTTGCTCGCTTATACCTTCAGTGCCCTGATATTTTTATTACTTTCGTTACCTTTTAACTTTCTGACATTTAAAGCAAGCGGTCAAAAGCACAGTATTGACTTGCCCACCGGTATTACCGTACTCATCGAAAACGATTATTTATCACTAGCGATAGTAACCAGCTTAGCAACATTATTGCTGCCCGGAATGGTACTAGGCGGCCTGCTATTGTTATCGTTAGCTCAAATACAAAACCGACGCCCCTTTTACTTGCCGCGGCTTTACAAACTTGTGAAAGCCCTCTTACCGTGGAGCATGGCAGAAATTTTTCTTGTTGGTACCTTGGTTAGCCTTATCAAAATTACCGAATTGGCCGACGTTTCCATAGGCCTATCATTTTACGCATTCGTTGGCTTTTCAGCGTTCACGGCTCTTTGTATATCTCAATTTGATCCCACACGCTACGCCATGTGGATGTCTCAAGGACAACCACCACAACCTAAACCACTGTGTGAAGCACAAGCGCAAGAGAGTATTCAGCGTACGTGGGCGTTGTTGATCACCGCTTGTATCTTATATATTCCTGCTAATGTACTGCCAATTATGTATACTGAATTTTTTGGCCAAGAGACGCCCAATACCATTATTGGTGGTGTCATATCGTTGTGGGAATCGGGTTCATACCCAGTGGCGATAATTATTTTAGTTGCCAGCGTGGTAGTGCCAGTGGCAAAAATTATCATTCTTGCTTGGCTCAATTTTTCCGTACAGCGAGAGAAAACCACTTCAAAACAATTACGTATACGTTACTACCGCATCACTGAGGCGATAGGCCGCTGGTCGATGATAGACGTTTTTGTTGTAGCAGTGCTGGTATCCCTTATTCAGATGGGGAACACCATGTCTATTTATCCGGGCCAAGCGGCACTCGCCTTTTGTGCCGTTGTATTTGTAACGATGATAGCCGCGATGACGTTTGATTCGAGGCTAATTTGGCAGCAGTGGAAGCAATTACCATGACCACAAACGATCCGAACATTAATGAAGCTAAGGTCAAACCGACCTCGTCCATTTCTCGCATTTGGATTATCCCAATTCTTGTTATCGTTATTGGTGGCTGGATGGTGTACTACCAATGGAAGAATCAGGGCCCTCTCATTACGATAGAGCTGCATTCGGCAACAGGTATTGAGGTAAACAAAACACCAATAAAAGTGCGGGACCTAGATATTGGACAGGTAAAAAAGATAACGCTAAAGCCTGACTTAAACGGCGTACTTGTCACGGCCAGAATTGATGCTAGCGCGGCCCATCTACTCAATGAAAATGCAAAGTTTTGGGTTGTCGCCCCCCGTATAAGTTTTTCAGAGGTTTCAGGGCTTAACACCCTCTTGTCTGGCAGCTATATTGCCATGTCAGCCCGTGATAAAGGCAAAGAGCAACTCCATTTTACGGCACTTGAGCGCCCACCGGTTACGCCTCCTGGCACTCCAGGGCTTCATGTTATGTTAAAAAGTGACGACGAATTTGCCTACAAACCTGGCGATCCCGTTATTTATAAAGGGTTTAAAGTTGGCGAGTTTGAAGACGCTACCTTTAATATTGAAGAACGTGTGGTGTATTACGACGCATTTATTGAAGCGCCTTACCATAAACTCATAACCAACACGACACGTTTCTGGGATGTCAGCGGTGTTAAATTGTTGCTTGAATCGAACGGTGTAAGCATTGAAACAGGCAGCTTGGAAACCTTATTAGCAAACGGTATTACCTTTGGGATCCCTGACGGCGTGCCAAAAGGTGAACAAGTGCTAGATAACGCCTTTTTCACAATTTATGGGGATAGCACATCCGCCTCAGATGCACGTTATAAAGTCGCCGCTGAATACTTGCTACTTATCGATGAAAGTGTGCGAGGTCTAACCGTTGGCGCTCCGGTTGAATACCGTGGTATTGAAATTGGCAACGTGACTGCTATCAACTCCTTCCCTGCTTTGGATGGCAACATTTTGGAGCGAGATTATCCCATCCCCGTGCTTATTAATATTTACCCTGGCAAAGCAAGGCAGCCTGATACCAAAGAAGGCCTTAGTGCAATAAAGCAAACCATTCGAAACTGGCTAGAAAGAGATCTTCGCGCATCGCTACGCATGGGTAATGTATTAACAAGTGGTTTGTATGTAGATTTACAGCATGTACCTGATGCCGACACTAACAGCGGCATTGAAGTGATTAACGGCTACGAAGTAATTCCTACTGTTAGTAACGAGTTCACGCAATTGACGCAAAAGGCCGACGCAATTTTAGACAAAATCAATCAGCTTCCGCTTAAGGAAATGGTGGAAAATGTGCAGTTAGCCGTTGAAGACATGCGTTTAGCTGCTGAGTCTGTGGAAACGGCGAGCAGCGACTTTGATGTACTTATCGCTGATATTGATGCGAAAGCATTAAATAGTAATCTTAATCAGGTTCTTGTTAGCCTTGATGGCCTGCTTAAAAATTACAGCGAGGGTGGTTTTAACCAGTCTGAGATAAAAGAGACCGTTGATGCGCTGCAAGAAACCATGCGCAACATTCAGCCTTTATTGTTAAAGCTAAACCAGTCTCCGAATAGTTTAATATTTTCAAAGGATGATGAAGCGGACATTCAACCTAAAGCGAAGAATTAGCGCAGTAGAGTCAAACAAATACGCGGTTAATTTTCGAGCAACAATGGCGTAAAAAATGAATGCTCTTTATCCTTGATAATTAGCCGATATTAAGAAAGTAATACGCTACAGTGAATGTCAATTGACAGTATTGCCATAGCGAAACATCCAAAAACAAGGATGGAAGGAATAAATAGAATGATACAGCAGTTTAAGGTTTTCCCATCTCAACCTACAGGTAAAGCACTGTTTATCGGTGTATTTGCGCTTTTCACCTGCGTATTATCGGCGTGTAGTAGCGCGCCTCGTTCGCTGACATACTACTTACTTCACACCACGGGTGACAGTGCATATACCGTAAACAAAGCATCAACGGCTGTTGTAATAGATAAGATAACCCTACCGGAATATCTCAAACACCGTGGGCTTGTGTACCAAACCAGTGACACCAACTTGCATATCTCAACCAGTCACTTATGGGCCGAACCTGTAGACGAAGGGCTTACTAAGGCGCTAACCAGCGCGTTAGCATCAAAGCAAGTGTCATTGCTTCGCCCCGATCACTACGCAAGTGAAGAAGCCATTCATATGGCGTTGCACCTCAATGATTTTGTCAGCACCTATGAAGGGGAAGTTATTCTATCTGGCCAATATGTGATTACTCACGTGGAAGGCCAAACGCAAAGCTATCCATTTTTATTCAAAACGCCCCTTGAAGATGATGGATTTTCTCCAAGTATCAAAGCAATGAGAAATACTATCCAACAACTCGCAGAAGATATTAGAAAAACTGTGACAAAATCTGTTTAATCATGTTCGGCGCTCTCAAGCAATACGTATTTAGTGGCGTAAGCCGTCACTACAAGGATGAAACCAACAGACGCATTATGGTGGTGAACCTTTTTGCGGCAGTGGGTATGTCTATCACGTTCTTGCTTGGCTCTAGGGCTTTTATTGACGGTGAATATTCTCTTTCAACTACGCTCTATACTGCCAGTGTAGTATTTGCTATTTCACAGCGCTTACAAGTTCGGTTTGCGTCAGCCAAAGCTCGTACATGGTCTATAACACTTCTCATTATCTGTTTAATGGTACTGACTCTCCTGCTGCTGATTACCGGTGGAAAAGACAATACCGGTCCCCTTTGGATTTACTTGGTGCCGCCAGTCACTATGTTTTTTGCAGGCTTTGTCAGAGGCCTCATCGCACTTATTGCCTATACGCTAGTTAGCGCCATCGTGCTGTTCGCCTTCAATGACGCTTCATTTGTAGCAAACTACACCTACGCGTTTAAAACTCGTTTACTGTATTCTTTTTTAACCGTTTCATTTCTGTCGGCGTTTTATGAGTACAGTAGACAAAAGAGTTACGACACAGCACTTTATTTAAGTGAGCAGTTTGAGCGCCAGGCCAAGCATGACCACTTAACTCAGTTATTAAACCGGCGAGGTGCGCAGCAGTGTCTAGAGCGCGAGTACGCAAGAATGCTGAGAAGCAAACGTAGATTTTCAGTCGCCATTGCAGATATTGACCGCTTTAAAAGTATTAATGACACCTTAGGCCATGAACAAGGTGACGAGGTCCTTCGTCAGATTTCAAAAGTGTTTAGTTCTCGTCTGCGAGGACAAGATATTCTCGCACGGTGGGGTGGCGAAGAATTCATGTTCATCTTTACCGATACTGATGAAGCGGGTGCTGTAAATGCCTTGGAAAATATTCGAGATATTTTGAACAACGCACCGCTTAATATTAACGGTAGCGAGATCCATGTAACGAGTAGTTTCGGGGTGAGCGAAGTAAATCCCGATATAGATATTTCCTGCGCCGTTCGTCGAGCAGACCAAGCACTTTACTATGCCAAAGATAATGGTCGAGATTTCGTGTGTGAATTTTCGTCGTTGAGCTCCCCCTCTTTTTCGGAAAACTAAACCAATTTCCCTGTTTAAATCAGTACGGATAACTGACTTTACACAAAATTGACTCATGTTTAGTTACATTTGCGCTGTATTCCTGAAACACTTTAGCGCTACACTATGTAAAGTATTCGCTATAAAAGTAGATTTAGCCATGAAATGGATGAAAGTTGCACTGCCTATTGGTGTTTTATTAGTAGGCTACTTAGGTATGAAAGGAATCGAAGCCTCTGCCTCTGATAATACTATTACAGAAGAAGTTGATACCCGCCCAACGGTGACTATTGAAGCTTTATCGCCAGAAGACGTGCGCGTTCAACTTACCTCGTATGGCGAAATAACGCCCCTTGAAACCACAAACCTTGCAGCTCAGGTATCGGGAGAAGTTGAGCGCTGGAACCCTAAGTTTGTGAGCGGCGGTCTGGTTCGACGTGGCGAAACCTTATTTGAAATAGAAGCTGACGCATATGAAGCGGCATTGTTGCTGGCTGAAGCTAACCTCGCTAGCGCGCAAGCACAGCTTATCCAAGAGCAAGCCCAAGCTGATGTCGCTGCCAAAGAAGCGAAAACGATGCCTAACGCACGGGTTACTGACCTTTACCTTCGCAAACCTCAAGTGATGAGTGCGCAAGCTGGCGTAAAATCAGCTGAAGCGCAGCTTAAAATCGCAAAGCGTGACTTAGACAACTGTAAGGTAAAAGCACCATACGATGCACTTATAGTATCTAGAGATATCAGCACTGGTGACTATGTAACTCAAGGCACGCCAGTCGCTGTCATTAACAACATCGAATACGCTGAAGTAACCTTCCCTGTAGCCGGCTTTGACCGTGTTTTTCTAGCAGACAACACCATTGGTAGTGAAATCGCCATCGAAGTAGATGATGTGCAGGGCGCTACTGTAAAAGGTACCATTCACCGTGATACGGGTGTGGTAGATAACACCACGCGTATGAGCTATTTCGTTGCCCGTATTGAAGATCCTTACGCCATCAATTCGTCGAAGCCTATCGTAAAGTTTGGTTCGTATAGCACAATCGCATTTGAAGGAAAAACCCTTAGCGACGTATACCGCGTACCTCAAGAGTTGGTAACCAATCGATTGTTGTGGACGTTAGATGACGAAGACAGATTAAAATCGCAAAAGGTTAAAGTTGTTCGCGAAGAAAATGGCGACTTCCTTATTCAAGGCGATTTCAATGCCAAAAAAGTCGTGATGAGTTTGCCCGAATATCCTCAAAACGGTATGCCTGTTAAGGTCATTGAGACCACGACCGAAATTGTGACAGCAAAAGCGAACTAAGGAGCTGTCATGGAAAACCACAACGATACACAAACCGGCATTATTTCTTGGTTCGCCAGAAACTCCGTGGCCGCCAACCTACTGATGATTTTTATCATCATCATGGGGATAGCGAGCTATTTCACTATTCAGCGTCAGATGTTTCCAAACATCGAAATAAACTACATCACCGTTGAAGCCAACTACCCTGGTGCTTCACCTCAAGAGATTGAAGAGAGTATTTTCATTAAAGTTGAGGAAGCAGTAAAAGACATTACTGAGATTAAGCGTACGGTTTCACGTGCATTTCGCGGTGGCGGTGCAGTTACACTGGAAATTGACACTAAAGCTGAATTAACAGATGTACTTGATAAGGTGAAGCTTCGCGTTGACAGTATTGCCACCTTCCCCGCTGGCATGGAGCCGGTTAATGTTTCCCAAGTAGAGTTCCAGCAGCAAGTTATTGAAATGCCTATTGTCGGTGACTTGCCTTTATCAGAACTCAAAGTGCTGGCAAAAGAGGTGGAAGATGAGCTTCTACAACTTGGCTCTATCTCTTTGGTTGAAGCCAATACGCCGGACGATGAAATTGCCATTGAAATTAAACCTGATACGCTTAGGAAGTACGGCTTAACTATTGCCGATGTCACACAGGCAATTAATAGTTACTCTGCCAACATTTCCGCAGGTCAGCTTAGAACTAACTCAGGTATCGTATCGGTACGTGTTGAAAACCAGTACTACAGCGGCGATGAGTTTAAGCAAATCCCTATTAAAATTGGCACAGGCGGCGCTAAGGTAACCTTGGGCGATGTCGCTTATATCAACGATGGATTTGTTGAAGGTGAACGCTACTTTAAATACAACGGCATGAACGCTATCTACATTGCCGTTAAAGCCACTAAAACCCAAAACACCATTCCTGTAGCCGAAACCGTAAAAGCCTATATTGATCAGAAAAACGAAAGCCTTCCTCAAGGAGTAAGCCTAGAAATTCTGGTTGATATGACCTATTACCTTAACGCTCGTTTAGACATGATGTTGTCGAACCTGGTTCAAGGCTCAATTCTAGTGGCGCTAATGTTAACCCTGTTCTTGCGCTTTAGGCTTGCCGTGTGGGTTATGGTTGGTTTACCGGTATGTTTCCTTGGTGCCATGATGCTAATGCCTTTGTTTGGTGTAAGCATAAACATCCTTTCGCTGTTCGCATTTATCATGGTACTGGGTATTGTGGTTGATGATGCGATCGTTATTGGCGAGAGTGCTTACACCGAAATTGAAAGCAAAGGTGGCGGTGTTGACAATGTAATCCGCGGTGCCAAGCGCGTAGCTACGCCCGCCACATTCGGTGTTTTAACCACTATCGCCGTGTTTGCTCCGTTTACGCTAAGCAGCGGGCCTGAAGGCGCGTTCTTCTATAATATCGCTGTTGTCGTAATCTTGTGTTTAGCATTCAGTCTAGTTGAATCTAAGCTCATTCTGCCGGCCCACTTAGCCCACACTAAATTTTCCCCAGTTAAACAAAATAGCTGGCGGTCGCGTTTTAACAAGCGATTCTTTGCTTTTGTTAACGGTCCTTACAAGCGTTCTCTAGCGAAAGCGATTGAATGGCGCTGGGCTGTACTCATGATGTTCGTCGCAATGCTAATGCTAAGTATGGGGCTTATTGGTGCTAATTACGTAAGAATGGTCCCCAATCCGAAAGTACCTCATGACTTCCCAAGCGTTAAAATAGAGATGAATGAAAACGTCTCAGATTTAGCAACCATTAACGCGTTAAAAATTGTTGAGCAAACAATCTTAGACGTTGAAGAACAAATCATCGATGAGTTTGGTCAAGGCATGATAAGAGACCGCCTGGCGTTTAACGATGACAGAACTGAAGGCCGTATTTTAACGCCGTTAGTTAATGAAGAAGACCGCCCTATTGACACGTTTGAGCTTGCTCGTCGCTGGCGCGAAGCCATTCCTGAAATTACCGGCATGAAATCATTTACCGTAGTTGATGACGTAAACGGTGATGGTGATGACGGCGAATTTGGTTATTTACTCTTTGGCCCTGATATCGACACCCTAAACGCAGCAGGTCTTAAGTTTATTGAAATGCTGCAGCAGCAAGAGGGCTTGTTTGACGTTAGCTCAACTATCGACCCTCCAAGCAAAGAAGTACAAATGACATTGCTTCCAGTTGCGTACGACTTGGGTCTTACTTTATCTAATATCGCTTCTCAAGTAGGTGCAGGCTTCTACGGCGGCGAGGCACAACGTGTTATTCGAAACGGTGAAGAAGTGAAAGTAATGGTGCGCTACCCAGAACTTACCCGCGAACGCTTCGCCGACTTGAAGTACTCTTTGATCACCACGCCTAATGGTCAGGAAGTTATGCTGGGTGACGTTGTGGCCTTAGAGGAGAAACCAGGTATAAGCTACATTCGCCGTGAAGGTGGATACCGTAGCGTTTACATTTGGGGCAATATCGATGAAGAAAAGATTGAGCCAAACGAAGTGGTCACTGAAATTAGAGAGAAGCTACTTCCTCAATTAAAAGAGTCGTTCCCGTCGGTTATGACTGAACTTGGTGGTGACATTGAGGAGCAGCAAGCGCAACAGAATGAGCAGATATTGTTTTTCTTAGCTGCCATGATCATGGTGTATATCCTTCTTGCTGTACCACTTAAAAGCTATGGGCAACCACTTATTATCATGTCGGTTATCCCGTTTAGTTTTACAGGCGCAGTCTTCGGCCACTTTGTGCTGGGCTTAGACTTATCTATGATGTCTAACTTTGGCCTAATCGCTGCTGCGGGGGTTGTTATCAATGACTCACTAGTCATGACTGACTTTGTGAACCAGCGCCGTGCACAAGGCTACAGCATTAAAGAAGCGGTGACCGAAGCTGGTACCGCGCGCTTCCGAGCGATTACGTTAACCTCAATCACTACGTTTGTGGGCGTACTGCCCATTATGTTTGAAACAAGCCTACAGGCAGCGTTTGTTGTACCAATGGCTGCAGCACTCGGCTTTGCAGTACTTTACGCTACGCTTGTAACGCTTATATTGGTGCCGTGCTTGTACTTAATATTGCTTGATTTACGTGGTCCGTTTACGTTTATTAAGCGCAAGATTGTACGCAAAAAGCCTACTAAGGATAACGACGGCAATAGTACTTCACACACACATGTACCTCAGCCAAGTGCATCGATGGACTAGCTTTTATCGCTGAGAAAAGCTACAAACACCTAACTGTTTTAAAATGAGCCTTTATTGGCTCATTTTTTTTGATTATTTATGATGGGAGTCACCATGAGCAACGCCATTTCAATAAGACCCGCCACGCCTGAGGATATTTCACAAATTCGCCAGTTCATTCTGGAACTTGCTATTTATGAAAAAGCAGAGCATGAAGTAGAAGCAGATGAAGAAGCGCTATTAAAAACATTATTCGGAGAAGGCGCAACCGCGCATTGTGTAATGTGTGAAAGCGATGACGCACCTATTGGTTTCGCTGTGTATTTCTTTAATTACTCAACGTGGCAAGGACGCAATGGTCTCTACCTTGAAGATTTGTATGTTTCACCAAAATCACGTGGCCTGGGTGCAGGGAAAGCGTTATTGCAACACTTAGCTAAAACAGCGGTAGAAAACGACTGCGGGCGTTTCGAATGGAGCGTTTTAGATTGGAACAAACCAGCTATCGATTTTTACGAGTCACTTGGCGCTAAACCAAAGAGTGAATGGTTAGGCTATCGTATGGATGGACAGACACTTATCGACTTTGCAAAGCAAGGCGAATAGAGCACAAAGCCTCTAAATACAAAGTGCAAAGATAAAAAAAGCCACTCGCTTTCGCGAATGGCTTTTAAACAATATTTTAAAACTGACGGTTAATTTAGAAAGAACCAATCAGTGATAGACGCGCATTAATTGGCGCACCTACTGTTACCTGATGCGTAGAGTGTGCATTCGGGAAGTAAAGCGTATCAGTCAAGTTTTCAACGTTTAACTGAAGGCGCATTTTGTCGCTAAGCGTGTAGTAAGCAGACGCATCAACACGCGTATAGCTAGGTAGTACAGGCGATGAAGCACTTGTCGATACCTTACTTTCGTCCTGATATGTAGCACCAATGCCGAAGCCAAATACTTCATTCACTTCGTAGGTTGTCCACACAGACATCGTATTTTCAGGCAGCTCACGAAGCTCTACGCCACTTGCGTTTTCGCCGTCAAGGTTGCTGTAGTTTGCAGTAATATACCACTTGTCTGTGATATAACCTTGCAGCTGTAGCTCAAAACCAGATACATCTGAGTCAACTTCAACAAAGCTTTCAGGGTCATTCGGGTCGTTATCCAATGACGTCTGCTCGTTCTCAAAGATAGCTGCTGTAAAGCTCATGCTGTCGTTGAAGTCCCACTTAACACCAATTTCTTGGTTCGTGAACGTGTCTGGATCTAGCGCGTTTGCGTCGCCATTAATATTCGCATATTGCTCGCCGCTGCGTGGCAAGAATGACTCACTGTAGCTAGCGTATATAGAGATATTTTTCTGTGGCTTATACACTAGGCCTGCACGCGGTGACACTTCTTCGTCTTTTCTGCTGCGTGTCTCTAAAACTTCAGGGTCCGCGTTGAATACTTCAATATCGAAGCTGTCAAAACGTGCACCTAGTACAAGGTCGAAGTTGTCTGATAGTGCAATTTCATCTTGAACATAGAAAGAGTATACATCCAAGTCTACATGCGTATCGTCGTTCAAGTCAGAGAAGTCTGCTGTAACTGTTACGCCTTCAGCATTTGTACCAGTTAAACCACGGAAGCTTAACGGACGTGAAATATTAAACGTTTCTCTATCACCGTCAGTGGAATCAAACACAGGGTTGTAACGATCTTGGTTTGACTTGGTATTAATAACCTCACCACCGAAGATAACCGTGTGCCCAATGCTTCCCGTTTCAAATTCGCCAACTAGGTTAGAAGACAAGATCATGTTTTCACGCTGCGTAGTATCAACGTATCCGTCTAGCGTTACTTGCTCAGTCTCAGCGTTATAACCTGCCGCATAAAAGGTCGAGTAAACTTTGTCATAGTCACCGTAAAAAGCGTTGAAGTTACCTTTCAGGTTATCTGAGAAAGTGTGCTCAACGTTTGCACGGAACACGTCAGCGCCCAATGTTTGGTAATTGTTATCTGGATCGCCAAACACGATTTCTTCAAACGCTTCAACTGGCTCGCCGTTGGCTGTTGGCACACCGCGGTCAATAAAGCGCTCGTGGTCGATATATTCATACGACACATCAACAATTGTGTCATCGCTTAACTCAAAGCGTGCCGTTGGGTTGAAGCCGTAACGATCTCCGTAAAAGAAGTCGCGATGATTATCTAAGCTTTCGTACATGGCGTTAATGCGCAGGGCCGACTTATCGCCCGTGTCAACATTGGTGTCTAACTGTAAGTTATATGCACCAAACGTATTAGCAGATACGTTGTAGTTTACAAACTTATCGCTCGTTTTCGCTTTCTTAGATACACGATTTAAGATACCGCCCGTACCACCGCGACCGAATAGCAATGCATTTGGACCACGAAGAATTTCTACCTGTTCAACATTGTAAAGTGCACGGTAGTATTGAACGTCATCACGGTTACCATCTAAGTAGAAATCTGCAGTAGAGCGCACACCACGGAATACTACCGAGTCGCGGTGACCTTCACCTTGCGATGTATTAACACCTGGTGCGTAGTCAATAATTTGTCCAATGCTAGTAATACCGCGAGCCGTTATTTCTTCAGCCGTAATAATCGACAAGCTCTGTGGCACGTCGATAATAGGTGTAGGGCTTTTAATTGAGTTGGACTGGTTAACCGAAAGGTACTTCCCTTTCACCGTTAGTCTCTCAATATCTTCCATATCAGCAGCAAAAGTTGCTGGGCTTAGAATTATCGCAGCAGCAATACTCGTAAGTTTGAATTTCAAAATTGCTCTCCAAGTGTTCTGTAAGTGTTGTGTGTTTACTTTTAAAAATCTGTAAAACCCTATTATCACGACCCGGCTTTCTGCCGAATTTTGCAATTGCAAATAATAATAGTTGTTATTTTTGGTCGGGATATTATAAAAATTTAGAACAAATGACGAGAGCAAAAGCGACAAAATTTAAAAACTCTTTATAAATTTTCTTAATTTATTAGATGAATAAGACTCAAATTGCACCAAAATAGACTAAAGAATAAGCAGGTGAATATATTTCGTACGATTGTAGAGGAGCATATTGCAGGTGTCGGAGGACGAGCGACAGGGAGAACAAACAGCTAAGTGAAAAGGTATTTACTGGCTACATCATCTGAAGTGTAGTCCGTTTGAATCAAGAGGGATCTGTGAAGTTAGCGCGAAGACGGATAAGCGGAAAAAATGTTTGGGAAGTAAAAGTTCAATGGCCCTTCAATACTGAAAGAGCCTTGAACAAACTCATCGCTATAGCCTGCCAACTACACAACAGCATAGCGGCTTAAAATCAAAGCCACTGTGTGTTTTGCTAAGCTCTTCTTATCGTTATCGCTGAGGGAATCTTCAATTTTGAACAGCTGAGGCCAAAAGCACTGCCCTTTTACTAAGCTATCAATTTCATCGACAACCCGATCCAAGTCGTCAAACGCGAGTTTATTGTCGGCTTTGGCATCCTTTAACCAGCGGTGCATAGCCGTCTCTTGGGCTTTTAATTGCGCAACTTCATCTTTTAGCTTTTCCGGCTCGTAGAAGAAGTGGCCAATCGCAACCCGAGCTAAATCGAGGTGTGATTCACTCACCATAAACTCAATGTCTTGCAAAATAAGGTCTTCTAGCTGCTCGTCTAGCGGAAGCGTAGCATCGTACTTTTTATTAATATTTAAAATAGCCGTTTGCCACTGCTGCGTAACCAAATGCATCACCAGCTCTTCTTTTGTAGAAAAGTGATTGTACACAGTGCGCTTTGACACATTTGCCAGTTCAGCCAGCTTATCCATGCTTGTGCCGTTAACGCCAAACTCTTGGAATGCCTGTGTTGCCGCCTGAATAATGGCTTCGCGTTTGATGTCGCTACGCGTACGTGTGTTGCCTACCATATGGAAATTCTCAAAATTAGTTATCCGCTACATTAACCCGATCATTTTACACCGAACAGTTTACTTTTCAATGTGACCGCACTAAAATGCACTCACCAGTTTACTTTAGGTAATGACTATCTTTGCTGCCGTTGTGCATATCATCACTACCTTGGTTTACACATCTATACTTTAATTACCCTGACTATGGATTACATACACCTATGTCCATGATGCGATTCTCTCACATTTTATTTTTAAGCGTTTTATCGGTTTCCACTTTAAGTGCATGTTCTTCCGAAGAGCCTGCCGAGCAACAAGCAAACGTTGCACCTCGTTATGTCAAACTCGCTACGGTTAGCAACATTCCAGATTTTGACGAATTCACCTTCCCTGCCGTTGTATCGGCAGTGAAAACCGTCGATTTAAGCTTTGAAGTTTCAGGCCGCCTTATCCAGACCGACTTGGTGACAGGCAGTGATATCAATAAAGGCAAGTTACTGGCCACTATTGATCGTAAACCATTCGAAAGACGCGTGGACGAGTCTACGACACGACTTGATCAGGCTAAACGAGAGCTTGATAGAATTGAGAAAATGTTCGCTCAAAAGCTAGTTGCACAGAGCTCTCTGGATACTGCAAAAACATCTTACGAACTAGCGGTTATCGACTTAAAAAATGCAGAGCAAGATTTGAGCTACACACAGCTTTATGCTCCTTTTGATGCAAAGGTATCTCAACGACTTGTTGAAAATAACAGTTTTGTTGCCGCAGGTACGCCGATTGCTCGCCTGCAAGATGTGTCTAAAATATACTTCAACATAAATGTTCCTGAGCGCTTACTTACTGCCAATATTGGCCGTGGGATAAAACAAGCCAGCGCCACATTAGCCACCAATCGCAGCCAGTGGTACCCGGTGAACTATGTAGAGCACTCTACTCAACCCGACCCTGTGTCGCAAACTTATGAAGTGGTGTTTGCCATGGAGCCTCGCGAAGAACTACCGTTAACGCCAGGCGCCCGCGCAGTGGTAAAAGTCAGCCTACAAGGTAGTCTGTATCCAGAGGGCTTTGTTGTGCCTGTAAGATCACTTGTGGGTAACAAGGACTCTGGCTTTGCCGTATGGGTATACAACGAAGAAACGAATGCAGTAACAAAGCGAGCTGTAAATGTTAAGCATATTGAAAATGAACTAGCAATTATCGAAGGTAAAAGCCAAGGTGAAATCACTCTTGGCCAGCAAGTGGTTGCTGCTGGAGCAACACAAATGCGTGCAGACATGAAAGTACTTCCTTACCAAGGAGAGAAGTAATTTATGGATATCGCACGCTATTCAATTGATAAGCCCGTCAACATTTGGCTAATGGTAGTCATCCTGCTTTTAGGCGGCATTTTGGCTATGAGCAAAATTGGTCGCTTAGAAGACCCTGCGTTTACCATCAAACAGGTAAAGGTATACACCAACTATCCTGGAGCCAGTGCTGAAAAGGTAGAACGTGAAGTCACTGAACGCTTGGAAATTGCCATTCAGCAAATGCCGCAGTTAAAGGAAGTGACGTCAGTTTCATCGCCGGGCCTTTCCGAAATTACCGTTGAAGTTAAGAGTACTTACGACAGTAACCTCTTACCACAGATATGGGATGAGTTGAGAAAGCGACTTCGCGACACCGCAAGCTCGTTGCCAACGGGTGCACAAAACCCAGTGGTATTTGATGATTTCGGTGACGTTTACGGGCTTTATTACGCGTTAAGTGCACCTGATTTCGATACCCGGGAGCTTCGAGAATTCGCCCGAATTATTCGACGTGACCTGCTTACTACAGAAGGCGTTGCCAAAGTAAATGTCACTGGCGTTCAAAAAGAACAGATAGTGGCCTATATCAACCCTTATCAACTCGCGGGCTTAGGCATTTCATTTCCTGATCTCGCCTCTCTTTTTGAAGACAACCTGCGCCCGTTCAACGGCGGCCGTATTAAAGTTGACGAAAAAAATGTGCGCCTAATTGTAGAGCGCGCGCCAGACAGACTAGAAGAAATATCTAATCTGTCAGTGGTAGTGCCTGGCACAAACCGTTCCCTTCGGGTTGCTGATATTGCCACGCTAAAGTTAGAGCCTGCCGACATACAGCCCGTTCATGTACGCTACAACGGCGAAGAAGCACTTACGCTTTCAGTATCAGCGTTGACCGACGTTAACATTGTTGATGTGGGCGAGCGTGTTAACGCAAAAGTAGAAAAGCTGCTTCAAGAACTGCCTGTCGGTATTACGCTTACGCCTATTTACGATCAGGCCTCAGTCGTCGACGAATCGGTTACTGGCTTTATAAATAACCTCGTTATGTCGGTGGCGGTTGTTACCTTAACGCTATGTTTGTTCATGGGATGGCGCTCAGGCGTGGTAGTTGGCTCTGTGCTACTTGTCACCGTACTAGGTACTATTCTAATCATGTGGCTTATGGATATTCAGCTTCAAAGGATATCACTTGGTGCCATGGTTATCGCCATGGGTATGCTGGTAGATAACGCTATCGTAGTTGCTGAGGGGATGATGCTGCGCATGGCCACCGGCTCTACAGCCAAAGAATCAGCCAGCTTTATTGTTAAGCGTACACAGTGGCCTTTACTTGGCGCAACCGTTATCGGTATTGCGGCTTTTTCAGGCATAGGCCTTTCAAACGATGCTACAGGCGAGTTTCTTTATTCATTGTTTGCCGTAGTGTTGGTTTCCCTCATGATAAGTTGGGTATTAGCGGTAACCTTGGTGCCCGTGCTTGGCGCGTATTTTTACCGCAAAGGTATTGGGCAAACCACAGGTAACGAACTCTCTGCATCGCAACGCTGGTTTAAGCGTGCACTTTTAGGCGCACTTAAGCTTCGTTGGGTAACCATTGGTGCACTGTTTGTTATTACTATCGTGGCTTATGGAAGTTTTGGCATGGTAAAACAAGGCTTCTTCCCTCCGTCAAACGCGCCGCTGTTCTTTGTGCATTATTGGGGCCCGCAAGATAGAGATATACGTGCCACTGAAGTCATTGCAAAAGAAGCTGAAGCTCGTATTTTGGGAATGGAAAACGTCACGGCTGTAACCACCTTTATAGGGCAAGGCGCCGATCGTTTCACCCTCACTTATGCACCTAAAAGTGCTAACGAAAACTATGCCTTTTTCATGGTTCGTGCGAATGAACTTGATAATATTCCGGCTATTCAAAGCGCGCTTGCGAGTAAGCTTACCGACCTAGACTTCGACGCTAGCTTTTATATGGAGCGCATGCAGTTTGGCCCCGGCTCTGGTGCAAAACTTGAGGCCCGTTTTTCAGGCCCAGATACTGAAATACTTCGCGAACTGGCGGATGAAGCCAAAGCACTGCTTTTTGCTGACGGACAAGTGAAAGACGTTCGACATAACTGGCGTGAAAAAGGCTTTGCTATTAATACGCAATTTGACAACTACAACGCAGGGATTGCTGGCGTTTCGCATAGTGACTTTAGCCAGACTATACAGTATGCAAGTAGCGGCGTTCAGCTAGGTACGGTGCAAGACGGTGATTATGCTTACAACATTATTGCAAAGATGGGTAAGGCAGAAGATACCGAGCTTCAATCAATACGTGAATCACAAGTATGGTCTACGCAACAGCGCCAATATGTGCCTTTCACGCAGGTATCTCAGGGCTTGGAGTTAATGACCGAAGAAATGCGTATTCACCGTCGCGACCGCGTTCGCACCATTACGGTAGAAGCTGAGCCGGGTGACGATGAAACTGCTGCCAAAGCGTTAGCGAGAATCCGCCCACTTATTGAAGACATAGAACTTCCAGCTGGATATTCATTAGAATGGGGCGGCGAATTTGAAAGCTCTAGCGATGCACAAAAAGCGCTGGGCGCTGGCTTGCCTGCTGGCTTCCTAGTCATGTTTATTATCTCAGTGTTGCTATTCGGTCATGCTCGTCAGCCGCTGATTATCTGGCTTGTAGTACCTATGGCTATTGTTGGTGTAGTCTCTGGTCTATTAGGTACCGATATGCCGTTTGGCTTTATGTCGCTACTCGGCTTCTTAAGCTTGTTTGGCATGCTTATTAAGAACGCTATTGTACTTATTGAAGAAATTGACCTTCAGATAGAAGAAGGCTTAGCCATTCGCCAAGCGATTGTTGACGCTACGATCAGCCGTGTACGCCCTGTTTCACTGGCGGCGGTAACGACCATTTTAGGTATGGCGCCGCTGCTGTTCGACGCCTTCTTTGCCGATATGGCAGTGACCATTATGGGTGGCCTGGCCTTTGCGACGGTACTTACACTTATCGCTGTGCCCGTACTCTACAGTTTGCTGTTTAAAGTCAGCTACCGCAAAAGCTAACGCTTTAAAACTAACGGTCTCTTTACCGCAATTTATAAACGCAGGTAGAGAGACCACTCCCCTTTAAAGCGGTGTTCACTATTAATAACATACGAGTACCGACCTAACGCTTTGCCTCTACCCTACTTTGCATAAACTTCATCACATCGCGCCACGACACCATTCCTACTGGATGCCTTTTCGTGTCGATAATAGGAATGCAGGAAATTTTATGGGTATTAAAAAGCTCAATAGCCGAATAAACAGAGTCACTTGGGTTAAGTGTAATGACTTCACGAGTCATGATTTGGTGCGCTTTTTTATCCAATGTAGCGCGATCAAGCTTTCGTTCGCTTAGGGTATCTACAAAAGGACTAATCGATTTCATCAAGTCTCTGTCAGATATAATCCCCTGCAGCTTATTGTCATGCACCACGACCAAATGATGAAACCCCGTAGCAGCAAAGAGCTCGCGCAATGACTGTAAACTGTCATCCATGTGCACGCTAACCACCCGCGTAGACATAATTTTAGCAATGCTCATTAATACTCCTCGTTAATTCCAGCGCTTGGGCTTTAATTTAGTTATAGCAAGCACACGACAATTGTACTCAACATGGGTTTAAACATAGCGACACCTGATGAGGCGTTCACATGTTACGTGTACGGATTTTCTCCCATTGATACGGCCACACAGAACAAGCGTAAATCCAGCTCTAGTTGATGATAATCTGGCTCCATATAGCAGCAAAGTTTATAGAAGGCTTTATTGTGGTCTTTTTCTTTAAAGTGCGCCAGTTCATGCACTACAAGGGCTTTTAACAAGGCCTCTGGGGCATAGAGTAAATCGTTATTAATGGCCAAGTCGTGTTTGCGCGTTTTACCCTGCATACGGTAAGTATGCGTACCTAGCGCGTTAGTTATCATATCACCTTGCTTTTTAAACGCGGCGCGCCCAAACGGTGGCGCATTTTTTAAGTATCGCTTTTTTAATTCCGTCGCGTACTGATACAGCAATTTGTCGGTGGTTATATCATGGGCCTCTGGGTATTTTTTTAGTAAATAACGCTGTAGCCGATTGCTGGAAATGAGCTGTAAGGCTTGCTCCACAATAGTTGAAGGGTAGCCGTTAAAATACCGAGCATATTCATTCACGTTTTTTCTCCTTTACGTCAGGAATTATAAAGCAAATTGGAGCCGTAGACAGTGAAAGCCGCTTACAAACATTTCTGTTGAAAATAAAAAAACAGCAGTAACAATAAGTCATATTAGGAATCCCCCCTACAGTAACGACAAGCTAAATGATATGCTGGTCAAACAACGCTCGAAGATACCACTCGCATTTATCAAGCGCTCGGTTAAAAAAATAAAAAAAGCTGACTTTTCATACGTTTTCCTGTTTCTTTACTATTCTTACTGTAACCAGCAGCTCGAAAGTATGATTTTTAGGTGTTAGCAAAGACAAGCTTGAATTTGGATACGCATTGATGATTAAAAAGCCCTTCTCAGTTATCGCTATGGTGATGAGCTTCCTCATTGTTAATAGTGCGTTTGCTGAAAAAGAGAACGTAAAGGTTAGTGGTTTTGGCACCGTTGCAACAGCAACTTCCGATTCTGACAGGTATCAGTTTCGTTCAGACCGGTCTCAAGCTGAATCGGCGAAAAAAGGCGGCCTTGCATTCAAGCCTTTGAGTTTAGTTGGCGTACAGCTTGATTACAGCGTTTCTGATAACCTAGACTTTGTGGGTCAATTCGTTTATCGAGAGCAAGATGAGCAAAACCTGGATTCGATAACCCAGATGGCTTTTCTAAGATACGATATAACCCCATCGTGGCAAGTAAGAGCAGGAAGACTTGCGGCCGATATTTTTCACTTCAGTGATACCAGAGACGTGTCGATAGCCTATCCTTGGGTGAAAGTCCCCACCGAGGTTTACGGTATTGTTCCCGCAAGAAGCTTTGATGGAGGAGACATTAGCTACACTAAGCCTTACGACAACTTTAATTTATTGATTAAAGGCTTTTGGGGAAGCGGAGAGAGTGACTTTTCTAG
Source organism: Alteromonas sp. R7 (assembly GCF_055755235.1). Classification (NCBI taxonomy): domain Bacteria; kingdom Pseudomonadati; phylum Pseudomonadota; class Gammaproteobacteria; order Alteromonadales; family Alteromonadaceae; genus Alteromonas; species Alteromonas sp. R7. The sequence continues at coordinate 34,619 of NZ_JBVTQX010000016.1, read as the reverse complement.
TGACGATTACAACCCGATTAGGTTTAATAACTTACGTTCAATTGGTGTTGAATTTGTCTCATTCGACTGGAGCCTTGCTCTTAAACACACCCAAACCGAAGCGGACAATGACGACGAAGATTTAGCAGTTGTAGCTGCTTCCGTTGCGCAGCTACAGCCATTTTGGAGCGGCGCCATAGACTTTGCTAAAGAAGTAAGCCTTAAAGATACAACCATTCACTATACGTCCGTTTACTTCAACCGTTATTTTGATGCGTGGGAGCTTTCTGGCGAGCTATCATATATCGATTCAAATTCAATTGCGTTGAGACCCTCTTTTAATGGCTTCCTCAACCTCAGCTATCTTTATGGTGCGCATACATTCTACGGTTTATACTCATTTGCAAAAACAGACACATACTTTCTTAGCCAAGAGCAACCTGGCTTCCCAATAAACGAGAGCACTGCTCAACTAGCCGTTTTTGTAGAAGAAGTAGCGAGTAGCTTGGCACATCATCAACAAACACTTTCTCTCGGATGGCGTTGGGATTTGCAAGAAAACCTAGCCTTTAAAGTGCAGTTTGAGCGAACTGATGTTGAAGCTAGAGGAACTGGCCTACGCGCCAGAGATGGTCTTGTTGTAGATGATGAAGATGGGGTTGTTCACACTCTCTTTGTTGCGTTAAGTTTCAGCTTTTAGGGGGAGGAGATGACTTTTTATAAACACTTCTCACCCCTACTGGCTGTCGTGCTTGCCTTGTATAGCTTTTCCTCTGTAGCGCAATCACAAGAGAAAATCGTTGTTGTTACTAACTTAAACAATGATGTGCAGGTTTTAGATAAGAAAGGGATTATAGATCTCTTCATGGGCAAGTACTCGGCTTTCCCTAACGGTAGGCAGGCAACGCCCATCGATATAGAGCTTAATGACGAGCTAAAAGGTCAATTTTATAAATCGCTGGTGGGCCTTCCCCTTGCTCGCGTTAATGCGTATTGGTCTAGACTGAAGTTTTCTGGACGTGTTAAACCACCTGCGATAGAACAAACTATGGAAGATGTTAAACAACGGCTAGAAGACGATGAGTCAGCCTTAGCCTATGTATATGAGTCGTACGTCACCGACAAAATGAAGGTAGTGTACCGCTTTGATTAACATCCACGGCTTAGGGTTTCGTTTTTCACTCATATTAGTAGCTGCTGCTATGCTGGTAGTACTTACGACCGCCGAATTTTTTTATCGCGCTACGTATGAACACGAAATTAGTGAAGCGAACAACGATATTCAAGAACTTTACCAAACCGTTGCCGCAACGGCGTCTATCGCTGCTTTTTTAGAAGATGAAGATCTGGCAAAAGAGGCGATCAACGGCTTGGTTAAAAGTGAAAAAATACTCGCTGCGTCTATAAAAAGCGATGCAATGTATTATCAATTCAACGTGAACGATGCCATCAGCAAAGACGTCAAGCCTCGGGTATTTTTGGTGAGGCACCCATTCATTCCTGAAGACACCTTGGCTGAGGTCAATGTTTACCCTAACTTTGCCCACATTATTGAACAGGCGAAAAAAATAAGTACTGACAATAATTATTCATTGTATGTTGAAGCAGTGGTTGTCGGCATTGTTGCGTTGATAATTACCTACTACATCATAATCTCTCCTATGCTTCGCGTGGGTCGTTCACTGCATAAGATTACTCCAGGCACAAAAGAAAGAATTGAAATGCCGGAGTATCACTCCCGAAGTGAAATAGGCGAGCTGGTGCAGGACACCAATCAACTGTTAAACAAAGTCGAAGAGCAATTCACTCAAGAGCGTCAACTTAGGGAAGAAATCGAATTTCTGGAAAAGCGTTTCAGAATGCTTTTTGAAAACGCAAAGTCTGCCACTGTGTTAATGGCGGAAAATGGAATTATCGAGCTTAGAAATAAGGCCTTCAACGACTTGGTAGAAAAGATTGGCCTAGAGATAAAGCAAGGTTATGGCGAGCTACTTGAGGAGCTATTTGAAGCGCCTACTGCAATGAAAACTTCGCTTTCGGAGGCATTTGCACGCAATGAGTTTGCAACAGGTGAATATAAACTAAAATCAGAGAAAACTGACGACGCCACATGGGTTCAACTAATCGCAAGCCCTTTAGTCACTGATGATGGCGAACGCTACTATCAGCTGACGCTGAATGATATTTCTAGTCGAAAACACGAACTCCAGAAACTGGCCTTACAGGCAGACTTCGATGCACTCACAGGTATTTATAATCGCAATGGCGGTGAAAAGCTGATTGCGAAGTTAATGAGAAAAGACCACCACTTCGCTCTCGCGTTAATTGACCTGAACGGCTTCAAAGCGGTGAACGATATTTTCGGTCATGATGCGGGCGACGAAGTACTCATCTTTGTGGCTGAACAGTTACAGGAAAAAATTCGCAAAAACGATGTAGCGATACGTTGGGGCGGCGATGAGTTTGTATTATTACTTCAAGCTGAAGACGAAGTTTCCGTAAAACGCGCCATAGAAAAAGTGAATGACGGGGTGAAGCAACCTTTCTACTTTAACGGCGACCCAGAGCCAACCTTTATTTCAATGAGTGTCGGCGTTTCCTTTTTCCCTGCCATGAGCGATGACATGAATACGTTAATAAAACTGGCTGACATTGCCATGTACAAAGCGAAACAAAACAAGGTCTCAGCGCCCAATGACTATCTCTTCTTTGCTGACTCAGCATCACGTAATGGCAGCCAATAAATGTTGAAGAAAAAAAGCCGAGCAAAAATAGCTCGGCTTCTACGTGAAAGTTATCTACCTGTTCTCCCAAGGTGCAAACTTCAGTCAAAATACTTTTACGATGACGAAGGTATACACAAAAACTAGGATATTAAGCACTACTCCCCAATGGTTTTGCCTAGCATGCGCTTCAATGTGCCATCTTTATCAACGAAATGATGCTTAAGAGCGCCAGCAATGTGTAGCAAGAGTGCGACAATAACGGTATAACCAAGATAGAAGTGTATAGCGCCACCTGCTTTGGAAAGCTCATAATTTATCGGTAGCGTTTTCTCAGGATCTTCAACACTATAATTTGGCGCGAAAACCTCCAGACCAAAAACTGACAGCCCGTGCCCACCCAATACCGACGCCATCAAGCCTGAAATTGGCATTAAGAGCGTGGCGATAATTAACACCCAGTGCACAACTGACGCTAATTTATGCTCTATTGGCTTATAGTTAGCAGCAGCGCTAGGCCAACCATTTTTCATGCGCCATACCACACGTGCTAGTGCGACAAAGAGTACAAGAAAACCAATCGCTTTGTGCCAGGGGTATAGTGCATACACACCGTTTTCCGACATGTAAATCCCAGTGGCAAGCAAGCCAATAATGGTTAATCCAACCAACCAGTGCAAAAATACCGTAGTGGTAGCAAATTTGTTATGACTATCGTACTGCATGCGTTCCTCACTTTTATTTTCATATTAAGAACTACGTTTTCCTTAAAGCGTATCTCAATATTGTATATCTCCTCACACATTGTGAGGGATTAATTCTATTTATAAAGCAATTTTTAGACCGTAAGCAGTGCATAGACACAATGAGGGGTTAATACAGGTTCACTCTCTACCCTGCGATTTGATTGCTCCTTCAAGTGTTTTATTTAAATTTTTTGCCATGAACTAGCCGTTTCTAAAATGCTTATATCAGCGATAGATTATTTATAAAAACCATCTAGCCAGCGGGATAAATAACACTTAGACTGCAAAGACAAAAATAAAAACGACAGGTATTGCGCCAGCACAATAAAGCAGCGGCGTTCGACATCATTCTACGTTCAATTGATAGACACGTTAATTCAAAAGTACATGTGTTAGCGTTGAGCAAAAGGCGTAGGTGGTGAAGTACTTTTCATTTTAGTAACAAGGGTTCTCAATTTAATGTCACAACAAAAAGTAGGTTTAGTGGGCTGGCGCGGTATGGTTGGCTCAGTATTAATGCAGCGCATGCAAGAAGAGCAAGATTTCGCGCACATTGAGCCCACCTTTTTCACTACCTCGCAAAAAGGTAGTGCAGCACCAGATTTTGCTGGAAAGGATGCTGGTGTTCTAGAAGATGCGCACGATATCGAAGCGCTATCTAAACAGGATATCATTATTACCTGTCAGGGCGGCGACTACACAAAAGCCGTGTACAACGATTTAAGAGCCACTGGCTGGAACGGTTATTGGATTGATGCTGCGTCAGCGCTTCGTATGAAAGACGATGCCGTAATTATTCTAGATCCAGTAAACCGTAAAGAAATTGATAGTGGCATTGAAAAAGGCATTCGTACCTACGTAGGTGGAAACTGCACGGTTTCCCTTATGCTTCTGGCACTCGGTGGCCTGTTTGAGAAAGACTTGGTTGAATGGGCTTCGCCAATGACCTATCAAGCCGCTTCAGGTTCAGGTGCACAGCACATGCGTGAGCTAATTAATCAAATGGGTGCAATTCACAGTAATGTGAAAGCTAAAGTTGAAGATCCTGCTACCGCGATTTTAGAAATTGACCAGCAAGTGTCTGAGTTTATTCGAAGCGCAGACTACCCTAGTGAACAGTTCGGTGTTCCGCTTGCGGGTAGCTTAATTCCGTACATCGATTCGCAACTACCTTCAGGTCAAAGCCGCGAAGAGTGGAAAGCCCAAGCGGAAGCCAACAAGATTTTAGGCATTAAAGGCAGTGAAGTGCCGATAGACGGTATTTGTGTACGTGTTGGCGCCATGCGCTGTCATAGCCAGGCTATCACACTTAAGCTAAAGAAAGACTTGCCTCTAGCCGAAATTGAAACAATCTTGGCTAACCACAACGACTGGGTAAAAGTGATTCCTAACGATCGCGACGCGACGATGCAAGAACTTACGCCAGCGAAAGTGACCGGTACACTGTCTATTCCCGTAGGCCGTATTCGCAAGCTTAACATGGGTCCTGAATATATCTCGGCATTTACTGTCGGCGATCAGCTATTGTGGGGTGCCGCAGAGCCGCTTCGCAGAATGCTGCGCATTGTGCTTGAGCAAAAGTAACGTCAAGCTTATAGCTAATTAATCTGAATTTAGAGCGCCTTGCTGTGTCATTACACGCAAGGCGTTTTTTATCAGACTATAAAAGCCAGAATCACTAGACTTCGTTGACACGATAGCGCTATTTTGCCGACTCAGACCAAACAGCAAGCTCATTACCACCTGGCTCGACAAAATGAAAGCGACAGCCCCCCGGGAAGTCAAACAACGGTTTAGTAATTGCTCCACCTGCTTTTTCTACACATTCTTGCGATTCAGAAATGTTATTGGAATACAGCACCAATAAAGGCGCACCACTTTCTGCCTTCATCACACGTTGTGCAGAAAAAATCCCTCCGTCCATGCCAGCATTGCTAAACGCACTGTATTCACTGCCATAATCGGTAAAACACCAGCCAAACGCACTTTCAAAAAACGCTTTTGAGCGGCGAATATCTAGAGATGCAAATTCGACATAGTTGAGTTTGGTGCTTTCTTGCATGTCACTCTCCTCTTTTTAAAAAATGATGAGCTCATACTATCACCAACTTTAGACTTATTGATTAAATTCTAAACGTGCTTAATCGTTTAACATAAGACAAATAGCATTTATTCGGGTCACTTAGTTTGCAGCATTTTATTAGTTTGGCTTTATTGCTTGCCCTAACTTGGAGTATGGGAACGGTTAGTGCTCATGCATCTATCTCAGACAAGGTCAGCGAAATTAAAGTGGACGTTGAAACCTTAGTGCCTATGCCTATAGGGGCAGCAATAAAAAAGCTTGAAGCTTGGTTGTTATCTGACACATTAACGCAAGATGAAAAAAGAAAAGTGGGCGCGCTTTATGTTCAGTACCAACTCTCGATACACCAACGCCCTTCCGAAAAAATCTTAAATTCGCTGATTGCGTTGCAAGACAACTCGAGTGAAGGGCTTACAATCGCTACTGGTGTAGCAAGAATGTATGGTATTTCAGCAGACTACGACAAAGCCTACGAGCACTTTAACCGCGTTGTTGCAACGCCTGATATTCCACCAAGCGTAAAGGCATACGCGCTTATTTACCAGGTATTAACTTACAGCGAGGGGCAGGTTTTTGCGCCTAACGCTGAGCTTATCAACACGGTAAACGATATACTAACCAAACATGCGCTTACCAAGCTTCGACCGTTGTACTATGCAATTGTGGCAGACTACTATCAATCAGTCAGCGCTTATGACATTGCGCTGTCTTACTATGAGAAATCGCTTGATGGCGCCAAAGTTGAAAGCCAGCGAATTTTGGTCAGTGACAACCTTTACGCCATTGGTATTCTGTACAGAAATCTAGGAGACTATGGCAAGGCCATCGACTACTTTGAGCGCGCCATAGAATTCGATTCACAAATTGATATCAACTATTCTGAGTTCCTTGCCACTTACGGTATCGCCACCACCTACTATCGCTCAGGCAATCTCCAGAAAGCGCTGACACTGTCTGATATTGTTCTTGCTCATCCTCTCTCATCTTCTTTTTACAATAGCGAAATTTACCGTTTAAAAGCAGACGCTCACCTTAGTTTAGGAGAACTGGATAAGGCGACAAACGCGCTTAATAAAGCACGTGAACTCTACGATGAAAACCGCGACGCTGAGCAAACGACTTGGCGCGCACAGCTGGACAAAACAGAAGCCTACATTACCGCTGCGAAAGGTGATCACGCGTTGGCATTCAAACAATTTGAGGTTTTCCATGAAGCCTATTTGAATGCAAAGAAATATGAAGACTTAGAGCTAATAAAAAGCGCCAACTTAATTGATCAGATAACCCAAGAGAAAGACAGAGCAAATCAACTTGAGAATGAGAATAAAGCATTCGAGGAAGCGCTTTTGTTGAAAACAGAGGCTCAGCGCACCCAATCACTTTTTTCCACGTTGCTCGTCATACTTATCACACTCACACTAGTAACAATTGTTATCATTCTGATTTTATTGAGTAAATCAAGACAGGCTAATGCGCTTTACTTAACGGCGAAAGAAAAAGCAGAATTAAACAATCGGTTGAAGTCTGAGTTTATTTCTAATATTAGTCACGAGATTCGCACGCCTTTAAATGCCATTATTGGTTTTGGACAATCATTAGCGAGCCGCGCAGCAGACGTGCAAGCAAAGGATCTCACCAAGAAAATCGTCAATGCATCTGAAATGCTGCTTCAACTTATTAACGACCTACTCGACTTTTCGAAGATTGAAGCGGGCAAGCTAACGTTGGCTATCAGGCCTCACGACATCAATGAAAGCCTGTGTACATTAGTCGACATATTTTCAGACCAAGCGGAACGCAAAGGATTAGTGCTCCAGCTTCATATCGACAAAAACCTTAATAACGATTTGATGTTTGACGAACTTAGATTTAAGCAAATATTGGCAAACCTAATAAGCAATGCCATCAAGTTTTCTGATAAAGGAATTATAGAAATTGGATTATCCGTATCAGAGTCGAACGATAGTCATTGTGCCCTGCACTGCTGGGTAAAAGACAACGGGATTGGTATTTCGAAAGAAAACCAAGTAAAGCTGTTTACGCCTTTTACGCAAGCTGAAAGCTCCATAGCGAGAAAGTATGGCGGCACAGGCCTAGGGCTTAACACCAGTAATAATCTGCTTAAGCTAATGGGCTCTTCACTAACGCTCGAAAGCGAATTAGAACGAGGCTCTACTTTTTCTTTTGATGTCACGTTTGCTGTTGCAGCAGATATTGATATTCCGCTATCTGAGACAACTCAGCAACACGTTACGCTAGAAGGCGCTCGTGTCCTCCTTGCAGAAGACAACGACATTAATGTTGAAGTAATAAAAGCGCTTCTTGATGAATTCCATTTAGATTTAACACACGTATCAAACGGACAAAAGGCCATTGATGCATTGAAAGCGTGCACTTATGATTTGGTACTAATGGATATTCAAATGCCTGAAGTTGATGGGCTTAGCGCCACACGGCATATAAGAAATGTACTTAAGTTAAAAACCCCCATCATTGCCCTGACGGCTAACGCCATGCAGCAAGATATCGACAACTGTCACGCGGCAGGAATGGATGCCCATGTGGGCAAGCCCGTAGACAAGGCTCGCCTTGTTAACACACTAGGTGAGTTTCTTGCTCGCCCGGCGTGAGTAGTTAAAAACTGACGTCCCACTGCAGAGAGTAGATGGTCTCGTCCCCTACTTCAGCATCGAACTGATCCAGTGAAACCCTGCTTACCTCTGCGGTTAGTTTGTTTTCGTGGCCATTAAAAAAATAGTTGAATGCTACTGTCTTTTCAAAAAAGCGTTCGTCTTGTTCACTGTCTCGGGGCGAATAGGTCCCGAAGCGTGCAGCCATTTCAAGGGGCTCTGGCCACCAGCTGATTGATTCACTCAAAAAATAACCCGCCTGCACATAATAGCCGCGCAGCGTAGTTTCTCTATTGTTGTCCGCTAAATCCACAATATCTTTTTCATGATATTCCGCTTGAGCATTAAACCCTTTATAAAAATAGGCACCATCAATCACAAACTGCTGAATGTCGTACTGACCTTCGATCTCGCCCGCACTAAAGTTGGCTAAATTACCAGCGCCAGACGATGAAAAACGCGTAAACTGGCTTTTGAACTTCGCCCCTGCTATTGCTAGAGCTGCTTTGGGCGTAGCTGTTCGTTTAATGTCACTGTTTTTAAACCCGACAGACTCACCTAAGAAATTCCACTGTAATCGCCCTGTATACATATTCTCGCCATCGTGATTGCTATAATCACCACGGCCTGAGCCATTGAATACTCCTACCCAGTAATTGAAATTGGCCGCGCCTGGGCCATCAAAATTACCGTACAGGGATGCCCCCATTTGCCTATCTAGCGTAAATATTCTGTTGATGATTGAACGATCCATCATTTGCTGGCCGCCACTGCTAACACTGCGCTCTCTGGAATACTCGACTTTCCACTGACCAACCTTAAACCGAAGCGCGTCATACTTTTCAAAGGATAGTGTAGCGGTCAGGGTGCGCTGATCGACAGCATCATATTCCACACCATATTTAATCCAAGGCAAACCAATGTGACCGTCTAATTTGACCCGCGCCCTGTTAACGCCAAATTGATTACCGGCGTTATGCTCAAAGTCAGCACGCTCGGTAGGCTGGCTTATACCGGGATTGGCATAGCGAAACTGAAGTCTACCGCGCACGCGTAGTGAGAAGGTATTGCTGTCGCTTTGAAATGAAAGGCCGTTGCCATTGTATTGAGAGAACGTTGCGCTAGATTCGCGCTCGGCATCAACCTCAGACGCTACAACCGCCGTATGGAAAAGCGACGCCCATAAAGCACTCAACAGAAGACAAGAAGAAAAACGATTTTGAAAAAGCAAAGCACACTAAATATAACGGAAGTTTGCGCGCAGGATATATACTTTAGTATAAGAATCAAGTGCTCTGACATAAAAATGACACAAAACTGTAATATTTAACGTTGAAATACACCGTTAGATAGACCTGTCACTTTAACAGTAAAGCATTTGCTGGTAAGTGAGGACTTCCTTTCTGAGCAACTTCGTGTTGTTTGATCAGGTTAACAATATGCTTATTCACTGGCGTAGCTATGTGATTTTTTTCACCGAGCCTGACTATCTCGCCGTTCAAATAATCAATCTCCGTTCGTCGCCCCAGCGCCAAATCTTCATACATTGATGAACGTGCTTCGGGATCTATTTTAAGCGTAGATGAAGCCACCACATTGAATAAAAAATCAGGTAGCTTCATAATTTTTGGCATCAGTTTGGGAATGACCTTACCGGTTCTTGCTGGTGCAATTCCTTCCGCTTTTAGTACTGCTAACGCCTCGGACAACACCTTTGCCATAACTAACCTATATTGCCTATCTCCTAGCTGTGATTTCAGCGGTATACCCGACAGTGCATTGACCGCGTTATTCAAGTTCATAATGAGTTTGCCATACTGTACAGCTTTCATATCGTTATAAACCGTAACGGCCAACGACGCGTTACTAAGCGCTTTTATGACGTCACTACATTGGTTATTGGGATCTTCAAGGGCAATATTACCCTCAGTACCACGGTGAAAATGGCCGTTACCTTTATAAAAAACATTGAAAGGCACCATACCTGCAATTACGCATTGTTTTATGTGCTGGCGAAGCAGGTGTGCATTACCCACTCCGTTTTGAAGACTGACTACGACTGCTGATTGCTTTGCATGCTGATTGATTATCTCAGCAGCCTGCTCGGTATCTTGGCTTTTAACGCAAAGCAAAATGACGTCAGCATCAACTAAACTATCGTTCTCAATTGAAAATGCGATATGCTCAGGCTTTGTTAGCTGCTCACGCCCTTGCCAATCCGTTACTTTAAGACCATTGGCAGTAATATCATCATATAAACGCTGACGGCCAATGAGCGTAAGTGCATTAGCGGCGCTCAATGTGGGGTCAGAGGCTAACAGGCAGCCCGCTACATAACATCCAATACTTCCCGCACCTAACACGGCAATTTTCATTATTGACTCCCAATGAAAGTTTAGCTTTCAATACTTTGTTAGACTGCGATTAAATGATCGAAATGTAAACACAAAAATCACAATAAAATAACAAAAAGTGTTTCAGTATCAGTTATTTCCTATCAGTCCGATTTATTCTTTCAATTTTCCCCGGCGTCGTGATCTCCCTACAATTAGACCAAGTAGTCAATTTATAGTCATGGTAAAATAGAGGGTTATCATGTCGGGTCAACAATCTGCTCCTTGTCTCGCTTATTCAAAAGCACACAATGCTGAAATGTCGAACAATGGCAAAGTTGCCTTGGTTGCGGAAGGTGGTGGACAGCGAGGAATTTTCACGGCAGGCGTACTCGATACATGGTTAGACGCCGGACACGACCCTTTCGATATTCTTATCGGCACATCAGCAGGTTCACAGAACTTAACGAGCTTTGTCGCGCGTCAAAAAGGCTATGCAAAACGTCTTATTCGCGGCTTAACTCGACACAAACGCTTTTTCCAAATGGGAAGAGGTTTAATGGGAAAGCATATTGTCGATTTAGATTGGTATTTTGACAAAACCCAAGAAGCGAACCGTTTACTTGATCTTGATACTGCGAAGGCTAATGTTGCGGACAGAGAAATTTTATTTACCGCCACAAATTCCAGAGACAGACAGGCGTATTTTCTTGATCCAATGAAAAGTACTCACAACTGGGTCGATCTTATCAAGGCTTCGAGCGCCCTCCCCTTACTTTACAAACAGGGCGTACCGCTGCACATTGATGTCGAGACAAAAAAGGCAGCCAATACCGATTTCTTTCTAGACGGTGGTTTGGCTGCACCGTTGCCTGTTACCGAAGCGTACAAGCGCGGCGCGACGAAAATCGTAGTTATTCGCACCGTAGATAGAGGCTTTCAAGTACAGTCGCCTTGGCTACAAAGGTTAAGCGCGGTAATGTGCGCAACGGGCACGTGCCCAAAGACCATCGACTATCTGCTGCAGCACGAACAAGCGTATCAAAAAGAACTGGCATTTATTGAAAACCCGCCAGAAGGCGTAGAGGTTATTCAAATTTTTGCGTCAGATAAGCTTCAAAGTAAATTGTTAGGTAGTACAGACGCACAACTTCGTCATGATTATAAGCTTGGTAAGCAAGCTGGAAGTGCCTTTTTAGAAACCGAAAACAAAGTCATTGCTTACCAGCTAGAGGAAAACAGACAGCCTGTTGCTCCGCTTTTCGATGTAACTGATACACCCAAGGGCATGCATAGTAAAGACAGCGCTAATTATAGTGTGAAATCAGAACATGCTGCATTAAATGGTAAACGTCCAATTAAGTTGCCTTTCCCAGCACGTCGAACAGGCAAAATAGATAAAGTAGACAAAGAGAATAGGATCTCCGCGTAGCCCGTTTACTCATTTGATAAAGGGTGCTTGGCAGCAGGTGCCTTTTCTCTATTTTGCTACTCTTTCAGTAATATTTCTGTGTTATTTCGGTGCTATTTCGGTGCTTTGTTCGCCATGTTTACATCATGACTTAGTAAGCTCCTCTCCCGTTCTTGCCTCTATTGGCGGCAAACGGGTTGACATTGTCTGGCAGAATATTTATAACGCGCTCACCCACATAATCTTTAAATGTAACCATGTCAGAATTATCAACACCCGTAAAACAAACTGAAGCCCATAAACTTATCGACAGCCTATTGAAGTCGAACGACCCAACTGCTGATCTAGATAAGATTGCTGAAGAATTCAACATTGCGAACTGGGGACAGTCTAACGCTGTTTCTGCTGATTTATACTCAGCAGTTAGAGACTTGCTTGGCAAAGGCGTTGTGACTGGTAATGACCTAGTTTCTGGAAAAGACACCATGGACCCGATTGTACACAAAGTACAAGCGGAGACAGAAAAGCTTATTGCTAACCCAAGTGATGCAGACGCTGATCGCGTTCAAACGTTTGTACTTGGCTTCCTACGCACGTTCGTGAGCCAATTACTTCACCCAGGTACAAAGAAAGCGATTTACGCGAAAAAGCTTCCTGACCTAATCAAGCTTCACCAGCAGGTTGCGAAGTAATTAGCAGCGGCGCGACATCACAGATGAAAAGCCATTAGCTTTAGCATACCAGCGTCGCAACAATCGCGTTTAAAAAGAAACCCGCTTCATAGCGGGTTTCTTTTTACGTAAGCGAAAAGTATCCGCGCATCATCCAGCGCTGATCGGCAGGCACAAAAAAACCGGCCTAAAGCCGGTTCTCAGTATTTGGCGGAGAGAGAGGGATTCTCCGCCAGACGCTTTTTATCACATAACCTATTGATTTATAGTGCTTACAATAGCGTAGAAAGCCTAGTGTGGCAAAGTTTAGTGGTAAATAACTGAGGTTAGAAAAGGTGGCAAAACGGTCATTGATCATCCAGCGATGACCAGCATATCCAGACAAGTAGCGAACGGTACAGTTTTTACGAGTGAATTGTTGCTTGAGGCAAGCAATGACCACGCAGAATTAGAATGAACACTTTGGGCGGACAGAGCCTCACATCTCGGTTAGATGGGACATTAATAATAGAGAATTCACCATAGCCGTTTATAAAGTTTATTTATTCGCTTGCTTGATGTGTCGAAATCAAAAAAAGAGCCATTGAGCCAGCAAGATTAACAGCAAGCTCAGCGTGTCTTGCTTTTGGTTTCACGGGCAAACGTCCTTTTCCATGAGCATCCCCCAATTTATTGCGTAATGTACCTAAGCCATTTACGATGCCTGAACATCCGCCGAGTATTTGCTTAAAAATTGGCTCATTATGTTGGTCAGGTGAAAGATTGAGTTCCTTGGCAGTCAATTTATAAAGTTCAGACAGATCTATGTTTGAAGAGTTATACTCGATGAACCTTTCGTCTAAGATGTGTTTACAAACACTCTCAATGATTGTCCTAGAGATCGTTATTGCACCCTCCGGATCGGAAGATTTTCTCTCCAATGCTTTATTCCAAGCAAAATGAACACTTTCTGAATTGAAGCTTTTAAGTGTCTCTTCGATAGATTTCTGAGCAGGAAGAGAGCCTTCAGTTTCTAAATATTCGAGAATGGGATTGAATGTATCCCAAATATACTGCCTGCGCTCTTCGTAAGTGGAAAATTTCGCTTTTATAAATTGCCAAAATTGTGATAGTTCCCTGTTGTTTCGAATCCATCTAGGAGCCATGTTTCCTATGCTTGGATGACCTAATATTTCATTTCTTATGAATTGATAATGAGCATCGTTGGGTAGGCTACCCGTTGCACGGTCGATTAAAATATTTTGAAAGTATTCAACTCTATCAAGTATGGTCTCTAAGTGCTCTAGTCCTTGCAATGCTTTTTCCCCCTAAAAAAACACAATTTTAAGTAGATTTGGAGCGCTGAAGAAAACCAATCGGCTAAAGTGCGCATATTAAACCCTGCGGTCAATTTGGCCTCCAGAGATTGAAGCACGACTGTTTAATCTTTTTTGGCTTTCCATAATTTGATTAATTTCTTGTTCGGCGTACCGTCTAATACCGGGATGAACACCTTCCCGATTCAGCACTTCAGAAGCCCTAGATAACTCAGTCAAATTTCGAGTGCGTTGCTCAAGCAAACGGTTTTGATGTTCTAAGGTGTCCTGCTGCAATCGAACTTGTTCTCGTTGTTCTCGCCGCCCAGCAGAAAACAACTCGGATAAAGCACTTACTATTCCACCAATATCGAATAAAGGAGGGGAATTAACCTCCATTTTTGTGACTTTAAATTCTTCATCGCCACTTGGATCGAATACAGGTACATAGCCGTTATCAACCTTGTAGTAAACAACGGGACGTTTGTAATTCCTTAGAATCTTCCAAAACTTCTCTGTGCCTTCTCCTTTGCTCTGTATATCTAGGGCTAAATGCTCTTTAAATACACCGTAAGAAATACCTTCATCTTGAAAGACATCGATAGATTTTGCTGATATAACAAAATTAGATTGGTCTACACCCTCCGCTGTTAATTCACACATTTTGCAAATGGTAACCAGTTTGTGATAGTGCGAGGATGTCTGATCCAAATAATGGGATATATCCCAAATTGGTAAGGTTTTATCACCTTTTACTATTATCGACATTAGCTTTTCTCATAACTCCTTTGAGGTTTAACAGCATAATAAAACGCCACTTTCAGATTATGGTCCATGGTGCCACTAATAGTGCTCTTCTTAAAGCTAATATGACTGTATTGTCTCCATAGCACTGCTTCCTACTTATTACTTTTTGCTCTCACAACAAAATTTTCATCTGCTGTAATTCGTTCTAATAGTTCATTTACTGCTTCTTCCGAATACTGGTGTCGTTTAGAGAGATTGCTGTAATAATGGTACTTATTGTTGCTTTGTTTCTTCCACCCCTGTTTATTAACACATGATTGGATACAGTGTTGATTCAATGATGGGCGGCCTTGGTTGTCACGCTTTGGTAGAATCTTTTCTAGTTTTTCTATCGCAAAATCTCTAAGTAAGATCTCGTTGACTCTTTTCATCAAACCACCCTGGCTAAGGGGATGTGATTTATCTGGGTCAATTGGCTTTTCGACAACCATGGCCTGGCGCAGATTTTTCAGATCTTCAGCACTGCCGTTTGCTTTTGCAATGACGACCTGGTCTCCCCCCTCTTCCTTAGCAAAAACCAGTGACACACGCATAGGAATAGCAAACCCAATATCATCCTCTTGCTCAATCTGGTCTTGCAATGTGGTTGCCAATTCAAGGATTTCTGTGGCTGCGTCACCATAAAGCGTCTTTAACATGGACGCAGGCGGTAATTTAAAGTCGCCGACTAACGACATCATTCCTGTGTGTTGGGATGAGATAAAAGGTACGTCAGCAAACTTTTCAAATTCAGAAGAGTAATTTAATACACCAGACTGGAATATTCTTGACGCAATAGATTGTAGTTCGGGCATTAAAAGGTGAACCGCTTTATCCCGCCAATCAGCAACTTTTTCTACATTTCTGCGTATTTGGCTCTTGCCTTCATATAGGTGTTCAAGGCAAATACGTAAAGGCTTGGTTTTTCGTAGTCCCTTTTTATTGGCCTTTTCATATATAAAGTCTTCACCTTCTCGTTCAATTAACATCGATTTGCAAAGTTGTTCCCATGCCGTGCAAAACAGTAAAACAAACCCATCGAGCTTGTTTTCTAATGATGGCCGGTTATATAACTCTAACGCCAACATCATATTGTCTTTAGACTTTTTCAGCAGAGCCTTGGCCAATTGAGATTTGCACTTGTGCCCTAACTCTTGGAAATGTTTACTTTGGGATAAGCGTTTCTTAAATTCGGTGAAAGAAATATCAAGCGTATTAACAGCTTCAAACTGCCCGCCACCAACATCGGTAACGAATTGGTTTATTTGGCCTTTGCCAAAATAGGTTTTGAAAGTGGCAGGTTTCCAACCTGCAGCGGCAATGACCTGGTCTTTATTAAAGGTTTTACCGTTTCTTTCAAAACGTTGAAGAAACTCGAAAAACATTTTTTGTCCATTTTTACCCGCCATGACAACTCCTTGTTTTCATGTTTAATACTCTGTATCAATAGCATTGAAGATATTGATTAATATTCCGTACCTTTTATTTATGCAGATTCAGGATAAAACGAGTGATACAGGTCATTACAAAAAGTGAGGAGTTCTTTAATGAAGGCATCCTTTAAATAACACACATTATCTTCACTATCAGACTTGGACCAATAAAAGCCTTCACAACCTGTGCTCTGAATGGTTTCCTTGAATTTGTCTCTTCTAGTCTTCTCCCACTCTACGCCGTTATGCATCACATAGTTACGATAGCCAAACAACACTCTCATGTGTGTGGCAAAATTTATGGGTAATTTGTTGGATAAGTTTAACGCTTCGAACAGCTGCAAACTGCCACCGACTATTCCGGTCTCAATTTTTTTGGATTGGTCACACCAGTATTTACCTACATCCCAGAACTGTTTGGCCTTGGTCATTTTTAATGTACGGACATGATTGGAATCCTTGGCGCTTTCACCTTCATTATTCTTAATCGCCAACGTTTCATTTTTTATTAAACTTTCCAAAAATTGCGCCAGCGCCGCTGCAATGGAACTCGACATGAAAGCATCAAAATATGCCGAGGTAGCACAGTCATCAGCGTACGCATCACCACCTCTCTCACCAGAATAAAGGCCGGTGTGTTTACCCACTTGGATGTCGGTACTATTAGCTGAACTTTTTTCCAACAACACCTCAACCAGTTGATTCAAACCGTGCAATTGCATGTAGGGATCGTATTCGGGGAAATAGTAACTGGATGGTTCTGGCTCAATATCTGAAAGTTTATCGATTCCCCATCGAAAATCCTTGGCCTTCATGATACTTGTTCCACAATCGCGTCAGTGAGATGAAGCTGAGTGCCATTAGCATCTTTCAGACGGATTTTAAGCGTATCGCATAAAGACATTAACTCGTCGACTTTTACAACTATTCGCTGCTGTTCTTCAACAGGCGGGATCGGAACCCAAATTTCTCTAATCGTCGTCATTGACAAACTCGGTTGCGCAGTAGATTTCATTGATTTAAAGAGCTGGTTGCGACCTAGAGGACTATTTAAATATATACACAGGAAATCTAAATTCACATCCGCAAAGGGTTCTACTTTCGCTACGTTGGGCGCAAGGTGCCAACGAGTTGTTTCATTAAAAATACAAACGTCACCAATGCCCGCGCCAATAAATGTTACTAATAATGAAGGCCTATCTAGTGCACTCCGCGGTAGCATTTCTGATGTTTGTTTGTCTAGATATTTAAGGTTCTCTTTCGACGGTTTGAAAGGCCTAACATTTTGAGCCCTTATAACAGGTATTTCCCCCTTATCTTTTAAATCGAAGTACTTTGTATATTCGAAACCCGCAAGTTTCGTTACGAATACGAGGTCATTCAATAATGAAGTTTTCCATGCATCAGGGAAGTCCGCCTCAAGTTCATCAGAAACAGTGACCTTTTTGGGTTTTTGTATCTCTTTTTTACAAATTCTTTCATTTCGAGCGACTTCAATTCTATCGAACAGACTTAGCACTGGTTCGTCGCTAGGGTCTTGTTTGACGAGTTTGCCCATCACGGCGAGTTGCAGAATGGTTTGTTTTAGCTGGTCGATGCTATCTTCGGTTGTGAAAAGTACATCAAAGTGTTCGCTAATGCGCTGCCAGCTTTCATCGAGTTCATCGGCATCTTTGGCATTTGTCAGCGTTTCAAGCAGGGTTTTGACCAGGGTCTGATGCGCTTCGATACTGGCTTCGGTTTGTGACTCCAGTTGGTCACACAGGGCCATCAATTCTTTAATCTTAGAAACTATATTCTTTTGCACCTCTAGGGGTGCAAGTGGAAACTTACAATTTTTATACTCTGTTTTGTTTATTTTCGGTTGCCCAGTCCCCGTGTTAACAGAATTAAGATAAGCCCAATATTGTGGAGACTGAGAAAAATATAAAAAATAATCTTTATCTATTGTTTCTGGCAAAACTACCATAAACATATTGGGTGCAAGTGTAGCTGGCATATTCAACTCAGGAACGAGCAACGTTGTACCAACTCCTGCTCCTACATTTGCGATTACTAGTTCACCACCATGAACAGAAGATTTATTTAAAAAATTGTACCCGTGTTCATCAGTGTACTTGTAATTACTGTCGTTTGTTAGACCGTGGCGCAAATCTGTCAAGCGTACTAAAAGTGCATAATTTTTCGTATCGTAATATTTGACATTTGATTTTAAGGTAGAAAAGCTGCCATTTGCTTGAAAGTCAGTGATGTATGTAATCACCTCATCAAGAAAGCACTCTTTCCAATTTGATGGTAGTCCAGGCAACTTATACTCATCATGCAATCGTTTAAATGCTTGAATTCGAACCCCTTTGATCTTATGAAAACTCTCTTTTTGCTTCTTAAAATCACTGAGAACAGAATCAAAATCCTCTTCTAATGAATCGTTAAAAAGCTTGCCTGAATACGCCATTTGCAAAATGAGCTCTCGCAATTTTTTAATACCATACAACTCAAGCTTGTTTGAACTGCCTCGCTGCGAGGCGGATTTGGTTTTAATGGCTGATGTCCAAATATCGATATTTTCGGTAATAAGGTGTTCAACAGACATTAGGCATTACCCTCGCTGACGTCGCTTGATTGGCCTGATGATAAGGCCTCACTCAAAATCCCTTTCAATTGGTCACGTAACGCCTGAATTTCATCTTGCTGAGTCTGATACTGTTCAAGTAACTCTTCAGGGTCATGACTAACCTGCTCACCCTCGTGTGGGTTTTTTATGTCCAGGTTAAAGTTGCGCTGAATGACTTCATCTATCGATACCTTCCAAGCCTGCTCATTTTCAACACGGCTGGTAAACCCGTCTTCTTCACTGCCCCACCAATTCATTTCAGCCTGAAATTCTTCAAACTTCATTGGTTTGGTTTTCGAATAGTTTTTCACGCCTTCTGGGTATGGGTGCTCATAAAACCAGATGTCCTTAGTAGGCTTACCCTTAGTGAAAAACAGCAGGTTAGTTTTGATACTGGTATAGGGGTTAAATACACCATTGGGCAGTCGCACGATGGTGTGCAGGTTGCACTCTTCTGTCAGCAGTTTTTTGATTTTGGTTTTTACGCCTTCACCGAAGAGCGTTCCGTCAGGTAACACCACGGCTGCCCGCCCACCTTCTTTTAGGACTTCGACAATCAACTGCAAAAACAAATCAGCGGTTTCACGGGTTTGCATTTCAGACGGAAAATTTTTCTCAATACCGTCTTCTTCAGTGCCGCCAAACGGTGGATTAGTGACAATCACATCAAAGTCAACATCCCAACTTGATAGTGGCTTATTGAGCGTATTGTCATGTTTGATTTGAACCGGCACTTCAATGCCATGTAGCATCATGTTTGTGGTAGCAAGCAAGTGTGGCAATTGCTTTTTTTCCACCCCATGGATTTGCTTTTGCAGTGTTTGATGGTCGCTTCCGGTTTTAACGTAGTTGGTTTTAATGTGGTCGACACTGCATGCCAGAAACCCGCCTGTACCGCACGCTGGGTCGAAAACCTGCTCGCCTAGTTTGGGGTCTACCCGATTCACCATAAAGCGAGTCACGGCACGTGGTGTATAGAATTCACCTGCATTGCCTGCACTTTGTAAGTCACGTAAGATTTGCTCGTAAATATCCCCAAACAAGTGGCGTTCTTTGGAATCGGTAAAGTCGACCTCGTTTAGTTTGTTGATGACCTGACGCAGCAACGTGCCGTTTTTCATGTAGTTAAAGGCATCACTGAAGGCTTCACGTACTACAAACCCTCGCGGGTTCTTGTCGATAGGTGCGGTCAGGTTTTTCAGAGTGGGAAACAAATCGTCATTGATAAACTCCAGCAACTCGTCACCGGTAATGCCCTGGTCATCGGCGGCCCAGTTGCGCCACAGATACTTTTCAGGAATGGGCTCACGATAATCATCTATTTCAAGCTCAAGCTCTTCTTCCTGTGCATCAAATATTTTGAGGAAAAGCAGCCAGGACATTTGGCCTAATCGCTGGGCATCGCCATCAACTCCTGCGTCTTTTCGCATAATGTCCTGAATGGATTTAATGACTGTACTAACTGACATAAAAACTCTCTTATTCTTGTTTGGTTTAGGCCGTGAATGCGCTACGCACTTTTATCGGTTGTGCTGTATATGGCCTGTTCTAATTCTGTGATTGCCTGGTCGTATTCTTTGCGACCACCAAAGCCCTTTTTGACTATTTCGGTGACTGAGCCAATGTCGCTAAAAGGTTGTACTTTTATGGTCTGGAGGTTCTCAACTTCAAGCACGCCTGCATCGGCATACTTGTCCAAAAGCTTGTCCAACACCTGCTGAGCTTGTTCGGAATACTTGGTGAAATAGTTGCGTTTTTTGACGTTATTTGCTCGTTCTTTGCGCGTGAGTGGTGGTTGGTCAAACGCAACGTGACATATCATATCAAAGGGATCGATTCCCTCTCCCACCTCTTGTTCAAGAGCTTCCCACAAAATGCCTTCACCGGCGAGCTCGTCGATAATGGTTTGCTTGCGTTCTGTTTCGTTCCATCTGCGCACAAAATCATCTAGCGATGTGAACTGTTTTGATAAGGTTTTACGGGTGTAGTCTTTAAATGACTCGGTGACCAATTTCCCGTCTGTATCATAATACTGGACCCGCTCGGCCACTTTACTCACTGTTACGCCATTTACATGATACTTTCGGACCTCACCACCTTCATCATCACCGTCCGTTGTCCAGTCGCCTTCATCAATGGGACCAGAATCATCAGGGAACCCATCTGGTTCATCATGTCCCTGCACGTCCTCATTATCGTTATCTGTGTCAACGATAATGTCGTCAAAACCTGAATCAGGATCATTAATGTCATCCGGTTTGGTTTGGATGATTTTCTCGGGTATGCCGTCAAAGCGTTCATCAGCAAACAGCTCGGTGGCTTTTTTGAAATCTAATATGGTGAACCAGAGCTTGCCGTATTTATCGTCAATACGTGTACCACGCCCTATAATTTGCTTAAACTTGGTCATGGACTGAATATTCTGGTCGAGTACCACCAACTTACAGGTTTTGGCGTCGACACCTGTTGTCATTAGTTCAGAGGTCGTTGCAATCACCGGATAGGCTTTCTTAGGGTTAATGAAGTTATCCAGTTGCGCTTTACCCACTTCATCATCGCCGGTGATTTTCATCACGTACTTGTCGTTTTTCGCCACCTGCTCAGGATTACAGTTAACCAGTGCGCGGCGCATACGTTCTGCATGGTCGATGTCGTTACAGAACACAATGGTTTTGGCCATTGGGTCGGTACGCTTGAGGTAGTTCGTAATGGTTTGTGCAACCAGTTGGGTACGCTCATCAATGATCATTGTGCGGTCAAAGTCTTTCTGATTGTACACGCGGTCTTCGATTTGGTTGCCGTGTTTGTCTACCTGGCCTTTGGTTGGACGCCAGCCCTGTAGGTCAACATCAATGTCCACTCGCACTACTTTATATGGTGCAAGAAAACCATCTTCAATACCTTCTTTTAAGGAGTACATGTAAACCGGCTCACCGAAGTAGTCGATGTTACTCACTTCATCCGTCTCTTTTGGCGTTGCTGTTAGGCCTATTTGGGTAGCCGCATTAAAGTACTCGAGGATTTCACGCCACGCACTGTCCTCTGCCGCACTGCCACGGTGACACTCGTCAATGATGATAAGGTCAAAGAAGTCACGGTCGACTTGCTTGTACGCTTTTTGTGATTCTTCTGGCCCCGTTAACGCTTGATATAAGGCAAGGTGTACTTCATAGGCAGGGTCAATTTTTCTGCCGGTTATTTTGGTCATGGCCTGACCAAATGGCTGGAAGTCGTTAATTCGTGTTTGGTCAACGAGTACATTACGGTCTGCCAAAAACAAGATGCGTTTTTTGGCCTTGGCCTTCCACAACCGCCAGATGATTTGAAATGCGGTGTAGGTTTTCCCCGTCCCCGTTGCCATAACAAGCAACACGCGATCTTGACCAGATGATACTGCCTCAACCGTTTTATTAATGGCCTGCAATTGATAGTAGCGAGGTGACTTTCCGCTGCCATCGTCATAATAATCCTGTGTTACGATAGGCAACTGGGTTTCCGTAAACCCTTTATACGCTGAATACTTTGACCACAACTCGGTTGGTGAAGGGAAATCATCGAGTGAAATCTCCGACTCAAGCTGATTTAGATTGGTTTTGTCATGAAAAATGAAGCCGTCGCCGTTGCTGGCGAACACAAACGGTACGTCAAGCAATCGGGCATAGTCCAGCCCTTGCTGTATACCTTTTCCCACCTCATGCTTATTGGCTTTTGCTTCTATCACTGCTAGCGGTATTGATGGCTTGTGATAAAGAACAATGTCGGCTGATTTAACCGTTTTTCGCGCTGCCGCCATCCCGCGCACAATGACCTTACCATCGCGCAATTTCACTTCCTGACGAATTTGCGTCATGTCATCCCAACCAGCGGATTTTACTGCTGGCATGATAAACTTCGTAATAATGTCTGTTTCGCTGAGAACTTTTTTGTTTACCGTGTCCACAATCAGATCCCTCTAATTTTTACAAATAACACTTGCAAGTAATTGTCAAATAGCGCTCAGAGCATGACTTGCAACGTATAACAGTAATTTAAGTCAATTCAGAGCCTTTAAGTCGTTTGATAGAGCTTATTCTAAACAAAGTGGAGTATGCCACAAAAGCCCATATCTTTATCCATTGTACGACCTAAATTTTCTTAGTCTTATTAAATTTGTCTACTCTGATAACAATTTAGCTCGGAGCTCGGGGTTGCCAACGTCATGAAATCCACAGCGATATCTTTATTATTTTTTGTAATCACCTGCTCAATATTCTTTGACAATATTTGTCTATTCTCTATTGGCCCTAAAGGTATTCTCATGTTGCCCCAAACAACCCATATATCGCGCCAATCAAACTCTACTCTATCTGCGAAATCAATATTGCCTGAATGTTTGACACAAAACATGAGACGAACTTGACTCATCGCATGGGCTGTATCACCATTATATCTCTCGAGATTACTTAAAGCTCCTTTGCAAGAGTGAAAAGCAACTTCTAAGTTCGAGTTATTGTAAAAGGTCGTATCCGCACCTTGATAATGATTAGTGAAAGACTCTCTTTCTAACCAAGTGCTCATTTCATTTTTCTGTGCTCTATTTAAAACAGGGATTACGACATAGTGATGTTCACCGCTGAATTTTGATGGCTTAACTGGCTCCAAGGAAGGGTATTCATAGAAGGATTGCATATTAAGCTCCTTTTCACTATCTTTGTTATATTGCATACAAAAAAGCTATTTTTGTTACTGTTAAGGTTAAACGATGTGTACGGAAAAAAAGCACTATCCGTAATAAAAAACAAACACATCCGTACTCATAATAAGTACGACTAAAACCATAAATATAGCCATTAGCTATTGATAAAACTAAGTTTATTCAAATATACCATCTTTTTCCGCCTACTGTTCTTTCGCCATTAAGCGCTTTTTCTTTAGTCTTGAAGAGAATGTTCTCTTGTTTTCATTTACTTTACTAATGAGGCCACAAAAAACGACATTCGGTGATAACTGCTCCTTACTTTCTTTGACTTGCACGAGAAACCCTTTCTTCCTTAATTGAGTTAAAGAGTTTTTGATCGACTGATTAGAAATCCCTAGAGCCTCTCTCGCTTCAGCTCTAACAAAAGTTGAAATATCTGCTTCGTTGTTCGCGTCAACAAAACTCATTTTTGATGCTAAAAACAGCAAAAGCTTTAACTCGCTTCCAGACAGCTTGAAGAGCTCGTGGAGCTCTTCTGTGAGAATTGTGAAATATTTGTTTCTATCTCTCACAACTTTACTTGTTTTAGTATATGAACGTTCTTGATGAGTAATCACCTCACCATCAACCACCTCTTTTTCTTCAAAAACTATTTGTGTTGCCATTGCCTCGGTCTCATTTAGCTGTACAAATTTGCTACTTCCTGACTGTATACCATGAAAGCGAGATAATCAACAAAACCCTATAAAAACAATAACTTAAAACAATATAACCAAGTAAAGTTAAGTATTGCCAACGGTATTCATCATTTATATCCACAATATAACCAATTTACTTACACTCTTTCCCACGCATGTCACCTGAACGCTGCCCTCATATAGAGAGGCTATCAATTTTGTTGATGCTAGGCGCTAAGTATGATGTTGCTAGACGACTACATCGCTCTCGACTCATGTGAGCAGCAAGATTATTAATTTTACTTGTATGCTCATTCTTCACATACGAAGACTTGATTGACGATTTAGTATCAATATCTTGTTCGTTTACAAAAATTGTTGCTTTTTTCTTGTGCCGAGATAAAGCTACATAAGTATTCGCGCGATCCATTCCTGTCGTATAGTAAACGAAGCTTTCACCATTCACTGTTTGCCCCTGGCTGCTATATACAGTTTGAGCATAAGCAGGTGTTAAATATGTGCGTTTCTTGCTATCGCAGTAAATGCTCGTGTTTATTTCGATATCGCGTCCGTTATCGAGCCGCACTTGTATGAGCAACTCTCCATGTTTATTCTCCCCAATGACGTGCACAGTTCCAATATCGCCATTTGTGAAGCCAAGTGACGCATGATTTTTCGTTAAACGTAATCTATCCCCTTTTGAAACATTAAATGCATTGGATTTCCCATTCACGAGGCCCTTTACTTCTATATTTTGTTGACCAACACGTCCTATACTTTGTAGGTATTCACGAGCAATGTTGTTTAGTTCATTCACGACTTCCCAGCGTTGCGCCAAAAGAAGGTAAGGTGTACCGGGGTTATCTTGTACATAACTTTTCCAACTATCGACAAGTAGCCGAAGCGTTTGATGATGATCTTTGCCAAGTTTTAACTGCTCCCGCTTTATATATTGCGCTATCGCTTTATCTGCATTACCATCGCGAAAGTCACACACAGCTTGCCTGTCCCACGGCTGCTTTTGCCTAAAAATAGTTTCTATTCTCTTTGTACCTATCACCTCAGGTGATGATAAATACTTGAGCATACCACCGTGTCGAATGGCATCGAGCTGTTTGTCTTCTCCCACTAAAATTACTTTGAACTGATATTGTTCAGCGTGACGAAGAATATTGCGCAATTGAAATGTTCCAACCTGCCCTGCTTCGTCAATGATAAGTACATCATTTTTCTGAAGTGGTGAGTTTCCTCTATCAAGAAGCATCTGTAACCGAGTGAGTGTAAAGCATTCTATGTTTGTTGAGTCTTGCAGCTGATTTGCCGCAGCTTTTGTTACAGACGCTCCTATAACTCGACGCCTGTTTGCATGGCAAACATCGACTACAGCGCTCATCGATGTCGTTTTACCCGCGCCGGCAGAGCCTTGGATTATACTGAGATGCTCGGGCATACATGCTTCTAGAGTAGCTTCCTTCTGCTCATCACTCATACACACCGGCTGCATCTCACAAATGTTTAAGATTTCTTTCTGTGACAATGCTGTCGACTTTGTCTCTCTGAGACGTTTTGCTAACACAATCACTTCTCGTTCAGCATCAAGAACTTGAGAGGTAGAAAATACTTTTGTCATCTCATTTTCATGCGATAAGTTAATGACAGCGCCTGTAGTGATGGCTTTCTGCGCTAAGAGTTGCGCGTGAAGTCCTGATTGGTTTGTCTCTAACGCTAGAATTGCTGCCGCTTTATAGATAACACATTCTTTAAATACCGCTTGTGACTCAGCCAGTCGAGCTACTAGCGTCTGTACCGTAAATTCTGGAGCCTCAGCAACTTCCTGCTTTGACAATCGCTTGAGAGCATCAATTTCAACACCATGCTCCGAAATCTCTTTCTGCCATTGTTCGAAGAGCGCTGGGCGGTCGACATGAGCTTTTTTTGAGCGCGTCATCTTGCTTATTCTATCGCCTGCTTTTGAGGCTCTTGATGTTATTTTACTGCTGGCTATCGCTGAGGCGATGTCATTAGAACGTTTCGAAAAGTGTTTACAAAGTGTTTCTGGTACACCGACAATATCAAAAGCCTTACCACTCTTTGTAGTGACTATTTGATAACCTAACCGTTGTAGTGCGGCGGCAAGATGGGCTTGATATACCGCGGCGGAGGCAGTGCGCCACGCATAGAGCTGGCGACCAATAATAGTCCCCCAACCTCCATCTTCAGCTTGTGTAAGGTTTAAAATTATCGCGTGTGTGTGAAGATGTGGATCTTGAGCACGTGTCGTTGAGTGGTTGTAGCAAGCAATAAGAAAGCCATTTGAACGAACTACCGTCTTCCCTCCCTTTTCTTTTCGTGTGAACGCTGCACTTTCTTCTAGAAGTAGAAGAGCTTGCTCGACAGCTTCATCGTGCGCACGCTCAATTAATGCTCTATCTTCTTTTGACGCTGCCGCCCACAAAACTGATACACTTTTTGATGGGCTGAACACGTTGTCGTACCCCGGTACTCTGCCAACACTATCGGCATTTTGAACCATTTTTTCCTTTCCGTTTTTGCTTAGCCCTCTCATTAAATAGCTGAACTGTGCTTTTTGAATTATGCCATCTAAGCCTAATATCGCAGCCAATGTCCCCTTCCAATGACCAGGTGGCTCTCCTCCATTCAAATAGTAATCTTCTGCTGCCAAGTCTTCGTAGTAACTGACGCTTAGGACGGGCGCTATAGCGTGCATTTGTGCCACCTACTTCTTCATAAACGGGTTATCATGTTTCTTGCGCTCAGAACATTGATTCATTGAAGCATCGACTTCACGATATTTGTTGATAGGGACGGATGCTGGCGCGATGGCTTTAAGTGAGGGGTAAGGCCACTTCAATTTATAAATCGCGCGACTCCCGGGAAGAGTAAGATAACCACTCACCCCTTTCTTATCCGGCGCGTCTAAATGAATAAGTGACTCTTTTTGTACAAGCGGGACATCTTTCTCACTGCGCGTCACAGACTTCCCACCTCGCTCATCTACTGTTGTAGACTCGCTGTAAACAGCACGCTGTCCCAACAATTTACTGCATGTTTCTGCCGCACCGCCTGCTGCCCCTAACTTCAACGCGTAGACCGTGGAGAACAAGGATAGGATAGTCTCTGCTTGTCTTTCACCATATATCTGTTGCACTTGAGACAATATTTGCGTGCCAGCAATAGTACGCGCCCCTTTTGAACGACAGCGTGATAGCCATACCTCTAACGCGGTATTCTTACTAATAGCCGCAAGTTCATCGAGTACCACCCAAATTTCACGCGTCTGTGAATCCGGCATGGACAAAACTTTGTTGGTCATCATTGAAAAGAGTGCTAAGAATAGCGACGCACTCATTGAAGCATTTGCATGATTGGTTTTTACAATGACTTTTTGCTTTTTACTTTCAGAAAACCAGTCCTTTAGTGAAAAGATTTGTGCATTATCTGGCTTCGCGTCTTCAATATAACGCAACCAAGACAACTGTGTTGCCACTACGGCTTGCACGCTCGCCGTCGCTTTTTGATCTGACTCAGTGAAAAATGTCGCCTCCGGGAAGTGCTCAATTAACGCACTTCGAAGTTTTTCTGACTCCTCAAAAAGGCGTTTATGAAAATCTGCCCAGCCCCAAGAGGGCGTGGTTTCAATTAGACTGACGAGCGCCCCGGTGACCAATATTTTTGCGGCATCCGTCCAGAATGGCTCGTTTGTGGCGGGTGAAATAATTGCATCAGCAAATGTTCTCGCATCGTGGTGCGTTGTAATATCCTTGGACAGCTCCCAATAGACGCTTCGCACATCGCCGGGAGAAAGCACACAGGTTTCGCCATCAAGAAACAGCTCTGTGTACTCGCCTTTTTCATCATAGATGAGCGCAGTACACTGGCGTCGAAAAACCTGACGTAATAACCCTTTTATAATTGTCGACTTACCCGAGCCTTGCATACCAAAGAGAAAAAAGTTACCTAACTCTGAAGCTCGGGGAAGCGCAAATCCAGGGTGCGGCATAAGACCACAAGTTGATATCTTTGATTTAAATACATGATTTGCGTGCCTGATGGCCCTAGCGCCCTCCAACAGTATAGGACCATCAATGTGTAAATAGCGCCGATTTTGTCTTTCTTGCACTGTAATGAGGACAGCAGATACTGCCCCAGCACAAACCAACGCGTTAATAAGCGGATACCGCCAGAAGAAGTCCCACGCCACGTAGATAATATGGGCGACGTGAAATGGCTCTGCGAAAGCGAGAGAAATGGTGTAAAACACCCCGAAAGTCACCGCAACATAGAATATAAGCAGCAGCCCGGTTTTCATCATGTTCACGACTCAAACAGACGCAACGAAGTGGCTTTATCACAGAATGATTTCGCCTCATTTTCGTCGTAATTAGCGACCACAATAAACATCGCCAAGATACGTTTCAGCAGATACTTTTCATGCACCTTCAATATTCGCTCTACTTTCTTGTCGAGTGTTTTTCCTTGTGAGGCAAGAAGCCCATCTGTGAGCAATTTAGTCGCCGTCGCTGTGACGCTATCCCCTGTGCTTTCTGCGAGGGCCAATAAAGCATCATATTCAGCGCGACTTAATCGAACATGGACGCCTTTCTTTTGTTGTAACGTCATTATCAATTTCTCCTATCTTTAGCTATCACGGCTAACTTCAGTCATTTTGCGTCACACCCAAAAGTGAACGCTAATAGTGATATCACGGTGGATAGCACGCATCACTCTTTGCTGCTGCTTGATACAAGCGCTCGCAACGCTCTATTGCTAGCACCGCAGGTGCCAAGTGTGTCAACAAAAAACGCTTTTTGAATAAAAGCTCGGATTTTAGTGCTTAGTAGCTTTATTACGAGCTCACATCATCATACCTTGCGAATTCTTCATTTTATCACAATTTAAAATTACCAAAGCTAATTTAGCCAATAATTTCATATACTTAATTGACAATAAAACAAAGAAAAAATTAGATAAGGCCCTCATTGCTGCAAAACTATTAGCGCTATGATTACAAATGCGTTGACGCACATAAATGTGCTACACATGTTATACAATTTCTTGATTTCACAATGCCATGGCATAATTAGCATAGAAAGTAGTGTAGAGAAGATAAGGAAGTGTCTATGTCTGTGTTCATAAATCGTCTACCAATAGGAGCATTGCTTTCCTTTATTTTCTTCAGTACATCACTAACAGCATATGCCGAGTCTGAGTTGGAAAAGCTTGAGCGCTACGATAGGGTCAGCGCTAGGATTATATGGGAATGGGGAAAAGGAGGAGATGTAACCGAAAATGGCCATTTAGTTCAGCTTTATCATGAATCCGGTCTAGCAAACGATACGTCCTTTCTCGGAGTAATTTACCGAAACCTGCTTTGGGCATCAGACCCATGGCCAGAAACATGGCTTATAGGCAAAAAGCCAAAACCAATCACAGAAAAAAACTGGTTGCATTTCAAACAAACAGACCCTTTTCAATACGCAGTTGTTAAAGCCACCATAATTTTTGAGATATGGAACTACAGCTCAAAGATGCCCTCATCAGCATTCGCATTAACTACTCAACAAGCAGTAAATCAGCTTGAAGCGTTAGAACACGAAATGGTAATACAAGGAAGCGTCTCGTCGGCGGCATGGGTAAGCGCACAACTTGGACGAATATACGACGATATAGACCCCATCAAAGCGATAGAAAAGTATGAATATGCTATACCGTATCTGAAAAATATTGGCTCAAAAGATAAGCGCAAAGTGTCCGATAGCCTCACAAAAGACGCAGCCTTAAGGAGCGTAGCTCGCGTTTATAATAGCCTCAACATGCATCATCATGCTCTCGTTAAGATTCGCCAAGCAATTTCCGAAACGCCGTTGGAATGGCGTGAAGTAACGGACTACTATTCAGAAATATTAGCGCTTGCCAGACTAGGGCGATTCGAAGAGGCCTTAGACAAGACTGATATGCTAATCGAAATGGCTGAAACAAAAAAGTTGGCAAATTCACAAGAGGGCGTGAATGAAAATTTTTTAGCTCGCCTGCTAAAATTAAGTGTGTATACACATCGAATGGCACCTGGCGATAAAGAACAGATGCGCGTATTGCTCAGTCAATTAAGTGAATTATTACCGGAGATAGGCCTTTACAATAATGATATCTTGATTGAGACCGTCAATCTTTTTAGCGTTGCTGTAAATGGGACGGGTGATGAACTCAAGGATGCAGAAAAACAGTATTTGAATACAGTGTCTAACTCGGACTTTTCTAATACTGATTGGAAAGTAGTGGCATACCATAACTTTCGTAGAGCCAATGAAATTCAAGGTAATTTTGTAAGGGCCCTCGAAAATGAAAGACTTTCACGTCAAGCGCAGTTAGAGCTTAATGCGCAACATTTTGAGACGCTTGGCGATTTAAATGCATCGGATGCATTATTACGCGATATCGAAATGGTTAATTTGCGCCAAGTAAAAGTTGAACAAGAGCGGCAGCGCTTGGCATTAAAAGCACAACAGCAACAAGGTATTATTCTGATACTCGTTGCCATATTGCTAGCAATCACCACTTTTTGGTTCTGGCAGCGACAACGAATTGTCACAAAACTCGCTGGCGTAGACTCCCTCACAGGCGCTATGACTCGCCGTTCGCTTTACTCGTGGTATGCCAATACTACTTTCAATCGTTCAACAAGCTGTGCTGTGCTCATCGACCTTGACCACTTCAAACTTATTAATGACCAGCATGGACATTTAACCGGCGACGAAGTCTTGACGTGCTTTTCAAGCATAGTTCAAGACAGAATAAGAAAAACCGATAAGCTGTGCCGATATGGCGGCGAAGAGTTTCTTTTGATGTTGAAAGACAGTAAAAAAGAGGAAGCTGAATTGCTCATTGATGATATTCGAGAACGACTCAGAGCCCATTCAAAATGGAATACCACAGACGCATCTCTTGTAGTCAATTTTTCAGCAGGTATAGTTGAAACTAATACAAATGCTGAACTCGATACACTTATTGACCAATGCGATAGGCTACTATACACCGCAAAAAGTAACGGACGGGCACAAACCGTCGTTGGCTCTTTGCGCTGCTCGAGTTGAAATATTGCTGATCAGCGCAAAGTATTTGCATAAACGTTAAAATTGAGTGACAACTATTACTGCCATTTGCTCAGTTAATAGCTAAGAGTCTCTATCGCCTCTTTCAATTTCGATAACTTAGTACTCTCTCGCCCAGCATAAATGCCCCACGTGATCTCAAAATTCTGGTCATGCCCTAAAATTTGTTTGGCAATATAACCATCTACGCCGTTGTTTTTAAACCATGACGCAACGGTATGTCGACAGCAGTGAAAATCAATTAACAGACGCATGTCGACTTCACTCGATTTATCCATACCGAGATTTTTCAAAACATTTCGATTAAACCATTTACTCACCGGTGTTCCACGCCCATCTCGAATGGCACTTTTTGTATCAGCAGGAAGTTCAGGAAAGAGGTCTGTCTCTCCCCGTTGAATGAGCTGCTCGATGTAGCTAAACAAACCCATTTCAGCCAACTTACTATGAACCGGAATGTGTCGTTTAGCGCTTTCCGTCTTTCCTTGTTTTTCTGTTAAATCAAAATACCAAATGCCATCAGCTTCTTTAACATCGCGAAGCCTAAGCCCAGCAATTTCACTTACCCGCATGCCTGAATAAAGCGCAATAGGTATGAACCATCTTGCAGCATCACGAAAAAGACGCGCTTCTTTCATACTCATTGGTACATAGCTTAATAATTTGTCTATCTCTAAAGGTGTGAACTGTCGACGTTGCATTTGGTGCCTTTTTTTCATCCTCAGCGCCATGCCCTGGAAAGGGTTTTGTTCGATATACTTAAGCTCTTTCCTCACCGATTCAAAAAAGACACTTATGTTCGACAGATATTTATTGATCGTCTTAACGGACAAGGTGTCCTGATTTGATCGACCTGACTTTGTATTAATAACAGTATTTTTGTATTTTAGTGCATCTTCAACAGTAAACTCTGTGACAAGTTTATCTCCACCAACTAATTTCGTAAGCACAGCAAAAGATTTTTTATACTGAGCTTGAGCGCTTTCGCCGACCGTTTTAAATTGACTCAAGCAGAAGTTGTGAATACACGTATCTAAACGCTTATGCGTATTATCTTCCGCTTTTTGTTTACGCTCGATACGACGCGCGAAGGCAGTGTATTTCTTGAGCGATAAAAGCAGATTTATGAAATCAGCGTCTTTAGAGAGAGCTACCTCAGGTTCATTATTTACAAGTTCAGGAGAATAATTCTTATATTCCTTCCCGAGCTTTTGTAACTCGGCGATCAGCCGATTTAACATAAGTGCATCTTCGGCACGAGGATCGACGTTGAACCCAAGCGATTGCGCTGCCTCACATAAATCCTGCACCCTTGACGCATTGGGGGTTGGATGCATATCTGCCATTTCACCCAACCCATAATGCTTTTGTAACACACTGGGTCTAACCGTTCTCAAGATTTGTAACTGCTCTGGTTCAAAAAGCCCAACTTGAAGCATCTTCTTACCTAGTGCTAGCCAATACGTAAAGCGGGCCTTTAAAAAGGATTTCGTTTTTAGTGCAAACATACGCTCGTCAACGCCAAGCTTGTCCATCAATGCGCCTAAACGTTTGCCGTTTAGGGGGTGGGATCCAAATGCATACTGTTCTGCGTTTTCCATGTTCATTTCTTCCTTTAATCGTTTCACTATGAATTGTGCTAACCACATTGCCTCATCAAACTTAGAGGTCTTAAGCGATGCGACAAAATGTGACGAGTCGAGGGTAAGGTAGCTTAATTTTTGAAAAACGAGATTTTTTCTTATACGAAAATAATAATTTTTAGAGTTTTTAATGCGGTATAGATATAAAGGAGTGCGCGACATAATTCACCTTTTGTGTGGCAAAGTTATGTGGCAAAAAAGAAAACCCCATTTTTAAAATCAGATAAACTTTTTTAAATCATGGGGTTATTGTATTTGGCGGAGAGAGAGGGATTCGAACCCTCGATACGCTATAAACGTATACACACTTTCCAGGCGTGCGCCTTCAGCCACTCAGCCATCTCTCCAAATTTTGTATCAAGAAGATTTCAACGACGAAAACCCTTGAGCGCGCGTATAGTAGGTAAAGCCGCGCGCTTAATCAAGAACTTGCTGGAAAATATTCAGCAAGTGCTTATAAAACGTGCGCTTATAGCCCGCCCTTCGCTTTTAACTCGGCTGAGAAGTTAAGCATGCGATCAAGTGGAATAAGTGCACCTTTACGCAATTCATCATCAACAAAGATTTCATGCCCATCAGTTTCGCCCGTTAAAGACGCCTTAATCGCTTCTAAGCCGTTCATTGCCATCCAAGGACAGTGAGCACAGCTTTTACACGTAGCGCCGTTACCGCCCGTTGGAGCCTCTATAAACGTCTTCTCTGGAGTAAGTTGTTGCATCTTGTAAAAGATGCCTTTATCGGTAGCAACAATAAAGGTGTCGTTATCCATGGTTTGCGAGGCTTTTATCAATTGACTGGTTGAGCCAACTGCATCTGCCATTTCTACCACGCTTGCGGGTGATTCAGGGTGAACCAGTATCGCGGCATTTGGGTACAGTGTTTTCATGTCTGCTAGTTTCTGTGCAGAGAACTCGTCGTGAACGATACACTCGCCCTGCCACATTAGCATGTCGGCACCCGTTTGCTTGGCAATGTACGAGCCTAAGTGTCGGTCAGGGCCCCAAATGATTTTCTTGCCCTGGCTGTCTAAGTGCTCAACGATTTCAAGCGCGATGCTTGACGTTACTACCCAGTCGGCGCGTGCTTTTACTGCCGCTGATGTATTCGCGTAAACCACGACGGTGTGGTCAGGGTGCTGATCACAGAATTCGCTAAACTCTTTTACCGGGCAACCAATATCAAGCGAACACGTTGCTTCAAGTGTTGGCATTAGTACGGTTTTTTCAGGGCTAAGAATTTTTGCCGTTTCACCCATGAAGCGAACGCCAGCAACAATTAAGGTTTGTTCTTGTGCATCTCTACCGAAACGCGCCATTTCCAATGAGTCTGCCACGCAGCCACCAGTCTCTTCAGCGAGTGCCTGAATTTCATGGTCGGTGTAATAGTGTGCGACAAGCACAGCGTTACGGGCTTTAAGTAAAGCTTTGATCTCAGCCTTTAATTCAGCTTTACGTGCTTCTGACAATGGCTGTGGTTTTGCTGGGAACGGGTACTCTACCTGATCCACTCGAAATGCTACTGACATTAACCTACATCTCTGTTGCGACAAGGGTGCGGATTATACCCAACTGTCATAAAAATTACACACTACCTAATCAACATAAGGGTAATTAAATAGTCGTAGTTATGCTTACCTGTTCTACTACATGGGGTTAGGTAAACCAGATCAAAGTGCAAATGAGACGAGTAGCGTTTTAAAACGCAATAAGCAGGCTCTTCATCATTAACGGGGGACATCCGCATTCATTAAACTGATTTTGCGAAGAATCATTTAATGGAGAGTACAG
>NZ_JBVTQX010000015.1:0-85674 GCF_055755235.1 Alteromonas sp. R7 | reverse complement strand
TGGTTGCGGGAGCAGGATTTGAACCTACGACCTTCGGGTTATGAGCCCGACGAGCTACCAGACTGCTCCATCCCGCGCCAGAAAATTATTGTTGTAAGCGCTTCATTTAATGCCTCGCTTCAACGTGGTGCGTATTATACATAGGGACTTTCGCAACACAAGTACCAGCATGCGAAATATTTCATTTTTCTGACTGTTAGCGGTTTAATTGACCAACATGAACAAAGTTAATACGAATTAACCGATTTTTAGCTCCTATTTACACACGTTGATTCAAGCTATTTAAATTTTTCCATTTTTTCAGCCAACGAAAAATCTAATTCTGTTAGCCCACCAGCGTCGTGCGTAGTCAATGTTACCTCTACTTTATTATAAACATTGAACCACTCCGGATGATGTTTTAGCTTTTCCGCCCAAATCGCAATTTGAGACATCCACCCAAAAGCTCGGATAAAGCTCTTAAACATAAACGTCTTTTTGATAGTGTCTCCACTTTGCTCCCATGGTGTGTCATCGGAAACCAGTTCATTGAGCGCTTTCAATTTTTCGTTAATTTCATTATCAGACAGCTTCGTCGCCATTCTTATCTCCTTCAATCACTGATGATTACGTAAAAGTCTTACCTACTACGAGATACTTTAATCGATTGGTTTAACATTAGAAGAGACTGGAGACAAAATCACAAAGAGGAGTGGAGGCTAAGGTTTACAAAAAAGCCACCCTTCAACTTTTATAGTCAAAGGGTGGCTATACTTCTACCTTATTAACAGATTAGAACTCGATAGCTAAGCGCGCATAGATTTGACGACCTCGTGGATCGTGAACCTTAGAGTCAAACCCGCTGTTAGTGAATAGCTGTGGAGGCTCTTCGTCGAACATGTTAATTGCGCCTAACGTCAACACATAACTTTGTTCTGTATCATATAAGCCGCCTAAGTCGATGTTGTATTGAGCATCTACCGTCAAGTGACTATCCACTTCGTAAAAGCCACCTGAACAACCACCCACGTTTGCAGTACCGTCCGCGCAATTTTGATCATCATCATATGATGAGATGTAGCGAAGGAAGATATTGGCTGCATGGATATCGTTTTGCCAAGCCAGTCCCAAGTTCGCGCGCAATTCAGGAGAAGACACACCAATGTTATTGAAGTTACGGCGTCCTGCACCATCAATGTTCCCTGCCTGTGGGTCCATCAAGTCATACTTAGTGATGTAGGTCGCATTCAACGTAGGTGTAAAGTTACCGAAGTCTGTCTCTATTTTATAACTAGTTACAAAATCAAGACCCGATGTTTCCAAAGAACTCGCGTTAACATACGTGTTATTTACTTGAAGAACAGGTCCAGTCAGCGGGTCTCCAGCACGGATGACGCGGTCTGGGTTAGTCGGATCATCATTTAGTACCGCCTGCGCGTTCTCTTGAATGATCAAGTCTTCAAACTCGAAATTCCAATAATCAACTTCAACAGAAAAGTCTCTGAAAGGCTCGTATGAGAAGCCAATATTATAGGCTGTCGACTCTTCAGGTTTTAGCTCTTCATTACCCGATGTTCTAACAGCTACAAATGCCGTAGCACCTTGAACGGGGTCAATAAGCTGTTGCAACGACGTTGCGCCACCTTGTGCTAAGAACACTGTTGGCGCTCTAAACGACGTAGATATCGAGCCGCGAAGTGAAAACTCATCAGTCGCACGCCACGAAATCGCTAACTTTGGATCCACCGTACTTCCAATGGTACCGCCGTAATCTTCATAACGAACCGCTAGCTGAACATCTAATTCGTCATTTATTGGTAATGCAAGTTCACCGAACGCTGCCCATACATCCTGGCTACCATCAATATCAGGGTTACCGATAACGAATGTGAAACTGTCTTGGTTAGCAAGGTCATCGTAATCTTGGCTAAGCTGGTTTTCACGATATTGAACACCCAATGCTAACGCCGCAAAGCCACCGCCCATTTCGAACACATCAAACGATGTAAACGCTTCGAAAACTTCGAGATCCGCTTTAGAGTCGATCACTTCGGTTCCCGTAAAGGAGCTAACCACGTAATCAGAGTTAGGCGCCGTTGTGTAAGACGTTGCAAATGGGTTGAAGAATTCGCAATCCCCTACCCCTGGCGTTCCAGCGATAGGGTCACAATTAGAGCCACCTAGACCGTATAGCGCAAGCTGAAACTCGGTATTTAGTACGTCAGGAACCCTAAATACAAAATCGTTAACCGCACGTGTATAGCTTACTTCCCAGAACCCAGTGTCTGTCACACCTTGTAAACTGGTGCTAAAGCGAAAGGTATCTGATTCGGTATTCGCTGGGTCACCAGGGAAGCCGTTACCTTCAGCGCGGCCGAAGAAAGCGACAGGCTGACCAAATGGATTCTGCGGATGATAATCCGGAACAATTGGAGAGGTTAAAATTGGGAAGCTCGGTGCTCCACCACGTTCAGCACGGTTTCTCGCTAAACTGAATTCAGCCGACCATGTAATATCGTTATCGAACTCGTAGTCTGCACGTACATAAGCATTTGTTCGGCTCTCATCAGCAACATATGAATAGAATTTACCGAAATCAAAACCACAAAAACCAATTTCTAAACCTGGCACTGTACCACTTGGCGCAAGTAAATTGGGTGCACCACCAAACTCCTCACATCCGTACGGGTCGATAATGGGCAGTGCCCCTGCACCTGGAATGTTTAAGAAGAAAGAGCCTGGGTTACCCAGAGCACTTGTATCGTCTTGGGGACGACTTAGTCGTCTATCGCTGAGAAAAAGCGGCGAACGGTTGGTATAGCTTATCGCCGCTAGTACGCTTCCGTTATCACCGGTTGCGCCCCATAAACCTTGTAAAATGTATTCTTTGTTGTCGCCATGCGCACCATCTTGATAGTCAAGGCTTACCATTGCTCCGTCATAATTGCGTTTGGTGATAAAGTTAACGACACCTGCAACGGCATCAGAACCATACAGAGCCGACGCACCATCTTTAACCACTTCCATACGATCAATGGCAATCATTGGCACAAGTGAACTGGTATCGACGAAGTTCAGGCCTTCGTTCGTTGGTTGCGCTGTAACGACCTGACGCTTGTTGTTAAGTAAAACCAGAGTAGACGCTACGCCTAAACCACGAAGGTTAATATTCGACGTACCCGCTGTTGCGTTTTGCGTAAAAGCATCTGGGTTGTTTTCAGCACCCGTGTTAATAGTGAGTGTTTGTGTAATATCCGCAATATTCTTTGCGCCAATCGCGTCTATAGCCACGCTATCTACCACGGCTAGTGGAGAAGGAGATTCGAAGTTTTCGCTACGGCGAACAAAACTACCAGTAACCAAAATGAGTTCTACGTCTTTCTTAGCTTCTTGCTCACTTTCAACGTCTGCTTCTTGGGCTGATGCGATATAAGGAGAGCAAAATAAAGCAGTACCGACCATTGCCGCCACTGCTGTCTTACGCGTTTTAAATTTCATAGTGTGATTCCAAATCTGGGCTTATCACTACCGGCATTACTACCCACACTTTCCGCTAGCGACAGGCTGTTCGATTTCGTGTTGTTATTGTCTGAGGCCATGAACAAATATTGACCTACGCAATTGATACTATGCTTGAATTTCACCTTTGTAAATTTATTGTGAATAATATGTTTACATTAATTTTACGCATGGTCTGACCAGATATCCTTTAGGATAAATTGAAGCCTCTCCACTGAATTTAGCCATATCCCAATTGAGAATATGTTTCCCAATATGGGAAATTTATTCATTACGCTTGATGGATCGCGCACCTCAAAAACCAGGCATACCCTCCAATTTTCAATGCGTTACAAGATTATTTTGAAAGGAATGATTCTTGAAACATCAGGAACACTTTATATGAAGGTGCACGAGGTCTATGGAGTTTCCAAAAATAGATGAGGTTTATAAATTACTCAGCGAAAAGCTAGAGTCTTGGGTAGAAGGTGGCATTACGCTTCTTCCTAACATTGTTGTCGCATTTTTTATTGCGATAGCCTTTGGCATTATCGCCAAAGTGATCGGCAACGTTGCTGGCAAGATTATGCGCAGAACGTTTGAGTCTCGACAAATTGCAAGCCTCCTCACCTCCATAATCAAATCTATCGTTTTAATAGCGGGAATTTTCATTGCGCTAGACTTTGTTGGCCTTAAAGGTACTGTCACCTCTTTACTTGCAGGCGCAGGTATCGTCGGGTTGGCCATTGGTTTTGCGTTTCAGGACATGACGGAAAACTTCATTGCCGGTGTAGCCATGGGAATTCGAAAACCCTTTGAAATTGGTGACGTCATTGAGGCAGAAGGTGTATTTGGTAACGTAAAGGAAATAAACCTTAGAAACACCTTAGTTGAAACCTTTTATGGTCAACTTGAAGTTATACCCAACAAGATTCTTTTCCGAAATATATTGACCAATTATTCATATCTTGGTTATCGAAGAATAGAGATCCCTGTCGGCATTTCTTATGCTGATGATATAGAAGAAGCCGCCAAAGTTATTACGGATGCTATGAATGAAAAAGATTATGTCATAAAAAAAGAAGAGACCGCGGTTTACGCAGAGTCTTTTGGCGATTCAAGTATCAACCTATTACTGTGGTTTTGGATTCGATATCCAGGAGAGCCAGGATTTATGGTCGTACGCCACGACGCGATCAGTACAGTAAAAACGGTATTAGAAGAAAACGATATTCTTATTCCTTTCCCTATCAGAACATTGGATTTCAATGCTAAAGGGGGAGATAAGCTTAATAGCATGCTTAAAAAGCAGGATGAGAGAAGTTCAAGTAAAGGTAATACAAATTCATCAACTGAGCAGTCTGATGTGAAAGCGGGTGATAACCCTGAGCAACCCGCAGAAGAATGAAACTAACGGAGATGCAAATGGAAATGTTAAATTCAAAAACACTTAAACACGCTTTTTTAGTACTTATACTCGCAGCCAGTTTTGGGAGTTTAGGCGGTTGTGCAACAGTTGAAGGGGCCGGTAAAGATATTCAAAGTGCTGGAGAAGCCATTGAAGAAGGTGCCGAAGAAGCGTCTAACTAACTCGTTTCTGTCGACATAGGTCTTGCCGATAAAGTAGGACTGTGTAGGTAAAAGCCTGACGATCGCTAAACTAGGCCCTGTTGACCTTTGCTATATATCAAAGGTCAACAAACGCCAGCATCTCAGGCTTTTTTATTTTGTGGCACCATGTTTTTGCAATACACGGTGCGACATATCAACTAGACAACGACGTAGCACACGCATCGTCATACGCATTTGGCAATATGCCGTACTAGTCTGTACAGCCACTTTTACTGCGTAAAACAGCAATCTATCAAGGCTTAAGCACCGCGAGCATGAGAAAGCCACCTATTAGCGCTGGGTTCCCATTCGATTTAAGTAAGCAACTTGCCTCTACTTTATAAAGCTTCCCTTGCGCCTTTTCAGTGATTTCGACAAGTTTGAATCGGTATTTAACGGCATCATTACTTTGTACTGGTTCAAGAAAACGTAACTTATCAATGCCATAATTGATCATAGACGCGATACGTTCGTCTGGCGCGATTACCTCAGCGAATGCTTTAGGCATGAGACTGGCAGTCAAGAAGCCGTGAGCAATTGTTGTTTTAAAGGGACTTTCTTTTTCACAGCGCGCAGCATCTAAATGTATCCACTGGTGATCGCCGGTAGCGTCTGCAAACTGATTGATCATGTCCTGCGTAACCGTCAGCCATTCAGGTTGTTCAAGGGTATCTCCCACTGCTAAGTCTAAAAGTGTTCTCATTTTTCAGTCCAATCTCCATTTATTGACGATAAAACTACTATTATTACCTTGAATGTTTCAATTAACTTTTAATAATAGGTATTTATAAATATTCTTGTTACACTAACGTAAATTATTCGTAGATGCTATGTAGCATTGGATCACAGTTTTCTATTAAACGCACCGTGATACAAACTAGCGCCTCTTCATCTATTGGCTTTTTTCAGGGCACTCGCTCTTAAAGGATTAGTTATGAATCTCAATAGAATCGATTTGAACCTTTTTGCAGTATTCGACGCCATTTACACGGCAGGAAGCTTAACCAAGGCAGCAGATGTCTTATGCATTACTCAACCAGCGGTAAGTAACTCTTTAGCAAGGCTAAGAGAAATGCTTAACGACCCGCTGTTCGTTCGTACCGGCCACAGTATGACGCCTACCCCCGTAGCGCAAAATATTATTGTTCCAGCTCGACAAGCCTTAGCCTTACTACGCAGAAGCGTGCAAGAAAGTCATACATTCGACCCTCTCACAGCCGAGAAGTCCTTTAACTTTGCCAGCCGTGATTTGCTTGAAGTAAGCATTATGCCTCGTCTCATTTCACGTTTGCAGAATTTGGCGCCAAATATTGGGTTAACCAACTACGAGATTCCTAGAAGCCAAGTTGTTTCGGCGATGGCATCGGGCACGTTGGACTTTTACTCAGATGCATCGACATTTACAGACCCTCATTTGTGTAAAGAAAAAATCGCCCAAGACAGACTTGTTGTGTTAGCACGTAAAAATCACCCAGCGCTCAAAAACGGGCTTAACTTAGATACCTTTTTACGATTAGGTCATATTAATGTGTCACAGCGTAAATCTGGTGTGGGTCCAATAGATATTGCGTTAGATAAAATGGGCAAAAGACGCAAGGAAGTTATGCGAGGTCAACATTTTTTAACCGTACCAAGTACGATAGTAAAGACAGACCTAATCGCGTGCCTGCCGTATCACCTTGCTAAACATTACGATCTTGCGTTGTACGAGGTTCCTTTTGATTTACCGCCTGTAGAGTATTTCCTTTATTGGCATGTAAGCGCCGACCATGATCACGCTCATATGTGGATGCGTGAACAAATAATGGAAGTAGCGAGCAACTATAAACCTCACTAACATAGACAAAGCAAA
Source organism: Alteromonas sp. R7 (assembly GCF_055755235.1). Classification (NCBI taxonomy): domain Bacteria; kingdom Pseudomonadati; phylum Pseudomonadota; class Gammaproteobacteria; order Alteromonadales; family Alteromonadaceae; genus Alteromonas; species Alteromonas sp. R7. The sequence continues at coordinate 78,734 of NZ_JBVTQX010000015.1, read as the reverse complement.
AGCCCTGTTTAAACAGGGCTTTTTTTACATTTGAGTAAATTAAACTTACAGCATGTTGAAGCTTATCGAACTCTGATGCTCATCATTGTGATAAATCGTGTGGAATGCTCTGGTGAAATCGCTCTCTTTAGCGTTAAAAATGTTTTCAACATAATTCTGCGGGTTTAAATCAAGGAACGGAAACATGCTACTTTGTATTTGAATTTGTAGCTTATGTCCTCGTTTGAATGTATGTAATACATCGTAAAGTTCAAAGCCAATTTCCGTGGGCTGATTAGGAACAAACGCTTTGGGCTTACTCATACTTTCTCTAAAACGACCGCGTAACACGCCCCAACGCACCAACTCATGGCGATTACCTTTCTCCATATCCGCCTTATTGACATTGTCATCTACAGACGGAAAAACATCGACCAGTTTTACGACTACATCGGCAGCAGATTTGTTTGTTGAAAACCACAAATTTAGGTCTATGGCGCCAGCGATAGTGAGGTCGTTTTCTAGTATTTCTGTTTCGAATACCAGCACATCAGGCCTTCTCGCTGCAAACCTCTGATCTTCGACCATATAGGGTCTATCCCACCCGCGGCTAATTTTTGCAGAGTGTGGAACGGGTTTGTTCGGATCGCTCACATATTCGCTGCTTCCGGTGTTATTTGCATTTTCAACCAGCTTTTCCTTTCCTGCTAAGAACAACGTTTTTTGAGATGTATCTTTGGGTGGCCAGACATCAAAGTGACGCCAACGATTACTCCCCGTTTCAAACATAGTTGCAGTGGCAATGTTTGCATCATTGGCCCCTTTCAAGTGTTGCTTGAAGAACGGCAATAACACGTCTTTTTGAAACCAAGCGCTGGTGTCAAATCCGAAATGCGCTTCGCCGAGTTCCGTTCCACCTTTTTCACTCTGCCATTGACCGTGATACCAAGGACCCATCACCAGCTTTACATGATCCTTTTTGTTGTTATGTGACATGGTTTGGTAGGTGTAAAGCGGGCCGTATAAGTCTTCGGTGTCGTACCAACCGCCGACAACCAGCGTCGCAGGCTTTGTCTTAGATAAATGTTGCAATACATCTCGTGACTTCTAATAGTCGTCATAATTAGGGTGTTGAATAACTTCATTCCAAAATGGTCGTTCACCGTGAAAGTACTTGTCGTTGACATTGGAAAGCGGGCCTAAATTTTTAAAAAATTGATAGCCATCTGGTGTTTCTGACTTCATTCCTTCAGGCCAATACGCAAACGTACCATCACGCTGCTTATCAAACGTGTCGAAAAATATAAACGCCATAGGGGTCACAAACGCCCCATTTCGATGGAAGTCATCAAAAAACCAATCTGCAATTGGAGCTTGTGGAGAAATAGCCTTTAGCGCGGGGTGGCTATTTATAGAGGCGACTGACGTGTAATAGCCAGGATACGATGTGCCCCACATCCCCACTTTACCGTTATTGCCTTCAACATTTTTTACAAGCCACTCGATAGTGTCATAGGTATCAGTAGCATCATCCGTGGCATCTTTACCGCGCTTATAAGCATCTTGAGGACGCATATTGACAAACTCTCCTTCAGACATGAATTTGCCACGCACATCTTGGAACACAAAAATAAAACCTTCCTTTTCGAAAGCTTCGCTCGGTCCCAAGCGCTTTTTGTACTTACTAACACCATAAGGAGCAACGCGATAAGGCGTACGCTGCATCATAAAAGGGTACGCGTTTGTTCTATCGTTTGGCACATAGACCGATGTAAACAGTTTTACGCCGTCACGCATTGGAATTTGGTATTCGTATTTCGTGTAGTTTGCCCTTATATAGGCTTCCCTAGCATCGGTTTCACTTTGTTCACTGAATGCATACGTAGTTGTTAACAAAAGTACCACCAGCATAATGCTGCGCATTACCACCTTCATTTTCTGTCCTTTTTTGTTATTGGATTAATTCATTTACCACCGCGATAGGGTGACGAGGCTTTTTACCTTCAAACCTTGCAACTTGGCTTCGACATGAAAAGCCGCTTACAAGCACTTCATGCTGTGCGCTACATTGCTTGAACACACCTGACCAACTTAATTCGTAAAGCGCTTTTGAATTTTTATAATGTGAAGCTTCGTGACCATAGGTTCCAGCCATACCGCAACATCCTGAGGGCTGCACTGTTAAATTAGCACCAAGTTTCTCAAAAATGCTTTGCCAGCGGGTTGTCAGCGCCGGCATAGCCGTTTTTTCACTACAGTGTGCAAGCAAACTGAATCGCTTTTTAATCATCGCCTTTACTATGTGCTTTTCAGTTAAAACCAAATCCAGCCATTCATCGATGGTATGCACAAAGAAGTTACCTCTTTTATCACGCAAATACTTCTTGTATTCATCTCTGTAACACAACACTAGCGACGCATCAGTGCCTACCATAGTTATGTCTAGTGCATGGAGTTGATTGAGTAAGTTAGCAGTCTTTATCGCTTGTTTTTCGAACTTATCCAGAAAGCCTTTTACGTGAGCAGGTTTTCCATTGGGCGTATGCGGCACTACGATGGGTTTAAAGCCAAGCTTATAGATCACACTTATCAGCTTCTCGACGCTAGCCGCATCGTAATAACTGGTAAAGGGATCTTGAACGACAGCGATATAATGTTTTCGCTCTTCTGTATTCATTTGGGAAAGGCGTTGTAAGTCAAACGGCACTGTTAGAGCTTTTACTCGGCTTGTTAACGTTGGATAAGAAAGCTGAGGAGCATCTTTATACCCTACTTGCTTCTCCAAAAAGTGCTTCACCCATTTTAGTTCTATGATGGCATTATGAAGTTTGGGCGCTCGCGCGCTCAGTGGAGCTATCGTTTCTATATTGGCAACCAGCATATCTTTTAAAGGTCGCAAATACCGTCGATAGTAAATAGACAAAAATATTGACCTGAAGTGCGGCACATCAATATTCACCGGGCATTGATGTGTACATGATTTGCACGCCAAACACCCATCCATGACCTCTTTGACTTCGTGTGAAAAGTCTGGCTTGTTACTTAAAATGGAGTTCTTAAACCGAGATAGAAAGTTACTTTTGAACTGCTTATACGACAACCCTTCATTTTTTAACGTAGTGTCAAATCCAGTACTAAGCGATAATAGCCGCGTCCACTCTCTTAGCATGCTTGCGCGCCCTTTCGGTGTGTGCCGCCTATCGTGGGTAACCTTGCTAGACGGGCACATAGGTGATGTAGGCTCGTAGTTGAAACACAGTCCATTGCCGTTACATTCAAAAGCAGGAAACACATCTTGTTTTATGCTGACGGGAATAACCCGCTCAATCCCGGCTCTTTTAATATCTTTCACCGAGACTAATTTATCATCACTCTCTATCGGTGTGCAGATTTTGCCGGGGTTCATCTGGTTATGGGGGTCAAATACGGCTTTGATCTTGCGCATTTCATTGAACAGTGTTTCGCCAAAAAATGCGGGGCCGTATTCACTTCGAAATCCCTTGCCATGCTCTCCCCACATCAATCCACCGTACTTAGCAACAAGTGCCACTACCTCATCAGAAAGCGTATGCATCAGTGCTTCTTGCTGTGGTTCTGATAAATCTAGTGCCGGCCTCACGTGCAAAACACCAGCATCAACGTGACCGAACATGCCATATTTTAAATTATGGCTGTCTAATAATGCTCGAAACTCACCAATGAAGTCGGCCAAGTTTTCCGGCGGGACAGCGGTATCTTCGGCAAATGCAATGGGCTTTTGATTGCCCTTTACCTTACCAAGCAGCCCAACGGCTTTTTTCCGCATGGCATAGATGCGCTGAATATCGGGCTTGTCATAGGTGACGCTATAGCCTGTTATGCTGCTGCCATCTCGTCCTATCTCTTGTGTAATTGCCACTTCTAACTGTTCAATATGAACTTTCATTTCTTCTGCAGAATCGGCGTTGAACTCTACAAGATTTAAACCCAACAACTCGTTATCTGGAACATCTGCTATTAAATGATGAATGGAATGCCACACAATGTCGGTTTTCGCAAAGTTAAGTACCGTGCTATCGATGGTTTCAACACTGGTTGCTTTGGCTTTTACCAACACTGGCGCATGTCGAAGCGCCGCGTCAAATGAACGGTAGGATATGTTAACAAGCGCTTTCAGTGGCGCTATTTTATCAAGTGTTAACGTCGCTTCCGTAACAAACGCAAGTGAGCCCTCTGCACCTGTGATTAGCCTACCAATGTCAATGTTATCACCGTCAACTACGTGTTCTAAATCGTACCCCGTCAAAAAGCGGTTTAAGCGGGGAAATGTTTTTAAAATGCCCTCTCGATGTTGAATACAGGTACGCATTGCTTGTTGATAAATTGCGGCTTCTGACGTACAGCCACTTGCTTTAAGTAAAGCTTCATCCCGCGAAATTTTTGCGGTTTCAATTATCTCGCCATTCGCAAGCACTGCTTTTAGTCCGATGACGTGGTCGCTGGTTTTACCATACACTAATGACCCCTGCCCCGACGCATCAGTGCTTATCATACCGCCAAGCGTAGCGCGATTGCTGGTTGATAGATCAGGGGAAAAGAACAGGCCGTGCGGGCGCAATGCGTCGTTGAGTGAATCTTTGACTATACCCGCTTGAACCCTAACCCACCCTTCTTCCAGGTTCAGTTCAATGATCTCATTTAGATAACGACGGATATCGACAACGATACCATCGGTTAAACTCTGCCCATTAGTACCAGTGCCACCACCACGGGCAGAGAATGCGACATCTGGGAAGTGGCTGCCTAATTTACCTATACACTGACAATCTTCAGTAGATTTTGGGTAGATAATGGCCTGCGGGACTTTGTAATAGACTGAGTTGTCAGTAGCATGCGCGATGCGAGCACTATAGGCCGTTTCGATATCACCGGTGAAGTCACTCATCTTTAGGCGCTCTACAAATGCTTTATATTGTGCGGCTAGATTGGATTCGACCGTCAACGCGGGAAGAGTCACTTGTTGATTTTCCTATGTTAAAAATGAGGGAGATTTTGTTACTGCGAAATTTTCTTACCTTAAGCGTATATCGCGGTGAACACCCCGCCTAAATGTAATAATATAACATATCATGATTAATTCATAGGGATGTACTCCCTGCTATGATAGCCTTGTGTGAGAGTTTTGATATTTACATATGACTTTCAACGAAGACATTCACAATGATAAAAGCTGTACCTACTAACATCATTACTGGCTTTTTGGGTGTGGGTAAAACATCCTCGCTATTACATTTATTAAAACAAAAACCTGCAAATGAACGCTGGGCAATACTAATCAATGAGTTTGGTGAGATTGGTATCGATGGCTCATTGGTAAACGGCTCGCGAAATAAAGCACCTAACAATAATGCTAGCAATGAAAAGCGAGTATTTATTAGAGAAGTGCCGGGTGGGTGTATGTGCTGTGCCGCGGGGCTGCCAATGCAGATTGCTCTTAATCAGCTGTTGGCCGAATCTAAACCAAACCGTTTGCTTATTGAGCCGACTGGTTTGGGGCATCCTATAGAAGTACTACAAACACTAGCTGCCGAGCATTATCAAGACGTTCTCGACATACAAAAAACGGTAACTTTGGTTGACGCAAGAAAGCTCGCTGATCCTCACTATACCTCTCATGATACCTTCAATCAGCAAATCGCCATTGCTGACGTTATTGTGGGGAACAAACAAGACCTTTACACTCATTCAGATGCCGAAGCATTGGAGACCTATGTCGTCCAACGTACCAAGCCAAACACGCCCGTCTTACTGTGCGAAAAGGGAGAGTTCCCAATTAGCGTATTAAAGGGAAGCTCAAGTGCACTTACTCATATCAAAGCACAAAAATTGCACGACCACAAAACTACCACTACGCCATCAATAAATGAACAGCCTTTTCCTGACTCAGGTGTATTGAGAGTAGAGAATAAAGGCGAAGGTTTTAAAGCTGTCGGGTGGCGTTTCTCACCTTCCAGGGAGTTTGACCGCATTGCACTACTAAAATGGATGCACAACCTTAACGTTGAAAGGCTTAAAGCAGTTGTCATAACAAGTGACGGTGTCTTTAGCTATAACGTTGTTGACAACGAGGTTACCGAAGCCGAATTAAGTGAGTGTAGTGAAACTAAAATTGAAATTATCGCTATTGAACTTAACCCTATATGGGATGAAGAGCTCACAAAGTGTCTTTCGGTTTACTAGTGCAATAATTTTTAGCATCAAGGCAGTCTTTTTATAACATTTGACGCAGCAACAGCGCGAGGCTATCACGCGGCACCAAAGAGAGAAGCGCCGCCGCAGTGTTATTGAAATTAGAGGTGGTGTATTTGTCTAAATATTACCCCGTGAATACACAATGTTGCCCGCAACTATGGTTGTATGCGTTTCTCCATACAGCGTTTCTCCTATAAATGGCGAGTTCTGAGACTTAGAGGCGAAAAAGGATGGCGTTACCGTAAACGCGTTATTTAAGTCGAACAGCACAAGATCTGCCACTTCGCCTTGTTCAATTCTTCCACATCGTATGCCGAAAATGTCACCTGCATTTTTACTCATTAAATCGATGGCACGACCAAGCGTTAGCTTTTCGGTTTTTACGAAATGGGTGAAGATCAGAGGAAACGCAGTTTCAAGACCAATAATCCCAAACGGTGCCTGTTCAATAGGTTGCTTTTTTTCCTCAGGTGAATGAGGTGCATGATCCGTTGCTATAGCGTCTATTACACCCTCAACAAGGGCATTTTGACACGCCAGCATATCTTCTCTAGAGCGAAGTGGTGGATTCATTTTCCAATTCGCATCTAAAGTCCCATCAAATTTTATGGCGATATCTTCGTCACATAACAACAAGTGATGAGGAGAAACTTCTACAGTAACGTTGGCGCCACGTTCTTTTGCTTGCTTTACCGCTTCAATAGAAGCCGATGTGGAAACATGTAATACGTGATAATGACCACCGGTTTCCAAACTATAGTCACAACCACGTTCGACGTGCACAGATTCAGAGGCTGACTTTATACCCTTCACATTGAATTTTTTTGAAATTTCGCCTTCATGTATTGCTCCCCCATTTGATAAAGTCTCGTCTTCACTGTGATCGAGAACTGGAACCCCTAGGTGCTTAGCACTAACGAGAGCTTGCTTAAATAACGCATTGTTTTGAACGCCTTTACCGTCGTCGGTAATTGCCACTGCACCGGCGCTTGTTAAGGCGCTGAAGTCAGTCATGGACTTTCCTTCTAATCCCTTTGAAAGCGCGCCCGTTGGGTAGACTTTACACAAGCCTTTTTTAGCTGCTGTTTCTACCATGAAACGTACAGTATCTGCATTATCAGCTGTAGGCGTTGTATTAGGCATTGAAACTACTGCAGTAAACCCACCCTTAACCGCGGCTTTACTACCCGATTCTATGTCTTCTTTGTATTCCATCCCCGGTTCCCTGAAATGTACTTGGGGATCAAGAAGGCCAGGCGATAAAAACAAGCCTTTCGCATCTATGGTCTTTACCGACTTTATAGTGATGGGGGTTTCCGAAAGAGCAGCTATTTTTCCGCCATCAATTAATAGTGAAACAGACGTTATTTCATCTTCATTTTTGCCTAATAACCGTGACGAGGTAGAGGCATTATTTATAATTAGTTTCATGACACTAAAGATTTAAGTAGATTAAAAAAGAAGCGCTGCATTACTTGCAGTGCTTGCAGATACACGCCACTTCAAGGTGTGGCGTTACAATATCGCACCCTAGATTTTTAGCTTGCTCAACAAGATTTTCAGATATGGTTGGGTCTATCGCAACTTCTTCAACAGAGCCACATTGAACACAAATTAAAAACTGTGAGTACCCGTGATGCTCGCAACATTTTGCTTGAGAACACGCGACAAACTTGTTGTTCAAATTCAGTTTGTGTACTAAATCAGTCTCAGTGAGAAACTCTAGTGCGCGATATATCGTCATAGGCTTTACATCTTCAGAATACCTCGTAGTGAACATATCCTTTATCTCGTAAGCGGAAAGCGGAGCTTGGGCATCTATTAATAAGTTCAATACTCTTTTGCGTTTTTCTGTTAAGCGCAAACCGTCCGAGTCGCATTTATCCTTTGCTACCGCAAGTAAATTTACAAACCGTCGATTCATATAACCCTAGCGTCAAAATGACGATTTCCTGTGACATTAAATGGCATGGCGTTCACAACCCAAAGCGATTAATCACGCACCTCAAGCGTTACACTATAACATATCACTTTCAAGTGATTATTGTCAGCCCTGCACCACAAAAAGGCACTAAAGAATTGTTTTTGTAAAAGAGTGGTTCAAGCCTCGATGCGAACGACAGAGGCTTAATTCAACTACCTTTCTATACTTATAAAACCACATACCTAAGTATCGCTTAGAACGTTTTCAAGATTTCATTTTTGTCGTTTAATCCTCTCGAACAAACAAACAAACAATCTATAGAAGTACTTGAGGAATTAACCATGTTGAAAATTGTTAAAACTTCTCTTGTTATCGCAGCGACATTAGGTGTGTCGGGCGTAGCACAGGCTGATGTTAACGAAGCACTAGCGAATATTTGCACTATCGTTCAAGCGGACGATAAAGGCGAACTACGTAAGAAAATGCGTTCAGTCGAATCAGACTACCGTATGAAACTTAAAGACTACTACTCAGCAATTAGCTGTGGCGGTAACAGCCTAATTCGTACAGCACTACTAAACAATGCTTTAGAAGCTGGCGAGTTACTTGTTAAGAAAATGCCAAAAAGTGATTTAGAAGCACCTGAAGCTGATGGAAAAACACTTCAAGCTTGGGTTGCAGAAAACGGTCTGCAAGATAACCCAATTGCTGCGGTTATCAACGACCGCCTATAAAACAGTTTCACACCATGTGAACCAGTTCAACATGGTTGCAGAGAAATCTGCACTTTAGAAAGCGACCCTCGGGTCGCTTTTTTCTTTTGTATCAGTTGATAAAATTCAATGCATAAAAAAGGAGAGTATTCCCTACTCTCCTTCGTACTAATACAGATTCCCCATACAATCTAACAAGCTCTGGCAAGCTCGAGTTTATTGTTTGCTACCTTTTCGCTAATCAGCAACACCGGCTCTTGTTGATACAAGCGCTCTACAAAGCCCTGGAAACTAGCGGTAAAACTCGCTTCATCAACCAGCTTACCAAATACTTCTTCTAGCATTAAAAAACTAAGGCTGTCTATTTGGTTATTACTAGCCGCGTTGTGTAACTTATCAGCTAACACATCGTTGATTTCAAGTGACTTCCCGTCTTGAGAGGCATGCCTGTCTGAATAGAAGGCCCAGCAAGCAATAACTAAAGCACTTATATCGGTGTCTCTGTTGGCCGCCAAATTATCTCGCACGGTGGGCAATAAAAACACCGGAAGCTTAGCCGAACTTTCAAGGCAAATTCGCGCTAGCGTATCTTTAATGAAAGGGTTGGAGAAACGAGATAGCAGCGTATCTCTGTATTCATACACGTCAATCCCCTCTACTGGGTCGAGTGTTGGCATAACCTCTTGTTCCATAAAGATTGATAGAAGACGCTTTAACTGTTTCGCTTCAACACTTTCATGGATAGTTTCAAGCCCTGCTACAGAACCAACCAAGCCAAGTACTGAATGGCCCGCATTAAGCATACGAAGCTTAAGCTTTTCGTACGGTGCCACATCGCTTACAAACTGCGCGCCTACTAAATCTAAACACGGCTTGGTATTGCAAAAGTCATCTTCAATAACCCACTGGTCAAAAGGCTCACACACTACAGGCCAAGCATCTTCTACGCCCTGAGCCCTTAACGTTGCGATATCTTCATTTGTGGTTGCAGGCGTTATTCTGTCTACCATTGAATTAGGGAAACTCACGTTTTCGTTAACCCAAGTAGCAAACGCTTGGTCAAACAGTTCAATATACGCAAGCAGCATTTTCTTTAACACATGGCCATTGTGCTGAATATTGTCACATGACATAACGGTAAAAGGCCTAACGTTGTTTTCTTTGCGTTTTTTAAGCGCTGCAACTAAATAGCCGAAAACCAGTTTAGGCGTTTTGGGGTTTTCGATATCGTGAATGACATCAGGGTTAGTGGTAATAAATTCCCCTGAGGAAGCATCAAAATTATAGCCACCTTCGGTAATGGTTAACGATACGATGCGTACTTCGGGCTCAGCCATTTTATCAATGACTGCTTGAGGATCGTCCGGCGCCATCAAAAACCCCGTCATTGCACCGATAACTGATGCACTGCGGGAACCGTCATTGTGCTTTTCAACCAAGGTATATAAGTTATCTTGTTCGTCGAACACTTTTTTCATCGCACGGTCGTTCTCGCGAAGACCCACACCACAAATGCCCCACGATAGATCGCCGGTTTTTGCCATTAATCTGTCTACATACATGGCTTCATGTGCCCGATGAAAACCACCCACACCAATGTGAACAATACCCGTTTGAACGTTCTCCACATCATAAGCTGGACGCCTTATGTCATTTGGCAACGACGATAAGTTCGCTCTGTTCAATAAAATAGACGTTTGAGATTGCATAAGAACCTTATTAGCTTTGTAACGCTTTGTGGCGACGCATCGCCCAATACGCAGTAACGAAATAGATAACGGTGCACGCGAACCCAACATTAAAGAATAAGTCTCGGTTCAATTCGTAAGCGACAACCGTGTCACTAAGAGAAAAAGTTTTGATTGCCAATGCTATGGACACCAACAAACTCGCTAGCGATGTAAGACGCAGTAATTTAGATACGGCAGTAACGTCTTCAACGTGTTCGTTTTCTAACGCCGCTTCTTGCTGCTGATGAGCTTCAACACGTGCATTGAAAGCATCTACTTGTGCTTCTTGCTCAGGATAAGCTTGTTTTGCACCATACTTTGCGGCCAGTGCTGTATATACAGCTATGGTGAAGAACCACGTGGGTATGAATAGATAGTAGAAAGACATGACGTCTAAGACGTTTAAACCAAAGCCAAACACAAGCCCCAAGCCCCAACTCGCTACCGCTGGCGTGCTGTGAGTAAGGCTTTGATAATGTGCCCAATAACGTGTGAATCCAATACGCGGAAAAATCATGTGCTCTGCGAACACAATTGCTCCTACAGGAACAACAAGTAATCCAGCATACGTTAACAGTGGCAGTAATTTAGTAAACACGAACGGAAAACACGCAATTGCAACGGTGACCATACCGACGACCGCGGTCGTTGTAGTACGCGATTTATCTTTAAAAATAGCTTGCGCGGCAAGTCCAGCGCGATAGAGATTCGCGTTTGCTGTAGTCCAGCCTGCAACGATAACAATAACGAGTCCAGAAAGACCTAATGCGTGGAAAGCCACATCGCCCGGGTCTAATTCACCAATGGACTTTTGAACAATAACCGCTGTACCTGCGCCCATAATACCGGCTGAAATCCATGCTATATAATGACCAAATAACATCCCCGCCGACGTACATAAACCGTAACGTTTACGCTTAGCAAAACGCAGTAACGCCATATCAATAAGGCCGAAATGCGTTATCGTGTTCGCTGCCCACGAAAAGCCAATCACTTCTAATAAACCAATACCAGGCTCACCACTTTGGGTGAAGCCCGTCCACACCGATGTACTACCGATATGAATAAAGTCATTCCACGATGTAAGAAACGTTTGCCCAATCACAGATTCAGCGAGTGCAGGCATTAGAATAAGTGGACCGCAAATGAACATGGTGAACAACCAAGGCGCACAAATACGAGAAAAATTGGAAACGGCGTTAAAGCCATACATAGCGACAAAGACAACTATCACACCGACTGCAAGCACGACGGCAACAAAAGCTAAATTAGTCGGATACCAATTTAACTGCGCCGGAATATTCAATGCAAAACGCACGGCGGTTGCCGACACCGTAATCATAGCGGCCGATATCACTGTAAATATGATGACATTCGCCCAGTTATAGAGCTTGGTCATAGAGTCGCCAGCTATTTTCTGAAGATACGAGTACAAGCTCAAACGGGTATCTACAGCGATAGGCGTAGTGATAAGTGTCCAGCTTAGGACAGCAAGTAGATTACCAATTAATAATCCCAACAGAATGTCGGTCATGGTGGCGCCTAGCGCAACAAAGGTTGCACCAAATACGAATTCAGTGGCTGCAACATGTTCACCGGCATATAAGCCCATGAAATGTTTCCACCCTTTTAACTTATGTTTAGCGACGGGGAGTTGCTCGTCACTAACTTGTGAAATATCAATATCACTAGACGTCGACTTCATCTTCAAATCTCGTGTTGTAGGTGTATTTCCCACTGGTTACAAAATACTTCAAGAGCATTTGCCCAGGCATTGGGATATATCTCAATTTTTGTAAATATTTGCATATACCCTCTACTTTGTAAACAGCCATTAACAAAATAAATGGAGGCTTGTTTATTTAATTAACACAATAAAAATGCACAATTAACCAATCAAAATAAACGCGATATAATCTATCCAATTGATACTATGAAGAAATTTTAGAGACGAAATTTGAGGCCGAAAACCGCGTATGTAGTCGTATGACTCAAGAACTGCTTGTTAAGGTAGAACAAACGCCATCAATTACCTTACACTTAGGCAAATGTTCATATAATTAGGGCTTGTTGACCTTTGGTGTACGAATACGGAATTGGCAAGGGGACGTTGGTTAAATGTTAATAGTTGAAGGAAGGTGACTCTTGCAGGCACACAACGTGGAACTGGTGATTTTTGATTGTGATGGCGTACTGATTGACAGTGAAGTGCTGTCGATGCAGGCGTGGCAAGCACTTCTGTCTAGTTTCGATATTGCATTATCGAAACAATATTTTATAGAGCATTTTCTTGGAAAGAGCATGGAGCACGTTCAGGGTAAGTTAAAAGATGACTTTGCGCTCACACTTACCACGTCCATGAAAAACAAATTCCATGAATTACTGTTCGACAGTTTCGAGTGCCATTTACAAAAGACTACCGGTATCACCTCTGTACTTTCTGCACTTAACTCACTAGGTGTTCCATTTTGTGTTGCCACAAGCAGTTCACCTGAAAGAACAACGAAGGCGTTAACCAGCACAGGGCTTCTTTCCTATTTTGAAGGCCGCATTTACACGCGAGCACTCGTAAATAAAGGCAAGCCAGCACCAGATTTATTTTTATATGCGGCAAATGCGCTCAACATTGCTCCTAAAAACTGCCTAGTTATTGAAGACTCTCAGCCGGGGATCGCTGCCGCTAAAGCCGCAGACATGCGCTACTTCCACTATACAGGTGGCGCACATCTACAGAATTGTATTGTGACATCGGACAACACCATTAATTCATGGGACGAGTTTTACTCTCGAATCCCTGACATTTTTGACATGAGAAAAATTAAATGAGTAAGAAAGCACAAAACGAACTCAATAAACTCGACGAGGCCGCCAGAGCAGGATGGATGTACTATGTTGGTGGTAAGACGCAAGATGAGATAGCTAAAACGCTCAAAACATCACGCCAAAGCGCACAACGCTTAGTGGCGTTATCCATGTCGGAAGGTCTTGTGAAAGTGCGCTTAGAACACCCGATTGCTAGATGTATGGAATTAGCGCAAGGCATAAAGAAAAAATTCGGATTAACTTTCTGTGAAGTTGTGCCCAGTGTTGATGACGATCCCAATTCAACGCTTGGCCTTGGTCAAGCGGGTGCAGCAGCAATAGAAAGAGCTTTAAAATTCGACGCTCCACAAACCATCGCGTTTGGCACTGGCCGTGTACTGCGTGCCTGTGCTGATGAATTGTCAATACTTCACTGCCCTCAGCATAAAATTGTTTCCCTTGTTGGTAATATTGCTGATAACGGAGAGGCGACGCGTTATGACGTTGCTGTTCACGTAGCCGACAGAGTTAAAGCACAGCATTATCCTATGCCTATCCCTGTAATAGCATCTAGTAAACTAGAACGGGAAATTTGGCAACAGCAACAACACATATCTAGAATTCACACGCTTGCCGAGCAAGCGGATATTAGCTTCGTAGGCATTGGTAACTTAGGCAGTGTGTCTCCATTGTATAAAGACGGATTTATCGACGATGATCAATTAGCAACCCTCGCTGAATCTGGTGCAAGTGGCGAAATCATAAGCTGGATCTTTAATGAAGAAGGTGCGTTGATTAGTTGCGATATTAACGAGAGAGTAACGAGCTTTAAGTTGAAAGCAACGCCAGAAAAGCCTGTAGTAGGTGTTGCAGCGGGCGACAACAAACTGCACGCTATAAGAGGCGCTCTGCGATCGAAATTGCTCAATGGGCTCATCACGACAGAACGTACTGCCTCAGCACTGCTTACTTCTTAATTTCGTTCTTTTCTTATTAATACAATGCCTATTGCGTACATTTTTAATACGCATTAACTTCAACAAAAAGCAAAAAAACAGCATTAACGTTGTTTTTTTGCACTTTATTTGGCTATTTATTGATCTGCAATTGCAATTCAACATAGTTTGCCTGCGCCCTTTAATACTAAAGGCTACAGCGCATTTCATACCTCTTACATCTTTAGTCTAACGTATTATTCGATATACCTTGTTATTTGAATGAATGTTTTTCATTCGACCTGATTGTTTTTTAATTAATCCCGAACAGACAAACCGATTAATTAAACAAATATAACGAAGGAAATTTAACCATGTTGAAAATCGTTAAAACTTCTCTAGTCATCGCAGCATCAACATTAGCTTTTTCAAACGCAGCACAAGCAAATGACGTAAACGAGGCACTAGCAAACATCTGTACTATTGTTCAGGCTGACGACAAAGGCGAATTGCGTAAGAAGATGCGTCGCGTACAGTCAGACTTCAAATTAAAGTTACGTGATTATTACTCAGGTGTTTCATGCGGTGGTCAAAGCCTTATCCGCACGGCCTTAACGAACAACGCAGTTGAGGTAGGTACACTGCTTGTTAAGAAAATGCCAAGCAAAGACCTTTCTGAGCCCGAATCAGACGGCAAAACACTTCAAGCGTGGATAGCAGAGCAAGGCTTACAAAGCTCGCCAATTTCTGCTGAGCTTAACGATAGAATCTAAGCACTAATTCACATAGCCATGTGAGTCGATTCAACATGGTTGCAGCGTCAGCTGCAATGAAAGGCCCCGCTACGGGGCCTTTTTACTTTCTATCTCTTTAAATTTTCACGTTCTTCAACCCAGTGACTTAGGTAATCAAGCTACGGTATGCGTGAGCTTGTAACGCAAGCTCACACTTTAGGTATGGATTGACATACCATGTTATTTTACAACATGTTTTTCAAATAGTTAGATTCGGGTTTAATGCATCTCAACGAACGAACACAATCTTAATAACAACAACCGAAGGAATTTAACCATGTTGAAAATCGTTAAAACTTCTCTAGTAATTGCAGCATCAACTTTAGCTTTTTCTAACGCAGCTCAGGCTAATGACATCAACGAAGCACTTGCAAACATTTGCACAATTGTTCAAGCAGATGACAAGGGCGAACTACGTAAGAAAATGCGTAGCGTTCAATCAGACTACAAACTTAAGCTTCGCGATTACTACTCTGGCATTTCTTGTAACGGCCAAAGCCTAATTCGCACTGCTCTTACTAGCAATGCGGTTGAAGTAGGTACTCTACTGGTTAAGAAAATGCCAAGCAAAGATTTAGCAGAGCCTGAGTCAGACGGTAAGACACTTCAAGCGTGGATTGCTGAACAAGGTCTTCAAAGCTCTCCTATTTCGACAGAGCTTAACGGCAGAATCTAATATAACTAATTAATCACACCATGTGATGTAACGATTCAACATGGTAGCGGCAGGACGCCGCACTGGAGGCCCCTTTTAGGGGCCTCACCCCTTTCTAGAACCCTATAAAATTTATCACTTCTTTTTGTACCCATTCAGGTTTTTCCCTGTGTAACCAGTGCGACGCGTGCGGATTAAACCGCTTAATTATCAATGGAACATAGTGTTCGATTTTATCCAGTACACTTAGATCAAACGCATCATCCTGCTCTCCCCACAATAACAGGGTTGGGCAGTGAATGAATATTTCAGGTATACGAATATCATCCAACACTTTCTCAGATACATTCTTTTGTGGCACTTGTTGAGGCATTTGCCGATAGTAATTGAGCATCGCACTGAGGGTTTCAGGTTTACCCCAGTCGTTAAGTAGAGTCCTTGAATAGCTGGTTTCTTTCTCAAAAAAGCCGTTGCCTAACATATTTTTCAATAACGTAAAGCTTGTATTTGTAAGGGTCCGCTCTGCGCCCTTATCAATAAGCGCAGAGATATACTGGCTTTTTGCTCTTTGCGTAAAAGAGGTCTTTATTGCCCGTGTAAAACAAGAAGGATGAGCAGCATTAACAATAATAAGTTTGCTAATTAATGTTTGGTGAAAGGCTGCTAGGGGCCACGCTATTGCCCCACCCCAATCGTGTCCCAACAAAATAACCTTTCGGCCTTTTTGAACTTTCTCGATGAAGGCGGCCATTCGACTTATCAATGATGGAACTTGGTAGTCCGTTTCACTGGGTAGTGGACTCGATAAATGATAACCGGGCAAATCTGGGGCAATGATGTTAAGTGATGTGGGGAGTGTCGCCATTAACGCTTCCCATGTGAGCGCATTTTCTGGGAAGCCATGAAACATGATAAGCAGAGGGTTCTCTGCGCTCTCTTCTTCTCGGGATAAATAATGAAGGCTGGCTCCCTCAACATTCACGTACTTTGAAACAACCACTGTGCTCACTTCCTCTATGTTGTTTTTAAGAAACAAAAAGGCCGAGCAAAATAACGTATCCAAATGATTATTTGGTTAAATCATTTTCTCGGCTACATTATTTTCTCGGCCTTTCGTACGTCTTTTAATTACGCACGTGTATTACTTTTATGTCGTTACTCGATGGCGAACATACTCTCTGGCATAGACATTAAGTTGTCTGCACCTGATTGCATAGCAGAAACCAGTGAGCGAGTACGGGTTAACAAACGGTCAAAGTAGAAGCCCGTTGTTAAGATTTTACTCTTATAAAACTCGGTTTCGGTGCTGCCTGCATCAAGCTGTTCTTGTGCTTTCACTGCCATTTTTAGCCAGAAGTAAGCAACGGTGACATAACCTGAATACATTAAGTAATCGACAGACGCTGCACCAATTTCATCTGGGTTCGATGCTGCTGCCTTACCGATATCCATAGTGATCTGCTGCCACTCGTCAAGATGAGAGTTTAGCGCGTTAGTCCAAGCACTAAACTGAGCGTTATCGCGCAATGAATTACAGTAGTCGCGCACTTCTTGAACAAACACATTAAGCAATTCGCCATTAGAGCCCATTACTTTACGACCTAATAGGTCAACGGCTTGAATACCTGTAGTACCTTCATACATGGTGCAGATACGGGTATCGCGAGCGAGCTGTTCCATACCCCATTCTTTGATAAAGCCGTGGCCGCCATAAACCTGCATACCGTAACTCGTGGCTTCTTGCGCGGTTTCAGTTAAAAAGGCTTTTACGATAGGCGTTAAGAATGCAAGTTTTGCATCCGCAAGTTGCTTCTCAGCCTCGTCGCTACCATACAAAGTAATGTCAACTAACTGCATACAGTAAGCGGCAAGCGCTCGGTTGCCTTCCGCGAACGCTTTCTGCGTTAACAGCATACGACGTACATCAGGGTGCACAATAATAGGATCAGCTGGGCCATCAGGATTTTTACGCCCTGTTAATGAACGGAACTGAATGCGGTCTTTTGCATAGCGAAGCGCACCTTGGAATGCTGCTTCAGATGATGCCAAGCCTTCAAGACCAGTGCCAATACGTGCGGTATTCATGAACGTAAACATGCAGTTTAGGCCGCGGTTTGGTGGCCCAATCAAATAACCTTTTGCGCCATCGAAGTTGATCACGCAGGTTGCGCTGGCTTTGATACCCATTTTATGTTCAATGCTTCCGCAGCCTACTGCGTTTCTATCTTGCTTTTCGCCATCTTCAGATACGTTAAATTTAGGTACAACAAATAGTGAAATACCTTTGGTCCCCTCTGGCGCATCTGGCAATCGAGCTAACACAATGTGTACGATATTTTCAGACAAGTCGTGTTCACCTGCCGAAATAAAAATCTTCGTTCCTGTTAAGCTGTAGGTACCATCTTCTTGAGGCTCCGCGCGACATTTCAACATGCCAAGGTCTGAACCGCAGTGTGCCTCGGTCAAACACATAGTACCTGTCCACTCACCGCTAACCAGTTTTTCAAGGAACATTTTTTGTAGTAATTCAGAGCCATGGGCTTTTATTGTTGCCATGCAGCCCTGGCTTAGACCTGGGTACATCGCCCAAGAATGGTTTGCGCCTGAGAACCACTCAGCAATGATAGATGACAATGAATATGGTAGTGCCTGACCGCCAAATTCCTCAGGGTGAGACATTCCTGGCCATCCGCCCTCAACATACGTTTGATAAGCTTCTTTAAAACCTTTAGGCGTTGTTACTTCACCATCAACCCACTTACACCCTTCTTCATCACCTGATGCATTGATGGGCGCCAGTACGTTCTCTGAAAACTTTGCAGCTTCAGCGAAAATCGCCGACACCAAGTCTTCTGATGCTTCGTCGAAACCTAGCTTTTGATAGTGATTTTGATAATTTAGTAGCTCATGTGTTACAAACATGGCGTCACGTTGTGGAGCTTTATAACCTTCCATACCCAATACCTATATTACTTCAAATAGACCAGCAGCGCCCATGCCGCCACCGATACACATGGTGCAAACAACATATTTCGCACCGCGTCGTTTACCTTCGATGAGTGCATGACCCACCATGCGAGCACCGCTCATGCCGTATGGGTGACCAATAGAAATGGCACCGCCGTTTACGTTTAATAATTCGTCTGGAATGCCTAACTTATCGCGGCAATACAGTACCTGTACTGCAAACGCTTCATTAAGCTCCCATAGACCGATATCGTCCATGGTTAATCCATGCTGCTTTAATAGCTTAGGAATGGCGAACACTGGGCCAATTCCCATTTCATCTGGCTCACAGCCTGCTACTGCAATACCGCGATAAATACCAAGAGGTTGAGCATTGCCTTTTGCCGCTGAGTGCTCATCCATAATCACTGTCGCGCTGGCTCCATCAGAAAGCTGGCTTGCATTACCTGCGGTAATACAACCACCTTCTATCACTGGGTTAAGCGCTTTAAGCCCCTCAAGCGTTGTTTCTGGGCGATTTCCTTCGTCTTTTGACAAGGTCACTTCACGCTCAGAGGTTTCACCTGTTTCTTTATTAAATAAGGCTTGCGTTGCTGTGATAGGTACAATCTCATCATCAAACTTACCTGCTTCTTGAGCCGCTGCTGTGCGCATTTGGCTTTGGTAACCGTATTCGTCTTGTACGTCACGGCTAATGTTGTAGCGCTTACCCACCACTTCCGCAGTTTGAAGCATTGGCATATAAATATCTTTGTGCTTAGCAACCAGTGCAGGGTCTACTGCACGAAACATATTCATATTTTTGTTTTGCACTAAAGAGATAGAATCTAAGCCGCCCGCAACCATAATGTTGGTATCGCCCGTACGAATTGAATTCGCTGCGGTAGCAATGGCATACATGCCAGAACTGCATTGGCGGTCGAGTGTCATACCCGCTACGGTGACCGGTAAACCACCCGCTAAACCAGCCAAGCGGCCAATATTCATGCCGCCACTGCCTTGGGTTAGCGCTGCGCCCATTACCACGTCGTCGACACTGGCAGGGTCGATCCCTGCGCGTGCTACTGCGTTTTGAATAGCATGGCCACCTAATGAAGGGGCTGGTAAATTGTTCAGTGCACCTTTATAAGCGCGCCCGATTGGCGTACGTGCTGTACTTACGATAACTGCATCGCGCATTTTCATATTCCTTTCAGTTGGGCTGAAAGTTCAGCCAAAGTTTAGCTAGGCCTACGTGCTTCCTCTCGAAGTTACCTAGCTTTACCAAATTCGGATGTCGGGTAACGAGAGCTAGCGCTAGCTCTCACCGTCGATTAACTCTCGCTAACGAGAGCTTTGTCTACTTCGCTTTATAGCTTTTAAACGTGCCGCCGCTTTGGGCCAATTTCACCAACAAATCACTTGGTTCAAGCCACATCTTTCCGTAATCACCCAATTGATCACGATAGGTAGTCAGCTTATCTAAAATAGTGCCTAGCCCTACTTCGTCGGCATATTGCATAGGGCCGCCGCGATACACAGGGAAGCCATAACCGTAAACATAAATCACATCGATATCGCTAGATTTAGCTGCAATGCCTTCTTCTAAGATGGCAGCACCTTCGTTGATCAATGAGTACATGACGCGAACTAGAATTTCCTCATCGCTAATGTCTGAACGCTGAACCACGCCTAAACGTTCTGCTTCTTGCTTGGCAATTTCTAGTACTTCTGGATCTGGGACAGGAACTCGACTTCCAGGTTCATAGTTGTAAGCTCCGCGTCCGGTTTTGAGTCCGTTGCGCCCCTTTTCTACTAAGCGATCTGCCACTGCACCGTAAGCGGGGTCGTGTGCAATGTGCTCTTGTCGAGACTGTCGTACATAGTAACCAATATCTAATCCAGCCATATCACCCATAGTGAACGGCCCCATTGGCATGCCAAACTCGGTTAAAACACGATCAACTTGCTCAGGTGTTGCTCCTTCTAGCAGTAAGCGGTTAGCTTCACGGCCGTAAGGCTCAATCATGCGGTTACCTACGAATCCGAAGCAAACGCCTACCAACACCGCTACTTTCTTGATGCGTTTAGCCATCTTCATGCAGGTTTTAATGACTTCAGCAGATGTCTTCTCTGCTTTAACCACTTCTAGCAGTCTCATCACATTCGCTGGCGAGAAGAAGTGAAGACCAATTACATCTTCAGGACGGGATGTGGCTGTCGCTATTTCGTCTATATCCAGTGTTGACGTATTTGAAGCCAAAATGGCGCCTGGCTTACACACTTTATCCAGCGTCGAGAATACGGTTTTCTTTACTTCCATCTTCTCGAAAACGGCTTCGATGACGAGATCAACATCAGCTAAGTCGTCATACGACGTAGTACCTGAAAGCAGTGCCATGCGGCTCTCTACCTGCTCTTGGGTTAACTTGCCTTTTTTCGCTGAGTTTTCGTAGTTCTTTCTAATAAGCGCTAATCCCGTCTCTAGCGCTTCTTCTTTGAGCTCAAGCATTGTGACTGGAATGCCGGCATTGGCGAAGTTCATAGCGATACCACCGCCCATTGTTCCGGCGCCGATAATCGCAACTTTATCAATGTTGCGCTCAGGAGTATTTTTGTCGAAATCGCTCACATGACCTGCTGCGCGTTCAGCAAAAAAGAAATGCTGCTGGGCACGTGCCTGTGGCGTATTCATACACTCCATGAAAAGCTTGCCTTCATTTTTAAGGCCATCTTCAAAAGCGAGCGTGTAAGCGCCGCGTACCGCTTCGATACATTTTAATGGAGCAAAGAAACCACGAGTCGCTTTTTTAGTTTGTGCAGTTACTGCATCAAACACCGCCTGCGTTTCGTCAGACATGGACAGCGTGATATCACTGGTGCGTTTAATCGCTTTATCTGGCGTTAATGCTTGTAAATACGCTTTTGTATCTTCAAGTAAATGCTCAGGCTTATCAGAAATTTTGTCGAAGACACCTGGAAGTTTGACCACCGACGTAGGCTTGCCTGTTACGATCATTTCTAACGATGTTTGTGCGTCGGCTAAACGAGGAAGGCGCTGAGTACCGCCTGCGCCCGGTAATATGCCTAGATTTACCTCTGGAAGACCCACCTTATTGTCGGCAAAGGTGATGCGATGATGGCAAGCTAACGCCACTTCTAAGCCACCGCCGAATGCTGGTCCAGGGAGAACAGCAACAACCGGCTTAGACGCATTTTCAATCTTGTCTAGTACCTCAGGCAGCATGGGAGACAAATCGCCACCAGAGAATTCGCTGATGTCAGCTCCACCCGAAAAAATAGGTAGTGAAGAAGTAATAACAATGGCACGTACGCTGTCGTCATCTAGTGCATTGTTTATGCCTTCTATCAACCCTACTCTGATAGCGCGTGACAGCGCATTAACGGGCGCACTTTGCATTGTCAGCGTGGCAACACCCTGTTGTACTGCATATTCTACGGCTTTATTTTCCATCTCAGTCATAACCATGTCCTGTTTATCACGTTAACTGGATGTTATTGCAGTGTTGTCAATCATCCAAGTTTATTGGTGTTATAGACATTTATCATAATATTTAATATTGACCGCCAGCCCCTTTGTGAATTCATTTCTCTGCGCAGAGCCTGTCCTACCTTGCCTAAGGTTTATTTGACAGAAAATAAAACCGGTGTTTTTGTTAATCAGGCAACACTTGTAATTACATTTTATTTACAAAAGGATGATTGGCTATGCAAGTGCTTAAAACACCGGAAAGCGCCTTCGACACGATCACTGGCTTTCCCTACTCCCCCTGTTTCACTGAAGTAACAGACACAGTAAGCAGTGAAATAACAATGGCCCATTATCAATGTGGACCGAAAGATGGACATACCGTGCTATTAATACACGGCGAACCGACGTGGGCTTATTTGTACCGCAAGATGATGCCCATATTGGCTGATGCGGGATTCAATGTCATCGCGCCGGATCTCATTGGTTTTGGACGCTCAGATAAACCAGTAAGAAAGGAGGACTACTCCTACGCTCGTCATGTGATATGGCTAAAAGACTGGTTTTCACAGGCTACTAAGGGCCCTGTTACACTCTTTTGTCAAGACTGGGGAGGTTTACTAGGCCTGCGACTTGTCGCCGATATGCCTGAGCGTTTTTCGGGTGTAATGGTGTCTAATACCGGATTGCCCACTGGCGACCACCCGCCAAGCGATGCTTTCATCAAATGGCGCCGTTTCTCACAGGATGTCGCCGTATTTCCCACATCTTTGATCATTCAAAACGCCACAACCACTGTTCTAGACGAGGCGACGCTTGCAGCTTACGACGCCCCTTTTCCAGACGAAAGCTTTAAAGCAGGTGCGCGTATGTTCCCTATTCTTGTTCCTACAAGCCCAGACAATGCTGAGGCACAGGCGAATAGACAGGCATGGGAAAAGCTAAAGCAATATAACAAACCTTTTGTTACGGCTTTCGGTGATAGCGACCCTGTCACTAAAGGTGGCGATAAGGTATTTCAAAAGCTCATTCCGGGCAGCAGCGGCATGGCTCATACCCTTGTAGAAAACGGTGGTCACTTTATCCAGGAAGATCAAGGGGAAATGCTAGCCAAATTACTCATTCAATTTATAAACCAAACGCAGCTGAAATAGCCACGTTTCAAAAAACATTAAACAGTTACTAATAGGAGATTACCATGGATGCTCTACTCGACTTTTCAGGGCAAGTTGTATTAATTACCGGCGCAGGCAGTGGTTTTGGCCGCTTGTTATCGCTAGGTCTTGCTAACCGAGGAGCAAAACTCGTTCTTTCAGACATTAACGAAACCGCCCTTGAGGAAACGAAAAAGGATGTAAAAGCACTCACTGATGTCGTGGTGCTAGCGGGTAATATTGCTAGCGAGTCGCTAAATAAGGCGCTGGTTGAAACAGCCATTGAAACCTTTGGCAAACTGGATATAGCCGTAAATAATGCAGGCATAGCGCACAACCCTGCACCAATTCATCAAATGACAGAGGAAATCATGGACTCGCAGTTCGCTGTGAATGTAAAAGGCGTTATGTTTGGAATGAAGTACCAAATACCCGTTATGCTTGCACAAAAGCAAGGGCACGTCTTAAATGTAAGCTCACTTGCGGGACTAGGTGGAGCCCCCAAAGGCGGTGCTTATGCTGCAGCAAAACACGCGGTTTCGGGGATAACCCGCACAGCCGCGGTGGAATACGGCCGAAAGAATGTTCGCGTTAATGCAATTTGCCCATTCTATAGTCCTACCAATATTTTGAACGTAGACGGGTACAACACCCCTGAAGCGCGCGAGCAACTAGGCATGGGAAGTCCTATGAAACGTCTAGGCGAACCGCAAGAAATCGTTAACACCATGATGCTGATGCTTTCCCCTGGCAACTCTTACATGAACGGGCAAACCATAGCAGTAGATGGTGGTGTTACAGCATGGTAATTTTTATCTCGCAGTTTCGAAATACACGCAAAGGTATTTTTTGACATACCTTTGTATGACTCATCATGTTTCTCTTTCGTTCTACTTTAGGTGTAATGAAGAGGAACAAACAAATCGATGAATGAGGCGAGTGCAACCGCCTCTGCAATCGACCCCCTATCAAGTAAAACCCAATAATTTTATTTAGCGATTAAGTTGAACAAAAAGAGAAAAATGTGATGAAAAAGCCAAGTAAAAACATTTTTTTAGCTACCACACTTTGTATAACCTATTCGTTGATTAACGTTAGTATTGCGCAAGAAGCCCAATCTACGCTTGTAAATATGAAGGAAGTGCCTTCTTCCCAACTATTAAAGAAGCAACGTCAAAATAAACCGCTAGCACTAAGCACGGTGAAGCGCGGTACTGATGTTTCGCTTCAAACCACCAAACAATCCAAAAGCCAATACCTTATTCATAGCGTACTGCCAAGCAACCGCTTTAGCGCGAAGTAATTTTTAGGCGAGTACTCGTCTATCAGGTTAATCCTTTATTTAAAGCCATTCTTTGCGTTTATTATTCTCTTTTACTCTATCGCACACGCAGCAATAGTATTTTACGACTCAAATATTTATACCAATCCGCATAGATAAGTGCTAACCGACGACATAGCACTTTTGAAAAAGTAGTGCCCTCGCAACGACAATAGCGACATATAAGTTAATTATACTAATTATGAATAGCGCGACACCTATTTAAAAACTATCTTCAAGATTACAACAGGTAGAAGAATTCATAGGAAAGAGGTGAACATGCTTTTAAAACCAAAACACATCGCGTTATTGTTCACGCTGGCAATTGCAGTATCTGCAATGGGATAAGCACGAAGGCGTTTCAACATGGAAACGCCCTTCGAAAGCGCTCTTCAGTAGTAGTTTTTCTTACTAAACGTAACGTAGAATTCCGTTAGGTTAACGTTTAAAAAACTCAAAGCTTAGCGGGTACACCCACAACTCCCCTTTGTTCGCTTTGACTGCTGCCACGATAGCAAAGACGATGTTCATTAATCCAAGAGCGATGAAGCCTAGGGCTCCTATGATAATCAGCGTCAAGACAAAACAAATAACAGAGTAAATGAGCAAGCTTATTAACCAATTCGCTGTCACCCTGCCGTGCTGATTGATGTCTTCATTTTGATCTTTGTGAGCGATCCATAGCACGATAGGCAATATGATACCTAAGCCAGGTATAATGAAACTGGATAACTGAGAAACATGAATGAGTGTACAGTAGCTTCGAGCGTTCAAGCCCCAGTAGAGTGGTTCTTCCGTTGACATAATGGTCCTTTTTATTGCGTTGGTTTGATTTGATAAATATAGGCGTTTTCAGTGTGACCGGCATCAAGCTTAACAGGAACAATGACCCGCTCATATTGCTCACCTTCAAACTCATCCAGCATGGCCCAGTTTTCGGCAAGTTGAGTAGACGTTAGCATCATGCCCTTCACCTCTTCTTTTGCTTTAGTTAGATCAGAAATAACAATTCCTGGAAACCCCATAACTGCTCCCCACCCTTGTTGAACTAAGTGCCCTTCTACCGTACCAGACTGCCACTGGCCATCAATATGGGCGACGATATGGTGATTTGGGCAATTAGGAGCAAGGCTTCCGTAGATAAACAACCTTTCTAAATCAGGTGTAGCAGACGTTACATTGTCATTGTTTTGCATTACTTTGACCCATTATTAAAAAACTTTTCGTCAGGTGTTGAGGCAAATTTAAAAACAGGCCCCAACCGTTCGCATTTCTAGTTATAAATTGCCTAAAAAAGCCAGTGCTTTTGTGAGAGTAATATCGAATTTGTTTTACAAAAGCAACACAGCGTTACACAATGCTAGAGCATGTCTATGTGAACGTCGATTCACGTAAAAAACACAATAATTAAAGGACAAAGTATGCTCAATCACAAACGTACTCTGATAGCAGCATTGGTAAGCGTTTCGCTTATGGGGTGTGGCGAAAGTACAACACAGACAGAAACTAAACCACAACTCACTGCACAAGACGCCAAGCAGTTTTTAACACAGGCGCAAAATGATATTGCAAAAATGCAAGTTCCTGCCGCGCACGCCGAGTGGAGCTACGCCACGAATATCAATTTCGATACAGCAGCAGTCAGTGCTTACTTTAATGAAGTGCTTTCTACCAAGGTTGCAAAGTTAGCTAAAGAAGCGGCGAAATTTAACGATGTAGACGTAGATGCCGACACCCGCAGACAGCTTGATCTACTTAAAAACAGTTTAACAATGCCGCCGCCTGCAGATGCCGAAAAAGCAGAGCGGCTTGCAAAAATTGGTTCTGACTTAAGTGCCATGTACGGCTCTGGTGAGTATTGCAGCGAAGATGGTACGTGCAAAAGCTTGGTTGAAATGAGCTCTGAAATGGCCACCCTACGCGATGCTGACAAGCTACTAGAATATTGGACAGGCTGGCGTGAAGTATCTAAACCAATGGCAGGACTCTATGCAGAACAAGTATCGCTTGCCAATGAAGGCGCTGCAGAGCTAGGTTTTGAAAACGTCAGCGCCTTGTGGCGTGGAAAGTACGATATGCCAGCAGATGAATTTCCCAAGGAATTGGATCGCTTATGGACGCAAGTAGAGCCTTTCTACGAGTCACTACATTGCCATGTGCGCGCTAAGCTAAGTGAACACTATGGCGAAGACGTAGTACCTCAAGACAAACCAATCCCAGCCCATTTATTAGGTAACATGTGGGCACAGTCGTGGGGGAATATTTACGATATTGTTAAACCTCAGCAGGAAATGAAAGTTCCTGATGTTACAGGTGCATTAGCTGAACAGGGGTATGACGAAATCGCCATGGTTAAACAAGCAGAGTCATTTTTCTCATCGCTTGGCTTTGAAGAACTTCCAGATACCTTTTGGGAACGCTCTATGTTTCAAAAGCCTGAAGGCCGTGACGTTCAGTGTCATGCCTCTGCGTGGGATTTAGATGACAAAGACGATCTTCGTATAAAGATGTGTATTCAAAAGACTGGCGAAGAATTTAACGTTATTCACCACGAATTAGGTCACAACTACTATCAACGCGCTTATAAAGACCAACCACTTCTTTACCGTGGTTCGGCAAACGACGGCTTCCACGAGGCTATTGGCGACACCATCGCTTTATCAATAACACCTAAGTACCTTAAGCAAATCGAGTTAATTGATGAGATCCCAGACGCATCAAACGATATCGGTATGTTAATGCAAGTTGCGTTAGACAAGATTGCCTTCATTCCTTTTGGTCTGATGGTTGACCAATGGCGCTGGAAAGTGATGTCAGGTGAAGTAACACCTGAACAATACAATCAACTATGGTGGGAATTGAGAGAAAAGTATCAGGGTGTGATGGCGCCTGTTGAGCGCAGCGCCGACGCATTTGATCCGGGTGCAAAATATCACGTGCCTGCTAACGTACCTTATACACGCTATTTCCTAGCGCATATCCTTCAATTCCAGTTCCATAAAGCACTGTGTGACATTGCAGGTGATGAGGGCCCGCTTAACCGTTGTTCTATCTACGGCAGTGAAGAAGCCGGTAAAGCACTTAACGAAATGCTAGAGATGGGTATGAGCCAACCTTGGCAAAATGCGTTAGAAACACTGACAGGCTCACCGCAAATGGATGCCAGTACTATCGCTGACTACTTTGCGCCACTAAAAACGTGGTTAGATGAGCAAAATGCTACACGCCAGTGTGGCTGGTAACTATATCCGTTATGATTAGCCGCTGGCTAACATAATTAATGCAGTCCAAAAAGCCTCGAATTTCGAGGCTTTTTTTGTTGAATTTAAACTTTTGTACCATTGTAAGAGCGGTAGATTAGCGTAACGTTAGTGTATAAATTTTATGTAATTTTTGATTATATTATGCGCACCCTGTTGGTACTTTCGCTTTTCATAGTTTTTACTGCAACTTGCAGCCTACCTGCACGCGCGAAACCTATTGCCCCAGCGTTTCACTCCTACAATATGGATAGTGGTATCGCCCACGTATCCATTTCAGATATTGCGGAAGATAAGTATGGTTTTCTGTGGTTGGCATCGCAGTCTGGTGTCGATAAATTTGACGGCTATACATTTCGAAACTTCGGCTTGTGGGGTGAAGACAAGTCAACAGGCCTCCAGACCCTGTTCGCCCTTCAGATAGAGGCAAGCTTAGACGGTCAATACCTGTGGGTGGGGACATACAGCGGGCTGAGCCGTATAGATGTTGATACTGAGTCGTTCAAGCACTACACGTTACCGGCGTCAGAGCCTTTCAATAAACAGGTAATTAATAGGATCAAGACCACCCACAATGGCCAGCTTTGGATAGTCTCTGAGCGAAACCTTTACACATACTCTCCAGAATCAGACAGTGTAGAACTGGTCAGCTACCTTCCCAGTACCACGAGTACGCTGACAGACATAGAACTTATCGGTAACACGCTTTATGTCACTTCCACCTCGGGCCTTTATAAACTTGATCCGTTTAAGAAGTCTCTTGAGTTAGTGGCTTTTGAAAACATGAACTTTACTCGACTGGTGGCAGCAGAAAAATCTCGATTCTGGTTGGGCACCGCTACCCACGGCGCATGTTTGTTCAATCCCGACGAACAAAGCACTACCATCGACAAAAGCTGTACCTCTGAAACTCACGGATTATCTGATAACTACGTTACAGACATCTTATTAAAGGACAACGGTGATATATGGGTTTCTACTCAGCGTGGGCTGAATATTTTAGCGTCACATAACCCCAACTCTGTGCTACGTGCACCGATTAACGAGAAAGATGCGGCCAAAGAGAGAATTTCAAGCCTTTATCAAACGAAAGCTGGGCTGGTTGTCGTTGGCACCAGAGACGATGGGTTTGCGATCAGTAACCCTCTGCTTAGCAACTTCTACTCTCAGGAAATAGGCGAAGGACGAATCATTTCCTCTTTATCGAATTACAAAGATAACCAAGTATGGGTAGCGAACGAAAAGGGCCTTTGGCTTTACAACACAATAAGTAAAACTCAACAAGGCCCATTTACTTCCAATGGTGCATTTGCGAGTAGCGAAGACACTAACGATAAGCTGTTGAGCGTGTTTTATCATACGAAAAGCGATGCATTATGGGTAACCACACGCACAGGCCTCGCCAAACTAAACCCTCAGACCAGAAACCTAGAATTTGTTGCGCTGAATGGTAAGTCGGGTTACAGCATTAATATCGACGATGACGGAGACATTTGGTATGGCGGCTACAGCGATGGGCTGTTTGTATATCGCCCGTCAGAAGATAGGGTAATAAAGCAATGGCCATTGTCGCTGACAACGAGAATTGTTTTGGACGACAATGAAAACGCATGGTTAAGTACGGTATCCGGTTTATTTGTTGCGAATAAACTGACTGGAGACTTGACCAGCGTCAGTGAGTTTACGGACAAGATATCAGATCAAACTGTAGTGACGTGGATTTCTCAGTCAAAACGCGGTGGTTATTGGATTGGAACGCAAGCAGCTGGACTCTTCTTTATGTCTAAAGAAGGCAGTGATTTGTCAACGATTAAAGTGACACAAATTAAGCCTGAAAGTCGATTGAGCAATGTATCCATCGGGGCAATTGTTGAAGATGATGAATATGGGCTTTGGATCTCTACAATTGAAGGGATTGCGTATTTAGCACCTGACTTGTCTACCCTTTCTTATTTCGGTGCAGAAAACGGCGCACTGTCTACGGGTTACTATATTGGCTCTGTCACCGTAACTGAAAATAACACAATAATGTTTGGTGGAGCGGAAGGCGTAACACAATTTACTCCTTCACAAGTGGCAAATGTAAAGTGGTCACCTGGAGTGCACCTCACAAACGTTGAAACGGTGAGTAGGAACGAGCAAAACGGAACAACCTATCAGCAAAGACAGCGCCTAGACGAGGTAATCGAACTTAAACATAATGATATTGCGCTCACGATTGAATTTGCCGCCACTGATTATATGAATGCAAACGAACTTACGTATGCCTATAAACTCGCTGACTTTGAGAACAGCTGGCGCTTTACTGACTACAAGACAAGAACGGCCACCTACACCAACTTGGACCCAGGACGCTACCGCTTCACTGTTAAAGCTATAAATCAAGAGAATGAATGGAGCACCAATGCAGCGCAACTTGAAATAGTTGTAGTTCCACCATGGTGGGATAAGCCTATATGGCGTGTGGCGATTACCCTGCTAGGCATGCTGTTGATTTCATCGATGGTGTGGCTGAGGATAGCATCGTTGAAAAAGCGCTCTGCTGAACTTGCACTAAAAGTTGAGGAAAAAACCCGAGACTTAGAGGCGGTCGTAGAAAAGTTAACGCAGCTTTCAACTCAGGACGCATTGACGGGTCTCAAAAATCGTCGCTACTTTACACAAAGAGCCAAGGCAGCATGGCAAAATTATAAACGCCATAATCATACTTTCTCCTTGCTAATTGTTGATATTGATTTCTTCAAGCGTATTAACGATGAATACGGTCATCATGTGGGTGACACAGTACTGGTCAAAATAGCTAGGATCCTGGAAGATAGTTTAAGAGAAAGTGACGTTATTGCGCGATGGGGCGGTGAGGAGTTTCTTATATTGCTGCCTTCATTAAAGGTACAAGAAGCATTTTGGGTGGCAGAAAAGCTACGTAAAACTGTCGCGGATTACGAAATCGATGCTCCCCCCTACTCTGTATCGGCTACCATAACCTGTGGTGTAGCGGATATACGAGATTACGATAGCGTCGAGGCTTGCATCCACGCCATCGATAAAAAGCTATATGTCGGCAAAGAATCAGGCCGAAATGCGGTGATAAAATAGCCGCTGGCTGATCATCGTACCCTTTAGTTTCTCTTCCCCCCATTGCATTGCCGTTTAAATGGCAATGCATGCAGGCAAACGTTTTGTCATGCATTTTATCGCAGTAATTGATCGCTTTCCTTTTTACCCGCCTATGTATTGTGAATTCTTAAGTAGCTTAAGATGAGCGAAATCACCCACAAGGAGGATGAAAACATGGCAAATGTATTAGTAATCGGCGCTTCAGGCCAAATTGGTAAGCAAGCAACAGTGAAATTGTTGGATGCTGGTCACAAAGTCGTAGCGCCAGTAAGAAGCCCAGACAAACTGTCAGATATCCAAAATGCCAACCTCACAGTGGTTGAGCAGGATTTAGAAAAAGATTTTTCAGCACACTTTGAAGGTGTGGACGTTGCGGTATTCACAGCAGGTTCAGGCGGTAGCACTGGCGCAGATAAAACACTTATGATTGATCTTTGGGCGGCCCGCAACGCGGTTAACTATGCAAAAGCGGCGGGGACACCCAAATTTGTTATGGTTAGTTCTATTGGTGCAGACGATCCTGACGCCGTGGAGTCAGCAATAAAACCATATTTGGTTGCCAAACACATGGCCGACGAGCATTTAATTAATAGCGGCTTACATCACGTAATTCTTCGACCTGGCACTTTATTAAATGAACCGGGCACGCATTTAGTACGAACCGATATGCCAAGCAATAGGGACGATGCTGTAATACCAAGAGAAGATGTAGCGACAGCTATTGTCGAAAGCGTTGCAAGAGAAAGTAATGCTGACTTGATCACCTATTTATTTAAAGGTGATACACCAATTTCCCATATTTTCTAGGTGATCGACTTTTCTAGGTGAGCGACGCCCTCTCATTTGCCAATGCGTTATCGCGTCTATTTAAGCTAGAGAGGGCTTACTTTTTGCTTAGGTCGCCGGTTTGTATACTGCTGACTTAGGTGGTGCCCAGAATAGGCAGTATCATGCACTCAATATGTGCCTACTTAGAGACTAGAGGTGGTTACCTACGGTATCAATGACTGGCTAACCCAGTTGCCATTTCCGTCTTTTTGATGCCACTCTCGACTTTGAGGGTTACCTCTCAAATTCAGGTAATCTACGCTATCAATAGCCAGCATGATCACGCAAAAGTGAGGTGGAACTACACCAAAATCCCCTTCAACCTGTAGTGCCGAACCATCGTTTCTTGGCGTGCCGGGCTCGCCCCACAAAAACTGCTTTTTGCCTGCATCTGACAATTTATTCCAGTGCTGAGTAACTAAGTCAGCATCTTGATGTAACGTTATTATTGCTGCAGTACAAGAGAAGCGATATTGCTCCCTGGTTTTAGAAAAATACCAACAAACCTGCGAGTGAGGATTCTGGCCAAGCTGGTCATATTTATCTGAGCGGGTGTCAGAAATAACCACCAGTTGGTTGTCGTCGGTGATCCCTCTAAAAACCACGGTACGGCAGTACGGTACACCACTACCGTCCACAGTAGCTAACTGAAAGTAACGACTTTCTGGCATACTGCGGGTTTGGTGAAGACTCTTTGTCAACCCTTGTCGCCACTGGGGCATAACCACCTCCGAGAGTAAAATCGCCTATACTTACCGCTACGCGGCTTTCTTCTTCGCAGCTAAAGAAAACAGGGAGTAGAAGTTTTGCGTGGTAATTTTCGCTAGTTCTTTTACCGTCACGCCTTTAAGCTCAGCAATAAATTCTGCCACTTCTACCACGTAACCTGGTTGGTTTTGTTTACCTCGATGTGGAACTGGCGCAAGCCATGGTGAGTCAGTTTCAATAAGTAGTCGCTCTAAAGGGATCGCTTTTACCACTTCACGCAATTCATCTGCTGAATTAAAGGTTACGATGCCTGAAATAGAGATATAGAAGTCCATCTCTATTGCTGCCAGCGCCATGTCTAATGACTCAGTAAAGCAATGCAAAACACCTTTGGTGTGCGCAGCTTTGTGTTGGCGGAGTAAGTTAATGGTGTCTTCCCTTGCATCCCGCGTATGAATAATTAACGGCTTTTTAGTTTCGTTAGCTACTTTGATGTGGTCGACGAAAGACGTTAGCTGGACTTCTTTACTTTCCGGACTATAAAAATAGTCCAGCCCAGTTTCGCCAATGGCTACCACTTCTTCACGCTGCGCCTTCTCTAACAGTTCTTCATAGCTACATGCTTCATCTTGATGTAGTGGGTGCACACCACAAGATACTGATACATCTTCAAACTGACTTACAGCTGCTAACATGCTGTCGTAATCACCAACAGATACGCACACACAAAGGAAGTGTTCAACACCTCGGGTTCTTGCGAAATTTAAGGTTTCAGCCAGCTCTTCTGGCCCTTGCTTAAGTCGGTCTAAGTGACAATGAGAATCTACGAACAAACTACACCTGTTTTAAAAAATTGCTGTTAGACAAAAGGGCTTCGACAAGCCAGCGTTTGCCTATTAACGTTGAAATTGCTTTAGTAACCCAAAAAGTACCATTGATTTGTTAACACCTGCGTGCTGCAGCGTTCTTACCGCATCAACACACGCTTCATAGCGTTTAAAATCAACAGCCTGTTGACGTTTTATGTATTCGTCATGGGCCATCTGTTGACACCACAATGCGATTTGAGGCGCATTGTCCTGCCACTTATTCGCAAGCGTTTGTACTTGCAAATTTGCATCGCCTGCTAAGAGCGCTTGCATACCATCGCTAAAATTGCGATAGCTAATGTCTTCTTCACCACTGAGGGCCTCTTCTACGCGAAGAGGAGCATAGCCATAAGCTGCCAGTAACGCTTCGCTTGCATCTTCTACGCCCTTAGCGTTTAAGTAGTTCAAACTATCTGACACTGACGGGAGTGAGAGTATCTGCCGTTCACATCGACTTAATATGGTCGGCATAATTTTATTGATACTGTCAGTGATCAGCAGCAAGAAGGTATTATTTGTGGGTTCTTCTAAGGTTTTCAACAGTGCATTAGCTGCCGCTTCCGTCATGGTATCGGCACGGGGAATCAACAACACTTTATTGCCCCCCATTTGCGCAGTACCTGATAGCTTACCAATGCCCTCGCGAATTTTATCCACACCTAACTGCTTTTCACTTTCTAAAACATGAAAGTCTGGGTGGTTTCCAGCTTGCCTCAAATGGCAACTTTGACACTGTTCACATGGCCCATTTATGCTTGGCTGCTTACACAATAGCGCATTGCTTAACCCTAACGCGAGTTGGTATTTTCCAATTCCCTTTGGCCCTGTCAGCAATAAACCATGGTGTAGTTTCTTTGCCATATATCGCGACAGTAACGTCGAGAACGTTGTAGCAAACCAAGGCATTACTTGCATTAACCTTTCCCCTGCTGGCTTTTGCTACTTGTGTTCGTCACATAGTCATTGATAATCGCAATCACGTCTTGATGAACCTTTTCCATAGGCTGCATTGCACTGACCACGACGATAGATTCATCTTGCTTAGCAAGAGACAAGTATTTTGCACGAGTTCGTTCGAAAAAGGCGAGCCCCGCTTGCTCAATGCGGTCAAGCTCCCCTCGCCCACGGGCGCGCTCTAGTCCAACCGCAGGCTCGACATCCAGATATAAAGTTAAATCTGGCTTAAACCCTTTAAGGGCGATATCGCTGATGGCCGACATTGTTTTTCCACTGACGCCCCGACCACCGCCTTGATAGGCTTGAGATGACAGGTCGTGTCTGTCACCTACCACCCACGCACCAGCATCAAGTGAAGGTAAGATTTTATTGGTCAGTAATTGCACACGAGCCGCATACATAAGAAGTAGTTCAGTCTCCTCACTCACGGTCTCATCCCAGTCGTGTTTTACACATTCTCGAATGGCTTCTGCCATCGGTGTGCCGCCTGGCTCACGAGTTTGCTCAACGCGCTTTCCTGCACCTTTTAATGCTTGAACAATCAGCCCAATCACTGAGCTTTTTCCTGCCCCTTCAAGGCCTTCAACTACAATAAACTTTCCGCGCATTACTTTTTAAACTCTGTTTTTATTTAGCTATAACGTATCGGTTGTCTGCATCAATACGGCTATCGTTTTAACTGGTATTTTCGCACAGCTGCATTGTGTTCAGCTAGTGTCGTAGAAAATTGATGGCTGCCATCGCCCTTCGCCACAAAATAGAGTGCATCCGTTGTCAGTGGGTGCAACGCAGCGTGAATGGCGGCCTTGCCTGCCATCGCGATAGGCGTAGGTGGAAGCCCTTTAATAACATAGGTATTGTAAGGCGTTGCTGTTCGCAGGTGCTTACGGGTAATGTTTCCGTCAAACGTAGGACCGATACCATAAATCACGGTGGGATCAGTTTGAAGACGCATATTTCTGTTTAGCCTATTGACGAAAACGCCTGAAATCATGTCACGTTCCGCAGGCACAGCCGTTTCTTTTTCAATGATACTCGCCAAGATAAGAGCCTCGTAAGGTGTGGCTAACGGCAGTTCGGCATCCCGTAACTCCCATTCGCTAGAGACAAAGTCAATTAGCGCGCGGTGTGCTCTTTTCAATACCTCGCTTGCGGTTGTGCCTTTGGTAAAGAAATACGTATCAGCCAAATATACGCCCTCTGTCTGCGAAACGTTTTCGCAACACCAATCTACGCCATTATCCTGAGTGAGCTGGTTTAATTTCCCTTCGTTTAAATCAAACATCAAATCAGTGTTTTGTTTAAGCGCCTCAAGCCACTGTGCAAGGGTTAGCCCTTCGACTAAACTCACTGCGAAGAGATGCTCATCGCCCTCAGTAAACAAGGTAAACACATCTACTAGTGACTGCCCTGGGCGCAGCATGTAGGTGCCAGACTTAACAGACGTACTGCCTGCAAAGAATTTGAGCCACACCTTAGCAACAAAGGGCGACACATCGGTCATGCCTATTTTACGCAAGTGTTTCACGGTACGATAAGCGTTACTGCCGCTCTCTATCGTAAATAAGGTTTCACTTTTTAATGCTAGTTCATCGGTAACCTTGCTCGAGACATACATTACGCCAGAGGCTGCCCCAACAACGGCAAGCATGAAAAGAGATAATAGAATAACAATTACCCGCTTCATGCTTGAACTTCCCCTTTCTTCATTGCTTTACATTCCATTTTATTTCTTTTTACTACTAATCTGGTGAAGCTCGTAAAACGTTGACGAACCCCGTTGTGAGAAGTGCGTTTTAGTTAATTTTGAAGCGCAGTCTGAAGCCGTGTCTTTAGCGCTACAATCGCATCGCTTCTTACATCAAAATCGACATAAGAGAAATCCGGCATTTGTATTTTCTGTACCGGCATTACGCCCATTAGTGCATTGGTAATTACCACTGCACTCGCTTTTCGCAAATAAGAAAGGTCATATTCCCCCACGTGAAGCGAACAATTGTCGTTTAACAGCGAATCAATAAGACACTGCCTGACTACGCCATTGACACCGCTTCCCTTCAAAGACGGGGTATACCATTGTTCATTGAGGTAGAAAAATACATTGCCAGCACTCGCTTCAATAATGTTATCTTGGGTATCGCAAACAATAGCATCGTGTACGCCAGCGTCGTCTACTTCGTGCTTAATTAAGACTTGTTCTAGCCTGTTCATATGCTTTACACCCGCAAGCAATGGTTGAATGGCTAACCGCGTTTGAGCGCATATTACCGTTGCACCTTCATTCGCAAGACTATCGTAATGGACAGGGTAAGGGTGCTGGCTAAATCTGACTAATGCTTCACTGTCTTCGCTTCGCGCATACCCCCTTCCGGCTTGACCTCCCGACACGTGAACTTTTAGCACATATTTTGGAGAAGCGTTATCACCTGAACCGCTCTTTATCGTCTTAACCTGTTCAGCAATTGCGGCTTCAAGCGCGCGGATATCAATATTGAGCTTGATGGCTGCCGCATCGTGCTCTAAACGTGAAATATGATAAGGCAATAATTCTACTTGATGTTCACTTACCAACAATGTGGTAAACACACCGTCGCCATAATTAAACGCCCTGTCACTTGATGAAATAGGCGTAGCGCTAGGAATAATTCTCACTGCCTACTCTTGTTCGCCGTTATTGTGGTTGTTGGAAGTATACCAACTTGCGTTGGTCAGACAACGTCTAGCTGAATTGATTTGGCTGTAGCTGTGCTCAAAGAGACCTGAGTTTTATGATATTTACTGTGAGATTTAACTGTATAAACAACAAAAGGCAGCCGAAGCTGCCTTTTAAATATACGTGAGGTTCACTTAAACCGCGTTAATTACACGCCGTATTAGATACGCTTGAAAATCAATGAACCGTTTGTACCGCCAAACCCGAATGAGTTACACAGCGCGTAGTCTTCATTGAATGCTTTGGCTTTGTGTGCAACAAAGTCTAAGTCGCAGCCCTCACCTGGCTCATCCAAGTTAATGGTTGGCGGAGCCATTTTGTCACGCAGTGCCAAAATAGTGAAAATTGCCTCAACTGAACCGGCGGCCCCTAGCAAATGGCCTGTCATTGACTTAGTAGAGCTAACAAGAAGCTTGTGAGCATGGTCATTGAACACGCGTTTCACTGCCGCTACTTCCGCAATGTCACCTGCAGGCGTAGACGTACCATGTGCGTTAACATAGCCAATTTCACTTGCATCCATTTGGGCATCGTTTATCGCGTTTTGCATAGATGCAGCTGCACCTTCGCCATCTTCGGGTGGAGAAGTCATGTGGTATGCGTCGCCGCTCATGCCAAAACCAACCAGTTCTGCATAAATGGTCGCGCCACGCGCTTTTGCAGCTTCGTATTCTTCTAGCATTACCACGCCAGCGCCCTCACCCATGACAAAACCATCGCGGTCTTTATCCCATGGGCGGCTTGCTGCTTGTGGGTTGTCGTTGCGAGATGACAACGCACGTGCTGCGGCAAAACCAGCCATGCCTAGCGGAGTAATAGACGCTTCTGCGCCTCCGGCCAACATGGCATCAGCATCGCCATAAGCAATTGTTCTTGCGGCAATACCAATGTTATGAACGCCTGTTGTACAAGCAGTCACAACGTTTAAATTCGGTCCTTTCAACCCTTCCATGATAGACAAAAAGCCTGAGATCATGTTGGTAATGGTTGAAGGTACAAAAAATGGCGATACGCGCTTAGGACCGCTATTTGTCAGTTTCAAATGGTTTTGTTCAATTTGTTCTAAACCACCAATACCTGAACCAATAGCTACACCTACACGATGCGCATTATTTTGTGAAATAGTTAAACCAGAATCGACCAAGGCTTGCTTGCCTGCTGCTATACCCAGCTGGATAAAGCGGTCCATTTTCTTGGTTTCTTTCTTTTCAATGTATTCCTGCGGATCAAAATCATTAATTTGACCTGCGAAACGGGTTGAATAGTTACTACAATCGAAATGGGTGATTTCACCGATGCCGCTTTCGCCCGCGAGCAATTTGCGCCATGTGTCTTCGCTATTAAGACCTAATGGTGAAAGCATTCCAAGACCAGTAACCACTACGCGACGTTTTGTCACAAAAAGCCCTCGCTTTGGAACTAAGGTAGGAGATACAAAAACGGCTCTGTTAGAAGAGCCGTTTTGTCGCTACTTAAGACTTAAGCGTCTTTGTTAGCGTTGATGTAATCAATTGCTGATTGAACAGTAGTAATTTTTTCTGCTTCTTCGTCAGGAATTTCAGTATCGAATTCTTCTTCCAAAGCCATTACTAGCTCAACAGTGTCAAGTGAATCAGCGCCTAAATCGTCAACGAATGAAGCTTCAGCTTTTACTTCTTCTTCTTTCACGCCAAGTTGTTCAACGATGATTTTCTTAACGCGTTCTTCAATGTTACTCATAATTCTAGGTTTCCCTTAAACGTCACTAGATAATAAAAGTGCCGCTAGTTTATTTTGCAAGGTGCATCCTTGCAAGCACCAGTTTAAACAAATTTTCTGGTCAAACCAGCGACATTCGAAATTCGTAAAATACTATTTTTACATCCAAGTTCGGGTAAATACCACCCCAAACTAAGGAAAATTCGCAATTTTTGCGAATTTACCCCATATACATACCACCATTTACATGGATAGTTTCGCCTGTAATATAGGCTGCACCATCGCTTACTAAAAAGGCAACAGTGGCTGCAATTTCATCAGGCTCGCCTAATCGGTTAGCCGGAATATCTTTGAAAATGGCTTCTTTTTGGTCATCAGTCAGCGCTTTTGTCATATCGGTATCGATAAAACCAGGCGCTACAACGTTGATGGTAATACCACGAGAAGCCACTTCACGCGCCATTGATTTAGAAAAACCAATGACCCCTGCTTTCGCTGCAGCATAGTTTGCCTGTCCGGCATTACCTGCACTGCCCACCACTGAACCAATGTTCACGATGCGACCAAAACGCTTCTTCATCATACCGCGAAGTACCGCTTTTGACAGTGTGAAAATTGAGGTTA
Source organism: Alteromonas sp. R7 (assembly GCF_055755235.1). NCBI lineage: Bacteria > Pseudomonadati > Pseudomonadota > Gammaproteobacteria > Alteromonadales > Alteromonadaceae > Alteromonas > Alteromonas sp. R7. The sequence continues at coordinate 39,286 of NZ_JBVTQX010000015.1, read as the reverse complement.
AGTTAGTGTCGATAATATCCTGCCACTCGTCATCTTTCATGCGCATTAGCAGATTATCACGTGTGATACCGGCATTATTGACCAAGATATCGATACCACCATGTGCTTCATTGATCGCTTTAATCGTGGTATCTACGCTTTCTTTGTCGGTGACATTTAGCGCAAAGCCCTTGCCGCCGAATTCAGAAAGATAATCGCTAATTGCTTGTGCACCATTTTCACTGGTTGCTGTGCCGATAACCGTAGCACCTTGCTGTGCAAGCTGCGTAGCAATCGCTTTGCCTATACCTCGGCTTGCGCCGGTAACAAGCGCAATTTTACCGTCTAATTGACTCATTGCGTTTCCTTATTGTTTTAATGCTTCAACACCATCAGGTGTGTTAACTGCAAGAGATTCTAGGCTCTTGTCGATACGTTTGTTCAATCCAGTAAGTACTTTACCAGGACCTACTTCAATAACGCGCTCAACGCCCGCTGCCGCCAAGTATTCAACAGTACGCGTCCATTGAACGGGGCAATATAGTTGTCTTACTAATGCGTTCTTGATTGCATCACCTTGGGTTTCAATAGTGACATCAACATTATTCACGATATTGATTGCAGGCTCATTAACGTTCAATGACGATAACGCGTCTTCTAACTTGTCTGCTGCAGGACGCATTAACTCACAGTGTGAAGGAACGCTTACCGCAAGAGGAAGTGCGCGCTTAGCGCCCGCTTCTTTACACGCATTAGCAGCTTGCTCGGCGGCGTTCTTTTCCCCTGCAATAACCACTTGGCCTGGAGAGTTAAAGTTAACTGGTGCAACCACATCGCCTGTAGCAATAGCAGTTTGCTGACAAATATCCGCAATGGCGGCATCGTCTAATCCGATAATGGCATACATGGCACCCGCACCTGCTGGTACAGCTTCTTGCATGTATTTACCACGGGCTTCCACAAGCTTGATAGCATCAGCAAAATCCATGGCGCCGCCACATACTAATGCTGAGTACTCACCAAGGCTGTGACCCGCTAGGTAATCTACATCGATGCCCTGCTCGCGAATAACACGCCAAATTGCTACGCTAGCAGCAAGCAACGCTGGTTGAGTGATATGGGTTTCGTTAAGTTTACCGTCTGTATCATTTTGGACTAAATCCCACAGATCGTAGCCGAGCGCGTCAGAGGCTTCTTTAAACGTTGCTTCGATAATCGGAGAAGTCTCAGCAAGTTCCTTTAGCATACCTACGCTTTGAGAACCTTGTCCTGGAAATACACAGGCTGTCTTTGTCATGTCGATTCCTTATTATTTTTAATTTACTAGAAGCGAGAAAACGTCGGAGTTGGAGTGCCCCTTAACGAGGCAAATATCACCAAGGCAAATATCTGCAAGGCTAATAGCGTACAAGCGCCGATGCCCAAGCAAATCCGCCTCCGAATGCTTCTAGTAATAAATGCTGTCCGCGTTGAATGCGCCCGTCTCTGATAGCTGTATCAAGCGCTGTAGGCACAGTAGCAGCAGAGGTATTACCATACTGCTCTAACGTAAGCACTACTTGATCAAGAGACATATTCAGCTTTTTAGCTGTCGCTTTAATAATTCTAAAGTTTGCTTGGTGAGGTACTAACCAGTCAAGATCAGATTTTTGCATACCGTTGGCAGCAAGGGTTTGTTCTACCACTTCTGAAAGCTTGGTTACCGCAACCTTAAAGACTTCATTACCACGCATCACACCCCAGTTCTCGTGAACCGACTGCTCGTCACCTCGGGTTGGATTACCCACGTAAAGCAAATCACCGTGAGAGCCTGATGCATTGATATGTGTCGAAAGAATGCCAGGTTCATCGCTAGCTTCAATAATCGTTGCACCCGCTGCATCGCCAAACAAGATAACCATGGTTCTATCTTCAGGGTTTATCAAACGGCTTAAACAGTCGGTACCGACAACAAGAATACGTTTCGCCATTCCCGACTTAATGTATTGATCGGCAACACTTAACGCGTAGCAGTAACCTGCACATGCAGCAGCTACGTCAAAGGCAGGGATACCGTCAATATCAAGAATGCGTTGAATTTCACATGCTGTGCTTGGAAGCGCATAGCGACCACTTGTGGTAGCGCACACAATCATGTCGATAGATTTCGGGTCAATGCCAGCCATCTCAATGGCTTTCTTACTGGCTTCTGCCCCCATGGTAGCAGCGGTTTCATCTGCTCCAATAATACGTCGCTCTTTTATCCCGGTACGGTCAGTGATCCATTCGTCACTGGTGTCCACCATTTGCTCTAAATCTGCGTTTGTACGCACGTCGCTGGGATAATAGCTACCTGTTCCTATAAAGCGTGAATATTTGCTCAAAGCTGCTCCAACAATACCGTTTCTATCTTTGTCTTTATCTTTTCAGGTAAATGCATCTTTGCTTCTTTCATTGCTTGCACGATGGCGTAATAAAAGGCGTCTTTTTGTGCATTTCCGTGACTCTTGATAACAATGCCGCGCAATCCTATCAGACTCGCACCGTTATACTGGTCGGGGTTCACGCTGTTATAGATAGATTTCAGTAATGGGAAGGCAATTTTTGCCAATAATCGGGTATAAAAGTTCTTCTGTGACTGGCGTTTTACTTCGTTTATCACTAACTTAGCCAGCCCTTCGCTCGATTTAAGCGCTACATTTCCGGTAAAACCGTCTGTTACCACTACATCGGCATGATCGGTGAAAATGTCGTCGCCTTCTACATAACCAATATAGTTTATGCCTGGCGCATCTTTAAAAAGCTGATCGGCAGATTTTACCTGCGCGTTACCTTTAATATCTTCTTCGCCCACGTTCAACAAGGCAACTCTTGGCGATTCAATCCCCGCCACCTCTTGTGCAAGCACTGAACCCATAACACCGTACTGGAAAAGTATTTCAGGCGTACAGTTCACGTTTGCGCCTAAATCCAAAAGAAATACGTTATGGTGCCCTGTCGTAGGCATCATATTAATAAGTGCGGGCCTATCAATGCCTGACAAGGTTTTAAGCAAATAGAACGATAAGGTAAGCAGTGCACCGGTATTACCTGCGCTTACGCATGCGTCAGCCTCGCCACTTTCGACAAGCTCAATTACGCGACGCATAGAAGAATCTTTTTTGTTTCGTAGCGCTGACGTTGGCGCTTCGCCCATCTCAACCACTTGTGAGCAATGCACAATAGTAACGCGGTTGCGTTCAGCGTTGGTAAGGGGCTGTATACCTGCTTTGATGGTATCTTCATCACCGCATAACGTGAAGTGCACGTCTGGGTGAAGTTGAATAGCCTTTACGGCAGCGGGAAGGATAACAGGGGGACCATGATCGCCCCCCATGATATCTAACGCGATGGTTAGTTTAGACAAAATGTAGTCGCCGTATTACGCGCCGATTACTTTCTTGCCTTTGTAATAACCGTCAGCGGTCACGTGGTGACGACGGTGAGTTTCGCCCGACGTTGAATCGACAGACAAAGTCGCGCCTGTCAATGCATCGTGTGAGCGACGCATACCGCGCTTAGAACGCGTTTTACGATTTTGTTGTACTGCCATAACTTACTCCTGGTCTCGCTTAAGTTCTTTCAAAACCGCGAAAGGGTTTTGTCGCTCTTGTTCCGGTTCAATCTTTCCAAACGACATATCGTCTTGCTTCACTGTACACTCCGACTCTGCATGAAGGGGCACAATTGGCAAAGATAACAGTAGCTCGTCTTCAAAAATTTGAAGCAGATTAACTTCTCCGTGGTCGTTGACCTCTACCGGTTCGTAAGCCTCGGGAATGATGTCATCGCTTTCCTGTTCTTCTCCCTGCACTGGAGTAAAACAGAATTCCGCTTCCACGGGATAATCGAGTTCACCATTACACCTTTGACAGATAAGTGTTACCTGCGTGGCTAAATGGCCGTGAAAGACAGTAAGACCCTGCGCGTCTTTTTCGAACTGTACTTCTGCGTCCACATAGTCATTGCATCGGACAACTGCTTCACTCAATCGTTCCATATCTTTAGACGCAATCACGCCCCGGTAATCGGAACGTTTCATGGCACTTTTAGTCGGTTCAACCGAATGAGGGAGTTTCACTTTCTGCATAGGGCGCGCATGATATAGGGTCAACCCCTTCCTGTCAAAGCAAAATTGCGTTTTAACCTACAATAAAACGCTGTATGTGGTACGCAGTGATAATGTAACATTGTACTACTAACTGAAAGTACGCAACATATTGATTTTATAAAAGGAGTAATTGTGGCCTCCCTTGTTCTAGCCTCATCATCGCAATACCGAAAAATGTTACTCGCCAACATTGGTATTCAGGTAGACAACCACGCACCAGATATTGACGAAACGCCCTTTGCGAACGAAAGCCCTACTGCATTGAGTTTACGTTTAGCCGAACAAAAGGCGCACAAGGTTGCCGCTGAATTAGAAAAGGTAAATAGCGACACCATTATTATTGGTAGCGATCAAGTAGCTTTGGTACAAACCGATGCAGGCCCGCAGCTACTTGGCAAGCCTGGCACGTCAGAAAATGCAGTAAACCAGCTAATGGCATGCCAAGGTAAGCAAGTGTCATTTTATACTGCACTTTGCCTTCACCAACCTAGCGCCAATAAAACGATAACGCAGGTAGATGAAACACGCGTTTTCTTTCGGCATAACAGTGAAACTGCCATTCGCGCCTATGTAGATAAAGAGCAACCATTCGATTGCGCCGGCAGTTTTAAAAGCGAAGGTTTGGGTGTATTACTGTTCGATAAAATAGAAAGCCGCGACCCTAACAGTTTAATCGGTCTTCCGATAATGCTGCTGAATGAATTACTGGGCGCACACTTCGATGTCGATTTATTAGCAATGGCTGCACAGTAAGCCACTAATTCTGTCAGAGCAGTTGTATCAAAGCAGTGCTACAAACCAGCGCTATTTGAATAGCGCTGTTTCTAGTTCACTTATAGAGTGTACAAGTGCTACAGGTAACAACGCTTCTAAATGAACCTGCGCATGTACACCGTATGACACACCTATCCTATCCATACCAATCGTTTTCGCCATTTGCATGTCGTAGGTTGTGTCACCAATCATAACGGCGTCTTCTATTTTTACACTAAGTTCATCAAGTAACTGTAGCAGCATGTCGGGCGAAGGCTTAGATTCTGCCTCATCGGCGGTACGTGACGCACTAAAGAAAGGACCCGTCCCTGTTTGTGCCCACGCTCGATCAAGACCGCGGCGCGCTTTACCTGTCGCAACGGCCAATGTGCATCCCGCTTCTTTCAAATTGCTAAGTAACTGTTCAACGCCATCAAACAAAGGACACGGCGTTGTATCGCGAGTGACAAATGCCTCTTTATAGGCGGCGACTAAACGCTCGGCTAACTCATCGTCTTTGATATTAAAAAGCTGTTTAATGGCAGGCTTTAAACTTATACCAATAATGTGACCTACTTCGTCGTAGGTAGGAACAGGCATATCACACTGCTTTGCAGCAAGCTGCATGCAGCTAACAATTTTTGCCGCCGAATCCATGAGCGTGCCATCCCAATCGAAGATAACAAGTTTGTACTTAGGCAGTGTTTTATCTAACGAAATGAAAGGCTGTGTTTCCACAGCCTGTTTTTTTGAATGCATAACTTACAGCGCTTTAAGTGTATTTGAGAGAGTGTCGTCTAATGGCGCGGTAAATGTTACGCGCTCTTCAGTCGCTGGGTGCAGCAGTGAAATACTGCGCGCGTGAAGGAACAGTCTGTTCAGTCCTTTTTGGCGCATTGCCGCGTCGAAATCCGCATCACCGTATTTTGGGTCACAAGCAATAGGATGACCCGCATGCAAACAGTGAACGCGAATTTGGTGGGTTCTACCTGTAATAGGCGACGCTTCAACCAAGGTTGCACCCGCGTATTCCTCTAATATGCGATAGCGAGTTTCTGACGGTTTCCCATCGTCGCTTACACTTACCATGCGCTCACCCGATTGCAGCACATTTTTACGAAGCGGCGCTTTAACTTTAAATCGGGTTTTAGGCCACTCACCTGCAACTAGCGCATTATATCGCTTGTCCATTTTGCCAGTGCGAAGCTGCTCATGCATGTGGCGAAGGGCAGAACGTTTTTTAGCAATTAAAATGCAGCCCGACGTGTCACGGTCTAATCGGTGTACCAATTCCATAAATTTGGCATCGGGACGCAAGGCTCTTAAGCCTTCGATTAAACCAAAACTCAAGCCACTTCCTCCATGAACTGCCATTCCCGATGGCTTGTTGATAACAAGTATACGGTCGTCCTCGAAAAGGATATGCGACTCTAATGATGCAATTTTATCGAGCTTTGGCGATGGCGCAGGCGCACCTTCCGACACGCGAACCGGTGGAATTCTGATTAAATCGTCGGCTTGTAACTTATATTCAGGCTTAACACGACCTTTATTCACCCGCACTTCACCTTTGCGCAAAATGCGATAAATCATGCTTTTCGGCACACCTTTTAGCTGGGTGCGCAAAAAATTATCGATACGTTGACCAGCCAAGTCGGCTTCAACCGTTACAAAACGTACTTTTTGGGGAGCTTCTTCTTTCATAGAAGCATTATACCCTATTGCAAAGTGCCCAACATACTGAAAGTTACGTTTTACTAAATAATTATTATATCAGCGCTTAGCTAGGACTTAGAAAACCCACCTTTGCGCATACTTTTTATCCAAAGCGCATGTTTTCTGTATTTAACATCTCAATTTATGGGATTTATTCATTCGCTTTCCTTGCTAAAATTTGACTTTTAGTGCGATAATTATCGATGTTTTTAACACGATTAAATTCACGTAAAAAGAAAGGTGTGGAACAGGCATTTCGTTGCCGCACTTTAACAATGTGAAACACAGCGTTATAAAAACAACAACAAGACCGAAAATCAGCACGCATCTGAGTGTGTTGTTTTAACTTGTAAACGATAAAAGCATGGTTTGAGCGTCGGTGACATCAGCAATGATAAGTGTTCGATGAAATAACACATTCATACCGACCCCGCGAGAGAGGCAACGACTACACTGCCGTAAAAAGCGAGGCCATGCTTGCGAACATAAAATAAGTTTGCCGTTTAGCTAACAGAATTAAATGACAATTGAGTGGCAAAAATGATGCCGCTTGAAAAAATGAAATGAGTAATAAGGGCTAGTCGCTCCCGACATCCTTAAAGCAGTGTGAACATGAATGCATCTGTACGATTATACGTGTCAATTCACGATCGTATGGGTTTGCGCTTAAGATAAAGGCGCTTGTTTATTCGCGTGAGTGTTTGCCCACCAGGGATAATGCGACGTTACAACAAGGTCCCCGTCCAGCCGTGAGGTTGCACGGTGAGGGTTTGCACATGTCACTTTAATTTTGTGTCTTAACGGCTGTACGAAAACAGAGTTAGATACAATGAAAAGAATGTTAATTAATGCAACTCAGCAAGAAGAGTTGCGCGTTGCTCTTGTCGATGGGCAACGGTTGTATGATTTAGATATAGAAAGTCCAGGACACGAGCAGAAAAAAGCGAACATTTACAAAGGTAAAATTACCCGCGTTGAACCCAGCTTAGAAGCTGCTTTTGTTGACTACGGTGCAGAGCGCCATGGCTTCCTACCCCTCAAAGAAATTGCCCGCACTTACTTCCCTAAAGGTTACAAATTCGAAGGCCGCCCTAACATCAAAGATGTGATTAAAGAAGGCCAAGAAGTAATTGTTCAAATTGATAAAGAAGAGCGCGGTCAAAAAGGCGCTGCATTAACTACATTCTTATCGCTTGCAGGCAGTTACCTCGTACTTATGCCAAACAACCCTCGCGCTGGCGGTATTTCACGCCGAATAGAGGGCGACGAGCGTACAGAGCTTAAAGAGTCACTAAGCAAATTGGACCTTCCTGAAGGTATGGGTTTGATTGTTCGCACTGCGGGCGTTGGCAAATCTTACGAAGAGCTAGAATGGGATTTAAAAGTCTTGCTTACCCATTGGGAAGCTATCTCTAGCGTTGCTGAAGAACGTGAAGCCCCTTTCTTGATTCACCAGGAAAGTAACGTAATTGTTCGTGCTATCCGCGACTACCTACGTCGCGATATTGGCGAAATCCTTATCGATAAAACCAGTATTTATGAGCAAGCTTTACAGCACATTCAATTAGTACGCCCTGACTTTGCAAATCGCGTAAAGCTCTATCGTGGTGAAGTGCCGTTATTTAGTCACTACCAAATCGAAAGCCAAATTGAGTCTGCATTCCAACGCGAAGTGCGTTTGCCTTCTGGCGGCTCAATTGTTATCGACCCAACAGAAGCACTAACCTCTATAGATATTAACTCTGCCCGTGCAACAAAAGGTGGTGATATTGAAGAGACAGCGCTTAACACAAACCTAGAAGCGGCGGACGAGATTGCCCGTCAACTGCGTCTTCGTGACCTAGGTGGATTGGTTGTAATCGACTTCATTGATATGACGCCAGTACGTCACCAACGTGAAGTTGAAAACCGCATGAAAGACGCGGTGAGAAGCGACAGAGCACGAGTGCAATTGGGTCGCATTTCTCGCTTTGGCCTTTTGGAAATGTCTCGCCAGCGTTTACGCCCTTCTTTAGGCGAATCAGCGCATCACGTGTGTCCTCGCTGTTCTGGTCACGGTACCATTCGTGGCACTGAGTCTTTGGCACTGTCTATTCTTCGTATTTTGGAAGAAGAGAGCATTAAAGAAAACACAGGGCAAATTGAAGCACAGTTGCCTGTTCCAGTTGCGACTTATTTACTTAACGAAAAGCGTAAGTCTATTCAGCTTCTAGAAAAGCGCCACGGTGTTGACTTGTTACTTATTCCTAACGCGAATCTAGATACACCGCACTACCAGGTATTACGCAGACGTCCAGATGACGTTATATCTGAAGCGAGTTACGACGTAGAGTTAATGCCTGCGGTAGAAGCTGAGACGGAAACAACGACTTCTGCACCGGTTAAGCGCGAAGAGCCAGCACTGAAAGGCCTTGTTGCACCAACGGCTGCACCTGTAGTTGCGCCAAAAGAAGAAACAGCAAAGAAAGCCGACGATGTACCTTCACTATTTGCCCGATTTGGCAAATGGATTAGTGATTTATTCGGTAGCGAAAGCGAAGAAGAAACTAATAAAGACAAGAAGCCACAGTCTGGTAATAAAAATAGAAACAACCGCAGCCGCAATAATGACGACCGTCGCCGCAAGCCGCGCAACAAGAACAATCGTCGTGGCAATCAGTCTCAAGGTAAAGACCAGAACCGCGATGGTGAGCAGCAGGATAATCGCAAACCGCGCGGCGATCAGCAGCGAGACCAGCGTCAAGATCAAGATGATAAGCGCAATAACAAAGGTCGTAAGCCTCGTAAGGCACAGCAACCACGCGATGAGCAACAAAAGCCTAAGCACGAAAAGCAAGATGGCGAGCAGCAAGAAAACCAAGCACAGAAGAAGCGTGAAGTTGCTGAACGTAGAAAACGTCGTGATAAACGCCGCAGCGTTCGTGTGAAGAAAGATGACAACGCGGTGAATACTGCTGAACAAAGCGAAGCGCAGGCCACACCAGTAGCCAAAGAAGCGCCAGTGCAGCACAAAGCTAAAGCTGACGCCAAGCCTAAAGCGCCGAAAGCAGAGTCACCGGTTGAAAACACTGCTGAACAGAAGAAGGATGAGCAAAAGCCAGCCGCCAAAGCCGCGCAAAAGCCAGCGGATAAACCTGCTGAAGCGAAGCCAGTATCGGATGCAGTTAAGGGTGAAGATGACTCATCAGCGGTAACTAGTGATTCCGTTAACGGCACTGATGCAAATACCGACGCTAACAGTGAAGAGCATGGTCAAAAACGTGAAGGCCGTGGCCGTTCACGCCGCTCTCCACGTCACGTTCGTGCGGCTGGTCAGCGTCGTAAGAAAGAGTCGCAGCAAGTTGACGATTCAGACACGCAAGCTAAACAGCCTGGTGAGTTGTCACCGCAGCAGCCAGAAGCAGAAGTTGAAGCGACAGCTAAGACAGATGCACCTGTTGTCGAAGAAACACAAGCAAAAGAGCCTGGGCAACTAGCGCCAGCTGAAGAGCAACCTGTTTCTAAGCAAGAGAAAGCAAAGCTTGACGTTGAAGCCGTTCAGGACGAACTTCAGTTTGATGCAGAACCTTCAGCGGATGCAGAGCCGTCAGCGAACGATAAACCTTCGGAAGCTGTAGACTCAACTGATGAAGTAACGTCAGCAGACGATAACGCGACAACTGAAGCTAAACCGGCTAAAGAAGCTCAAACTTCAGTGCAAGAAAGCAACGTTGAAGAAACGGCTCCGGCAGCACAAACGGAACCGGCAGTTCAAGCTAAAACAACGCAAGCTGATACGGCGCCAGAAGCTAAAGACGAAGCAACAGCATCGCCAGAGCAAGTTGAAATAAACTTGGCTGACGCACCTGTAGTTGCAGAACCAGAAGCACAGGTACAAGAAGCGAAAGCAGATACGCCAGCGGCTAAAGAAAAAGCTGAAACAACAGCAGCGCCTTCTTCGAGCCTAGCAGCGAGTGGCAAAGGAAAGCGTGGTGCATCGCACCCTATGGCATTGCCTGCAGCAGTAAACGACGCATTTGTTGATGTAGCGCTTACCGCTAAAGCTGACGACACACGACCTGCACTCGCAGTATCGGGTAAAACTGCAGCGATGTCGCACGTAACGTCACGTGCATCAGCAGTAACAACGCTTCCTCAGTCGGTAGATGACGTTGCCGAAGTAGCAGCAGTGGCTGAATAATTTTCAGTCGCTATTGCACTACTAGCTAATTGACGTAAAAGCCGCTTTCGAGCGGCTTTTTTGTTTGTTAGTGTACGTTTAACATCGAGTCCGAGTTGAGAATAAAATGTCAGATACGGTAAACCAGCAGTATATAGATTGGTTAAGCCAAGTATGTAACGCGAAAGTATTAGACACACAAATGATTCAACCTCTTTGGAGTGGCTACGGAGCGTGCTTTCGTGCCACTTTGGGCTATCCTAATAATACTTTTTCAAAGAACCAGGACGAGAGAAGCCCTTTCCAAGAAAGCCAGTATCACCAAGCTCAACAAAACCCACTTGGCGCGCAACAAGGTGGAGACGAAGCAGCGCTAAAAGTAGTTGTGAAATGCGCCACTCCGCCACACAGGCTCTCACACCCTAAAGGCTGGAATGGTGAAGCTAGCCACAACCGTAAGTGCCAATCTTTTAAGGTAGAGAACTGTTTTTATAGCGACGTTCAAGTCCAAACCGATGCGTCGTGCCGTACAGCTAAATACTTAGGGCACAGCCAACAGGGCGAAGCCTCCCTTCTTGTTATGGAAGACTTAGCACACAGCGGCTATTCTCGCACGGCCTCTTCACTTACCGCTGAGCAATGCATCACTGTTCTAAAATGGCTTGCCAACTTTCATGCACGCTTTGTCAATGTAAGAGATGAATTTGATAGCCAAAGTTTACAATTATGGCCTGAAGGCACTTATTGGCACTTGGCAACCCGTGAAGATGAGTTCAACGCCATGTCGGATGGATTACTAAAGCAACATGCTGTCGATATATCTACCACGTTAGGCAACGCTCACTATCACACTTTGGTGCACGGCGATGCTAAAGTGGCTAACTTTTGTTTTACCGAAGATTTTTCTGACTGTGCAGCTGTCGACTTTCAGTACGTGGGTTATGGCGCAGGCATAAAGGACGTGGCGTATTTTTTGGGCAGTGCACTATCAACCCAAACCCACATGAAGCATCGTGATGCACTGCTCAATACCTACTTTCAAGCGCTCGAAGATGCGCTACACACTCGATTGGCTAACAATGATAGCTCGGCTTGTTTCAAGCGTGCTGATATTGCGCTTATCATTGCTGAATGGAAGTACCTGTACCCCTTCGCCTGCGCTGACTTTTATCGGTTCTTAGCGGGTTGGAGCCCCAAACACTGGAAAATAGATGAAGAGCTCCAATATCAAACAGATATTGCCTTGTCTATTCTTGAGCGCACGGCTTAAACGATTACGTTTTCATAGTGATCACGACTTTTATGAACGTACTTTTCTCTCTCTCGCCCTTTTTTACGTTCTATTTTTACACCAATTCAGACGACATGTCGCTGGTAGCCCATCTGCTCAGACTTACTATTTTATTGCCGTGAAACTGCACCATTAAATTACGTTTAGCGTATATAGTGACAAATAATCATAACGCTGCTGCCAATGTACAAACGTAAACTCTACCTTTTTGGGCTACTTTCCACTTTTATTCTGTTGATTGCTTTAGCCAGTGCAGCCGTATCTGCGCATTTAACGCGCACTAACTTAGCGCAAGCTCAACTCGCTCAATCCCTGCTGTCAGAGCACCAGCAGTTATCAAGTATTTCCTACAGGCTTTTCAAACAGCTAACCGATGAGCTTATTTTTGGCAAGAATGCGAACCAAGCGAAAGTGAGAAACAAACAACAACAAATAGAAAACTCGTTGAACCGTATAAAATCTCTGGAACTTGCCCAACGCGAAGCACTAGGGCTTGAGGCAACATTAGGAAGTGTTGAAGATACCGATGAACTTGAAGCGCTGATTCAAGGCATTGTGGAAGAGTTTAGAGCTATTGCGCTAAGTAATGACAGTACTCCACTTAATCAACAGCAGCGCCTTCAAACATTACTTGAAGTAACTATCGACAACCAGTTTAGGGAGGCCATCAACTCTGCAGTAAACCGCCAAACAGGCGTTGTATCGCGCATTAACGCTAGCATTGAAACGCTAAACAGCAGCATTGTGTGGTTTACTATCAGTTTAGGCCTTATCACCTGTCCTTTCATTCTGCTGGGTTGTTATTGGCTATTCAATGCCCTGTATCAGCCGCTTACAGTTATTCGCACGGGTACCGATGCCATTGCCTCGGGAAACTACCACTATCGATTGCCTGAAACCCTGGATAGCGAATTTACTGACTTGGTCAAAGCACTAAATTCGATGATAGCGCGACTACAAGAACACGAAGACCAGGCTGATGCCCATCGTAAGCACTTAGAGTTTGAAGTGGAGAGCCGAACCCGGGCTTTAAAAGAAGCCAACAATAAACTCACTCAGCTGGACGCAAAGCGCCGACAATTTATGGCTGATGTAAGTCACGAATTGCGCACGCCGTTAACCATTATTCGTGGCGAAGCGCAGGTAACCCTTAGGCAGGCTGCGGCTAGCAACGAGATTTATAAAGAAACGCTAGAAACCATACTTGAGCAAGCCGTGAACTTAAGTAAGTTGGTTGATGATTTGCTGCTGCTAGCGCGTGCCGAGATGCACGAATTTACTGTAGATCTGGTTAAATCTGACTTACATAACCTTCTTACACAAAATATGGCGTTATGGCAAAAGCTCACAAAGCCAAGAGACTTAGATCTTAAATGGCTTGCCAATATTGAGGTCCAAGTGCTCATCGACAAAGACAGAATTGCGCAGGTACTGACCATCCTTATCGAAAACGCGCACAAATATTCTTATCCCGATACGCCCATTGTGCTGCGCGTTGAGAGCGAAGGCCCGAATATCAATGTATCGGTCATTGATAGCGGTGAAGGCATTTCTTCAAGTGATTTGCAGCACGTTTTTGAACGCTTCGTTAGGTTAAAGCGCAAAGGCAATGGAATGGGGCTAGGTTTGTCTATCGCTAAAGCGATAGCAGAAGCCCACCGCGGTACATTGAGTGCGCATTCCACATTAGGTAAAGGCTCGCAGTTCACGTTGACGCTGCCAGTTTTACAAGACCATGCGACGTCCTTAGATTAATAACAACCGTTAAGTAACATCGAACGACTAGGATCATAACAACAATGAAAATTCTTATTTCTGATGACGAAGCCCCCTTGCTACGCTTTCTATCACGAGGCTTAAGCGCTGAAGGTTTTGAGTGCATCGAAGAGTCGGCATTACACAACTTAGTCACGCGCATTCGCCATGAAGCCCCTGCTATTATTGTACTTGATCGCATGTTTGGTGATGAAGATAGCGTAGAGCTGCTGCCCGCAATCAAGTCGCTTCCCCATGCCCCTATGGTTTTGTTGCTAACCGCGGTGGACGAAGTGCGCGAGCGCGTGAATGGTTTAAAACAAGGCGCGGATGACTATTTGTGCAAGCCATTTGACTTTGACGAACTACTTGCGCGCATAACGGCCTTAAGCCGAAGAGTGACGAATACACCGGTTACCCAATTAGGCCTCACCATCGGACCGTTAAACATCGATGACGAGTCACGTATTGCGACATTGTCTGGGGAAGAGATTTCGCTCACCAAACTAGAATACGACATGCTCTACTACTTCGCAGAAAATGCTGAAAAAGTGCTGTCTCGAGAACGCATATTAAGTCGAGTATGGCGAAGTCACAGCGATCCGCTAACTAATGTTGTTGATGTGTATATCAGTAGGCTGCGACAAAAGCTTCACAGCAGTGATGCCATATTTATTGAAACTCTGAGAGGCAACGGCTATCGGTTGACCACCAGAAAATAGTCGTTTCGTCTCATTAGCTATTGCATTCATGTGTTATCCCGCCTAATTTGAACACTCGTTCAAATTTTATAAAGGATAATTATGGCTCGCTCACCTTCTTCATTACTCTCAAGGCTATGTTGCGCAACCGCTGTAGGCATTAGTCTATTGTCATCACCAGTCTTCGCTCAGACAGACACCAGAGGTGCCGCGCAGCCTGATAAGAATACAGCAATGTCTGCACGGGAATTGCGAGCACCAAAGGTTATCTTTTTCGATGTTAATGAGACCTTGCTTGACCTCACCGCCATGCGCAGCTCGGTAGGCGAAGCCTTGGGCGGTCGAGATGATTTGTTGCCACTGTGGTTCTCTACTATGCTGCATCATTCACTGGTTGATTCAACGACTGGCCGCTTTCATACCTTTGGAGAAATTGGCGTTGCCTCCTTGCTGATGGTGGCTGAAATTGAAGGTATTGAATTGACCAAAGCGCAAGCGAAAACGGCAATTGTCACGCCTTTGCGAAGCCTACCACCCCATCCTGACGTGCGCGATGGCTTACAGGCACTTAAAAACAAGGGTTATAAACTAGTAAGCCTTACCAACTCGTCTAATCAAGGCGTATATACCCAATTTAAGAATGCTGATCTTTTGTCCTATTTCGACGAGCGACTAAGTGTTGAAGACATTAACTTATATAAGCCCGATACTCGCACGTATGAGTGGGCTATTGAAAAAATGGGTATAGCAGCAGAAGACGCTATGTTAGTGGCGGCACACGGTTGGGATATTGCTGGTGCTAAACAGGCAGGCTGGCAAGCCGCGTTCATTGCACGCCCCGGTAAGGTACTTTACCCGTTAGCAATAGCGCCTGACACGGTGGTAAGCGGACTAGATGAATTAGTCTCCCAATTACCCGATGCCAAATAAGCGTTAGGGTTGATGGTATCTAGGTGCACATAAAAGCACAGCTTATCGGTTGGCACGGGTAAACATAATTATTAGGTTAAACGCCTGGGCCTTAAAAGGTCATGCCAACCAATATTTCGAGCTAGGCACTGAGCTACGCTGTTGCCGTGCCTGCTCTTTTCATATCGATGTGAGGAATATCGTCTTCCAAGTACATAGTCGAGGTGGCTTCAAACCCAAAACCTTCATAAAACCGTTTTAAATACTCTTGCGCGCCAATTTCAATCTCACAGCCTGGCCATAACGCCTCACAATGATCAATGGCTTCACGCATAAGTGCTCTGCCCGCCCCTTTACCTCTGAAAGCTTCGCTGGTAGCTACTCGACCGATACTCACCGATGGATAACTTACCCCTTCGCCAAGTAATCGTGCACACGCTACCAATTTGTTATCTTGAAACCCCATTAAATGATGAGTTTTTGGATGGCGGTCTTTTTCGTCAAGCTCCGGATAGGCACAGTTTTGCTCAACGACAAAAACATCGACACGCAGCTTGAGCAAGTCGAAGAGTTGATGATTAGTCAGTTCATTAAATGTAAGTGATTGCCAGGAAACCATGTTGCCTCGATGATTTTTTATTATTAACGTTTGAGTAGCGCCTTTAACAGATCCTGTTAAAGTTATAGATGTCAAAATACAAATTTTAAGATGCCAATTTTAAAATGCTGACTTTAAAATCTCTGCGACGATAACGATTGGTTTAGTGTAACGCAACCCATTTTACTCACAACTTATGCTACAGCCTGAGCACCACACGCGTAGGTCAAGATACTCTGGATTATTCAGGCCCTAGGGTTAAGATACTCGTTGTTCGCCAACCCTGCCTTTACATAGTCAATGAACATTTTAACCTTAGTAAGGTTCTTACGCCCTTCAACACTTACCACCTGTATAGGCAACTTTTTGTCTTCCACATCTTCTAACAAACTTACCAAATCACCACTTCTAAGTGCTTCTGCAACCTGATAGGACATCAACCGAACAACCCCAACGCCTGCAATGGCGGCGTTAATAGCCGCTCTGTTTTGGTTGGATTGAAAACGAGGTGTGAGCTTAATGGCAATAGGTCTACCGTTTTTGTGATACGTCCATACCGCTGGCTCGTTAAAGCGCGTCGGATAAAGCACACTATGCCGTTTTAAATCTTCTGGCTTTTTTATGGTCGGGCTACTCGCCAAGTAGCTAGGCGCCGCACAGGTTACACGCCGTACGTATCCTACCGTAACACCATAAAGCGAAGAGTCTTTCGGGTTACCTATACGTATTGCTACATCCATATTGCTATCAATTAGATTCACCACATCGTCGTGAAAATGCCCGTTAACCCTAATGTCGGGATAGTCCTTAAGAAATTGGGATATTATTGGCGTTACATAACGTTCGCCGAACAAAATTGGTGCCGTGATGTTAAGCTCACCTCTGGGCACCAAGTCAATGCCAGACACAGCAGCTTCACTTTGCTCAATATCTGCCAGTATACGTGAAACATGAATAAGGTAATGTTCACCAACCTCACTCAACTTCACTTGCCGCGTTGTGCGATGAAAAAGTCGAGTATTTAACTGTGCCTCTAAATGTGCAATACACCGAGTAACCGCAGGCGCTGACATCGACATCGCGTCTGCAGCTCCTACAAAGCTTCCCGACTTAGCAGCCTCTGCAAACACTCTCATGCACAAAAGCTTGTCCATATTATTTCACTCAATGAAATTATAAATTTCAAAAATAGCTAATTATTAAATAAAAGGAAAGTTCTAGTATCGCTATCAGCTTTTTACACGTTTTCGTTCAGGTTAACGTTTTTACACTACAGCCCAATGCCTACAGGAGTTATTTATGAGACCACCGCTTCCCCCCTTTTCACCTGAAACCGCAGCGCAAAAAGTGCGCCTTGCTGAAGACGCATGGAACACCAAAGATGCGGTAAAAGTTGCAGGTGCTTATACCTTTGACTGCCGTTGGCGCAACCGAGCAGAATTTATTGAAGGACGTGCTCAAATAGTGAGTTTTTTGACGAGAAAGTGGAACAAAGAGCTCAACTATAAATTAGTAAAAGAGCTATGGGCATTCAACGCAAACCGCATAGCAGTGCGCTTTGCATACGAGTACAAGGACGATTCTGGTCAATGGTATAGAGCTTACGGTAATGAAAATTGGCAGTTCAACCTTGATGGCCTAATGGAAAAACGTATTGCCAGTATCAACGAACATCCTATTTCAGAAAGTGACCGAAAGTTCACGTGGGATGGCGAACGACGCCCTGACGATTTTCCCACTCTGTCCGAGCTTGAGCTGTAAACAATGTTGATAATAACACCCAACTAACCATTTCTATTGAGAGGATGAATTTATGACGAATCCAACAAGCAATACATTGCCAAAAAGCCCTATTGTTTTGATTCAAAACCCTAAATCTGGCCACTGCCACAAGGTTTCATTGTTTATGGCACTGAATGCCATCCCTTTCACAACCGTTGAGCCTGACATGGCCAAAGGCGAGCACAAGAGTGATCGATTCAGCTCACTTAACGTGTTTAAACAAGTTCCCGTGATAACAGACGGTGATATCACTTTGGCTGACTCCAATGCCATTCTGGTTTATTTGATCCACGCATACGCAGACAGTGACTATTGGCTAGGAAAGGACGCCAAAGAAAAAGCGCTAATTCAACGCTGGCTATCAGTCTCAGCGGGTGAACTTGCTAAAGGGCCGGCCGCCGCGCGATTAGAATACGTATTTGGAGCAACTATTCATGTGCCCACAGTACTAGCCACCAGCGAGACGTTACTTGCAAACATGGAGGCTCATCTAGGAAACACGGTAAGTGCTTTTTTGGTTGGCGAACACGTTACCGCAGCAGACATCGCCATGTATTCGTATATAGCTCATGCCCCTGAAGGAGGAATATCGTTGTCCAAGTTTCCTCTTATCAATGCCTGGATAAATGCGGTTGAGAGTCTGGATAATTTTGTCCCAATGCCAGCGTCTGACATCGCACCAGCGCGCAATACCAGTCCGCATAGTTAATTGAGGTCGTTATGTCTCTACCTAAGCTATCATCCTTGAACCCAGCGTTTCATCAAGGCGAAATTGCACTGCAAAAAAAGCTGGAAATTGACAGGGAAATCGGTGAGCGGACGAATGGTTTTATCCGTAGCTTTATGCCGGAACAACACAGGCAGTTCTTTACATCCAGTCCGTTCACTGTTTTCGCCTTGGTAGACGAAAAAGGCCACCCTGTAGCCACGCCTGTTTGGGGAGAAGGAGATTTCATAGAAAGTCCCTCTGCTACCCAATTACGCTTTAGCCTACCAGTAGAAGTTTGGAATATGATGCAACACTCGTTAAATCTCGACGTGACTTCAGGCAGCAAAATTGGAATCGTCGGTATTGAATACGCTACAAGGCGAAGAAATCGGTTGAACGGTACGATAAGTCACGCAACTAATGAAAACCTTACGGTATTGGTAGATCAAAGTTTCGGTAACTGCCCCCAATACATTCACAAACGAACCACAGTCAAAAAACAACGTGCCGTTCAGACTGCCCCAATGAAAAACACAATAGGGGCCGGTGATTCTACATTTTTTACTTCAACATCGAATGTGCTCACCTCAAGTGCACGCTTGCTAATATCAAGGGCTGAAACGTTTTTTATTGCCTCACGACATAAATCTTTAGGCCATGCAGCGAATGAAGGGCTAGACGTTTCTCACAGGGGGGGCAAAGCAGGCTTTGTTAAAGTGGAAGGGAATTCGTTAATCTTTCCCGATTTTAGCGGTAATAAATTCTTTAATACCTTGGGCAACATCCTACTAGACCCACGCGTCGGTCTGTGTTTTTGGGATAATGAAACAGGTGACCTTATGTTTATTAAAGCAAAGGCGAGTATCGAATCCCTCGAATCGAATATAACCGCATTTGAAGGTGCAGAGCGCTTTGTGTCTCTTTCGGTACTCTCGGTAACACATATTTCGGGTGTGTATCCCTACTCCCATGAGATTACAGACATGTCCCCCTATGCACTAAAGACAGGCGACTGGAAATAAGCGGTTAATTGATGAACCCTATCATCTAGTTAGCGTAATCAATTGGAATACCGTAACCAGAATGGTTACGCTTTTTAGACAGAAAGTCTTGGTTAGGTTTTTTAGACAAGGGCAAATGCCCGCGTAGACACAGGGGCAGAACATGAGTGATAAGCGTAACATCAAAACGTACAACAAACCCGCTGGCGGATGGGGAGCACTAAAGAGTGTAACCCAGAGCTGGATCCAAAGCGAAAAGCCACTTAAGAATCTACGAGCCATGCTCAAGACGAACCAAGACAAAGGCTTTGACTGCCCAGGCTGTGCGTGGGGTGAATCACCAGAAAGTGGTTTAGTAAAGTTTTGTGAAAATGGTGCTAAAGCAGTGAATTGGGAGTCTACCGGTCGCTATGTAGACCCAACATTTTTCTCAAAGTATTCGGTCGGCTCACTGAAAAAGCACACCGACTACTGGCTTGAGTCACAAGGGAGACTCACCCACCCTATGCGCTACAATGCTCAAGCAGACCATTACGAACCAGTATCATGGGACGATGCCTTCGCACTTATTGCCAAACACTTGAAGGGGTTACATTCCCCTCATCAGGCGGAGTTTTATACCTCCGGGCGGGCGAGTAACGAAGCCGCCTATTTATATCAGTTATTCGTACGCGCATTTGGCACAAATAATTTTCCCGATTGTTCAAATATGTGCCACGAAGCGTCGGGGCAAGGAATGAAACCTACGATAGGCGTGGGCAAAGGCACAGTTACGTTCAATGATTTTGCAAAAGCAGACACCATTTTTGTTATCGGCCAAAATCCGGGAACTAACCACCCTCGCATGCTAGAACCTCTTCGTGAAGCAGTACGAAGAGGGGCGCAAGTGGTATGCTTCAACCCGTTAAAAGAGCGTGGGCTTGAACGATTTCAAAACCCGCAGCATCCCGTTGAAATGCTAACCAATGGCTCTGAGCCAACCAATACCGCCTATTTCAGGCCTGCTCTTGGTGGTGACATGGCGGTTATGCGCGGCATCGCTAAATGGCTGTTAACTTGGGAACAAGAAGCCAAAGCAAACAATGCTCCTCCCGTCTTCGACCACGACTTTATTAACGCACATACCAATGGAATGGACGACTATTTGAGTGCCGTTGCAGCGACGAACTGGGAGCATATTGAAGCGCAGAGCGGTTTATCAAAAGACGAAATACGTCACGCGGCAACCATGTACAAACGTGGAGAACGGGTGATCATGTGCTGGGCAATGGGGATCACCCAACACAAGCACTCAGTCGCTACGGTTCAGGAAATAGTGAACGTACAACTACTACGAGGAAACGTGGGCAAGCCTGGTGCAGGGCTTTCTCCCGTTCGTGGCCACAGCAATGTGCAGGGGGATAGAACTGTGGGTATTAACGAAGTACCCCCCAAAGCATTGCTTGACGCACTAGAGAACAAGTTTAACTTCGCCGTTCCACGAGAAAGAGGTCACAATACGATTCAAGCTATCCAGGCTATGGAAAGTGGTGAATCCAAAGTTTTCATCGGCTTAGGCGGTAATTTCGCCCAGGCGACGCCAGATACGCCGCGTACTCACGCTGCGCTGTCACAATGCGACTTAACCGTTCATATCGCCACCAAATTAAATCGTTCTCACCTAACCACAGGTAAAGACGCGCTTATATTACCCTGCTTGGGACGTACTGAAATTGACATGCAGGCTAGCGGGCAACAAGGCGTGACTGTGGAAGATACGTTTTCTATGGTCCATATTTCTTATGGCCAACTTCCGCCAAGCTCGCCCGAACTTCGCTCTGAACCCGCTATTATTGCTGGTATCGCGAAGGCGACGTTAGGCAACACGCCGGTAGACTGGGACTTCTTAATAAGCGATTACGACAATATTCGTGAGCTCATTGCCGACACCATAGACGGTTTTAAAGACTTTAACACCAAACTCGCTCAACCAGGTGGTTTTCATTTAGGTAATGCAGCAGGTGAGAGACGCTGGTTAACACCATCGGGCAAAGCCGAGTTTGCTGCTAACGCCCTGCCTGATTCACTGTTAAATGCTGACCTCGTTGCGAAAGGTGAAGAGCCGGACCTCATTTTACAAACACTGCGCTCTCACGATCAGTACAACACAACTATTTATGGTATGGATGACCGCTACAGAAACGTGTTTGGCGCGCGGGACGTTCTGTTTGTCAATGAACGTGACATTAAGAAGCTGGGTTTTAACGATGGCGATAAAGTCGACATTACGTCAATGTGGAACGACGGCAAAACACGCCAAGTTAAACAGTTTATGTTGGTGGCTTACGACATCCCGCAAGGTCAAGCGGCAGCATATTACCCCGAAACCAATCCGTTAGTACCACTAGAAAGTTACGGTGATGGCACGTTCACACCAACATCGAAATTTATCGCGATCAAACTTTCGAAATCTGAATCAGATGGCCGAATAGCAGTCTCTGCGGTGTAAGCTTTTCGTTGCTTATCCGGTACTTATCAGTACAGGCCCTTTGTTTCTAACTGGCTCGCTGCGCACTACTTTTCTTGCGGTGCGTAAGCTCTCGGAGGGTCATACTTAGGTACATGGATCAGGGTGAGACCGTAACGGCTTGCCCACTTTACTGATAAGGCTGTAGGAGCAGATAGCGTCACTACCAAAGGTAATTTAGCTCTTATCGCTTTTTGAACCAACTCTAAACTGCAGCGGCTTGTGAGCACAACAATACCTTCAGGTTGAAAGAGTTTTTTGGTGGTGATAGCACCAATTAATTTATCAAAAGCATTATGCCTTCCTATATCTTCTCGGCATGCCAGCACATTGCGCTTAGCATCAATGTAGAGCGCTCCATGTACCGCACCGCTCTGCTGAGCTAATGCTTGCGCATTAGATATAAGGCTTCGCAATCCTTTAAACCAGCTCACATCAGGCAAAGGCGATACATCAATAGACGTCAATTGAGGCAAAGCGTTGTCTAAAGCCTCAACACCGCAGAGCCCACAGCCCGACGCCCCCGCCAATTGCCGTTTATTTTCCTTTAACTTCCAGAACGCCTGATTGGCAATTTCAACTTCCGCATTGATGTGTTCTTTGTGATGCGTCAATTCAATACCGTAAAGCTGGCGGGGATGTTCGATAATGTCGTTACTTAAACTGAAGCCCACAATGAAATCTTCAATGTCGTTTGGGGTTATCAGCATTACGGCATAATTAATACCGTTATAACTAATGCTTAAAGCGACTTCTTCGGCAAGGGCAAACTTTTGAGTATAGGGTGTAGCATCTAAAACTAATGCGTGTTGTTCAGTGTTACTTTTCATGTGGCCAATCACCTGGAGTATTCACATTCAACCACTCTACGCCATCTTCATTGGACATATTTGCGAGACGCTTTTTGTTATCGCTTTCATCTTTACGCGCTATTTTTTTGAGGTCGCCTTCTTTAAGAGAAACTGCATTGAGAATTTCTAAAAATCCTACCACTCGTCTTTTACTTTGCTCAACTAGATAGTTGGCTAAGAGGGCTTTGGTGTCCTGAGTAACGGGTAAATAGAAAGGCAAAAAGCGTTTTTCCACATAACATGCCTTTTCAGCCTCTCGCCCTCGCGAGACTAATATTCTCAAAAGCTCGGGCGTCATCTGCGGCATGTCAACGGGAAGAACAAGTAGTTCACAAGGATTGCCATTGTGATTATCAGGTTGAGATAGTGCGTCTAAAACAGCATGTACTCCGCTAAGCGGACCTGCATCTTCAATTTTGTCATTCAAAAAGCCTGGCGCGTTGCGGCTAATTAACACTTTATCGCAACTCGCAGACTGTAAAAGTAACGAAGCATTATCGATGAGAGTACGGCCCTGATAACGCATAAGTGCTTTATCTTGCCCCATTCTACGCGATTGACCACCCGCAAGCACTAAACCGATGAGTGTCGTATTCACTTTACTCACTGCATATGCCTCCTTTATTGAAAATCTCCTCATATCCTTTTAAAAACTCAAAGCATTGCTTTGCAATGGGAGAGCTGGGTTCGCCTTTTCGCATGATGAGCCCTAAAGGCGAAATGGTTTTACCATCGTCAACAGTAACATAGGCGAGCCCTAAATCATCATTGGCCTTTGCGACGTTGGTTGGAAGGATCGTACAACACATCCCCTTTTTCACTGCTTGCAGTAAACAATGAACCGAGTCTGATTCAATAACAGGCTCATTGTTCACGCCCACATTAGCCATGTTTAACGTGATTGACTGCCTAAAGTGCATTGAAGGTGTTAATAACCCAAGTGGCAGTGATGAAAGAGACTGCCAGCTTAGGGTATCTTGCTCAAAGCAGTAATGATTAGGGTGATACAGCAACACCATTGGTGTAGCTTTAAACGGCAAAATATGGAAGTGTTGCGCGCTCATGCCTTCAAGGTAACAAAGACCCAGGTCAAGCTCGTTACGGTGTAGCGCGTTAACGATATACTCACTGCTATGTGTTTGTAAGGAAAACTGTAGTGCACTGTGCTGTTTTGAGAGGGTGTCAATAATGTCGATAGGATCGACACTCGCTAGAGGAACGGCACCAATCCGAAGTCGGCCAACTAAGGCACCTTTGCACGATGCAGCTTCCGCTTGTAATCCGTCACACGCCGCTAAGATATTCCTTGCCCATGCCAAAATTCTTTCACCTTCCGGCGTAAAGCCTTGGAATCTGTGGTTGCGAGCCACCAACTGAATGCCAAGCTCATCTTCTAAATTATGAAGGCGTGAAGAAAGCGTGGGTTGTGTAACATTGCACGACTTAGCCGCTTTACCGAAGTGCTGCGTCTCATCTAACGCGACCAGAAACCGGAGCTGACGAATATCCAAAGACCAATACCTTAATCATGATAGATAGCTTCTATCATGATTCTACCAATGGAATGCTTGACTTGTAAGTACATTAAACGCATGTTTTTAGAATAAGCCAAAAATCCCAAAAATATGTGCACATACTGATTGATAGAAACTATCACTCAAAATTATTCGCCCAGCATAGATTTAGCATTTTGTTCTGCGCAAGCGCTTCGACGCTGCTAGACCGACATCGCCTGAAAAATTTGTAGACGACGTGTACTAGCGCCTGTTGACCTTTGATGATGCCTTCTTACAACAAGTCCCATTGAAAATAGAAATAGCCATACCGTTGCGGCTTCACTTACTGCATGAGTAACCGTAGTCAAATAGCCAATATCAGCAAACGACGCTACAGTGGTATCACTTAACGAAATTGGATATGGCCCCAAATACCCTGTCATTAAATCTGATGAACCACCAGGCCAAGGTTCGTCCCAGTGACTGTTGGCAGTGCCGGCTCCTCCCCCCAGTTCTACAGGAATAAATGTGGCGTTTTCAACAAACTCGCGGCGATAAATTTCCAAAGCGTACTCTCCGGTGTAACGCCCTGAACCGCTGACGTAGTTAGATTGGCTGCCCGCAATAAAAAAGTCGGTCGTCCACAATGTTCCAAATCCAATTACATGGGCCATCTCGTGTACGATGACATCAAAAAGCGTACCGCGACTTTCTAAGCTAGCAAGGTCTGCCGTATCAAAACGCATGCGGCCTTTATTTGCATAAACAAAAGTGCTGTCTGGTAGCTGAGTGATACCCGTTGGGCCAGCACTACCCAATATGCCACCCACACCATCAAGTGCAACGCCACTCGCATCTATAACAATATTGTGATTAAACTCGCTTTGAACGCCTATTAGGTAAGACTCCCAATAAGCGATTGCATCATCAAAAGCGCTGGATTGTGAAGGTGTTAAACCACCAAGATCGTTAATAGAAATTTTGAATAGTCCTGCATTTGCTGAAAAAGACACACACAACGACACCACAACACTGAAGAACCACTTAATTGAGACACCCATGGCACCCCTCCAAAACTAAGAAAAAACGTTCGATGCAAATAAAATGAGTAACGTAGGCCTGTTTATCTTTGCTGTATTTCAAAGCTCAACAGGGTAAGGACTAAAAAAACTATAGTAGAGAAAACCGTAAGTAGTTATGAGAAAGATTGCTTGTTAACGGCTAAAGTAAAAATTACTAAAGGTCAACGTTTTGAATTTTTTAACAGAGAATGCTTAACGGTAAGTCGTTCGCCATTGGCACAATGACGTATTAGGAGGGGGCGAATTATTGAAACTTTTTTACGTCGACTTTCCCGCTTACCACGCTCTGTGATACAGAGCGCGGCTGCGAGAATGAATTAGAGGGCCTACCAGGTTAAATCATCTGGAATTTCATAATCGGCGTACCAATCATCTTCTTCTTCATCTTTACCGTCGGCTCCGCTCTTATCTAAATCAGCACGGTAAATAACTGAAGCCTCGTCGCGCTGCGCAATTTTGTCAGCAACGGGGGCTGGTACTAGTTCATAAGCGTCATCTAGCAATACAACAGCCAAACGACCTTTTGTCACTTGCTTGTGCATCTCTTCACTCACATACAGACGCTTTACTACGTTGTCGTGTGTAAAGTTAAGTAAGGTTTCGCCATTGCGCGGTTGCTTGTTTACCGTAATAAGCTGCCTTACCTGCGCAATAATTGAGCGCTTCTCTCGCTCCTGCTGTTGAAGCTGGTTTAGCTCGCGTGAGCGCGCTTTTTTCTCTTCAGCTGCTTGTTGAGCAGCAATAGTCGCTTCATCAACGACAGGTTGTTTTTGCTTATTCTTTTGCTTTTGTTTTTTGCGTTTATCTGCACGCGCTTGCTTTGCAGACGCTTTATCGGCCAAACCGGCTTTCAGTAGTTGGTCTTGTAAGGAGGCCATAATTACTCTCTGTTACTCTGTTTCTATTGATACGCTTTGCAGACGTTTACCGTCTTTTAACTACGTAACAAGCCCGAGCAATGTCGGGCTTGTGAGTTTCAATTAAAGGTCTATTTTTACCTTTTCCGAATTAAAGGCGTTACTTCTTCTTGGCTTTAGTCGCTGGCTTTTTAGCGGCTTGCTCCTGCCATTTGCCATTGTCGTACCACGCAGACCATCCTGTTGCTTTACCGTTGTCATTCTCAGACATCACGTATTGCTGTTTGGTCTTCCTGCTGTATCGAACTATTGCAGGGTTACCATCAGGGTCTGTTTGTGGCGCATCAGCAAGATAGTAGAATTTCGGCGAAATTCTATCTCTAAAGCGAGCAAGTTCTTCCACTTTCGGCGCACGAGTTTCACGCGACTTTGGAAAGTTATGCGCCGCTAAGAAAATTCCCGAAGCGCCATCACGTAGCATAAAGTGCGCGTCAGACTTTTCACACGGAAGCTCAGGTAAATCTACCGGATCTTCTTTTGGCGGCGCAGCTTCGCCGTTTCTAAGTAGCTTACGAGTATTCTTACACTCTTCGTTGGTGCAGCCGAAGTATTTACCAAATCGACCGTTTTTAAGCTCCATATCGCTGCCACATTTGTCACACTCAATAATGGGGCCGTCATAGCCTTTTATCTTGAATGTGCCTGTTTCAACTAAGGTGCCATCACATGTTGGTGTGTTACCACACACATGAAGTTTACGGGTTTCGTCAACCAAGTAACTGTCCATCGCCGTGCCGCACTTAGGACAACGCTTTTTAGAACGAAGCGCTTCTGTTTCGAGCTCTTCTTCATCGTCCACTTTCACGACTTCGTCACCAGGCGTTAAATTCATGGTGTTTGTGCAGCGCTCTTTCGGCGGTAAATTGTAGCCTGAACAGCCCAAGAATACGCCAGTTGACGCGGTTCTCACGTTCATTTCACGGCCGCATTTATCGCACTCAACACCTGCAGGCACTGCCTGATTCAAGCGCATACCGCCCTCTTCAGGGTCTTTCTCAGCGTTTAACAGTTTTCCGTAGAAGCCGCTGTAAAAGTCGTTGAGCACGTCCTTCCAATCTTTCTTGCCTTCAGCAATATCATCAAGATGCTGCTCCATGTTGGCAGTAAAGTCATAGCTCATTAAATCGTCAAAGTTTTCCATCAGACGATCGTTTACTATTTCGCCCATTTTCTCGGCATAAAAACGCTTGTTCTCTAAGCGCACATAGCCGCGATCTTGAATCGTCGAAATAATACTGGCGTAGGTCGATGGACGACCAATACCGCGTTTTTCAAGCTCTTTTACCAACGAAGCTTCATTAAATCGCGCTACAGGCTTGGTGAAGTGCTGTTTAGGATCAAGCGCTTTTAAGTCAAGCACATCGCCTTTTTGTACATCAGGCAACATTAGCTCTTCTTCGCCTTTTTTGCGAAGCTGAGGTTGAACGCGAGTCCAACCATCGAACTTAAGTACGCGGCCTTTCGCCGTCAGCTCGTAATCACCCGCCGCCACTTTGATAGTGGTTGCATCGTACTTAGCTGGAGTCATTTGACAGGCCACAAACTGGCGCCAAATAAGCTCATAAAGACGCTGTGCATCGCGCTCCATATCGCCCAAACTTGCAGCACTTATGCTCACGTTTGAAGGACGGATCGCTTCGTGCGCCTCTTGCGCACCTTCTTTACTGCCGTAGCGATTTGGCGAATCAGGCAGGTACTTGTCACCAAAATTATCTGAAATGTACGCACGAGCACTGTCCAACGCCTCTTGGCTTAAATTGGTTGAATCCGTACGCATATAGGTGATGTAGCCCGCCTCATAAAGGCGCTGTGCCATCATCATGGTTTTCTTAACACCAAAGCCCAATCGAGTACTTGCCGCTTGTTGTAGCGTTGAGGTAATAAATGGTGCAGAAGGACGACTTTGCGTAGGCTTTGACTCGCGGCTTTCTACCGTGTAGTTAGCCCCTTCTAAGTCAGCAAGCGCTTTATCAGTTTCGGCCTTGTTTTTAGGCTTGAACGCATTGCCCTGGTGCTTTGCTACCAGCATGCGCAGTGCCACTTTTTGCTGGCTAGTTAAATCTGCGTGTACGTCCCAAAACTCTTCAGGTACAAACGCTTTAATTTCTCGCTCACGCTCTACAACAAGCCTAACCGCTACCGATTGAACACGCCCTGCTGAGAGGCCTCGCGCAATTTTTTTCCACAGAAGTGGCGATACCATGAAGCCTACAACACGGTCTAGGAATCGACGAGCCTGCTGCGCGTTGACGCGAGAAATGTTTAGTTCGCCCGGATCTGAGAACGCATCTTGAATCGCGTTTTTAGTAATTTCGTTAAACACCACTCGCTGGTAAGTTTTGTCTTTTTTACCTAGCAGCTCTTGTAAATGCCATGCAATCGCTTCCCCTTCGCGGTCCAAATCGGTCGCGAGATAGATAGTGTCAGCATCTTTAGCAAGCTTTTTAAGTTCGTTAACGACTTTCTCTTTACCCTGTAGCACTTGATAGTGGGCTTTCCAGTCTTTCTCTGGATCCACACCCATTCTGTCTACAAGCTTTAAATATTCGTGACGGCGAAGATATTCTTGACGCTCTTCTTCGCTTAAAGTTTTGAGTTCTTTAGCCGGTTTTTTAGGCTCTACTTTGCCTAAAGCCTTCGTCGGAAGATCTCGCACGTGGCCAACCGAACTTTTTACGATAAAATTTTTACCGAGATATTTATTTATCGTTTTCGCTTTGGCTGGTGACTCGACTATGACCAGTGATTTTGCCATATAATTGAACTAAACCTATTGATTTTTAATGACTATTTACGTCAAATTCTGAAAATTGGAGCAACCTTGCACTATATATAGGGTACTCGCTCTTTTTTAACATATATCTACAAAGTGAATGGAAAACAAGATCTTCTTCATACTTATTCTTTCCTTTGCTTTAAACACGCGCAAAAACTGTACAATAAATAAACAGCGCGATTGGCATTGGCCTTAAAAGCCGTATAATGCCAGCCATTCCAACCTAGCCTGACAACATGTTCAGGTGTGAAGAAGTGCATCGTTTGCCCCTGTAAAAGAACGAAAGCGTTGCCGCTGCTTTTAAATTAATCGCAGTGCGTATGGAAAAGTAACATATAGGGTCAAGCGCCAAAACTCCAAGAATGAGGGAAAGTATGAAGCAGTTTGAAGTTAACTTTGATGGTCTTGTAGGACCTACCCATAACTATGCCGGCTTGTCGTTTGGCAATGTCGCTTCCCTGAACAACGCAAACGCAAAGAGCAGTCCAAAGCAAGCTGCAAAGCAAGGCTTAGCCAAAGCAAAGGCGTTGGCCGATATGGGAATGGTTCAAGGTGTGTTGGCCCCACAAGAGCGTCCTGACATCGCCGCACTGCGCCGATTAGGCTTCACAGGCTCTGATGCTCGCGTGCTAGAAAGCGCTGCAAAGCAATCTCGCGAGATTTTCCTTGCTTGTTGTTCTGCCAGTAGCATGTGGACTGCAAATGCCGCCACTGTGTCTCCTAGTGCCGATACTGCCGATGGTCGCGTTCACTTTACCCCTGCAAACTTAACCAACAAGTTCCATCGTTCACTAGAGCCTCAGGTTACAGGCAATATCCTGCGCGGTACATTTGCCAATGAAAAGCACTTTGCTCATCACCAGCACCTGCCAGATAACGAGCATTTTGGTGACGAAGGTGCAGCCAACCACACGCGACTTTGCAGCAACTATGGTCAGGCAGGCGTAGAGTTGTTTGTTTATGGTCGTCATGCATTTGATACCAGCAAACCAGCACCGAAAAAATATCCGGCTCGCCAAACGCTAGAAGCATGCCAAGCAGTAGCTCGCTTACACGGTCTAGACGACGATGGCGTAGTTTACATGCAGCAAAACCCAGATGTTATCGATCAGGGCGTATTCCACAACGACGTAATTGCCGTAGGCAACCAGAATGTACTGTTCTTCCACGAGCAAGCGTTTTATCAAAAAGACGCTGGATTTAAAGAGCTTCAAGCTAAATTTGGTAGCGAACCGCTGCATTTTATTGAAGTGCCGACTGCCGAAGTATCAGTGCAAGATGCAGTGAAAACCTACTTGTTCAATACGCAAATAATAACGCTTCCAAGCGGCGATATGACCATCATCGCGCCAACTGAGTGTGAGGAAAATGAAGCCGTTAAGCGCTATTTAGACAAGCTGGTAACTCTGGGTACGCCCATTAAGTCGGTTAATTATTTTGATGTTAAACAAAGCATGCGTAATGGCGGTGGTCCGGCATGTTTGCGTTTGCGCGTTGCGATGAATGACCAAGAACTTGCCGCAGTTAATCAAAATACGTTAATCAACGATACACAGTTCGCTCGCCTAAACACTTGGGTCGACAAGCACTATCGCGATGAATTAGGTGAAGATGACTTGCGCGATCCGCAGCTGCTAATTGAATCTCGTACTGCGCTTGATGAGCTTACACAAATCCTTAAAATTGGTTCGGTTTACCCATTCCAACAGGCATAAGTTAAGTCTGATTAAAATTAAGCGAAAAAGAAAGCCGGCTATAAGCCGGCTTTTTGTTACTTGTTAAGTATAAACTCTTTATGGTGTGACCAGCGTACACTGATCAGTTACGCCGAATGGGTTAGCCGGCGGTGACGCCCCTTCATCCGTCACGTCGTCAGCAGAGATACTTAGGGTGTAACGCATCTTCGCACTTGCTTCACTGCCTGTAGACTGTCCGAACACTGAAATGACGGCGTCATACCAGATTGCATAGCTGCGAGGATAACGGTATTCCAATTCCGCGTAACCATTCTCATCTGTCACCGCTGCACCGTTGGCAAACGCGATGGTCCCAATTAATCCAGGAGTTAACATACCGTCTTCATTGGTATCTTCATCTCTTGGCGTTGTATCCAAAATACCGTTGTCGTTAACGTCTTCGGTTTCACAGTTTTGATTTACTATTGCAACCCATTGAGAAGCATCATCGTCGAATACCCAAAAGCCGGTTCTATACTCACCGCCATTTACGTATTTTACCGGCGCAACTGACGCAGTCAGGTTGACGCCACTAACGGGCTGACCTGCAGAATCTGATACAAACACACCAAAGCGCTTCAGGTAAGAAGTCGATGTGGCTTCTTCAAGCTCATTACCCGTTCCTAGCGAGATATCAAAAGCACGTGCGCCCACTGTTAACACAACCTCGTCGTCAATGGCTGGGTCGTCAGCAACAAACGCAGTAACCACTACCGCGTCTTGAGTCGATACCGATCCTGAAGTAAAGACGGTGGTCGCTATCCCCTTGCTGTCGGTGGTTGCCTGAGAAGGTGATACAAATCCGGTCGATACGTCAGATACAGAGAAGTTAACCACACTGTTTTTCACTAAGTTTCCATCAACGTCGCGAACAACTGCACTGATGGTACTGGTTTGACCGTCAGGGCCAATGATGTCAGGTGATGCATCGGCAATCAGTGTGTGAGGTGTGGTAGCAATAAACTCAATCTGAGTGAGTGCTGAAACCAACACATTTCCACTTCCGTCACTCGCTGATGCAGTAATTGAAGAGATACCAGCATTATTCGCACTGATATCAATACTCGCTTGCCCTTCTGCATCGGTCACTACAGTTGCGTTGCCCGCAATAACACCACGTGACGCGCTAAAGGTAACATTCTGACCCACCACAGGCGTGTTGTCTTGACGCCACTGGACCGTAATAGTTTGGGTCTGCCCTAGCGGCACTTCCTCTGTAGGCAAGTTGACAAAGTTAAATTCGTCTTGCTGAACTTGCACCGTAAAGCTTGTCTCAGCGTTAAGTGCTGCCGCAGTGATAGTATCTTCGCCAGACGTTGATGCAGTGTAAGACACTGTCGCTTGTCCGTTTGCGCCCGTATTAACAGTCGTGCTGCTAAGCGTTCCGTTAACCGCACTTAGCACTACGTCTTGGTTGAGAATTGATGTTCCGTCAGAGTCCTGAACACGAATTGTATAATCTACGCTGTCGTTCAAAATAACTGACGATGCACCGTTGATGGTGACTTCTGTACCAGCAATGGTAATTTCAACTGTTTGCGTAAGGCTGCCTGCACCTGCTGTAATGGTGACGGTGCGGTTTGACGCATTGTTCTGAGACGTTAATATTGCGCGCGCTGTACCATCTGCGGCGGTTTCTGGTTGAGTTAATTGAAGTTCAACCCCATCGCCTGATGCGGCAGAGAAGCTTACTTCTACCCCTTCCATCAGCACACTTTGTTCATTTTTAACCAGTGCTATCAACTCAACTTCATCACTACCGCTTGAGGCGAGTTGAATACTGTTAGCATAAAGCTCCAGTGACGCGGGCTCTTCACTTACCGTTGTACTGCCCGTAGAGCTGAATGTAGTTGAATCCGCTTCACCCGTTGGCAAAGTAGCCGTTACTTCACCATCCCCTGATGCGCTTCCCACCGACATACCGATCGACGCTACGCCTTCAGCATTAGTCAGTGCAGTGGCAGTATCGTTAGAAAACGTCGCTAAATCATCGTTGCTCAATGAGAAAGTTAGGAGCAAATCGGCTTGAGGCTCACCCTCAGAATTGATCACGGTTGCCAGTGCAACCAATGCGTTGCTAGAAGATAAGCTGTTGTCTGCTTCCCCAGCTGCATTTTGTAAGGCTAGCGATACACTTATTGTGGTTGGGTCGGTGCTTGTCACCGCTGTGGCTGAAAACGTAGTAGTTCCCGTTTCGCCGCTACCGAGCGCAGCGGTAATTTCGCCATCTCCAGAAGCCGTGCTGGCATTAAGGCGTAATCGGGCTACACCATTTGAATTTGTACGCGCCGTTCCCGTGTCGTTGCCAAACTCGGCTAGTTGTTCATTGCTTAGCGTAAAGGTAAGTAACGCGTCTGCATGCGGATTGCCATCTTGATCTGACACGGTCGCAACAACAAACAGACTATTGTCTTCAGAAAGGCTGTTGTCGCTTGCTCCACTTTCATTTTCCAGTGTTAAAGCGATTGAATAGGTTGGTGATGTGGTACCGCCGTCTCCGCTTCCGTTGTCCGTGTTATCTCGAGAGACTGATGAACCGCCCCCACCACATGCTGTTAGCATAAATAATGCGCTAATTAGGCTTAGCGTTTTCGCTAATGTCGACATAATTCGTTCCTGAACCTCTTTTATTGACAATTGCGTCGTTTTTTATGTTTAAAAATCAACTGAATCTGGCACACTACGAAAGATTAAAAATATAAAAATGCACAGGGAACATTAATGTCTTCATCTGCACATAAATATAGTTTAACCGCCCGCATCTTTATCGGCATGGCTGCCGGTATCTTGACTGGTGTCTTTCTCCAATTATTGTTTGATGATAGCGGAGATTTTACTTTTTCGATATTCGGTTTAGAGTTCTCAACGTATAACATTCTTGTAGAAGGTATATTTTCCACTCTCGGCCAAATATTTATTGCCAGCTTAAAAATGCTTGTGGTTCCTCTTGTGTTTGTTTCCTTAATTTGCGGAACCAGCACACTGTCTGACCCTAGTAAATTGGGAAGACTTGGCGCAAAGTCAGTCGGACTCTATGTTGTCACAACCGCCATTGCCATAACACTAGCCATGAGTATAGCTTTAGTGGTGTCTCCGGGTGATGGGCTAAATCTAACAACAGAAACTACCTTCCAAGCGAAAGAGGCCCCTAGCCTGTCTGACGTTATCGTTAACATGTTCCCAAGCAACCCAATTAACTCAATGGCACAGGGCAACATGCTACAGATCATTGTGTTTGCCGTACTGTTTGGTATAGCTATGGCGATGACAGGTGATGCGGGCAAGCGTCTTACCGCTATCTTTGAAGATATTAATACGGTAATCATGCGTCTTGTAACCATCATCATGAACTTAGCGCCATACGGCGTGTACGTGTTGATGGCGAAACTCTTCTCCACTATTGGTGGCGAAACAATTCTGAGCCTGGCGAAATATTTCTTCTTAGTATTTGGCGTGTTAATCCTTCACGGCCTGGTAACCTACTCAGTGCTGCTAAAAGCTTTATCAGGATTAAACCCTGTTATCTTGATGAAGAAAATGCGTGACGCTGCGCTATTCGCATTTAGTACCTCAAGCAGTAGCGCTACCTTGCCCGTCACTATGGAAACGGCGAAAAACAAGCTTGGCGTAGGTAACTCGGTATCGTCGTTCACCCTGCCGCTAGGCGCAACAATTAACATGGACGGCACGGCCATAATGCAAGGTGTTGCCACGGTCTTTATTGCCCAGGTTTACGCT
This sequence comes from Alteromonas sp. R7, assembly GCF_055755235.1. NCBI lineage: Bacteria > Pseudomonadati > Pseudomonadota > Gammaproteobacteria > Alteromonadales > Alteromonadaceae > Alteromonas > Alteromonas sp. R7. The sequence goes on along the minus strand of NZ_JBVTQX010000015.1, from coordinate 4,702 downwards.
GTCGATTTAAGCCTTGGCGACTATATGATGGTAGTACTTACCGCCACCCTTGCTTCTATCGGAACCGCTGGTGTGCCAGGTGTGGGCCTTATCATGCTAGCTATGGTATTGCAGCAAGTGAACCTACCGGTTGAAGGGATCGCACTTATTATCGGTGTAGACAGACTGCTGGATATGACACGCACTGCGGTAAACATTACAGGCGACTGTATGGTGTCGTGCATTGTAGCTAAAAGCGAAGGAGCATTGGACGAAAGCGTTTATAACGATCCTAAAGCCGGTTTGAAGCAGGAAGATGTGGACTTCGAACATTTTGAAAAGAATAAATAACGACTACAAAAGCTTCTGTAGCTCGATTTACATATGAGTTTACAGAAGCAGTCGCAAACTAAAAAAGGCCAGCATCAATTGCTGGCCTTTTTAGTTAGTTGCTTGCTCCGTTATACCAATCCGCATAGATAATTGCCCACTCAGAAGGCGCTGGCAAGCTTCCTAGCAAAGCGTGGGAATGCAGGAATGGCTGTTCCCTTTCAAATTCCCAGAATGAAGCTAGGAAGCTTGCCAGACCTTCCCGAAGGGCGAGTTTAAAATGTCCGTACTCTTTGTTGTGTCACCTTGATGTAGAACCACTATACCTGCGGTAACACGCCGCGATTACGAACATTTTAACTCTCGCTGAGTGGGTAATGATCTATGCTGACTGGTATTACTTACCCTATTGAGCTTAAAGTTAGTGAAGCGCTGATGAAGGTGATACTTTGGCTGCCTTTTGCGCTGGATAAATAGTAGCGCCCACACTCAAGAACATAGCAACAACCACGGTTACTACAACGTCTTGCCAATGTAGATCAGATGGTAGGAAATCGATGAAATATATATCGCCTGATAGAATTTCTATGCCTATCGCCACCTCAATAAAGCGAACAATCTCAGAGAGATTAGGTGCTACCAGTAGCGCTAACACCACACCTACAGTAATGCCTATAACGCCATTGATAACGCCCTGCAACACGAAGGTATTGCGAATTAAACGATCCGTCGCTCCCATGGTTTTTAATATTGCGATGGCAGCCTGTTTGTCTCTAACCGCCATAACCAGTGACGACACAATGTTAAAACAAGCAACGGCAATGACCAGCGTCAAGGCGATATACACCACAGCTCTAACTAGCTGAATATCGTTATATAAGTGGCCTTGGGTACGTGTCCAGTCAGACATGTAAACACCCTGAGGGTAGCTGTAACCTATATCTCGCATCGTGTCGTAAGATGAAAATGGGTCGTTAAGTGTAAACTGAATTCCTTGTGACTTAGATGAAATACCAATAGCTTCAGACGCTGTTTCCAAGTGCATTAAACCCAGCTGGTTATCGAGTTCACCGCCAACAGATAGCACTCCAGAAATAGAAAGCGTAATTGAACGTGGGGCTTTGAAGGTTAGATCCTGAGTTGTTTCGGGAATGAGTATTTGAACAATGTCACCAATATTAAGGTCCATGGAAGCGAAAATACCCTTTCCTACGATGAGACCATTTTTTTGCATCGAAAAACGTTGCCAATCCTCACTTGTGACTCTTTCAGCATATTTGTCGCTAACACTGTTAACCGGAATTCCAGTAACACTAATCGCCTTCAACTCCCCCTTTGACTGCAACATTCCGGTTATCCCTGTGTATGGCGTGACAGAGGCAATACGGCTATCTTGAGACAAACGATAGAGCTGCGCGTCTAAATTTTCTATCCCGCTTTCGCTCTTGCTATATAATTCACCATGAGGAACCACACTCAAAATACGACTTGTAAGCTCTTTTTCAAATCCGTTCATTACGCTCAGCAACACAATTAGTACAAAGCAACCAAGGGCAATCCCAATGGTGGATGACATCGAAATAAAAGAGATGAAACGCTGTTCTGAACGTGTTTTTCTGAAGCGTTGGGCCAATTCAAAGGCGAGCATCTTGGCTCTCCTTGAATAACGTATCGCTTGCTAATCTGCCGTCCTTTATCTTCAGTACCCTGTCCATTTTCCCCGCCAAGGTATTATCATGGGTAACGACAACAAACGCTGTCCCTTTTTTATCACTTAAGCTAGTAAGCAGTTTATAAATTTGCTCACCCGTCGAGTCATCAAGATTTCCTGTAGGTTCGTCGGCCAGTACCACTGATGGCTCGGTAACTAAAGCTCGTGCTATTGCTACACGCTGTCGTTCACCACCTGACATGGTCGATGGTAAATGGTCGACGCGGTGAGAAAGCCCAACTTCATCTAACATTTCACGAGCCTTGCCGTGGGCCAATTTGGTCGAGAGCCCTCTAATTCTTAGCGGCATTGCTACATTTTCTAACGCTGTGAATTCACCAAGTAAATGATGAAATTGATAGATAAAGCCCATTTCGTCATTGCGAAGCTTTGCTAATGCATTCCCAGATAATTGACCGAGTGATTTTCCATTGAATTCGACTTCGCCGCTAGAAGGTTTATCCAACCCTCCAAGAATATGTAAAAGGGTGCTTTTACCTGAGCCGGAGCTACCTAAAATAGCAACATGTTCGCCAGCTTTTATTGAAAGAGAGACATCGTGTAAAACGGGGGTAGCATTACTGCCATCTTGATAGGTTTTATTAATATTGCGGCAAATTAGCACGTCCTGCATGCGAGTATTCTTCTTTAATTTCCAGACGGTGAATGGTAGCGTTAAACACTACCAACACCAACTGAAAAATAACAGCGCTAAAACGTAAATATAAACTTGTATTATTGCGTGCCTTGAACGCTTTTGGCCAACGCATCCGCAGACTGTGGCTTGCCAAATAACCACCCTTGACCAAAGCCGATGGTTAATCCTTTCAGTTCATTGCATTGATCAATGTTTTCAACCCCTTCTGCAATCAAATCAACATTAAGTCCTTCGGCAATACTCACAATGTGAGGGATGAGTGATGAACGAATACTGTTATCTTCCATATCCATTACAAAGCTGCGGTCAATTTTAAGGTAATCACAGTTTAGCGTTTTAAGCTGGCTTAAATTTGAATAACCCACTCCAAAGTCGTCAATTGCAAATAAGAAGCCTTTACTCTTCAGTGACTTAATATGCTTCACCGCACTATGAGTGGCGATTTGCTCATCTTCAGTGATCTCTAAAACTAACTTGAAGTTCTTTTCGTTCATATCTAGTACAAAGTCTAGGTCCAAACAACCTTCGCGGGTAAAATCGAAGGGGAATAGATTAAACGATACCTTAAAGCCTTCGGGGATCTCTGGGTTTTCGTTGAGTTCTCTCATGGCGGTGGTAATCATATCAACCGTAAATTCCCAGGTCATATCCTGCTCTTTTACCTGAGGAATAAATTCGTCAGGGTAAATCGGCCCAAATTCATCCTCAAATCGACTCAATACTTCGCACCCAATGACCTTTCCCGATTCCAAGTTTACAAAAGGTTGGTACAAGCAATAGAACTTATGTTCTTTTAGCCCTTTACTGACGCGAGACTCAAGTGAACGTCGTCGTCTTAAATAGTTAAAGGTAAGCATATGCGTCAACGCTGCTGTCATTAACATAGCAAACACAAACAACACCAGCTTGCCCATGTGCAAATCTAATACGCGACCGTGATCAGATTTCACTTTTAGGCAGGTATGATTGTAGCGTTCATCACACTGGATAAATTGTAAGGAAAAGTAGCCAGTGCGTGCGTCCATGTCATCTTGGCTGAGGGTAGAACCGACAAGGCTAGGATTACCTGCCATATGATAAAACTGATCGCCATTGTAGAACAGCTGCCAATCTTGCGTGTAGCTGTAACCAATGACACTATCCATATCCAATACTGCGTTATAACGTCCGCGCTGTACTATAGTACCGGTAGCTTGTTTATCGAAAAGCTGAAGAGGAGTATTTATCCAAAAAGCGTCGCCAAGCTGAGTATAAAAATCAGGCTTAACCTCTTTCATGGGCTCTTCTAGAATGCCCAAATAAGTACTGCACAATAGCTCGTTATTTTGATAAAAACCTATCTCTTTTACAAATCGAGAGCGAAACAAGGTTTTTCGCATTTCCGCTAAGTTATCCATTTCACAGGTTTGATACGGCAGCGCATTTAGGTAATCGAGCGTGATCTCAGCATCTCTAAATACTACGCGCACATTATCTAGTATTTCTGTAGCGCGACTCTCCTCTTGTTCTCGAATAAACACAAACATAACGATAGCGAGTAATAGGGTCACACCCACTACGCTTAGCAATGACACCCCAATTGCTTTTAAATTATCAGCAAGAAAGTACTGTTTTTGGTCGCTTTTATTCATAATTTCCGTGTTTTTTTAGCGTGAACGACCTAACTTTAGTACAAATTAAAAAAAAGACACTACGACTTTAGGGCATGTTACTGTTTGTTGGGTGTTTTTTTACTTTATAGAAGACTATTAATCGAAGAGGAATAATGTTTCTAGTGTCACATTGTGCAATTGGGAAATGGAGCAATTTCTTGAATGGCTAACTGACAAGAGGGTAAGAATAAATAAAGTGCGATTGCGAGAACAGCAATTTTAACGACAGAGTAAAAAGAGAACTTTTTGAATGTCCCCAGAAGGGGGAATTATCTAAGAAGAAAAGCTTATCATTAATGGCGGAGCGGACGGGACTCGAACCCGCGACCCCCGGCGTGACAGGCCGGTATTCTAACCAACTGAACTACCGCT
>NZ_JBVTQX010000014.1:0-101105 GCF_055755235.1 Alteromonas sp. R7 | reverse complement strand
GGTGGAATTGGTAGACACGCTGGATTTAGGTTCCAGTGCTTCACGGCGTGAGAGTTCAAGTCTCTCCTTCCGCACCAATATTGGGGTATAGCCAAGTTGGTAAGGCAGCGGGTTTTGATCCCGCCATTCATAGGTTCGAGTCCTGTTACCCCAGCCATATTCTTGAAAAAGCCGCTCTTTTGAGCGGTTTTTTTGTTTGTACTCTCGTTTTGTTCAGCAAATGTGTTCTTCTCCCCCATGAATGAATAAATTTGCTATATGCGAGCATAAAACGTCATAGTTTCAGTACGTTTTCATTGTCCAATCATTTAATTGTCGTGCTAGTATTGGTTTTTTATCGATATAGCTCGGCTCATTCCAAGGTTTAGCAAATATAAGTTTGCTTAAGCCGAAGCGTTTGTTCTGACAACGCACCTGTCATGTTCAGTTCATTTCTACACGCCGAGCAATAATTAAAACAATAACGAAGGAAAGTGCGTGATAAACGAATTCGTTTCATTAGTTAACAATATTCTTTGGGGAGACGGTCAGGTACTTATCATTATGCTGCTTGCATGTGGTATCTGGTTTACCGTTAAACTTGGTGGTGTGCAGCTTAGGCACTTCGGCCATATGTTCAGCCTACTAAAGGGCAGTAACACTTCTACTAAGGATGGGATAAGTTCATTCCAAGCTTTGTGTACCAGCTTATCGGCTCGTGTAGGCACGGGTAACTTAGCTGGCGTCGCGGTTGCTATATCTCTAGGCGGTGCTGGCGCTATTTTTTGGATGTGGATGATTGCCCTTTTGGGTATGGCCACTGGCTTTGCCGAAAGTGTACTAGGTCAGCTATACAAGGTCCGTGACGAAAACGGCGAGTTCCGTGGCGGCCCCGCTTATTATATCAAGCAGGGTTTGAACAAAACCTGGCTTGCAGTCGCATTTTCTCTATGTTTGTTCTTTGGCTACGGCTTTGTCTTTAGCGCCGTTCAAGCCAATACTATTACCGATGCATTAAACAATGCGTACTCTTTCCCCACAGAATATGTAGGCCTAGCCATTATTGCACTGGCAGCCTTAATCGTCGTGGGAGGCCTTAAAAGCATTGCGCGCTTTGCCGAGTTTGTGGTGCCATTTATGGGAATAGGCTACGTGCTTGTGGCTTTGGCTATAACCTTCATTAATATTTCCGAACTGCCAGCCATGCTGCTCGATATCATTAAATCAGCATTTGGCTTGCAGGAAGCTGGCGCTGGTGCACTCGGTGCGGCCATTAAAAATGGTATTCAGCGCGGACTGTATTCAAACGAAGCGGGCAGCGGCTCTGTACCGCACGCTGCGGCGAGTGCTGTGCCAAACCCTAATCACCCCGTATCACAGGGTTACATTCAGATGCTTGGCGTTTTCTTAGATACACTCGTGCTATGTACGTCTACTGCCTTCATCATTTTACTTGCTGGCGGTTCAAGCTCTGATCAAATGGAAGGCATACGCCTAACCCAAGATGCGATGAGCAGTCACCTAGGCGAAGGCGGTACTGATTTTGTGGCTGCCGCCATCAGCTTATTTGCATTCACGTCTGTAGTGGCAAACTATGCCTATGGCGAGAGTAATCTGCACATGTTCAAGCTAGATAATAAAATAGGCCGTGCAGTTTACACTATTGGTTATTTAGGCATGATTTACTGGGGCGCACAGGCAGCCCTACCTCAGGTATGGGCCATGGCCGACATGGCGTTGGGCCTAATGACGGTGATTAACATCATTGCTATTGTATGGATGACCCCTACCATTGTGTCTATCAGCAAAGACTACTTTAAGAAAAAAGACAGTAGCGCAAACATGGAATACAAAGCGGGCGACTGTGAAATACAGGGTAAGTCAGAAGATGGTATTTGGGATTAAGTCCGGCTTTTACTAAGTTAGTGTTTTAGAGTTAGATGTTACCAGGCTAACTTTGACCAAGTAAGTTCTGGCGTAAGTTTTAGAAAAAGAAAGGCTAACCTCGGGTTAGCCTTTTTCGTTTGTAGCAATTGACCGCAAGTAAAACACTGGTTTTGATTTACCTGCAACAAATGAAATGGCGGCCTACAACGCTACTGGCAAATGCCCTGTCTTCACCCATATTATTGTTTCCTCATCCACGTAAGGATGATGCTGACTCATATGAGGATTGCGCAACCATGTGCCTTTTGGGTATGCACCATGTTCGTCTTTAAATGTACCCGATAGCACAAAAATTTCTTCACCTCCGAAATGCTTGTGAGGCTTGAATATCTCACCCACGGGCCACTTAACTAGCGCCACATGTTCGTGCTCAAAGTTGTGGAGCGGCATCACTTGTAAACCGCCCTGCCCTTGCAGCCATTGTGCTTTATTTGTATTTACCCGTACTTCACTCAAATCGCGCTTATCAAACTGATTCAGCTTAACCAGAATCACACAGCCTTCTTTACTGAAAGGGCTATGTTTACTGCCTGGCGGGTTACGCAAGTAAGTACCTGCAGGGTAATCACCGTGTTCATCGGAAAACACACCTTCAAGCACCAAAATTTCTTCACCATAAGGATGACTATGCTGCTTAAAGCTCGCGCCAGCTTCGTACTTCACGACGCTAGTTGTATGACCAGACTCTTTTGCTTCACGCTCTAAAGGCTTCCGCCATACCGTAGAAGACGGTGACGCCTGCCACTCTTGCATTTGCGTATTAATCGCTAGACGTTCATCAAAGTTCATATTTAGCATTTAGGTCACCGTTTAATATTGACGCGTTGTCACTGTTTTATTAAAGACCGTTACTCTGGTCTTAGCATTTCGAAAAAGTTATCTCGGGAAATAGTGTAATAATCGCCTCGTCCGCCACCACGACTCACTGGCGCACTTTTCAGCGTGCTGTAAACGCCGTTCTCTATGAGTGACTTATCAATGTGTACACCCACTACTTCACCCATGATAAACCAGCTATTCACCTCCTCACCTGAGGCGGTCTTAAGCTGTACCACATCAGTTAGCTTACATTCCATGCTCACCTTACTCGCTTTTACGCGGGGAACGCTTACCACTTCACTTTCTACAGTTTGAAGCCCTGCATGGTCAAATTCACTTTCTTCAGGTGCCAGAGGTTTACTTGTCGTGTTCATTGCATCAATCAAATCTTCTGATACAAGATTCCAGCAAAACTCACCCGTTTCCTGCACGTTTACCAGTGAATCTTTCTTACTGCCTACTACTGAAAAGCCGATAATTGGCGGCGTGTAGTTCAACGCATTGAAAAAACTGTAAGGAGCAAGGTTTAACACTCCCGTTTTTGATTTTGTAGAGATCCATCCGATTGGGCGCGGTGCGATGATCGCGTTAAACGGATCGTGAGCCAAGCCATGACCTTCTTTTGGTTGATAAAAATGCGTTTGTGACAAAACCATTCCTTAAAATTTGTGGTAGGGTAAATCTAATACTGATATGAACGCTTATTCGGCGCTTTTCAAGGGCTTAAGATCAAAGGTTGTTTATGACTGCACGTAATGTCGCTTTTTCAAGAACAAGACTGACTGAATTAATGGTGCCATCTTTTGCTAATTTTGGTGGTAAGGTGCATGGCGGTGTCATTTTATCGTTAATGGATAAAGTCGCCTATGCCTGCGCAAGTAAACACGCAGGGGCCTATTGTGTAACCGTTACCGTTGATGGCGTCGAGTTTTTACAGCCTGTTGAAGTGGGTGACTTACTTCACCTCGACGCTACCGTTCATTATGTCGGAAACACATCCTTGGTAGTAGGGATAAAAGTCACTACGGAAAATATCAAAACCAACGAGGTCAAACATACCAACAACAGCTTTTTTACCATGGTTGCCAAAGATGACAGCGGCACACCTGTTTCAGTCCCTGAGCTAGAGTTATCTACTCACCATGAAATGCGCAATTTCGTAACGGCTATACGCCGCAGTAAAATTCGAAAAGAGGCACAAGTTAAGCTGCAACGTGATTACGACGCCTTTATTCCCAAAGAAGACTTTGCGCTTTTAAATGAACATCGCTGTGCAGTTACCTTTGAGAAAAATGACTAAGTAACAGGTACAAAAAAAGCCAGTTGCGTATTAATCAACTGGCTTTCAGCACTCAAGAACCGGTGCTATTTAGAAGCTATACGAAACTTTTCCGTAAACAAAACGGCCTGTAAAACCGTAAGGCGAAAAGCCTGAATACGGGAATAAACGCGAGAACGTAGTTACATCATCCACAAGTTCACGGGTTGTTTCTGGATACACATCAAATAAATTGTTAGCACCAACAGAAACGGTAAGTCCTTCTGTTAACGCAATGCGAACGTCTAGGTCTGTGATCCACTCTGATGGAATGATTTCATTGCGTGCTTCAACTGACGATGGGTCTTCCACTTCACCATAACGAGTAGTGCGTAAGGTTGTTGTGTAGCGGTCATAATTCCACGTAACACCTAAGTTAAGTTTGCTGTCAGGCGAAGCCGTTTCGAAGCGACGTAGTTCAACATCATCGAACAAGTTAGCCTGGTCGAAGCCTGCATTTTGCAACACATCAGGTGCATCGATAACATTTGTTACCTCGTTATCGTTAAAGTTAGCACCTGCGTTAAAGTTAAACGCACCATAATCTGACGTATTAAGCGTATAGGTAGAAACGATATCAACACCTTCCGTACGCGAATCTATCGCATTTAAGAAGAATCGAGCCTGATTAGCTCCCGTACCCGCAAGTAGTGCTTCTATACCCTCACCTGATAGGTTGTTAGACAGCACGATACGATCGTCGATATCAATGCGATAAAAGTCTACTGTCAGGTTGAAATCAGCAGTTGGCGAGTAGGTAAAACCTGCACTGTAGTTATTCGATTCTTCTGCATCAAGACCTGGGCTGCCCAGCGCTTGCGCAACATCACTTGACGGCGCAAATGTGCCTGTCTCTGTTGGCTCGCCATCAACAAATACCGTCGCGATTGAAGTGAAGAATTGCTGTTGTAGCGATGGTGCTCTAAAGCCGGTTGATACTGACGCTCGAAGTGCAAATGCATCACTCAGGGTTACACGGTGAGACATTTTCCAATTAAACGTGCTGCCGAAGTCAGAATAATCTTCATAGCGCCCTGCCACCGCTACGTTCCAGTTTTCTACAACGTCAGCTTCTACATCCACATAAAAGCTATAGTTATGACGGCTGTTTTCACCTGCAGATTCTGGTGTAAAGCCAGGGAATACTTGCGAACCAGCAGCACCAAACGGGCCGTCTACCGGGTCAGTCACCACGCCGCCAGGTCCAAACGAACCTTGTATGTAAGACCCTTCTTCACCTGCGGTTATTTCATAGCTCTCATGACGATATTCTGCGCCCATGGCGAAGTTCATTTCGCTGTAGAAATACCCGGTATCTACCAAACGTGACGCGTCAGCATTCACAATTGTGGTGTTGTATTCTAGCGTACCCGCGTCAAACTCAGTTTGACTCGTTGGACCTAAAGACGTGTTTAGGGTGTTGATAACACCATACTCAAGCTCATTACCACCATGTGTTACGGACAAGTCGTAATTCCACACATCGCCATAGCCCTTAATACCAGCAAGCAGCGACATATCGGTTATGTCAGTTTGAATAGAAGGTAGGAATCCGTCTGGATAAATTTCAACTACGTTTCGTGAATCTTGAGCACGACGGTAAAAGCCTCCGCCTACCGAATCACGAGTGCTGTAGCCTGCGGTAGTATAAAACTCAACGCTATCAGTAAGGGCTTTGCCCGCGTTTATGAACAAGGCGTAATCTTCCACCTCACCATTTCCGTAAACGTGATTGTAGCGGTTGACCGTAAGCTCACGAGGGTCTAAGTTGCCGTCCGCGTCTCGCGCATAGTTTTCTCGCTGGTCGTAGTCCGAACGGTTCGCCTGTCCACGGTCGCGGTATTCACCTGATACGTTAACAAAGCCGTCATCTCCCCATTCGAAGCCTACGTTTCCGCGAAGGGTAAAGGTTTGTCCATCGGTTACGTCTCTGTCGCTTCCTTCAGCGAATGCTAAATTACCGTCAGCGCCAACACTCACACCTTCAAGGTTAGGCACACCGTCCATTGTTGTAACGTTAGCACCATACGTTGCCGACACTTCACCGCCTTCGGCAGCATCTTTCAAAACAATATTTATAACACCGGCAATGGCGTCTGAGCCGTACTGAGCCGCAGCACCGTCACGCAACACCTCAATACGCTTAATAGCATTAGCCGGGATAGCGTTTAAATCTACCGCTGAAGAGCCACGCCCCACCGAACCATTTAAATTAAGAAGCGCAGAGGTATGACGACGCTTACCATTAACTAATACCAGCGTGTGGTCTGGTGCTAAACCACGCAGCTGCGCTGGTCGTACGTGGTCGGTGCCATCGGTAATAGATGGCTGAGGGAAGTTAAAGCTAGGCAGTAACTGGTTTAAGATCATGTTGGTTTCAGTGAGCCCCGTTGCTTCTATAGATGAAGCATCGATAATGTCGATAGGTACAGGGGAGTCATTGATGGTGCGACCAACGCGACGTGAACCTACAATTTGGATTTGCTCAACATCTTGCTCATCAACAGAAGCTTGCTCCTGTGCAAGCACTGACGAAGAAGAAAAAGCCATTCCTGCAATTGCAGAAGCAATGAGGGAAAGCTTGAAAGCAGAAGCGTTAAATTTTGCCTGTTGCATTGTGTTGTTCCTGAATTCTTTTAAATTTTACTTTTCGAAGTGTGTAGTTTTGTATTTCGTGAATCAAAAACGCGTTGAAATACAATATCTTCTTTCTGTTGTTGGGGTACTGCTAAACGCCAGGTTGTCTGATCAGACTTATTATTATTAGAGATGAAAAGCACGCGGTGCTTGAAGGCTGAGTAAATCACAAAAAGATTCGCTCGCACAATACTAAAGTTGTAATAAATCCTTAATATCGACGACAGGCGGAATTTTGAAGATGAAGCGACGGAATCATCTATTGCACTGGTGGTAAGAGGCGGTAGGAAGGTGCCACCTTCACAAAAGGTAATTTGGACTAGAGTACGTGAAACCGAAAAAGCGCCCCGTTCAGAGCGCTTTTCATACTAAATTTGCACTAATGAGTGCCAAATAGGCGCTTATGCTTTTTTAAGCTTCTTCTTAAGCTTTTTCAGCTTTCCTTCTTGCTTAGAAATTTTCGCCTTAGTTGCTTTAATCGCTTTTTTTAACTCTTTTTTCTTAGCCATGATGTAAATCCTTATCTTTATTTGTAGTGTTCGCTTCACTCACATAACGTTTAGCAAAGCCGCTATTGATCGCCGTGTTTGGCAATAAATTCTCGAATAAAGTGTCTAACTTCACGAGCAGCAGAAGTGTCTAGGTCTTCGCATAACGCGATAAACTGGGCACGCTCTTCGTCATTGATTCGAATAATCATCTGACTATTCTTTTTCTTCTTTTTATTGTTTTTTTCAGACACCTTAAATCCTTGCAAATATCAATACGTGCAGTATGTCGTTCAATGAGAATCTGCAAGTACTACCACATTATTCGAATACAAAATGTATAGCCTATGTATATACATTTCAAGGTATTTTGAACTTTTCACCCTTATTTTTCATAAAAGCGTAATGCTAGCGTCACATTAGTGACTTCAGGCTAAGCCAAAGTAATTCCAATAAAAATGGAAATAACGAACTTACGTAAAATCAAAAGTGAAGTAGACCATGACACAAGCACAATCTATAACTCACCTATCATGTTTCATCGAAGCAGTGGCTATCGCTAAACAAAATAAATGCAGTAATTGCGACGATTTGAAAACACTGTTGCAGCAAAAGGGATACGAAGAGTTAGTTGCAATGGAAACCGTAGAAGAATTAAGCCCGCAGCTGCCCTTAGCGTCTTAATAGTCGTATTTTGAATAGGAAAAGAAAAATGCTGTTTGCGCTTTTTATCTACACACTGTGTAGCCTACTGCTATTCAGTTTTTGCGAGATTGCTCGCAAGCGTTTAAGCCAGAAACAAAAAACGGAAGCCTTGCTTCCGTTTTAAAAGCGCTATCAAATGATTATTTAGGCGACCAATCAAATTTTTTGAAAGGTTCGTCTACAGGCGTATCGGCCAAATGATTGGTATAATTACTCATCACTTTTTGCGCCAATATAAGTATGATTTCTAACAATTGCTGATGCTTGTATCCAGCGCTGTAAAATGCGTCAAGCTGCGCATTATCAACATTACCTCGCCCGCGAGTTACAGCCAGCACAGTTTCTTTAAGCGTATTCAATTTGCTGTCAGACAGTGTTTCATCGTTTCGCAACTCTTCAATTAGGTCATCGCGCACTTTCATACTCTTAGCAATACCCGTATGCGCTGGAACGCAGTAATGACACGCGTGCTCTACATTCACTGCCTGCCAAACCACCGTTAACTCTTCTGCATTGAACGATGTTTCTTGCGCTAGTTTATGCAGCACTTGATAGCCTTCAAGCAAAGTCGGCGCTTCTGCCATTACTGCATGTAGATTTGGAATCATTCCAAATGCTGCTTGCGAATTATCAAGTAAAGGCTTCGCTGCTTCTGGCGCACTCTCTTTCGTGTGTAAAGTAAAATCGCTCATGTCACTCTCCTATTGATGTGATCAAAAACTGCAAGCAACGCTTTGCGCTACTCACAACTCGTATGCCAATAATAATAGGTTTACTTGAACGATCGTTCAAGCGATAATTGAACATATGTTCAAAATATTCACGTATAAGGTATGCAGCGATGAAATATGACCACGATGAGATTATAGAAAAAGCCACTACGCTTTTTTGGCAACGAGGCTTTCAGGCGGCTGGCATGCGTGATATTCAGCAGGCATTGGATATGCGTCCGGGTAGTATTTATGCGCGCTTTCAAAGCAAAGAAGGCTTATTCAAACTTGTTGTTGAGCATTATGCTGACAACAGTGCAAAGCGTTTAAAGCAAGTCACAGAAGCTCGATCGCCTTTAGATGCTCTTTACCATTTTTTTGAAACAGCATTAACTGGCCCCGACGAGCAACGCTACATGCGCCAGTGCTTGCTGGTTAAGTCTATTGCAGAATTAGAACTCATTGGCGATATTGCCAAAAAAGCTGTACTTGAGAGCATGCAAACCCTCAAGGCTGGTTTTAGAAATATTATTGAAGCCTGTATCGAAAAAGGTGAGCTGCCTGAACATACGCCAACGTCAACAGCCGCAGAGTGGCTTCAAAATCAGTTCGTTGGCTTACGAGCGTTTGCCTTACTGCAAGACGATAATCAAACAACTATTAAGATGATAGACAAAGTCATTATCGATTTGAAAGGACAATGGCCACAACAAACACATTAATGTAGATGAAGGCTTACAAAAACTGACGCAGTGCATTTCATGAAAATTGCCGTGAAACCAGTTGGATGAGCCCTGATTTACTTAAACAAGCGGTCCGGAATGAACCGTTTAAACCAAGTGGAAAAACCATTTTTGTCCGTTTTCACATTAACGTAGGCTCGCTTTACCTCAACCCACTGTTCCTGGTCAACAGTCACTCTACCATCAGCAAACGGTACATATAGCTGATCGCCTTCAAAGTGGGTTCTAAATTCTAAGTAAAAGTCGCCGTGTAACTCCTCAAGTAAGGCATCGGACTCCCCTAACCCGTTGGGGAGGAAGTAATGAAACCGAGTGAGAATAAGGCTTCCTTCAGCACTTAACTGGTAACTGCCTGCATAGCCATCCCAGCAGGCAGACATCACCTCAACCTTTTCAGGGTCAGGTTTACTCTTCAACTGATAAAAGTGTTTTTCGCCTACGTCTGCTGGATGCCCTTACCAAATATAATAAAGGCTATAGCCTTTTAGATTAACCCACGGACATTGATTGGAGAACCCTTGCGAAAATTGTACGGTCATTCCTTTGAACCTTTGAAAAAGTGAATTGATTTGAGTTCGGCAAGTGGCTAGATTTTGTGACTTTTTAAACCTAAGCAGCAGCTAAGAGAACAGTAACCGCAACAACTGGGCGATAAGCAAAATCCCCATTAAGGGCCAAATCCACTTTGCCCATTTCGCAGCATCCTCATTACTGATTCGCATTTTAGAGCGTTCTATTAGCGGTATAATCAATGCTAGCGCACCAAATAACACCGCCAGTAAAATTAACACTTCCATTATCGTAACCCTATCGCATATTTGAGCACTTCTTGTTTAGCAGGCTCTATGCGCTGCGCCACAGAAAGAAGCTGGTTTCTTATCCATTTTATGGGGGCAACGTCATTGCTAAACAAGGTATAAAACCCATCCATTGCCGTCATCATCACCAAATTATCTCGCTTTCGTGGCTTTTCATAATTGCTGATAAGCCTTTGAGAAAATACTTTATCGGTTAGCGACAATGCGTTGTCGCTACCGAATGGCTTGAATTCAGCACACACAGAAAGAAAGGTTTCTACATCTTTAAAACCTAAATTAACACCCTGTCCGGCAAGCGGATTAATAGTGTGTGCTGCATCACCAACTAACGCACAACAGCCTTTCACATAGTGATTGGCATGAGCACGCGTGAGTGGAAAAATCGCTTTATCAATAACTGAAAAGCTATTGCCATTTCTGGTCAATTCATCTGGAAACGTTTTCAGAATTTCACTTTCAAGTTGGTTCGCTTTTAAACTTTTAATCCGTTTGAGTTCGTCAGGCGAGTCGTACCAAACTAGCGAAGCGAAGTTATCAAACATAGGTAAAAAGGCTTTAGGGCCGCTCGATGTAAACTGCTGCCAGGTTACATGTTCAACGGCGTTCTCCATCTTTATAGTGATCCCCATCGCCTGCTGCGCATATTGCCAACCTGTAGTGCCAATGCCCGCCGCCTTTCTCACCTGAGAGTTTGCGCCATCTGCGCCAACAAGCCAGCTCGCTTCAATGGTTCTGCCATTCGAAAGGCTGACCTTAGCCGTATTCGTTAATTGAATATCTTGCACCGTTTGTCCGGTAATGAGCTCAACATTGTCAAACTTCTTTAATACGTGGTGGCATCCTAGCTGCAACAATCGGTTTTCCACAAAAAAGCCTAGTTGGGGCATGTCAATACTATGTGCGGTAAAGTCTGTTCGATGGGCAGGGTCGTCCCACACGCTAAGGCCAGTGTAAGGTTTTACGCGCATAGCGGCTATGTGGTCCCAAGCGCCAAGGGCTTTTAAAAGCGTAACCGATGCTTCGCTGATAGCGGAAACCCTTAAGTCAGGCCCATCCTCGGGGTTAAAAGGTACCGGTAGATACGGCTCTATCACTGCTACTTTAAACTGCTGTTGAGCAAGCCCCAACGCTAGCGCAGCGCCGACCATACCGCCGCCATTTATACAAAAATCGACCATTAATTCTCCTTAAAACACGCAGTTGCATTATGTCTTAAAACACAAAGCGCTGTGAAGTAAAACGTAGAACCGGCTTGCCCCAGATCAATTCTTAACGAATCGTCTCAAGATACTGGGAATATGCTTGCATAACAGGTAAAATATGCGGCTATTTTGAACATCTTCCTGTAACTGACTCTATCACTGTTTTTTGCGTGGCGATTTAAGCGCTGCTCGTAAAACAACATTCTGGCAGACACCTTTGCTAGAAAAGGGTGAAACTGCTTTCACTTACAGGAACACTAACAGGTTATCGAATAGTTGTTATGACTAAAAAGCTGTATATCAAAACCTGGGGCTGCCAAATGAACGAGTATGACTCGGAGAAAATGGCAGACTTACTAGACTCAACACATGGCTACAGCGCTGCTGAAAGTGCTGAAGAAGCCGATGTTATCTTGCTTAACACGTGCTCTATTCGTGAAAAAGCACAGGAAAAAGTGTTTCACCAGTTGGGCCGTTGGAAAACACTTAAGCAAGATAAACCTGAACTTATTATCGGTGTGGGCGGCTGTGTAGCCTCTCAAGAAGGCGATACCATTCGTCAGCGTGCGCCGTTCGTAGACTTAGTATTCGGTCCACAAACACTGCATCGTTTGCCTGAAATGATCAACGAACTTCAGGGCGGCGCAAAGTCAGTCATTGACGTTAGCTTCCCGGAAATTGAAAAATTTGACCGTTTACCTGAACCACGTGCTGAAGGTCCAACGGCGTTCGTTTCAATCATGGAAGGCTGTTCAAAATACTGCACATTCTGTGTTGTGCCTTACACCCGCGGTGAAGAAGTAAGCCGTCCTGTTGACGACGTGTTGCTTGAAATTGCTCAGCTTGCAGGTCAAGGCGTGCGTGAAGTAAATCTTCTAGGTCAAAACGTTAACGCGTATCGCGGTGAAAATTACGACGGTACAATTTGTCGTTTCTCTGAGCTGCTTGAATTGGTAGCGGCCATAGACGGTATCGACAGAATTCGTTACACCACCTCACACCCGGTTGAATTTACTGATGACATTATAGAAGCATACGCGTCTATTCCGGAGTTAGTAGACCACCTACACTTGCCTGTTCAAAGCGGCTCTGACCGTATATTGAACTTGATGAAGCGTGGCCATACAGCAATCGAATACAAGTCTAAAATGCGTAAGCTGAAGAAAATTCGCCCGAACATTAGCTTGTCGAGTGACTTCATTATTGGTTTCCCAGGTGAAACAGATGCCGACTTTGAAGCCACCATGGATTTGATTCAGGCAGTCGATTATGACCTTAGCTTCAGCTTTATTTACAGTGCTCGCCCGGGTACGCCTGCTGCCGACGCAGTAGATGACGTAAGTGAAGAAACTAAGAAGCAACGTCTTCACCTACTACAGCAGCGTATTACGCAACAGGCTCTTCGTATTGCTCGTCACATGGTTGGTACAGAGCAGCGAATATTGGTTGAAGGTCCGTCAAAGAAAAACCCAATGGAGCTTTCGGGACGTACTGAAAATAACCGTGTAGTGAACTTCGAAGGCACACCAGACATGATTGGCGAATTCGTTGATGTAAACATCACTGACGTATTCACTAACTCATTACGTGGTGAAGTTGTGCGCAGAGAGAGCGAAATGGGCTTGCGTGTTGCCGTTTCGCCCCAATCTATCATGGCAAAGCATCAGGCAGATTTGCCCGATGAGCTTGGCGTGGGTCAATTTAACCCAGCCTAAATACATTTTATAGCGAGGAAAAAAGTAGCTTGAGTACATTGGTTAGTAACGAATTTGAATTAGAACCGGCAGATAGCAAACGTTTGTCGAGTTTATGTGGCCCCTTTGATGACAACATTAAACAAATTGAGCGCAGGTTAGGGGTAGAAATTACCTACCGAAATAACGCATTCAAGGTGTTGGGTGAACCGCAGCAAATAAAAAGTGCCAGCGAATTACTTAAGCTTCTTTATATAGAAACTCAGCCTATTAAGGGCCGTATTCCCGAGCTAGAAGCAGAACAAGTTCATCTTGCCATTCAAGAAGCCCGCGTTATTGAAAAAGACGCAACAGGCGGCTATGGAAAAGAAGTCAATATTAAGACCAAGCGCGGTGTGATTAAGCCGCGTAACCCTAACCAAGCGCAATATGTGGCGAACATTGTAAACCACGATATTACTTTTGGTATTGGACCTGCCGGTACGGGTAAAACCTACCTAGCGGTCGCTGCTGCTGTGGACGCGCTTGAGCGACAAGAAATTCGCCGTATCTTGCTTACCCGCCCGGCGGTAGAAGCGGGTGAAAAACTCGGCTTCTTGCCCGGCGACCTTTCACAAAAAGTTGACCCGTACCTTCGTCCTCTTTACGACGCCCTATTTGAAATGTTGGGCTTCGAGAAAGTAGAAAAGCTTATGGAGCGCAACGTGATTGAGGTTGCACCGCTGGCCTATATGCGTGGTCGAACACTGAACGATGCCTTTATTATTTTGGATGAAAGTCAAAACACCACGGTAGAGCAAATGAAAATGTTCTTAACCCGTATTGGCTTCAATTCAAAAGCGGTGATCACCGGTGACATCACGCAGGTAGACTTACCTCGCGGTGCAAAATCAGGTCTTCGTCATGCTATTGAAGTGTTAAGTGAAGTGGATGACATTTCATTTAACTTCTTTAACGCTGAAGACGTGGTTCGTCACCCTGTGGTTGCGCGTATCGTTAGAGCCTATGAAGTGCACGATGCTGAACAAGAGCGTCTTCGCAAAGCACGTAAAGAAGAAGCGTTGCGACTTCAACGTGAACAGGCTTCTCAAGACGATAATGCCACGCAAACGAAAGACGACAACGCATCGTGAGTGCCATTATTGATGTACAGCAAGCGTTTGAAGGTGACGAGGCCATTTTGTCGGCCATTCCCTCACCTTCGGAACTTGAGCTTTGGGCTAACGCCGTGCTCAATTACGAAGGGTTAGCTGAGCAAGAAGTGACCATTCGCTTTACTGACGAAGCCGAAAGTCAAAGCCTTAACCATGAATACCGAGGAAAAGATAAACCCACAAATGTTTTATCTTTTCCGTTTGAAGCGCCTCCAGGTATAGAAATAAACCTTTTAGGCGACTTGGTTATTTGTGCCCCCGTTATTAGTCGAGAAGCCGAAGAACAGCGTAAAGACGTAAGCAACCACTACGCGCACATGACTGTTCACGGGCTATTGCATTTAATGGGTTACGACCATATTGATGATGCGGAAGCTGAGGAAATGGAAAGCAAGGAAATTGATATTCTTGCGCACCTTGGCATTGCTAATCCTTACGAATCTATTGATTAACAATTCAATATAAACCATTGTTAGTTAAGTACTTTAACACTTAATAACAATAAAACATTGACGACCAGCGAGAACCATTTTAACGTTGGCGTTGAACTAACAATTAAACGGACATTATGAGCGACGATAATCCTCACTCTACCAACGGCTCATCAGGCAAGAGTTGGTTAGATAAACTAAAAAATTCAATTTCTGGCGAGCCGAGAAGTAAAGAAGAGTTAGTATCGGTTATTACTGATGCTGAACAGAACGAAATCATAGACCCACAAACCCGCGAAATGATTGAAGGGGTTATTGGGGTAAATGAAATGCGAGTAAGGGATATCATGATCCCTCGCGCTCAAATGACCACCATCGATGTAGAGCAAAAGGTAGAAGAGTTTTTACCTGTAATGCTTGAATCTGCTCACTCCCGTTTCCCTGTTATCAGCGAAGATAAAGACCACATCGAAGGTATCCTGTTAGCAAAAGATCTTTTGGCTTTTGCATTTAACGCGGAAAAAGAATTTAACCTTCGCGATATTCTTCGCCCAGCGGTTATTGTTCCAGAAAGCAAACGCGTGGACGTTCTGCTTAAAGAGTTCCGTCAGCAACGCTACCACATGGCCATTGTTGTAGACGAATATGGCGGTGTGTCTGGTCTAGTCACGATTGAAGATATCCTTGAAATTATCGTGGGTGAAATTGAAGACGAATACGATACGGAAGAAGATGGTACCGATGATATTCGCCCGTTAAATAAATCAACATACTCTGTTAAAGCCTTAACGCCGGTTGACGATTTTAACGAGTTTTTTGAAACCAAGTTTAGCGAAGAAGAAGCCGACACTATTGGCGGTATTGTGCTGAAAGCGTTTGGTCATATGCCTGAAACCAATGACGAAATCACCATTGGCGACATTCAATTTAAAGTGACTAACTCTGATAAGCGCCGACTTATCCAACTTAAGGTTTCAGTGCCTTCGCTCGAATAGTGAAGTAACGCAAACTACGCCTGTTTCAGCATAGGGCAGCATGATTTTATGCGTGCTCACCCTATGTTGACGTAACAACTCTATTAACCACGATCAGATGACTCCTATGCTGAAACGGTTTACTCCCCACCTTCTTCTTTTACTAAGTGGTGCAAGCTTAACCCTTGCTTTCGCTCCCTTTAACATGTGGCTTTTAACTATTCCTGCGCTTGCACTTGCTATACGTCAGGTGATAAAGCTCAAACATCGTCCATTTTTAGCCGGATGGCTGTTCGGTGCGGGATGGTTTGGAGCGGGTATAAGCTGGGTTCATGTGAGTATTGCCGACTTTGGCGGGCTTCCCATTGCGGCATCTATTGGCATTATGGCGTTGCTATGTGGTTACTTATCGCTTTATCCTGCGCTTGCCACCAAGTTAACCGCCAAGTACTTCTCTCCCCACTTGTGGCCAATGGCGTTACCTCTTTTCTGGGTTGCGGCTGAGTGGTTACGAAGCTGGATGCTAACCGGCTTTCCATGGTTATCTTTAGGGTATAGTCAATTAGAGAGCCCTCTTGCAGGCTTTGCGCCAATCATCGGAGAAACGGGAATAAGCGCGCTTATCGTTATCAGCGCTACGCTATTTGCGTTGATACACAATAAGCGAACTTTCGCCAACGCAGTGCTAGTGGCGCTGTGCTTTTTTACCAGTGGCTACCTTCTTAAACAACATACTTGGGTTGCCCCCCAAAAAACCTACTCAGTAGGCATGGCTCAAGGCAACATCGCGCAAAGTCTGCGATGGGTGCCAGAGCAAGATGGTCCAACCATGGACACCTACTGGAAATTAACTGAAAGCTTATGGGATAACGACCTCATCATTTGGCCTGAAGCCGCGGTCCCTAAGTTAGAACCATTAGCCCAACCTTATCTTGCTAAAGTTAACGAAAGAGCCTTTCAAGAGAACACGGCACTTATTACGGGTATTGTTAATTACAACTGGGAAACTGATGAAGCGTGGAACAACCTAATTGTGCTAGGTAAACGTACGCCAGATGCCGCTTATCCCGACTATCAATATTTCCACAACAACCGATTTTCGAAACATCATCTATTGCCCGTAGGCGAATTCGTACCTTTTGAAGACTGGCTTCGCCCGCTCGCTCCCCTATTCGATTTACCTATGTCATCATTCTCTCGAGGTGACTATCAACAGGCAAACCTTGAAGCTAACGGCATTCACCTAGCCCCCGCTATCTGTTTTGAAATTGCGTTTCCTCATCAAGTGATGGCAAATGTATTTGAAAATACCGACATGATCATAACCGTGAGTAATGATGCGTGGTTTGGTCACTCACATGGGCCTGCTCAGCATTTGCAGATAGCGCAAATGCGCGCCCTTGAGTTAGGCCGCCCTGTCGTTAGAGCGACAAATAATGGCATTACGGCTTTTATAGACCACAGAGGCGAAATAACTGCTCGGCTACCTCAATTCATGGCAGGTAATATTTCGGCGCCAGTTGTCGCAACCAGAGGGTTTACACCGTATTACCATCTTCAAGAGCTAGGTGTTTGGTTTATAGTTATTTTGCTATTTGTTAGTGCGTTACTTCTTAGACGAAGACAGAGATGATCTGTACAAGTTAAAGGTACCGACACAATAGTCATTCAATAATAATACTAACTCGATGTAGGACATGTTGAGCTTGTTTTTTTGCAAAGTTCAATGTGTGCTAATTAAGGAAATACTTGTGAACTGGGTTTCTCTTTTTTCAAAAAAACTACTCACCTTTTCTATCACTGCCATTGTTTGCTCTACTGCTGTTTTCGCAGAGACAACGGTAATTACTGCAGATCGCATGATTGACGTTGCTAACGGGAAAGTCGTCAAACAGGCGGCTGTTATTGTAACGGACAATATAATTACTGCATCTGGTCGTCTTAAAGACCTGACAGTTCCAAACGAAGCAACACGTATTGATTTAGGCAATGCCACGCTAATGCCTGGGTTAATGGATATGCACGTACACTTAACCAGTGATGCAACTCGACACGGGTACAAGCGTTTAGAAGTATCACTGCCCCGCGCGGCTATTACTGGCGTTAAACACGCTAAAGCAACGTTAGATGCAGGTTTTACCACTGTGCGTAATGTAGGTGCACCTGGTTTTGCTGATGTTGCGTTAAGAGATGCCATCAACGCGGGCGACGTAGTGGGACCGCGCATGTTTGTAGCTGGGCCAAGCCTAGGCGTAACTGGCGGCCATTGTGACAGCAATCTTTTGCCCTATGAGTATGACAATTATAGCGAAGGTGTAGCCGATGGCCCGTGGGAAGTACGCAAAAAAGTACGTCGAAATATTAAGTACGGCGCTACCGTGATCAAATTCTGCGCTACAGGTGGCGTTTTGTCTAAAGGCACAAAAGTAGGTGCACAGCAATACACATTCGAAGAAATGAAAGCCCTCATTGATGAGGCCCATTTGCGTGGTTTGACAGTAGCGACTCATGCTCATGGCACTAATGGCATTAAAGCAGCCATTAAAGCGGGTGTAGATTCAGTAGAACACGTAAGTTTGCTTGATGACGAAGCGATAGATTTAGCGAAAAAGAACGGTACTTACTTCTCTATGGATATTTACGTAACTGAATATATTCTGGGTGAAGGAGAGAAAGCCGGTATTCTAGAAGAAAGCCTGAATAAAGAGCGTATTGTTGGTAAAACTCAGCGCGAAAACTTTGAGAAGGCAGTTAAAGCTGGTGTAAATATGGTATTTGGTTCCGATGCCGGGGTTTACCCTCACGGTGATAATCCTAAGCAGTTTGCCCGGATGGTGAAGTTCGGTATGACCCCCATTCAGGCTATTCAAGCTGCTACTATTAACCCTGCCCGCTTACTGAAACAAGAAGCTACCCTTGGAAGTTTGGAAAAAGGTAAGCTGGCAGATATCGTCGCAGTGCCCGGCAACCCACTAGATGATATGAGCCTTATGGAAAAAGTGGGCTTTGTTATGAAAGATGGACAAATTGTGAAGCAGTACGCGATGTGATGAATGGCCGCTAAAGGAAAATCTTTAGCTTGTAGTTCATAGATTGCAGCTTGCTGCAAGGAGCATAGCAGAGGATAGTCGCTACGCAAGGTTAATAGCTTAGCAATACATCACACTGCATCAGACTAAGAAATAAAAAACGGCGCTAACTTCATTTGAAGTAGCGCCGTTTTTGTTAGCAGCAACTACCTTACAACAGATAGGTAGTCTACCCTGTTAAACGTTACCTGCCGCCTGAATAGCAGTAAGTGCTATGGTAAATACAATATCGTCAACCAATGCACCGCGACTTAAATCGTTAACGGGCTTTCGCATGCCTTGCAGCATTGGGCCAATACACACTAGATCGAAGCTACGCTGTACCGCTTTGTAAGTGGTATTTCCGGTATTGAGGTCAGGAAAAACAAACACGTTTGCCTTACCAGCAACAGGGCTATTTGGTGCCTTGCTCTTGCCCACACTTTCGATAGCCGCTGCATCGTATTGAAGTGGACCATCAATAAGTAAATCAGGGCGAAGGCTTTGCGCAATTTTGGTCGCTTCTCTCACCTTTTCTACATCGCTTCCTGCACCTGACGAACCAGTGCTGTAGCTAATCATCGCAACCCGCGGCTCAATGCCAAACATTTGTGCAGATTCCGCAGATTGAATAGCAATATCAGCGAGCTGTTGAGCGTTGGGATCTGGGTTAATTGCACAGTCGCCGTAAACCAAAACTTGGTCAGGCAACAGCATAAAAAATACTGACGACACCAAAGACGCGTTTTCAGCGGTCTTTATTAACTGGAGCGCTGGGCGAATAGTGTTCGCAGTTGTATTTACTGCACCTGACACTAATCCATCCACGTCATCTTGCTGAAGCATCATCGTGCCCAGAGTTACGTTATCTTCTAACAACTCTTGGGCAACCACTTCCGTCACACCTTTATGGCCGCGTAGCGCCACTAAGCTCTCAACATAGTCTTTTTTAATGGCCGACGGCGAGAGAATCTCAACGCCTTCGCTCAGTACAACACCTTGCTGTTCTGCTACCCGTCTAATCTCAGTTTCATCGCCTAGCAATACAGGACGAGCAAGACCCCGTTTGGCACAAATAGAGGCCGCCACCACGGTTCTTGGCTCGTTTCCTTCAGGAAGCACAATGCGTTTATTTACCTGCCTTGCACGGTTTGTTAGGTAAAAACGAAACGCTGATGGAGAGAGTTTTTTCTGGCGCGACACTTTTTGGGTAAGTGAATTTACCCAACTTGCGTCTAAACTTTCCGCAGTGTGAACCATCACCTTTTCAATGCGTTTACTGTCATCTACAGGTACTTCCTGATTAAAAGCGTGAAGTGCTTGTGCTGTTTGCCACGTATTGGAATTTACCAGCATAACCGGTAAACCCGTTTCCATGGCCTGGCTACACAACGCCATAATGTTTTCATCCGGCTGATAGCCGCCGGTAAGCAAGAGCGCGCCTAGCTTTGTGCCGTTTAATGCAGCTAAACAGCACGACACAAAAACATCGCCGCGATCACCCGACATTACAAGTAGCGCCCCCGGCTTTAAGGTGTGCGTCATATTGTGAATTTCTCGCGCGCAAAACGTGACACTACTTAAACGCCGCTCAGCCAACTCGCCTTCGTTTAACAAGCTAGCGTTAAGATGCTTCGCTACGTCGGTGGCGCGAGGAGATACTAAATCAGCGCTCCAGTCAATTGTGCCAAGTAGACTCAAGCCCTTTTTGAAAATAGGCAAATCACGTAAGGCTTGGGTTCGCTCTTCGTCGTGCTCAGGGGCTTCTATTGCGCCAATATCAGCGCGTAAGCGACCATGTTCATCAAAAGGCGCGTTAACCTTGTTGAAGATACAGCCCACTACTTTTTGACTTTTGTGACCGCCATAGGTGTCTACAACGATTTCGAGGCGATGATTGATATCCGTGGTCGACTCATTTCCCGGCACAGCCACGAAAACGATGTCGGCATCAAGTGCCCGACTAATTTCTAAATTCAGGCGCTCTGCATAAGGATGATGGCGAGTTGTCACCAGTCCTTCAATAACAGTAACAGCCTCTTGAACACTGCTTTCTTCAAACCGCTCGATGATCTCCTCTAAGAGCTCATCGGTGCTGTCGTTACTGATCATTCGCTCTACGTATTCAAGCTCGAAAGGCGTGATGGGCGACACACTGGCATGGTGCGCAATAATTGCTGTAGAGCGCTCTTCGCCGTTATCGCCTTTACGTGGCTGTGCAACGGGCTTAAAGAAATTGAGCTTTATGCCTTGTTCCTCGATAGCACGAACAAGGCCCATGCTGACCGTAGTTAGGCCAACACTTGTGCCTACGGGGATCAACATAATTCTGCGAGACATAGTTACTCCTGCTTTTGCTAACGCGTTGGCGTTGCTTATATAATTTACGCGAAGGTTGCAGCTTCTGCGGCTATCACCCATTCTTCATTTGTAGGCACAACATAAACTGCCGTTGATGCGGTATCAGCGGTAATCTTTCCACCTTGACCAAATCGCGCGTCGGCATTTCTTTGCTCATCTAAGCTAATTCCAAAGTGGGCGAAATACCCCATAGTTGTCTCACGAATAAGCGATGAGTTCTCCCCTATTCCGCCTGTAAATACAATAGCGTCTAACGTGGGCACGGCTACCATATAACCCGCGATGTATTTAGCTAAGCGATAGCAAAAAATTTCAATGGCCAATAATGCACCTTCGTGACCTTCAAGCGCCGCATCTTCAAGGGTTCGACAGTCGT
The DNA here is from genome assembly GCF_055755235.1 of Alteromonas sp. R7. Classification (NCBI taxonomy): domain Bacteria; kingdom Pseudomonadati; phylum Pseudomonadota; class Gammaproteobacteria; order Alteromonadales; family Alteromonadaceae; genus Alteromonas; species Alteromonas sp. R7. Next base: position 79,681 of record NZ_JBVTQX010000014.1, on the reverse strand, counting down.
TACTCAGCTCTGAGATACCAAGTAATCCAGACTGTTTGTTCAGTAAATCACTTATCTCATCTGCGGTTTTGCCAAGCTTCTTCTGCAGCGTTCCCGGTAGACTCGGATCTAAGTCGCCACAGCGAGTGCCCATAACTAAGCCTTCAAGAGGAATAAAGCCCAGGCTTGTGTCTACCGCCACACCTTTTTCTATAGCCGACACACTGCAGCCATTGCCTAGGTGGGCACTGATAATGCTGGTATCTGAAACCGGCTTCTCAAGAATTTTTGCCATGCTATCAAGTATGAACTTGTGACTGGTTCCATGGAATCCGTAGCGTCTTATGCCGTGCTCGCGATAAAGCGACATGGGTAAAGCATAAATAAAGGCTTTTTGGGGTAAGGTTTGAAAGAAAGAAGTATCAAATACGACTACGTGAGGCAGGTCAGGGTAAGCCTCTTGCGCCGTGACGATCCCCTTTAGGTTCGCCATATTATGAAGCGGAGCCATGCTTGCATAATCTTCAATTGCTTTTAGTACGCTATCATCGACAAGTGCAGCCTGCTTAAACTTTTCACCACCATGAACAACACGATGCCCTATTGCGATAGGCTTAACGCCCGTACTAGCGATAACTTCTGAAATTGCGCTTAACGCTTCGGTATGGCCAGCTTTTTCAGGTAGTGCGCGTTTTTCTTTTTTGCCGTTTAACTTGTAAGACAAACTAGCATCACTATTACCTAGTGCTTCAGCAATACCAGACAGTCCAGCCTCTCCAGTGTCAGCGTCAATTATCGCGAACTTTACGGACGAACTGCCGCAATTTAAAACTATAACTTCTTTCTTCATTTTTTAAATTTACAAATAAAAGTGGTAAGACATTTTGCTTAACCAAATTGTAGCATTTATAAACAACCGGATTGGTTAAACAATTGCTAAATGTTTTATAAAAAACATCGCATACACTTATTGTATGTGAGGTTTTTTCTCAATATTTATTGAAAAGCACGCGATTCATTTCATGCCGTAAAAAAAGAAAAAAATAAAACCAATAAATACATACACTTAAAATTAAATCCAAGTTTTTTTGGAAAAAATATGCATTTTCTTTCTTGAAAAGTATTTGGGCCATTCCTATATATGTTTTGTCGGCGCTGAAAGGTCAGGTCGACAAAACCGCCGCCGCAGAGTCGGGGCATTTAAACTTTTAACATATTGCTTAATTTTGAGGATATGACTATGCGTACTATCGATCTATCTCCACTTTACCGTTCATTCATTGGTTCTGATCACCTAGCTTCTTTAATTGATGCAGCATCTCGTGCTGAGAAGCAAAGTACCTACCCGCCGTATAACATAGAGTTACTTGGCGATGACAAGTATCGTGTAACCATGGCTATCGCCGGCTTTAGTAAAGACGACGTTTCTATTCAGGTTGAAGAAAACACGTTGACGATTACGGGCACGAAGAAAACGGAAGCGGACGATAAAGAAAGCAAAGAGCGTAAGTTCTTACACAAGGGCATTTCAGAGCGTAACTTTGAGCGTAAATTCCAACTTGGCGACCATGTAAAAGTGCTTGCTGCAGATATGGAAAACGGTCTGTTACACATCGATATGGAGCGAGTCATTCCTGAAGCCAAGAAGCCTCGTCAAATAGAGATTGGTTCTCGTTTAATTGAAAATTAATAGTTAGTTTCTTGGTTTGTTTCCCAACTTTTAGCGGCGCCTTTCGGCGCCGTTTTTTTTGGGCTTAAAAAATCGCTTTTCGTTGCCACTTACCCATTACTCAAGCGTTGTCGATTTCAATGGCGTAATCAGCTTTACCCGATTCACCAGACTTAAAGTTACCTCGAAGGTTTTTTCCCGTCAGTTCACCTGTAGCAGACCCTTCAATTGATATAAATTCGCTGCTTGCAACTCCATTCTCAAACTTACCGGCATGCTGAAAAGTAACCGTGCCGCGCATACCGTTTACTACGCCAACGAAGGTTTCAAACCCGGTAAATTTGGCAGACATCTGAGATTGATAAGACATCAAAAACTCGACATTAGATTCGCCACTCATTTCACCAGAATACACCTGCTTAATACTAGCGTGAGATACCTTAATTCCCTCTGATCTTTCACTAAGTGTGTCTTCGTCCCATTGAGTAATGGAAAAGCTTCCTTTGAACGCCATAAATATCTCTTTATAAATGGTTTTTAGTTATAAACTGTAAACCCTAGCTTCTCAGAAAGAAAAAAACAGTCAGCAAATTGTAACAGGGTGTTTAGATAATCCCCTTAAGCATGGCTAACCCCACTGCGTTACAGGTGCTTGCATCCTTGATTTCTCCACGTTTTATTTTCTCCTTTAACTCATTTAAGGAGAGTGAAACAACGCGCAAGTCTTCTTCCTCAACATCGAGTTTTTGTGCGCCTTGGGTGAGGCCTTTAGCTACATAAATGTGATAACCCTGATTACAAAAACCGTATGCTAAATATTGAAAACCCACATATTCCATTGAATCTGCAGTTAAGCCAGTCTCTTCTTTAAGTTCACCTTTCGCCAATTCAACAGGGTCGACATCAGGGTTACTTTCCCATGCACCTTGAGGCAACTCAAGCTGGCGCTCTTTTATGGTATAGCGATATTGCTCAACCATGTAAACCGTATCGCCTTCTATCGGCAAAATAATAGCGAAGTCAGGCTTTTCCACCACGCCGTAAATGCCTTCGTTTCCACTGCTGCGTTGTATTTTGTCTTCTCTTACGCGAAGCCATTTGTTTTCGTACACAACTTTTGTATCTAGTGTTTTAATATCAGCCATGCCTCACTCCTCACTCACTGTCTTTTTCGTTTCGAAGAAAACCTGCACTTTCTTCCGTCTCTTTAAGTGTTAGGCGATCGTCAGGGTTTTTATTAAACGCTCGGGTTTGTTGATTAACTTGATGAATGGTACTTGCATTGGCTAAGTCTGATTCATTAGTGATTGAAGCGATGGTCTCTCTACCGCGTAAGAATGCTTTAATTTCGTCGACGATTTCCTTCAATTCTCCGTCGTTTTTGTTCATTCCCATTACAAAGCGCGGGGCTTCCAGATTGTTCATACCGCTAGTGGCGAATATAGAAGTGTTAATTCGGCTAGTAATGATCCACGGTGTGATACTGCTTCTAACTACGACATTTTCAGACCGTGTAGAATCGTGAATTGCCATACCTGTTGAAACTCTAGACTCGGTATACGTGCCTTCGGTTTTCATGTACATCAGCAAAGAGTTAAAGTTCAGCTCGCCCCAAAACATGTGAGACGCGTTATTTAAAATACTTCCTGCCGCTCTGAAAGTAAGCCAAGCGAATATCAGCATGAGCAAATTATTGACCATAGAAAAAGCATTGTTCAACAGTGCGCTGTTATCTACACCGATATTGATAACCAGATGTAGTAGCTCAGCGAGCTGTACGCCAGATGAGTAAAACAATACCGCGGCAACAACGACGGCAACTTGCGCAATGGCGCTCAGCGCTACTTTAGCCCCTTTGGGTAATGCTACCCCCTCACTGAGGGTTGGCTGAGTTTCTATCAGTAATTCCCCTTCAAAACTACCCTTCCCTTCAGCCTGCTCTTTAAGCTTAGGAACAAAATCGGCGTATATTCTGTTTGGGACTTCCTTGTAACGACGGTTGGCAAGCACGATGTTTTCTATATTGATAAAAATCTCATTGGGATGAACAGACTCTTGCATGTTTGCTCGAAATTCGCTGACTTCAGTTTGTGGTGTCACTAAATCCATGCGCTTTTTAAGTAATGGAAATACAAGACCTATCACCACGCCGATACTGATGAAAAGGTATACAAAGTTCAGCCAAGCGCTAAAAAAAGCGTGTTCTTCAGACCAGGTTTTAAGTTCATTGATATTACTTCCCACCACACCATCGAGAAACACACCCGCACCAAGAGGAACGACTAGTGCGAATCCAATGATTACACCAATTGACAACCCTCCCGCTTTAGCAAGTTGCGAGTTTCCTTCGTTATGGATGCCCTTTGCCGTAGAGGTCCAGTTGGCAACAAAATAGATAAGCAATACCAAAGAAAGAACAGGCATAACGACAATTTTTGCGACTTCACCTGCAAAGCCATTACTTACTAAAAAATAGACGATGGCGTAGGTAACTAAGCCCACGATAAGTGTCGCCCCCATGGCTAAAATTTCTTGGGCAAGATGGCGTAGCGGGTAAGGTAAGAAAACAAGCTTAGGAAAAACGCTGTGAACTAGCCGAGCGAGCCAGCCTTTTGGCTCCTCAAAGGTAGTATTTCGTCTTCCCATAAGCATAGAGTGCAGTGATTCTTTTGAGTAAAGCAGGGATTTTTGCTCTGCCTGAGCAGCATCTTGTTCAGATTTTGAGAAGTTGTAGGCCAGTGAAGTGGGAACCGTTCTACCTACAAAAAAGCGCATAAGTTGAAGGATACCAACCGCCGTATGGCGTATTCCCGATACCACTAAAACAAAACCAACCGCTAGCAAGGTATAGCCTTTCACCTTGTTGGCTTCAAATATTGCCGGTACTGTGAAAACAACGTAAACCGCTAACAGTAGCGTTAAGACACCACCCAGTGTTCTAAGCGCTCCTTCTGTCTTAAATGGGTTCTTTATCCCTAGCGTCTGAGAACCAAAATCATAAGCCATGATGCATCCTTTCGAAAACAAAAGGAAAAATCATACTTAGTGTAAGTAGATTGAGCAATGATTTTAAGTAGAGCGCCCGCCAGTCAGAGACTACAATTTTTTAAACTCGGGCTATTTACCGTTCTTAATCTACGTTAAACCCCCGATAGTGCGTTGCAGTAACTGGTTGTTGCGCTGCATTTCATCAGACAGGTCAGACAATTGTTGTGCAATGTAAAGTTCGTGCCGCGCGGCTTCCTCAACCGCTACTACATCTTTAGCTACCACTTCCGTGGTCACTGACTGTTGCTCGGCCCCAGACGACATATTACTCGCCATAAGCTCGAGCTCGCACGCTGCTTCTTTCACCTTTTCCGCAGTTTGCCGACCTTCAATAGTTGTATTCATTGACGCTTCTATAGATACAACATTCTTGTTGATATCATCGACAACAATTACGCTGGCGTCCTTTAGGCTCACTAACAGCGTAGATATTTTATCTGACGCTTCCCTGCTACTTTGTGCAAGCTTTCTTACTTCGTCAGCAACGACGGCAAAGCCTCGGCCATGCTCCCCTGCTCTAGCAGCTTCAATTGCTGCATTAAGTGCGAGAAGATTAGTTTGGTCGGAAAGGGTATTGATAGTTTCCAGTATATTTCCTATTTCGCTGACTTTCATTTCCATTTGAGCGGCATTAGATTGAACATTTCGAATATCATCTGAAAGCACTACCATGCTCTTTCGTATATTGTCGTTGGCTAAGAGCGAATGGTCAGCTAAACGATCTAGGCATTGACTCGCATTAAGCGTTGCCGACGAAGAACTGGCAATCTCACGGCTTGTTACCGCCACCTCTTCAACCGCCGATGCAATATTAGTGGTGAGTTGCTGAGTACTCCCAGCGTCACTTAGCATTTCAGCGCACGCCGTTTCTAAATTGTTTGATAATCGAGAGCTTGTGCTTATCGACTGGCCTAACCCCCGAATAAGGTCACGTAAAGCTAAGATGGTTGTGTTAACAGTACGAGATGCATCACTTCTTTCGAAGCAACGGATTAATGAAAAGGTGATAAAACCGATACATCTACAACTGGCTCCAGAGCTAAGTATAGGCCTCTTTGTAAAAGCGGTGGATTTTTATACTAAAAATCGCATGTATTTTGGGATAGGAAAACGCAAGTGAGCTAACGGGACAGCGTCATCACTAAATTTCATACTTAAAGTACTAGCGCAGCAGGAACAGGGCTAACCGTTGAGTTCAATCAATGCTTAATAAACAACAATACACAGGCAAGAAAATTAAAAAACGCTTTGGCTTAACAGATTACAAATCCATGATCGGATTCAGAAGTTTTGTGACGGAAAATATAGCCAGCAGAAGGACTCTGCTGGCTTGCGTAGTTAGATATATTCTACTTCGATGATTTCAACTTCAACTGCGCCGGCTGGCGTTTGAATCGTTACCATGTCATCAAGCTCTTTGCCTATTAGGCCACGAGCGATAGGTGAATTTACCGAAATCAAGTTGTTCTTAATATCAGCTTCGTCATCACCAACAATACGGTAGGTGGTTTCTTCATCGGTATCGACGTTTAGAATGGTTACGGTAGTACCGAAAATAACCTTACCCGTATTTTCCATTTTGGTAACGTCGATAATCTGTGCATTTGATAGCTTGCCTTCAATATCTTGAATGCGGCCTTCACAGAAGCTTTGCTGCTCACGGGCCGCGTGGTACTCAGCATTTTCTTTTAAGTCACCATGTTCACGTGCTTCGGCAATAGATTCGATAATACGTGGGCGTGTTTTGGTTTTTAGCTCATTTAATTCGTCACGCAGCATTTGAGCGCCGCGCGCTGTCATTGGATACTGACTCATGAATACCGTCTCACTTAGCTAGTAATTTAAACAGAAAAGTGCGCCGCGAAGGCGCACTTTTTATTCGTTCACACAAATGTAATATTGCTAGGATACCTCGTATCCTAGCGTATGTCATTAGTGTTTGAGTCTAGCGTGTAGTTCTTGAACTGACGCCACTTTATTGCGGTCATCAGCAGACTTAGCACGGATAGTTGCGAACGCTGCGTTCATTGTCGTGGTGTAAGTTACCTTGTTTAGCAAGGCTTCACGACGAATGTACACTGAGTCGGTGATGGCTTGACGACCTTCTGTTGTATTAATCAAATACGCGTATTCGCCATTTTTGATTGCATCAACAATATTAGGGCGGCCTTCAGACATCTTATTAACCACAGTACTCATGATGCCTGCATCATAAAGCTCGGTAGCCGTACCGCGGGTAGCTTCAATGCTGAAGCCCGCTTCGACTAACGCTTTTGCCAGTGCGATCATACGAGGCTTGTCGTTATCACGTACTGAAATTAACGCTTTACCTTGCTTAGGTAGTGGCGCACCCGCACCTAAGTTAGCTTTAGCATAGGCTTCTTCGAAGGTATCGCCAACGCCCATTACTTCACCCGTTGAGCGCATCTCTGGGCCTAGCAGTGGGTCAACACCTTGGAACTTAGCAAATGGAAGCACCACTTCTTTCACAGAGTAGAAAGGTGGAATCACTTCTTCTGTTACGCCCTGCTCGGCTAGGCTCACGCCAGCCATTACACGTGCTGCAACTTTAGCAAGAGGTACACCCGTTGCCTTAGAAACGAATGGAACGGTACGTGCTGCACGAGGGTTAACCTCGATTAGGTATACTTCACCATCTTTAATCGCAAACTGTGTGTTCATCAGACCGACTACGCCAAGTTCAAGCGCCATGGCTTTAACTTGTTCGCGCATGACATCTTGAATCTCTTTTGAAAGCGAGTGTGGAGGTAATGAACACGCAGAGTCACCAGAGTGAACACCCGCTTGTTCAATGTGTTCCATGATGCCGCCAATCACTACGTCTTTGCCGTCGCAAATAGCATCGATATCAACTTCAATAGCATCATCCAAGAAACGGTCTAGCAATACTGGCGCGTCGTTGGACACTTTAACCGCTTCATTAAGGTAACGCTTAAGATCTTTGAGGTCATACACGATTTCCATCGCACGACCACCTAGCACGTAGCTTGGACGAACCACTAGCGGGAAGCCAATCTCTTCAGCCATAGTTAGCGCTTGCTCAACGTTAGTTACCGTGGCATTCGCCGGCTGCTTGAGGTTAAGCTTGTTCACCATTTGCTGGAAGCGCTCACGGTCTTCGGCACGGTCAATCGCTTCTGGTGAGGTACCGATAACCGGTACACCCGCCGCCTCTAGTGCACGAGCAAGTTTAAGTGGCGTTTGACCACCATATTGCACGATAACGCCTTTCGGCTGCTCTTTAGCAACGATTTCAAGTACATCTTCCAGCGTTACTGGCTCGAAGTACAGACGGTCTGATGTGTCGTAGTCGGTAGATACTGTCTCAGGGTTACAGTTAACCATAATGGTCTCGTAACCGTCTTCACGCATTGAAAGCGCCGCGTGAACACAGCAGTAGTCGAACTCAATACCTTGACCAATTCGGTTTGGACCGCCGCCCAAAACCATGATCTTGTCTTTGTCAGTTGGCGCTGCTTCACACTCTTCGTCATACGTTGAGTACATGTAAGCTGTACTGGTAGAGAATTCTGCTGCACAAGTATCTACACGCTTGTAGACAGGAGAAATACCAAAGTCACGACGGGTTTCACGAATATCGCTTTCTGCCACTTTGGTTAGCTCAGCAAGACGCGCATCAGAGAAGCCTTTACGCTTAAGTGCGCGCATAAAGTCAGCATCAATACCTGGTAAACCAAGCTCTGCTACTTTAGCTTCAAGAAGAATAAGATCTTCAAGCTGTACAAGGTACCAGCGGTCGATATTGGTAAGGTTAAATACCTCTTCAACCGTCATGCCCATACGGAATGCATCACCGATGTACCAAATGCGCTCTGCACCAGGCTGACGAAGTTCATAAACCACTTTATTGCGTGATTCAGGGTCTTGAAGGTCAACCATTGGGTTAAGGCCTGTCGCACCTACTTCAAGACCGCGAAGGGCTTTTTGCAGTGATTCTTGCTGGTTACGGCCAATGGCCATCACTTCACCTACCGACTTCATTTGAGTAGTCAGTCGGTCGTTAGCACCGGCAAACTTCTCAAAGTTAAAGCGTGGGATCTTAGTCACTACGTAGTCGATAGACGGCTCGAAAGATGCTGGCGTTAAGCCACCTGTAATGTCGTTTGCTAATTCATCTAGCGTATAACCTACCGCAAGTTTCGCTGCTACTTTCGCAATTGGGAAACCTGTTGCTTTCGAAGCAAGCGCTGATGAACGAGATACGCGAGGATTCATTTCGATGATTACTACACGACCAGTTTTCGGATCTACACCGAACTGTACGTTTGAACCACCGGTTTCAACACCAATCTCGCGCAGTACAGCCATCGCTGCATTACGCATTAGCTGGAATTCTTTGTCAGTCAGGGTTTGTGCTGGAGCAACTGTGATTGAGTCGCCGGTATGCACGCCCATAGGGTCGAAGTTTTCGATAGTACATACAATAATGCAGTTATCTGCTTTATCGCGTACTACTTCCATTTCGTACTCTTTCCAACCTAGCAACGATTCATCGATAAGCAGCTCGTTGGTAGGAGAAAGGTCTAAGCCACGGTGACAAATTTCATTAAATTCATCAATGTTGTACGCGATGCCGCCGCCGGTTCCACCCATGGTGAAAGACGGACGAATGATACAAGGGAAGCCGATGCGGCTTAGTACATCGTGCGCTTCATCCATGCTGTGCGCGATTTCCGCACGTGGACATTCAAGGCCGATGTTTTTCATTGCTTTGTCAAAGCGCTCGCGGTTTTCTGCTTTATCGATTGCATCTGCCGTTGCACCGATGAGCTCACAACCGAACTCTTCAAGTACGCCGTGCTTGTCTAGCTCTAGCGCACAGTTAAGCGCAGTTTGTCCACCCATTGTAGGTAAGATGGCATCTGGACGTTCTTTTTCAATGATCTTGCGAACTACTTCCCAGTGAATAGGCTCGATATAAGTCGCATCTGCCATTTCTGGGTCGGTCATAATGGTTGCTGGGTTAGAGTTAACCAAAATAACACGGTAGCCTTCTTCTCGAAGGGCTTTACACGCTTGCGCGCCTGAATAATCGAATTCACAAGCCTGGCCGATAACAATAGGGCCAGCACCAATGATAAGAATACTTTGTATGTCGGTACGTTTTGGCATAGCGGGCTAATTCCTACTGCTTGTGTTGTTCAATAAGTTCGATGAAGTGGTCGAATAACGGTGCCGCTTCATGAGGACCTGGGCTGGCTTCAGGGTGACCCTGGAAGCTGAACGCAGGCTTGTCGGTGCGGTGAATACCCTGCAGCGACTTGTCGAACAACGAAATGTGAGTTACTTCTAGGTTATCTGGCAAGCTAGACTCATCAACTGCAAAACCGTGGTTTTGGCTAGTGATCATAACTACATTGCGCTTAAGGTCTTTAACCGGGTGGTTTGCACCGTGGTGACCAAACTTCATCTTCACTGTCTTCGCACCACTTGCGATAGCAAGTAGCTGGTGACCAAGACAAATACCAAATACAGGCGTACCGGTTTCGACGATAGTTTTGATTGCGGTTACTGCGTAGTCACATGGCTCTGGGTCGCCTGGGCCATTTGACAAAAATACACCATCAGGATTCATGGCTAGTACGTCTTCAGCAGGCGTTTGCGCTGGTACTAACGTAACTTTACAACCGCGGTCAGCTAGCATGCGAAGAATATTATTTTTAACACCGTAGTCAAAAGCAACAACGTGATATTTGAACTCGCTTGGTGTTACATAACCTTTACCAAGTTCCCAACTGCCCTCTGTCCATGTTTTTGGCTCAGTAATACTTACTACCTTTGCCAAATCCATGCCTTTAAGGCCAGGGAAAGCTTTTGCTTGCGCTAGTGCGCTAGACTCGTCTAATTCATCAGAGCAAATAATGCAGCCGTTTTGTGCACCTTTGTCTCGCAAGATACGCGTTAAGCGACGTGTATCAATGTCGGCAATACCCACAACGCCTTTCGCTTTAAGGTATTCAGACAAAGTTTGCTGTTGACGAAAGTTACTAGCAACAAGAGGTAGGTCACGGATGATTAGACCTTTCGACCAGATTTTATCTGCTTCGACGTCTTCTTCGTTAGTGCCGGTGTTGCCAATGTGTGGATAAGTAAGGGTGATGAGTTGTTCAGCGTAGGATGGGTCGGTGAGAATTTCTTGATAGCCGGTCATGGAAGTATTAAAAACGACTTCCCCAACGGCGGAGCCTGTAGCGCCTATCGCCGTACCTTTAAAAACAGAACCATCCTCTAACACCAAAAGGGCAGAATTAGCCAAGTCAACCTCCAGATTAAGGATAACTATGTGTTTGTGCAGTTTTCTGCACAAACCCCACAAAAAACGGGAGTTATTGATAACAATACATCCCGTTTTACGATCTTTGCAGCTAATAAAACCGCACTCTTCAGCCATTTTGGCGGCCTCAGAATACGAAATTCTGGCAAATTCCGGCGAGTATACATCACTGACCGAAAATGGCAAATTTATTTGTAATAATTTACTAAAATACCGCTTATACCACCATTTTTACGCAGAACCACCGAAAGTACGGCTTATTGCTCATTTAAAGTGCAACTTTAGTTTAACACTTTGATAACGCCCTCAAGCTCGCCTGCTAATTTAGCTACAGCATGCTGGCATAAAAACGCCTATAGCTTTAAATCCAGTACATCAACCATGGAGTATAGACCAGGTTCTTTTCCATACAACCACTTTGCTGCATGCACTGCACCTTTCGCAAAAGTAAGTCGACTTGATGCCTTGTGCGTAATCTCCAGGCGCTCACCAATATCTGCAAATAAGGCTGTGTGTTCACCGACAATGTCTCCGGCTCGAATTGTTGCGAAGCCAATAGTACCTTGGTCGCGTTCAGGCTCTTTTCCTTCTCTACCGTATACAGCGCAGGTTTTTAAATCACGGCCCAATTCGTCAGCAATGGCTTCACCAATGGCCATGGCTGTACCAGAAGGCGCGTCTTGTTTAAATCTGTGATGTGCTTCTGTTATTTCGATGTCAGCCGTTTCACCCAGCACACTTGCAGCTTGTCGAACCAGGGAAAGCATTAAATTTACGCCCACACTGTAATTAGCCGCAAATACGATAGGTATATGCTTTGCTGCTTCGTCGAGTGCCGCTAACTGTGAATCGTTTAATCCAGTAGTTCCAATAACAACAGGCATTTTATTTTTAACGCACCACGTAAGATTACTTTCAATAACCGAAGGCAGGGTGAAATCGATCATTACATCTGCATCATTACCACTTAAATCTGATAGCGCAGTACAATCAACGTCTTTTTTGCCAATGCCCGCAAGTTCGCCCACATTTAGTCCAACCCAAGGTGAATCATCGCGTACCGTTGCCACGCTAAGTTGTGCATCGTCACTTAAATCTAGCGCTTCAACTAAAACCCGTCCCATACGCCCGTTGGCGCCAAATAATCCTACTTTCATTTTTTCGTTTTACACTTTTTTAAACCTTCAACTGTGAGGCATTTTGCCAAATGCCGTCACTATTGCAATGTGAGATTCATATTAAATAGGCATAACAAGGAATCGGTAAGATTTAACCACTACCAATCTGCATAGTTCTTTGCCAAAACTTCAGGCTCGGATGTAAAAAAATTCAGTACACGATGCTTAGGACATGTTGAGCTTTACTGCGCATTTTTGATGCAAAGATCAACATGTCCTAATTGCAACACTAAGACAAACAGAGGTTTTCTGCCGTTGGGCCTACTTGTTTTATAGAGTAAGTTAAGCGACGCTATGGCAATTAACAGATGACCGAGTACTTATTCGTCACCGCTGAACGGCAAGTGTGGATAAGTCAGAATACAACCCAACTAAATTTACTATGCAAAAAACTCTTATATGGGATATTCCCACCCGGCTTTTTCACTGGCTTATTGTAGCGAGCTTTTTAGCGCAATATGCAACAGTAGAATGGCTTGAAAACAAAGTGCAATGGCACTTTTACATTGGGTACTTCACCTTATTCCTTATCGTTTTCCGCATAATCTGGGGATTTGTTGGTACGCAACACGCCAAGTTCAGTAGCTTTATTACTGGCCCCAGAAAGGTTTTCAATTATATAAAAACCTTATTTAACAGGCAGTCAGAACCCGCTATTGGCCACAACCCTCTAGGCGGATGGTTTGTCGTCGTTATGCTAGTGTTGCTTGCCATACAAGCGGTATCGGGATTGTTCATGACCGATGATATTTTCTTAGACGGTCCCTATCGCCAGCTAGCCGGAGAAGAAACACTAGCGCTAATGAACACTCTGCATCACCTTGCCTTTGATGTGTTACTTTACATTATCGCACTTCATATAGGCGCGGTAATATTTTACAGCGTGTATAAGAAGCAAAAATTGGTTCCCGCCATGGTGCATGGCAATAAGGAGTCAGCAACAGCAGGTATTACTGACTCGCGAATTCTACGTGCTTTTGTTGTGGCGCTCATCGCCGCAGCAGCTGTATATGTGGCTATTGAAGTATACCCGCCAGCTCCACAGGCAGATGAATATTACTACTAGCTAAACAGCCGTGGGCTTGTTGACCAAGCCCTTCTCTCGCATGAGCGTCTCAATCTCACTTACGCTTGACGGATCATCGATGGTTGAGGGTACGGCAACAGATTCATTGGCTGCAATTTGACGCAGCAGTTTTCGGAGTATTTTACCTGACCGGGTTTTGGGTAAACGATTGACGACGATGGCTCGCTTAAAGCACGCCACTGGCCCGATTTTATCTCGAACCCGTTGAACCAAATCTTGCTCAAGTGCCTGTTCATCAACGGTAACGCCGTCTTTTAGCAGTACCAAGCCAACTGGCAATTGCCCTTTCAGTGCATCATTGATGCCTATTACACTACATTCAGCAATGGCAGGATGTCCTGCAAGCACTTCTTCCATTTCACCGGTAGATAACCGGTGCCCGGCAACGTTTATGACATCGTCGGTGCGACCCATTATAAATACGTAGCCATCTTCATCTACGTACCCGTTATCTCCGGTACTGTAATACCCTTCAAATTCTCGTAAATAGCCATCAACAAACCGTTGATGGTCTTGCCAAATCGTTGTCAAACAACCTGGGGGAAGCGGTAACTTGATAGCAATAGCGCCTTTTTCACCGGTTATTTGCTGTTCATCAGCTCCTTGCAATACCTTTACGTTAAACCCAGGTGTAGGCACGCTTGATGAACCGGGTTTCGTAGCCATTGGCTCAAGCCCCATCGGGTTTGAACAAATTGGCCAGCCAGTTTCGGTTTGCCACCAATGGTCGATAACAGGAACACCTACTTTCTCGCTCGCCCAGAAATATGTTGGCGGATCTAGACGTTCACCCGCCATAAATAAGGTACGCAAGCTCGACATATTGTATTTAGATAAAAACTCAGCATCAGGGTCCGCTTTTCGTATCGCTCTAAATGCTGTTGGAGCTGCAAAAAGCACATTCACTTTGTGAGACTCTATCATACGCCAAAATGCACCGGCATCAGGAGTGCCAATGGGCTTTCCTTCGAACAGTACCGTCGTTGCGCCTTTTATGAGCGGGCCATAGACAATATATGAATGACCGACCACCCAACCAACATCCGATGCAGCCCAAAAAATATCGTCCTCACTAATACCGTAAATCGCGCCCATTGAATAATGAAGAGCAACCGCGTGCCCGCCATTATCTCGAACGACCCCCTTGGGTTTACCGGTTGTACCTGAAGTATAAAGAACATAAAGCGGGTCAGTTGCATCGACGGCAACAGGAGAAGCTGGCACGCTAGCTTCAACCAGAGAGAGCCAATCGTGGTCAGTTGCTTCATTTAACTCAGCAATTAGCTGAGGGCGTTGATACAACACGCATGCCTGTGGTTTGTGCTCTGCCAATGATATTGCTTCATCAACAAGAGGTTTGTACGGTAGAACTTTATTGCCTTCAATGCCACATGACGCAGTAACAATAACTACCGGTTTTGCGTCATCTATTCGTACTGCAAGCTCATTTGCGGCAAAGCCACCAAACACCACAGAGTGCACAGCTCCCAAACGAGCGCAAGCAAGCATCGCGATCACTGCTTGCGGGATCATGGGCATGTAGATAATCACGCGGTCGCCTTTCGTCACACCCAAGCGAGATAAGCCGCCTGCGAACTCGGCAACACGGTTTAATAGCTCTTTGTAAGTAAAGTGCTGAGTGGTTTGTGTAACAGGTGAGTCATAAATAAGCGCGGTTTTATCGCCACGACCATTTTTTACGTGATGATCAAGCGCTAAATAGCTAGTGTTAAGCTGCCCTCCCCTAAACCAGTCGAAGTAACCATTATCTGTAGGTTGGCATCCTTTTTGAGGAGGTTGAAACCACGCTAGCTTTTGTGCTTGTTCTAACCAAAACTCATCGGGGTGCTGGGTCGAGGCAATATATTCATCTTTATAAGTCATAACCATGTCCTGAGTAGGGTTTATCTTCACCCTACGATAGTTACATGACATCTACTAATAAGACTTCAGGCGTAGATCGACTAACAAGTTGATTTACATAAATTTAAACTTTATCTATCCGTTTGATAACAAGAGGTATCGAAGCGGTTGTTTCAACGCATACTTGAATAAGCCCTCGACTGCGTAGGGTCAAATACCTTCTTTATATTGCTTCTCACTAATTTTACTTTTCCAATCACCTACACTCATGGGTTTATCTAAGTAATATCCCTGAAATGCTCCGCAACCACATGCCTTAGCTTGATCTAATTGACCCGTTGTCTCTATTCCCTCAGCTACGGTATTTATGTGTAACGCTTTGGCCATGTTGCAAATACTTGTAACTAATAATGTTTTTTGCTGCGAGCCTTCCATCGCTTCGACAAATACCCTGTCTACTTTCAGTTCGGTAATTGGCAAATCTTGAAGATAATTTAAATTTGAGTCACCAAGACCAAAATCGTCGATAGACAAACTAAACCCTTGTTCCGCTAATTCTCTAACGCGACGTTGAATAACGCTCACCCCTCTTATCAATGCACCTTCAGTGAGCTCTAGAGTTAAATTTTTGTGTGACACGCGCCACTTATTTACTATTGCGACAAACTTACTCACAAAATCAGCTCGCGCTAAGTGCTTTGCACTGATATTAACAGACAACTTAGTGTTAATTTTATTTGACTGGCATTCACTAAGTAACCCGCAGGCTTCGTTACACACCCACAGCCCGAGTTCAGCAATAAAATCATTCTCTTCGGCAATAGG
The DNA here is from genome assembly GCF_055755235.1 of Alteromonas sp. R7. NCBI lineage: Bacteria > Pseudomonadati > Pseudomonadota > Gammaproteobacteria > Alteromonadales > Alteromonadaceae > Alteromonas > Alteromonas sp. R7. Next base: position 63,716 of record NZ_JBVTQX010000014.1, on the reverse strand, counting down.
AATGAATTCAGAAGGGCTTACTGTACCCATATGAGGATGCTTCCACCTTAACAACACCTCTGAGCTTATAACGTTCTTCGTTGCATCGTATTGAGGTTGTAGCTCAATATATAACTCGTTGTTAGAAATAGCCCTGCTCAGAGAGTGTTTAATGTAATTGTACCGCTCGATATCAATTGCATTAACATGAAAATACTCGTGCTCCGACTTAAAAGTAGAAGTATTTTTTACCTCTCTTAAAGGTTTTCTCGACAATAGTTCTTTTATCTTTTTAAACGAAAAATGCTTCGTTGGAACCGTGCAACTTATGGTTTGCGTATCAATATTTAAGAGGCTGTTGTGCAGGGTTATTGGCGCTAGCACGTGATCGTGGATAAGAATAGCGCAATCGTGTGCAGCATTTAGAGACTGTGCTTCTTCACTAAAATATTGATGAAGATGAATATAAAAAGCGCCTCTCTCACATTTGAATATACTGGCTGAATTGCGCTTGTTAATTTCGAATATGCGAATGAAGCGACTAGCCAAAATTCTCAGAATATAGTCTATCGTTGGCTCTCCAAACGCATTTTCGTATTCTTTTATGTTACAGATAGCAACGCGCATAAACGTGGCAAATGGTTTAGATGACTTGTCGTCATGAGCTTTATCGCCAAGGTATCGCTCAAATTGGTGTAAGTTCGGAAGACCTGTCACCGTATCGATTAAAGCGAGTTGTTTGTAATGCTCAATTTCGTGGTTTTGATTAGTGATATCGCGCACTGAGGCGATAATTAATTGTTGATTATGTACAGAGCATTTCGACAAATTAACTTCACAGGCAATACGTTTACCATTTTTATGGCGAAGACATTCGTTTACCGAGCCATTTTCGCTACACCATGCTAAACCCGCTGGTATGTTTATGAAACAAGAAGGCGCATCGGTATTTTGCACCTTGGTTGATATTAATTTTATATCTTGCCCAATCAGCTCTTCGGGCTCAAAGCCTAATACAGAATAAACGCGTTCATTTGCAGTTAGAATAGTGCCATGTTCATCTATGCTTAACACCACGCTATCCACATTATTCAATAAACTGGTCAGATAATCTGTGTAGTTATGTTGTGAATCCGATAGACGCTGTATTTCCGTTTCATCCTGCACTGCGCCATAAAGCCGGGTTAATTTAATTCCGCTAGCATTTCCTCGCTGAACCTGTAAGAACACGGTTAGTTTTATACTTTTTCTGCGACCTTGCTTGTCGTGAAATTCAAAGTGCTTTACGAACTCTCTATCTTCTTTAAGCGCTTTAAAAACGCGCTGCTTTAAGTCTCTTCTATCACTCGAGGTAAGCATATCGAGCACTTCATTAAGGCCGACGCTTTTTACACGAGGTAAGCCTAATAAGGCTTTCATCACCTCAGTCAGAGAAAGTACGCCTGTGAATCTGTCAATCTCCCACGCGCCCACTTTAGAAATTGAACTCACCTCTTCTAACAAGGCAAGCTGTTCGGATAACTTGTCTGAATAGGGATGACGCGCCAGCTCATATTGGTAACTAAGCTCTACTTTTTGGCGCGTAATATCTATCAATGTATGTTGTAGAGGGCTCAATACACTGTGGCGTACAAAAGTGAGAACAACACCCATTACTTCATTTTGCATATCTCGCACGGTAGCAACTACTACATAGCTATCAGCATAATGTTCGAGTGAAGGGGGAAAGATAAAATCTTTGCAAGGTATTGGAGCGCTCAAAGGTGTAAGCGGGAGCATGAGCAATACATGTGAAGGAAAAACAACACTCTCGGCTTCTAATGATAGGTGGTTTACGTCGCAAGATAATACCGTTGCTCTTCCATTGCTAGGGTTTACCGAGGCAAGTAATATACACAGAGCCTCTGTTTTCGTTCGACTTTCATTGAGCAACACAGAAATGTTTTGCTGTGTTGTGCGCATGGTTGACAACATGCGTTCACTGCGTAAATCCATCTAAGCAAACCTTTTGATATCTCTTCGAATTCAGCACAAACGATAGCAGCACGACAATAAAAGGATGAAAAGTTGTGTCGTGGTTTTAAGCGCTTTACAAGTTTTGCTGTTTCAGTTGTCTACGAGCTGTTTTATATTTTTTAAAAGCAGGACCTGCGAAGATTGGGTACCTAAACGCGTACCTTCAGTCGAAGAAAATTATCGCCAAGCCTGAGTGTTTAACATAGCCAAGAATTGTACAAATTTCCAGCAAAAACCCGTTGAAACGTTTCGAACCCGTGGAAAGTTCTTATTATTACGAATTAACTATTTGAAATCCGGGATAGTACTTGCGAGCTCTTTTATCTGAACAGGATCTAACACTACTGAGCTTAGCGCGCTAGAAACAGTTTGCGTGGGAAGGGCTGTATTCTTGCTAAAAAATTCACGGTCACGCAACTTGAATTTACGCGTTATTGTCGGATACAAGTAATTTTCTGTCAGCCAAAGGACTGCCGCTACTTCTGGGCCCGCCGCCATAAGCCCCGCAGCGAAAAAGCCTACGCCAATAGCGACCCTCGCGACTGCAGATTCCGATTGCTTTTCACCAAACAACGATGACAACTGCTTCGAATAGGCACGAGCCTCAGCAGTTAAACACTCTTCTGTACCTTGCCCAGAAAAATAGTCATCTTGAGCTTGACGGTACGCTCTCAACTGTTTGCCGACATCGCTAAACGGAGATACTAGTTCCGCCCATTTTGGCCCGCTATTCATTGATATATTTTGCGGTACACGCAATCCGGGTATTGAAACATGCTGCATTTGTAACTCTTGATCTACTTTGGATAAATCAGCAAACGCTGAGCTAAACCGTGTTTCGACCAAAATTTGCTGTTTCGACAAAGATGGCTGGCTACCCAAGCAAACACCGAAATTATAGTGATACGCCTCACAGGCCAGGTGCATCATAGCTAGACGCCCTTGATGGTTATCAGCTAAGCACTCAGTGACCGCAGACTCCCAACGGGTTCGGGTAGCCTCTTTGTCGTATCGATTTGATTGTTCATACAAATCAAACACTCGTCGCCACTGGTCATGACTGACACTGCCAATTGATAAGTCTTCTGGTGTGCGTTCAGCCAACCGCATGATCATTTGATCAAAGCCATGACTGATGTGTTTTTCTGGCCAAGGTATAAAATTATCCGTTTCTTCTAACAGTGGCTGCCACTTACGTAATTCTCGCTTCAAACTTGGCCATTCGGCAGAATTTTTCAAAACGTTGAAACTGGCAACACCTTGATCCGCCATTTTCTCTGGTAAGGAGACTAAATCGGCGTTCCGCGATAAGATCCTTACAAAACCTTGCTCAATTAGTGACGTGAGCGGAGAACAACTGGGGTTTAGAATAGCTTGCCTTGCCGCACTATTATTAAGTAAATACCCATCATTGATAAGTATCTTCTCTCCTAATATAGCCTTCCTCACTAGCAATTGATTAAAGTAGTTTATATCAGCGTCGAATTGCCAAGGAAAACGCTCTACAACATCGTCCAGTGTACCTACATACGTTAGCGAGGGTCGCATCTTATCTCCATATTAAAAATCTGTTGTTAAGCACTTACGAATATACCACAGCGTATGGGTCTTAACGATGTACTCTCGTAGACACGTTCTACAAGGCTATAATGAAGTCAATTTCTGAGGTGGCTAAGTGTGTGGCGATGCCTGATGCTTATTACCTACAAAGCCCTGGACGAAAAAGTACACTGCTGTTTGAGGAAGGTTGCGAGTCTGCACTTCAGCGCCACTCTCAATTTATCTGTATGATTGAATTATAAAATACTAATTAACACATCGAAGTACTAATCGAGGTTTTGGGTCAGTAAAATGCAATAGTACATTCTTACTGACCCGATATTAGAGCGCTTTCACGTGTTGAAAAACAAGCTTGGGCTAGTCCTTCTTATAGTCGTCATGGCATGATTTACAACTTGCACCAATTTTACCGATTGCACCTCTGTACGCGCTTTCATCACCCGCTTTAACAGCTGCTTGAAGCCCTTGCGCTGCCGTTTTAAGTGCCATCACTTTCTTTTCTACATCTGAGAAATTTTCCCAAATTTCATCTTTTGCGCCAGTTTCAACGTCAAACTTACGGGTATCAACTGATAAATAATTGCCCATCATGTCAGCAAGTTGTTCTAGACGTACGGCATTTGTTTCCATAACGCTTTCGTCAAATGGTAGAGCACCTTTTGCCATGCCACCTAACGGTCCCATGTTACTGCGTACTAACTGAAAAACGGCCTGGCGATATTGTGTTGCAGCTCCCGCGTGTTTTTCTGACGTTGCTTCTGTCACGTCAGCAGCTAATACCGAGCCTGATAAGATTGCGCCTGCCGTGGCAGCGCTCAGTAGCAATTTACTTGAAAATTTCATGCCTGTTCCCTTGTTAGGTAAATATTATTCATTGGTCTCAAACGGGCTTTTAAGCCTTGTGATCTGCAAGCTAAAAGTCCCGATACTTGGGTTATCGTGACGAATAGTCGGATGATGCGCAAGATTTTTAGCGGTAAAAGTAAGTAAAGAAAAGACTAACTCCCCCTTTCCTTCTTAAAGTGAGCACTTTCTATTACAAATACCAATCTGCATGGATAATTGGCCACTCATAAGAGCGCGTTTAAGTGCCTTTCAAAAATAAAAAAGCCCTCAACTGAGGGCTTTCAAATGAAGTATGTACTACTAAGCAATTAGTTCGTTAAGTCGTCAAAGAACTTTTTAACGCCGTCAAAGAAGCCTTGCGCTTTCGGGCTATGCTTACTTGACGCTTTACCCATCGACTCTTCAAGCTCTTGAAGTAGTTCTTTTTGGCGAGATGATAAGTTTACTGGTGTTTCGACCACAACCTTACACATTAAGTCGCCCATGGCACCGCTTCGCACTGATTTAACACCTTTACCACGTAGACGGAACATTCGGCCAGTCTGCGTTTCAGGGCTGATTTTCAGTTTTACTTTCCCATCTAGCGTTGGCACTTCTAGCTCGCCGCCAAGGGCTGCCGTAGTGAAGCTCAACGGTACTTCACAGTACAAATTGTTGCCATCGCGCTTAAAGATATCGTGCTCACGTACGTGGACCTGAACGTATAAATCACCTGGAGGTGCACCGTTCTCTCCAGCTTCACCTTCGCCTGATAGACGAATACGATCACCGGTATCTACGCCAGCTGGAATTTTAACGTTAAGGGTCTTAGTCTTTTCTTTACGACCGTGGCCATGACAGCTGTTACAAGGATCTTCAATGATCTTGCCTTTGCCCGAACACGTTGGGCAAGTCTGCTGAACAGCAAAGAAACCTTGGCGCATTTGAACTTGGCCATTGCCGTGACAGGTTGGACAGGTCTTAGGTGAAGAGCCTTTCTTCGCACCAGAACCATCACAGACTTCACACTCGACCAAAGTTGGTACGCGAATATCTACGCTCTTGCCACGAACCGCTTCTTCAAGCGTTAGCTCTAAGTTGTAGCGAAGGTCTGAACCTTGACGTGCGCGAGATTGACGACCTCCTCGGCCACCGCCGAAGATATCACCAAATACATCACCAAAAATATCGCCGAAATCGGCACCACCACCGAAGCCACCGCCACCACGGTTAGGATCTACTCCCGCGTGGCCATATTGGTCGTATGCTGCACGTTTCTGCGAATCTGACAGAATTTCGTAGGCTTCCTGGATTTCTTTAAATTTATCTTCCAGGCCTTTATCGCCTTGCGTACGGTCAGGGTGATATTTCATCGCCAGCTTCTTATACGCCTTTTTAATTTCGCGTTCGCCTGCGCTTTTATCTACCCCGAGTACTTCGTAGTAGTCTCGTTTCGACATATCGTTTACATATCCTACTTTTTGTCGATAAGCATTTTATGCTCATCGAATCTACATCTGACTGTTGTGAAAATAACCTGAACACACATTCAATAAAGCCAAGTCATTTACACAACAAAGGCGCAACAAGAAATTCCTGCTGCGCCTGAACTGCTTACACGGCCCGCTAACATGCTAGGTAACGGGCCTGACACAACAGTTTACTTCTTGTCGTCGTCTTTCACTTCTTCGAATTCAGCGTCAACAACGTCATCGTCTGCTTTACCAGAAGATGCTTGCTGCTCTGCACCTTCTGCGCCACCGGCTGCAGCTTGCTGAGCTTGCGCCGCTTCCATCAGCTTGCTAGATGCTTGGATAAGCTCTTGCGTTTTCGCCTCGATGTCCGCTTTGTCTTCGCCTTTAACTGCAGTTTCAAGTGCTGAAAGTGCTTCTTCGATTGGCGCTTTGTCTTCTGCACTTAGTGCATCGCCAACTTCTTCAAGCTGTTTACGTGTGGCGTGAACCATACCGTCAGCTTGGTTACGCGCTTGAATCAGCTCTTCAAACTTCTTATCAGACTCTTTATTCGCTTCCGCGTCAGCTACCATTTTTTCTACTTCTTCATCGCTTAGGCCTGAAGAGGCTTTGATAGTGATCTTCTGCTCTTTACCTGTGTCTTTGTCTTTCGCAGACACGTGTAGGATACCATCAGCATCAAGATCGAATGTTACTTCGATTTGCGGTACACCGCGTGCTGCTGGACGAATACCTTCTAGGTTGAACTGACCAAGAGACTTGTTGCCACTTGATTGCTTACGCTCACCCTGTAGTACGTGTACTGTTACCGCAGACTGGTTGTCTTCAGCAGTTGAGAACGTTTGCGACTTCTTCGTTGGAATTGTCGTGTTCTTCTCGATAAGCACAGTCATCACGCCACCCATAGTCTCGATACCTAGAGACAGAGGTGTAACGTCTAGAAGTAGTACGTCTTTAACGTCACCTGACAGTACGCCACCTTGAATTGCTGCGCCTACTGCAACTGCTTCGTCAGGGTTTACGTCTTTACGTGGCTCTTTGCCAAAGAATTCAGTCACGTACTTTTGTACTAGCGGCATACGAGTTTGACCACCAACTAGGATGATGTCGTTAATGTCGCCTACAGAAAGATCTGAATCAGCTAGTGCCTTCTTAAGCGGCTCAAGTGAATTCTTAACTAGGTCTTCAACCAAAGACTCAAGTTTTGCACGAGTAAGCTTAATAGCTAAGTGCTTAGGACCTGTTGCATCAGCAGTGATGTATGGCAGGTTAACTTCAGTCTGTTGTGAAGAAGAAAGCTCAATCTTCGCTTTTTCACCGGCTTCTTTAAGACGCTGCATAGCAAGCGGATCTTTACGAAGGTCGATACCTTGGTCTTTCTTAAATTCTTCAACTAGGTAGTTGATAACGCGGTTATCGAAGTCTTCACCACCAAGGTGAGTATCACCATTAGTTGCTAGTACTTCAAAGGTGTGTTCGCCGTCTACTTCATCGATTTCGATGATAGAGATATCGAACGTACCACCACCTAAGTCGTATACTGCAACAACGTTGTCGCCTTGCTTTTTGTCCATGCCGTAGGCAAGAGCAGCTGCAGTTGGCTCGTTGATAATACGCTTAACTTCAAGACCAGCAATGCGACCCGCGTCTTTAGTTGCTTGACGCTGAGAATCGTTGAAGTAAGCAGGAACAGTGATAACTGCGCCAGTAACTTCTTCACCAAGATAATCTTCAGCTGTCTTTTTCATTTTCTTAAGTACTTCAGCAGAAATCTGCGGAGGCGCCATTTTCTCGCCTTTCGCTTCTACCCACGCATCACCATTATCAGCACCTACAATTTTGAAAGGCATGATGTCGATGTCACGCTGTACTTCTTTATCTTGAAAGCGACGACCAATTAGACGCTTAATTGCGAATAATGTGTTAGTCGGGTTAGTTACCGCCTGACGCTTTGCAGACTGACCAACTAATGTTTCCCCATCGTTTGTGTAAGCGATGATTGAAGGGGTTGTACGATCGCCTTCCGCGTTTTCAATTACGCGAGGTTTGTCGCCGTCTAGAACTGCGACACATGAATTCGTTGTACCTAAATCGATACCAATGATTCTACCCATTTCGTGTCTCCGAAAAAGTTTCTTAATTCTGTACTTTTAGTGGGGTTATTCCCCAGCCTTTTCAATAGATGTCAGTAAAAAAACTGACATTTTTGTGTGTTTATCGCAAAAAGCGTGACTTACGCTTGCGTGTCCACACCACCACTTGGCGCACGCGATACCATAACCATGGCAGGGCGTAACAAGCGGCCGTTAATTTGATAACCTTTCTGCATAACCGCCATCACCGTATTTGGCTCGTGGTCTGCACTTTCTTGCATAGACATTGCCTGATGCAAGTCAGGGTTGAAGGTTTCGCCCTGCGGATCAATAAGGCTTAATCCAAATTTCTCAATAGTGCTTAAGAAAGTTTTGTGGGTCATTTCCACACCTTCTAAAAGCGGCTTAACCGCTTCATTGTCGCCATCGGTCATTTCGATAGCACGCTCTAGGTTATCGATAACCGGAAGCAACTCGCCAGCAAAGCGTTCAAGGGCAAATTTACGCGCCTTTTCTACTTCACCTTCAGCACGACGACGTGCGTTGTCAGCATCTGCACGCGCGCGAAGCACGCCATCTTGCTGCTCTTTGATTGTGGCTTGCGCCTCAGAAAGTGCCGTTTCTAGCTCGTAAATGCGTTGTGCATTTTCATCAAGCTCTACGCCTTCTGCTTGTGACGCTTCTACTTGCGCTTCTTCAGCATTTTGTACAGTTTGATCAACTGTATTTTCTTGTTCTGCCTGCACGTCGCGATTATCGCTCATGCCTACCTCCAAACGTTTTTCTTAATTAGGCATTGCCCAATAACGTTAAAATTATTGGGAATAAGTCTGTTGCGCTTAGTTATGGGGCTAGATTTAAGGTGATCAAGGGTATCCACATTATTTTTGTGGGTGATTTTAAAAAAATATAAAAAAAGCCAAACTTCAATACTAAGTTTGGCTTCCTAACGCTTTAATGAGTTTCTTTAATTTAGTTACCTAGTGGTACCAACTTGCCAAAATGTTGGCGTTCGTATTGAACCACTATCTAGGATAACACACTGAGGGTCACCTCTTTTGCAACCATTCCCTTTTATCCTGCTTCCCGTTTGCCCATGGTGCTTTCTGAGTTCACTTAGCATCAACCCGTGAACATCGCCCATATTGATACTAATTCCAGTCACCGTAATAGTTTCAATGCTGCTATCGAGACCAGCAGTAGACTTAGGGTTCTCATTATCCTGCGCTATAACTTTCTCTCCACTTAATTGTTGAAGTAGCTCTACCGAATTGGCGTATTTACCTGACGCTGGAAATGCTAATAGAGACTTCGCTTTCACCATATCCTTTTCCACAAACTCTCCATTGATATAAAGAACGGCTAATACATAGTTAGCGAGGTAGCTCATTCCTTCTTCAACTTCGGCTTCCAAAAATTCAACCGCAGTCGCTTTTTCTTCGTCGGTAGATTCATTATCAGAAAAGACGAGAACAGCATATTCCTCTGCCGTTCTATTAACGCCTTCATCTGCAGCAAATTTCATCAATCGCTTGGCTTCAGCCATATTCTTTTGTGTACCTATTCCCTGTGCAGCCATCCCCGCTGCTTGTCGGTAAGCTGGCAGGAAGCCCTGTTTGGCAGACTTATCAAAATAATAATAGGCATTTTCTAAATCTGTCTTTACCCCAGATTCAGGGTTCATAAAGATGTGACCAAGGGAGAAGCTGGTTTGTTCATGACCTCTGGACGCCAAAGCTCGAAGTGTATTCAGCTTAGCAAGTGAACAATCTTCGTCTGCGCATTCAGGTTGATTCGGAATAGCCCAAACAGATGCAGATATTATAGTTGAAATTAGTAGTGAGATTCGCAGAATACGTGTGCTTGCTGAGTTTTGTTTCATTAAATTCCCTTTTTATTATTTCGGTCATGGCTAAGACCGACTTATGTGTAAATCCTACTGCTCAAAAAGACGTCGCCTTGTATAAAAACCTATCACTTATCGTTCAAATTGCAAATAATTAACTCCGAAATATTGCTTGTGTACCAACAGAAGATACCTCGCATGTGAAAACTATGTTAATGTAAATCAACAATAAAACGCGCTTTCAATTGCGCTAATAAATGCGTTCAACTACACGGAATATCTATGCTAAGTATCTGGACGGTTGGCACTATTGTTGGTTGTTATCTCCTCGCGCTTTTCGCTTTAGCATTTTGGGGCGATAAGCGTTTACGTGACAACCGGCAACACCCAATATTGTACAGCCTTGGATTGGGCGTGCATTGTACATCTTGGGCATTTTTCGGCACTACCTCTCAAGCAGCACAATATGGCTGGGCAGTTATCCCTACTTATTTAGGGATTATGCTGACTATGGCATTTGCGTTTCCTGTGGTGCTTCATATAAGCAGACTGTGTCAACAACACAACATCAGCTCTTTAGCAGACCTCATCTCACTTAAATACCAGCACTCCCACTTGATTGCCGCGCTTATCACTTTACTGTGTTTTTTCGGTGTAGTGCCCTACATTGCCCTGCAGTTAGACGCCATTACGAAATCAATAAATTTGTTGACTGACGACGCGCATACAAGCACGCCATGGTTAAGTATCTACGTAGCTATCTTGCTCGCATTATTTGCCATTATCTTCGGTACCCGTACACTCAACTTGACCGACAAACACCCCGGTCTGCTACTTACTATAGCGTTTGAATCGGTTATAAAGCTTGTTGCCCTGTGCGCTGTAGGTGTTTTCGTTTGCTTCTACCTGTTTGATGGTGTGTTGGATTTGGTGTCTAACGCCGCTTCAAATGCCAGTGCTCGAGAAGTCATTTATGCTGATAGCGCACCCTGGGTTTATGTATCACATGTTGTTTTGGGCGTTTGCTCTATGTTCGTTTTGCCACGACAGTTTCATATGAACTTCGTTGAGCAGAACGGTGAGGGGGAGCTTAGAACAGCAAGGTGGCTATTTCCCCTCTATTTATTTGGCATGACCCTTTTTATTATTCCTATTGCACTTGCAGGAAAAATGCTGCTGCCAGTGGATACGAGCTCTGATGCGTATGTGCTTGCCCTACCTTTATATGCTGAAAATATCGCGCTGTCGTCATTTGCTTTCATAGGAGGTCTTTCTGCAACCACCAGCATGGTGATTGTTGCAACCTTGGCGCTGGGAATAATGATCTCGAACAATGTTGTTACGCCACTTTGGCTAAAAGCGCGACTAAAGACTTCGCCCAATCGTTCAATGCAGCCAAACAAAATACTGTCTATACGTCGTATTACCGTTGTGGTCGTACTTAGCATTGCGCTCTGGTATCACTTGAATATAAGTCAGGCTGCACCTCTGGTTAAAAGCGGGGTGATTGCTATTGCATTATTAGCACAGTGCATGCCTGCACTTATGTTTGGTCTTTACTGGCCGAAAAGCAACAAAGCTGCCGCTATTTGCGCCTTATTGGTAGGGTTCACATGTTGGGCAGCATTCCTCCTCTACCCAAGCTTACTGTCGAGTTATTATTTCAACCCAGCACCCACTGACCAAGCGCTTGGTTTGGGCTTTGCCTTTTCCTTATTGGCTAATTGCCTAACATTCGTTACGGTTGCATCGATTACATCAAGACGTGGCATGAAGCCAAATGATACGCTCCTCACAGATCACGACACACCTCGTTTACTGGTAAAAGTGAGGGACTTAATTGCACTCACCGAACGTGTGCTCGAAAGTGCCACGCACTCTCAACTGGTTAAGCAGCTATCAGTTGACGTCAATCGCGCCGCTAGCAGTGGTTATGCCAGTCAGGCGCTTATCGACAGGGTAAATAAGTTGCTTGCCGCACAAGTAGGAGCACCTAGTGCTCGTATATTACTGGGTGCCATCGCAGATACAGGCAGCGATAGCTTTCCAGAACTGGTTGACTGGGTAGAAGAAGCTTCTCAGTCATTTCAGTTTAACCACGAGGTACTTCAATCGTCAGTGCAAAACATTGAGCAAGGCATAAGTGTGCTTGATGACAAACTGCAGCTACTGGCGTGGAACGAACGTTACGTGGAGTTATTTGCCTACCCTAAAGGATTTCTAAAAGCGGGCATGCCCATTACCGATATACTTAGCTACAACGCAAACCGAGGGTTGTTTAGCCCCTCATCTATCGAAAAGCGCGTTAGCTACATGCTGGAAGGCACCCGTCATAAACATATTCGCAAACAGCCTGACGGAAAAGTGATTGAACTTAACGGCGCGCCGCTACCTGGTGGCGGCTACGTGACTACCTATAGCGATATCACTGAATACATAGCAATTCAAAAAGAATTAGAAAGTGCAAAAGAAGACTTGGAGGCAAGGGTTGCGCAGCGTACAGCAGAATTAGAAGAAGCCAAACAACACGCTGACAAAGCTAACGAGAGCAAAACCAAATTTCTTGCCGCGGCTGGGCACGATCTCATGCAACCTTTCAACGCCGCAACATTATTTGCCAGCATGCTCAGCAAAAAGACGCAAGGTAGTGAACTGGCCACACTATCTGAAGGCGTGGTGAATTCTTTGGACAATGCTCAGAGCTTACTTTCAATGCTACTTGATATGACGAAATTAGACGCTGGCGTACTTACCCCTCAAAAGACTGAATTTCCAGTCAGTGATATGTTGTCTTCATTGGTGCAGGAATTTAGTGTCATTGCAAAGCAAAAAGGTATTGAGCTCAGGTATGTACCGACCAGAGTTATGGTGTACTCGGACAAAGTGCTACTGCGACGGGTGCTTCAAAACTTGCTGTCCAACGCAGTCCGCTATACCGCAAAAGGCCGTATTTTGGTGGGCGTGAGACGCACAAGAGTCACAAATACCGAGCAGGTTATAAAGCTTTGTGTTTACGATACCGGACTAGGTATCGCCGACCACCAACAGCATGAAATATTTAGTGAATTCCACCAGCTAGAGAGCAACAACAAAGGCGAAGGAATTGGATTAGGCCTGACTATTGTAGATAAGATATGTCGACTACTCGGTCATGAAGTCGGGCTGACTTCATCGCCAAATAAAGGAAGCTGCTTCAGTGTGGCTGTATCTAGAGCATTTCAAAGCGAAGCCTCGATACCCACCGCGCACGTAAGTAACACTAACCATGTTGACTCTCCTTTTAATAACTCGGTATTAACGAAGAACTCAGCAAGTGCGCCAAATAATTCAGTAAGCGTTCAAAAAAGCGCATTAGACAGCCGTTCTCGCCCTGTCTCCTCGCACTCCCATCAAATGCCCTCTTTAGACTCAGCGAATAAAAACAACAATGCATTTTTAAAAGACACCCGTTTTCTACTTGTAGAAAATGACGAGCAAGTGGCAAATGCAATGTGTACCTTACTGAGAGATTGGGGAGGGAGTACAACATTGATAGCGGGCGGAGCAGAAGTGTCGAGTATTTCACAAGAACACTTTGATGTGCTCGTCGCCGATTATCACCTAAATTATGGCGAAACCGGTTTTGACGTTGCAGCGATTCTTTCTGAAAATAACGTGAGTTTTGCCTTAAAGATTTTAGTCACTGCCAATAGAAGTAACGATATAAGAGAAGAAGCGGCGGAGCAACAATTTAGCTACCTGCCAAAACCGTTAAAGCCTGCGGCACTTAAGCGACTGCTAAAGCAATCGCTTGTTTAATAGAGAACTCGTGATCGCATTTGTAGTACGGCAGTAGGTATTTCGCCTTCTTTTGATAGCAGGTTTGCATCAAGATGCGTTTTACTTTTGCGGTAACGCGATGTGAAGTTTCCCGTAACGATAATCAAGTGTTACAACGAAGTCTTTCAACAAATCATAGCCTATTAAGCCAACTACCCGCTTTCCACCTATCCGGCTACCCGTTCTTTCATACTGACTTTCTAAGTTTGTCTTTTGCCCTTCAGCAGGAAAGCTAACCTTAACGTCACTAATCTCGAATGGACCAAACTTCACGACATCAGACGTAGCGAACTCATTGACCCCAGAACTATTGGCACCAAATGACGTGCTTGCGCCTTCCACTTTTTCAAGCAACCCAACCTTGGACGCCGCTCGACGGTTAATCAAAATTGTACCGGCGTTACCAGTATCGACTAATAGCCACAACGCAACACCGTTAATTTCTACTTGCGCGATAGGCATTCCACTACCCTGTTGAGAGTTGGCTCGAACATTTGCCACCTCCCCCATATCTATCGAATCACGCGTCACCAGACGAATTTTTCTGTGGGGGTAGTCCAATTGAACGATGAAGTTATTGAAAAAACCTGCCCCCAGTAACATACCATTGGAGTGATGACCTAAGCTGGATTCGACAAGGGAATCCAGCTCGAAATCACTACCAAATATTTCAACGTTTACATTGTTGTAAGCGTTTCGCCTTTCAACGTCGTACACCCCTTTAACGGTCACGGGGCGCCCTTTATCAAGGTCTAAATTATGCTTCCCGATAAACGCGCGATTGATACTGTTTATTTGTGCTCCTGAATCCAGCATGACCCGAGATTCGATGCCTTCTATGGTAACAGGCAAAAAAACGTGACCGTTGTCTAGGGTGAAATCTGTCCATACTGTAACGGCACTAAACGCATTGAAAGAACTAAAAAGAAGGGAAAGTAAAATAAATCGCGTCATAAATATCCTTTTACGCCAGTAAACTAATCCTTTGAAATCTTACGCTAGCACATGAGCTGATTGAGATCGAATTAGCACGATGAACCGAACGTGCGAAAATCCCTAATCTAGTGGAAAGCATCTAATACATGTTAGTGCTTAAACGATATCAATATGATCATAGTCTTGAAGACGTCTTTCGCTTTCCGTTTAGCTTAAATGCATTGCATTTTTGAACGCGATACCGGCCTTGGTTCTGTTAATAACACCAAGCTTTCTCAATACTGCAGATACATGCTGTTTAACGGTGGACTCAGAAATGGCCAGTTCGTAAGCAATCTGCTTGTTAAGCAAGCCGTCTGATACCATTCGCAACACTTTAAGTTGGTGAGGGGTAAGTTGCTTTAATCGGTTTGTGAAATCATCTTGGCCAGAGTGGCCATTCGCATTCGATGCAGTGGCATTTGGCATCGTAGCTGATGCATTGTGAACTGAAGGCGGGATCCAAGTTTCACCGTCTAACACCGTGTTTACCGCGTCAATAATGCAATCGACCGAAGCTGATTTGGGTATAAAGCCGCTTGCGCCTAACGCAAACGATTTTGCCATAACATCAGGCTCTTCTTGTGCGGTAATAACAACAACAAGTACATCAGGATAGAGCGCATGTACCTCAGCAAGGCCATTTAACCCTTCATTGCCTGGCATAGTGAGATCTAAGAAAAGCAGATCGATGTCGTCATTTTCTTCAAGACTAGCGAGCGTATCGGGGAACGTGGAAGTTTCTACAAGTTCGATATGCTCCACACTAGCTAACGCATGGCACATCGCAGCCCTGAACAGAGGATGATCGTCAGCAATCAAGATTTTCACAGACATAATGCTATCAACTTGTAACTACCTTGTTAATCAACATACTATCACGCCGGTAAAAAAAGGTTAATCTTATTGGCGTATCTGTTATTGGTGCATCTGTTATTGAGTAAGGCTCCGCACCACGCCCTTCACTACTCGACATATCCGCCGGCCAACACAATCGAAAGAGGTCGAGCAAACGTCAGCACGCCTAAGCGCAATTGCCTAGGCGTGAAACGTGTTGCTGGTCTTCTTCAGAACATACCGTTTAGAATCGATAACCTACCGTAAGGTGAACTGTACGTGGGTCACCGTAATAACCGATAAGTGTCGTATCGCCACCAAGGCCCGGACCAAAGTTACCTTCATCGTCTTGCGTGACAAAGTCATAACCACCAACCAGATACTCTTCATCGGTCAGGTTTTTGACGTGTAGTCCAGCATACCAGTCGCCTTCAACGCTTTCCCAGCGCGCGCTTAAGTTCACCATACCATAGGCATCTTGTTGAATAAGATCGCTGGTTTCAAAGATAAGATAATCATCGCGATAGTAGTAGTTGGCGTTGAAAGTAATATCCCCGAAACTCGTTTCTAGTAGGTAGTTGGCATTAAGATTAAAGGTATTCTCTGGCGTACTTGCTAGACCAATCAACGGAGGGATTGCATTGTTTTTCTTAATCTCAAAGTCAATATAACCATAAGCAACGTCAAACTGAAGGTTATCCGTGGCTACCCACGTCATCTCCAACTCGGCGCCTTTTGCAGCCGTTTCTGCAGCATTGCGCAGTCGCTGGTCAAGGGCTGTTGGATCAGACAAATCTCCTTCTACACCAATATACTGACGATCTTTGTGGTCGTAAGAGAACAATGTGATATTCATACGAAGTGCGTCGGTTAAGTCACTCTTCACACCCACTTCGAAGCTGTCAACGACTTCTGGTTCAACACCAGGCTCATTAGTCTGAGCACGAGGGTTAAACGTGCCCGATTTGAAGCCTTGTGAATAGCTCGCGAAGAACATGGTATCGCGGTCCATTTGATACTCCACGCCCACTCGAGGGGTGAAGCGCGACCAACTCTCTACCGCTGGCGCATCTAACACGTCATCGCCATCGGTGTCTGTCCCAAGTACTTGAGGTACTAATTGTCCGTCGGGACGTACGTACCCATCAATCCAGTCGGTATAAGGATAAACATTGGCGAATACCAGACCGTTATTTACAAACGCGGTCTTTTCTTCATCGGTGTATCGGGCACCAAGCGAAAGCGATAGCTTATCGGTTACGTCATAGTTCATCTGCGCATAGGCAGCCCAGCTTTCTGAGTTGTTGCAGCCCGTCACTTCCCGCGTCAAGCCTGGGGCGCCAAGCGATTGACCTAACACACCTAAAATGGCATCAAAATTACCGCAACTCTCACCATCGTAAAAATAGAGCCCTGACACTAAGCTAAACGCGTTCCCGGTATAATTCGCTTGAATCTCGTGAGTATCATTACTGTCGTCATACTCTGCCGGTACATCAAAAATAGGCAGAGGCGTATTGTCAAAATCAATGTTGGTAGGTGAATAGCTCTCTCTATGCGAACCAATATATTTAAGCTCTAAATCATCATTCACTCTGTATCGTGCCAGCCAGTTATAGCCTTCTAACTCGACTTTATTCCATGTAGGTAAGCTGGTGTACGAATCGAAAACCGAATCAGGCACGGGCGCATCAGTTAATATACTTGGGATTAAACGGTAGCCGCCTTTCGCATTTGATGTGTCTTCGGTCTTATCCCACCCAATACGGAAAAACAAATCTTCACTCGGGTGAACTTCTAGCGTTACACGGGCTGCCCAGAGATCTTTGTTGTAGTTCTCTTTATCTTGATTGGGCAACGCGCTTACCAGATATTCGCCGAAGCCGTCGCGGTTTAAGTTGGCATAACCCACGCCTAGATACACCGTGTCTTCAATCAGCGGTATTTGACCTGTCACTTTGATATCACGCTGACTGTAACTACCTACCGTAGCTTCAACGTTCATCTGTGTATCGCCGGTCATTTCTTTCGTAACGTATTTAACCGCGCCACCAATAGTATTCTTTCCGTAAAGCGTCCCCTGCGGGCCACGTAACACCTCAATACGCTGTACGTCTAACAAATCAAGTACGGCCCCTTGTGGGCGAGCAATATAAACATCGTCAACATAAATACCCACGCCTGGTTCATAGCCCCAAAGCGGGTCTTGCTGACCCAATCCGCGAATAAATGCCGTCAAGGTGGAGTTGGTACCGCGACTGGTTTGTAGCGTAGTGTTGGGCGAAAACTGCTGCACTTCAGTCAGCACGCTAATCCCTTTCTCGCCAAGTTCAACCGCACCAATAGACGTGATAGCTACCGGCGTTTCCTGTAGCGACTCTACAGTTTTTCGCGCTGTCACCTCAATGCGTTCTAATTTTCCTTTTTGCGCTTCGGCATCGGCATCAGCTTGACTATCCTGAGCAAATACTGGCGCTGTGCTTAAAACGCTAGCCACCGCTAGGGCACAAAGGCTGCGAATGGGGAGCCTAACTGAATCGCCTTTGCGT
The DNA here is from genome assembly GCF_055755235.1 of Alteromonas sp. R7. NCBI lineage: Bacteria > Pseudomonadati > Pseudomonadota > Gammaproteobacteria > Alteromonadales > Alteromonadaceae > Alteromonas > Alteromonas sp. R7. Next base: position 45,742 of record NZ_JBVTQX010000014.1, on the reverse strand, counting down.
TCTACTGTGCTAACAGAGGCTGAATGTGATTGGTAGGGTAAAACCAAGCCATTTGTGTGTATTGATTGAGACATAGTGAGTCCTTGTTGTTCTAAGTTCTGGTCACTGCCGGATGTATTGCCTACGGTCAAAATCACTTTAGTTAATTAATTGTTAATAGTATGTAGTACCATCGTACTATGGGATTTTGATAAAAGTAACGTCAAACTTTATGTCTGTTATGAACGCTTTTTATCTGATTTGTATACACTTTGTGGTTTTAAGTGTAAGCAAATCTTAAATCGACTTAACTGTTTCGGATCATCTGCGGTCACAGATTTTTTAAGGAATAATAACTATGTTAAGTATGATTGGCTTAGTAGGCGGTCTGTTGTTGCTTATTGTTTTGACAATACGCGGAATGAACCTCTTTATTGCCGCACCTTTGTGTGCGCTTGTAGTTGCCATTACCAATAATATCGGCGTCTTCACCGGCGACGTAAACTTCGTTCAAACCTATATGAGTGGTTTCTCTGGCTTTATCGCCTCTTGGTTTTTCATGTTTTTACTTGGTGCGTTATTCGGTAAATTCATGGAAGACACAGGCGCAGCAGATGCTGTTTCTCGCTGGATTATCACCAAAATTGGTTACAAGCGTGCCGTATTAGCTGTTGTGCTAGCTTGCGCTATTTTGACTTACGGTGGTGTAAGCGTGTTTGTGGTAGCGTTTTCTGTTTACCCTATGGCGGTGAGTTTGTTTAAAGATGCCAACCTACCCCGTCGCTTCATACCTGCTGCCATGGCATTCGGGTCGGTAACATTTACGATGACCTCCGCGGGCTCGCCAGAAATCCAAAACTGGATCCCTATAAAGTATTTGGGCACCTCCCCTTTTGCCGCGTGGGAAGTTAGCCTTGTCGTCGCCATATTCATGGCATGCTTCGGGTACTGGTGGCTTGCTAAGATGATCAGAAAAGCCGTTAATAACGGCGAGGTGTTTGAAGCCAGAGCAAGCGACCCTGAAGTGCGAGACAGAGCGCTACCCCACCCGCTTACCGGAATTGTGCCGTTAGTCGTGGTGTTAGTCATTTCGTTTCTATTTCATGAAGAACTCGCTCAGCTCGCGCTTATTCTGGCGTTAGGCGGCGGCGTACTGTGTTTGCTGGCTATTAACTACAAACATTTTCACAGTTTACCGGTTGCCATAAATGCGGGTACCACCGGCGCATTGATCGCCATAGGTAACACCGCCGCTGTTGTAGGTTTTGGTTCAATAGCAAAAAACACCGAAGCGTTTCAAACAACAGTAGCGCTTATGACTCAAATTCCTGGTAACGAGCTTATTGGCGCGGCCATTGCCGTAAGCGTGATTGCAGGGTTAACAGGAAGTGCATCTGGCGGACAAGCCATTGCCTTGCCCTTGGTGGCTCCGCATTATCTTGACCAAGGCGTAGAGCCAGAGCAGCTACATAGAATTGTGTCTATATCATCAGGCGCATTAGATTCGTTACCTCACAATGGCTATGTGGTTACTACCATACGCGCCATTTGTAACGAAACCCATCAGGCTGCTTACTGGGCGGTTGGTGCGCTAACTGTTGTGGTGCCAGTCATTGGCCTTGCCATGGCCATTGGCCTGTTTAGCATTATGTAGCATTAGTCAAAGCCAACGATATGGCCTAAGGCCGCACGATATATAAGTCACTTTAGCAAAACATTGCCATCTAAAAATGCGGCCAGAGAAAGGGATAAGAAAGTATGAATTGGAAAAAGACGCTAGCTTCCACGTTAGTATGGAGAAAGAGCAAAGGCATCAATAAGCTATTGAAACAGCTCAGCTCACAACGAGTGCAGAAACAGTTAGCATTAGCAAATTTGTTTGAGGTGTATTTAGTTAAAAAGCAGCGCTCCTTGGTGGGGTTATTTGCCACACTAATGTTGACGGTACATTGCCAGGGCATTGCTGGCGAATCCGACGATGCATCGCCATTGCTCAGTTCTTCAAAAGCACCTACTTCTGAGCCCGTTTCTTCCTTGCCAAGCGCTTCGCTGATGGTAGAAAAACGCGTTTTTGAAATGCCTCATTTCACAACCTTTGGTGGTAAACAAATTAAAAACGTAAAAGTTGGCTGGGAGGCGTACGGAACACTAAATGATGCTAAGAGTAACGTTATACTGATTACCCACTATTTTTCTGGATCTTCTCATGCCGCTGGAAAGTACGATGAAAACGATCCAGCGCCAGGCTACTGGGATAGTATTATCGGCCCCGGCAAGGCGATTGATACAGACCGCTTTTATGTAATAAGCGTTGATACGCTGGCCAATCTAAATGCTTACGACCCTCACGTTATTACAACCGGTCCTACGTCAATAAATCCAGATACAGGCAAACCCTATGGCTTAGACTTTCCCGTCGTGACAATACGTGATTTTGTCAATGTTCAAAAAGCACTTCTCGAAAGTTTAGGTATTAGCAAACTGTATGCGGTTATTGGGCCTTCTATGGGCTCTATGCAGGCTATCGATTGGGCGAGCGCTTACCCAGACTGGGTTGAACGTATGATTTCAGTTATCGGCGCAGGTCAAAGCGATGCATGGACTACCGCGGCATTGGAACACTGGGCAACGCCAATCACTCTAGATAAAAACTGGAACAACGGCACTTATTCCAAAGAGCAAGCGCCTCTTAATGGCTTAGCTGCCTCGCTCATGTTAATTACGCAAAATGCCCTTACCCCTTCTTTTTTCAACCAAACCGGCAACACGTTAGGGTATAAAAATGTTGAGTCGGCGCCGCTTAATGACATACGTCAATCACACAGTATTGTGAACTGGCTGCGTGAGCGAGCAAAGACCCGGGCAAAATCCATGGACGCAAACCACCTTTTATATTTGGTTCGAGCTTGCCAGCTCTTCGTTGCTGGACATCAAGGTAATCTTGAGCAAGGGCTGGCGTCGATAAAGGCGAAAACGCTGTTTATTCCAGCTCAAACTGATTTGCTTCTTATGCCCTACTTATCGCAAAGTGCACACCAAGGTTTAACTGCAATGAATAACGACAGCACATTGGTTACGCTAAATGGCAAATTAGGTCATTTAGAAGGCGTGACGAATGTATCCGCTCAGGCTCAGGCTATTCGCCAATTTTTAGAAAATGATAAGGCAGCAATGCAATGATGAAATCTACCCCCTTTTTACGCCACGCGCTTTGTCTGTCTGTATTAAGCGCACTTGCCGTTAGTGTACCGGTATACGGTAACGAGTCATCTGCGCAAGACGCGCTCCCTTCACTCACCATTGATTTAAATAACGTTACCGTATCTGGCTTATCGTCAGGCGGTTACATGGCAACACAATTTCAGTTAGCACACAGCGACTGGGTAAAAGGCGTTGGCGTTATTGCTGGTGGCCCGTACTTCTGTGCACAAGGTGATATAACCACTGCCCTGGCACAGTGCGTGAACAAGGTAGAGGGAGAAATTAACCTTGAAGCGCTGAATGAAAAAGCCAAACAGTATGAAACTGAAGGAAAAATTGCGTCGCTTTCCAATATGAAAGACACAAAAGTCTGGCTTTTTCACGGTACGCAAGACACCAGAGTGATTGCACCAGTGAGCGATTTATTATTTGAGCAATACAAATTGTGGACAGACACACAAAATATTGCCTATATCAATGACAAACCGATGGCTCACCTTTTTCCCACCAAAAACAATGGGGTTAACTGCATGAAATCAGAGAGCCCCTTCATTGGAAACTGCGATTACGATGCAGCAGGTGCCATGCTCTCTCATCTTGTTGAAGATGTTTCGACACCCGACGAGTCACTGTCAGGGCAAATTCATTCAATTGATCAGCAAAAAATAGCGGGTGGCGATGCCAAAACATTAGCAAGCGAAGGTTTTGTGTATGTGCCTGAAAGCTGTGCACAAGGCGAGCCGTGCAGAGCCCATATTAGTTTCCACGGCTGTAACCAGTATGCCGATGCCGTAGGCGATGCCTACACTACACAAACAGGGCTGAATGAATGGGCTGATGACAACCATATTGTTGTGCTTTATCCGCAAACTAAGAAGTCGTTATTCATGCCGTTAAATCCACAAGGCTGTTGGGATTGGTGGGGCTATGCCTCTGGCGATTACGCCAACAGGAACGGCGCACAAATAAACGCAGTAAAACAGCTGCTGTTTTCATTAAATAGTGCACCTTCACTAAATAAATCCAACGGAAGTAACAATGACTAAGCGCACAATATTTATCACGGGTGGAGCAAGCGGCATTGGCTTTGGCATTGCTGAGTCAATGATGAAACAAGGGCACCATGTGATCATCGCCGACATAAACGAACAGGCAGCAAAAGAGGCTGTGACTCGACTTGCGCATTTAGACGGATCGGCCAGCGCAGTAGCGGTAGACGTATGCGATGCAGAACAAGTCGCAGCGCTACCTGAGGTACTAGGGAAACATACCGTTGATGTGCTTATAAACAATGCCGGTATTCAGCACGTTTCGCGCATCGAGGACTTCCCTGCAGATAAGTGGCAGCAGCTTATAAATATTATGCTTGTTGGCCCTGCTCTTTTAACCCAAGCGTTTTTACCTGCCATGCGTAAGCAAAATTACGGGCGCATTATCAATGTAGGATCTATTCACTCGTTGGTAGCCTCGCCCTATAAGTCTGCTTATGTAGCGGCGAAGCATGGGCTCTTGGGTTTTGCAAAAACCATCGCCCTTGAAACGAGTGACTGTGATGTGACTATCAATACCCTTTGCCCTGCCTATGTGAAAACACCATTGGTGGAGAAACAAATTGCAGCACAGGCAAAAGAAAATAACCTTACCGAGGAAGAGGTAATAACAAAAATAATGTTAGAGCCCATGCCTAAAAAGCAATTTGTTAGCGTTGACGAACTTGCAGATACCGCAAGCTTCTTAATGTCGCCCAGTGCTCGCAATATCACAGGGCAAACCATGGTGCTTGATGGGGGCTGGACGGCTCGATAACCCTCAAGCTTTTTAACGCTTAGCTTTTAAAGAATATTTCTTTTCACATAAAAAAGACTGCAATGAGCAGTCTTTTTTTCGTTTAATGTTTTCGCAAAAGCGTTATTCCCAAAGAGATACGTAGATGGCAACCATTTCTTCAATGGTAGGGATGCGTGGATTATTGCCGGGAGAACCTGATGCCAGAGCTTGTTTTGCCATTGTTGACGTCGCTGCAAAAAATGCCTCTTTATCAATACCGAAGTCGGCAGGCGTAGGTACCTGCAAATCTGCATTGAGCGCTTTTAGTTCGTTGATAAGCTTTTGATTCGCCACCTCATCAGAGTCACTTTGCGTAGCAACACCCATGGCGCGAGCACATTGTGCATAACGCACTGATGCACTTGGAATAGAAAAGGCGGTAACCGCGGGCAACAACATGGCATTCGACAATCCGTGAGGCACATGGAACGCTGCACCGATAGGCCGGCTCATTCCATGAACAAGGGCCACTGAAGCATTTGAAAAGGCAATGCCCGCGAGCGTTGAGCCCAGCATCATTGATTCTCTCGCCGTTTCATTTGTTGGGTCTGCAAATACAGTGCGTAGATTAGGCGCAATTAACGCCATGGCTGATAACGCCTGTGCATCACTGTAAAGATTAGCTTTGCGGCTAACAAACGCTTCAATAGCGTGAGTAAGCGCATCAATGCCTGTATCGGCTGTCACGCGGACAGGCAAACTTTGCGTTAATGAATAATCGATTAAGGCTGCCGTTGGCATAAACCCTAAACCAACACACAACATTTTTTCTGTGGTATCTTCGTCGGTGATAATGGTAAATCGCGTTGCTTCTGAGCCCGTTCCCGCTGTTGTGGGAATAGCAATGATCGGCAGCCCCGCTTCATCTACAACCCGCGGGAATTTGTAGTCTCGCATTTCGCCACCGTACTTACCCAAAATAGCGATGGCTTTTGCGCTATCGATGGGGCTTCCACCACCTAAAGCAATGATGCTGTCATAAGCGTGGGTTTTGAATGCATCCACACCGCGATAAATAGACCTCACCGTGGGCTCTGGCACCGTATCTGAAAATACATCGGCGCTTATTCCTGCCTCCTCCAGCACTTGCACTATGGCAGCACTATATCCCAACTCGACCATAACTTTATCGGTAACCAGTAAAGGTTTATGGCAGTTGAGTCCTTTTAGCGTTTCAGCAACCCGCTGACTCGCCCCTTTCCCTATGTGCATCACTCTTGGCAGAATAATTTGATGAGACATGTTTCCCTCGCTGCGAATTCTTTTCATCAGCATACCTAGTACAACGCCCAAAGCAATGACAATGTAAAAATAATGTTACCGCCCCACTACCTCTCCAGCTTTCCTCCAAATACATACAAATGCGTGGTTGTTTCCATTGCCAAGCGTTAATGGTTAATTATTAACATCACCGTACGTGAAATGAGTGATAAACTGATTAGAACTTTTCTGTGGACTACGATTATGAAGAAACTCGGTATGATTTCGTTGCTTATAGCAATTATCGCTATAGCGATATGGCAATGGCCGAAACCTGACGCTCCTTTACTTTCATCAAACAACGTCATGCCCGCCATGGAAAATTTGCCCGACAATTTCTTTGACACACAAGTAAACCCAGTACTAACGCAGCGCTGTGTTGTCTGCCACGCCTGTTACGATGCGCCATGCCAACTAAAGATGTCATCTCCAGAGGGTATAGCCAGAGGTGCTAACAAAGAAAAAGTCTATGAAGGGACACGACTCACCGCTGCCCAACCCAATAGAATGTTTCTCGACGCCCACAACGTAGACGCATGGCGAGAGCGTGGCTTTTTCGACGTGCTCGAATCGAAAGAAAAACCTAACGCTTCGCCGACCCAATCTTCGGTGCTAGCGCAAATGCTTTTACTAAAAAAACAGCACCCTTTGCCCAACACCGCTCATTTAGGTGACAATTTCGATATAAGCTTAAATCGACAAAACCAATGCCCAACAATAGATGAAATGGGCGGGTACATAGCAGGCCAGCCCCTGGGAGGCATGCCCTACGCACTGCCAGCCCTGTCGGATGCAGAGCACACTACACTCATTCAGTGGTTAAACCATGGTGCGCCGTTACCTTTACCCAAAGCGCTCTCACAAGAACTGAATGAGAACATAACTGATTTGGAAGTGTGGCTTAATGGGGATAGCAACAAGATGCAGCTTTCCGCACGCTATATTTACGAACACTTGTTTACGTCTCACCTCTATTTCGAAGATATTTCAGAAAAAGGTAAAACGCCTCAGTTTTTTAATCTAGTGCGCTCGCGTACACCACCCGGACAAGCGTTAGATATTATTGCTACTCGCAGACCCTTCGACGATCCGGAGGTCGAGCGCGTTTACTATCGTCTACAGCCAGTGCATTCAACTATTGTGAGTAAAACACATCAAGCGTACGCCATTAATAAAACACTGATGGATAAATGGCAATCGTGGTTTGTCGACGCAGAATTTTCTGTAGAAACATTGCCATCATACAAACCCCAAGTGGCGGCCAACCCATTAACGGCCTTTACCTTATTGCCAGTAGAAAGTCGTTATCGATTTATGCTTGAGCGCGCGCAAAACACCATTATGGGTTATATCAAAGGTCCCGTGTGCAGAGGACAAGTCGCGCTTAACGTCATTAACGATCGATTCTGGGTGTTCTTTGTCGACCCAGACATTGCAGCATCTGAAAAAGTAAATGCTTTTTACGCTTCTCAAAAAGAAAACCTTCACCTTCCCGCTGAAAAGGATAGCTCAGCCCTTGCGGTAAACTGGGTTAAATACGCAAAGCGCCAAGGCGAATATATGCGTGCAAGAACCACCTTTTTGAACAATGAATTCAAAAATGAAGAGCATTTGAGTGTGTCGAGTATATGGGATGGCGACGGCGATAATACTAATGCTAGCTTAACCGTATTTCGTCACTTCGATAATGCCACAGTTGTTAAAGGGATGGTTGGCCAGCCAACTAAAACTGCATGGGTGATTGACTATGCCTTATTAGAGCGAATTCACTATTTACTCGTGGCGGGCTTCGACGTTTACGGCAACTATGGTCACCAACTAATGACCCGTTTGTATATGGATTTCTTGCGCATGGAAGGTGAATCGAACTTCCTTAATCTACTTCCTCCAACTACCCGCCATGACCTTCTTGACGATTGGTATCAAAACGCGAGCCCTGAACTTACCGATTATTTGGAAGGCGATATCAACAGTTTCGAACAACCTTCTGGCATAGCGTTCGAAACAGATAATCCTCAACAAGAACTTTATCAATTGTTATCGCAATACTTGGCTAAGGTTCAACCGAACGCCTCAACCTACAATAAACGTTTGCTATCAGCTGAACAGCTCGAAGCATTAGAGCGCTTAGATTCACTTCCTGCTCAACAAGCGACGTTGATGCCTGAAACTACCATGATTGTGATTCAAGACGACAAAAACCCAGACAACATTGATGTATTCACTGCCCTTAGAAATAGCGCGCATTACAATGTAAATAGCCTATTTGAAGAAGAGGAAAACCGGGAGCCTTCTAAAGATTCAATCACGCTAGTTCATGGTTTGTTAGGCAGTTACCCTGACGCATTCTGGTATATCAATGCCTCAGAGATAACGTCTTCGATTGAGAAGCTTAAATCCATTAAAAGCGAAGCCGATTACAAAGCCCTGCTCGACGATGTTGGCATGCGCCGAACCAACCCTAACTTTTGGGCGTTTAGTGATAAATTAATGCAATGGTCTAGCGAGCGCTATCCTATTGAAGGCGGTCTTCTCGACTATAATCGGCTAGAAGATCGCTAAACCTTGCGCTGTGTGCCGTTTAACGCTTTTCTTTTGCAAAAAACCTGTGCTAATGTCCAACCATTGGAAATGAAAGGACATTAGCATTCCATGCCCTATCAAACCGTTGCTTTAATTGGAAAACCTCAGCACGCTGCAACCCACGACAGCCTGAACATTCTTGCCGAATATTTATTGGCAAAAGGCTGTAAATTATTGGTTGAGGAAAGTATTGCTGAAGAACTTGAAACCGAAAACTTCAAAAGCTGTAACCTTGTCACTATTGGCAAAGAGGCTGACCTTGCCGTTGTGGTAGGTGGTGACGGCAGCATGCTTGGTGCAGCACGTGTGCTCGCTCGCTTTGACATTCACGTTGTCGGTGTAAACCGCGGAAATCTCGGCTTTTTAACTGATATCCACCCCGATGATATTGTTCAACAACTTGACCTTATCTTTAACGGTGAATGCGTAGTAGAAGAGCGCTTCTTACTTGAAGTAGAAGTTTATCGACACGAAAAGCTTAAAAGTAACAACTCTGCTGTAAACGAAGTGGTACTTCACCACGGAAAAGTTGCCCATATGATGGAATTTGAAATTTACATCGATGAGCAATTTGTATTCAGTCAGCGCAGCGACGGATTAATAGTAGCCACACCTACAGGTTCAACGGCTTACTCTTTATCAGCGGGCGGCCCTATTATTATGCCCAAACTAGATGCACTTACGTTGGTACCCATGTTTCCTCACACACTTAGCAGCCGTCCAATCGTTGTTGATGCTGACAGTCAGGTATCGATGAAAGTATCAAAGGTTAATAGTGACTCGCTACAAGTGAGTTGCGATAGCCATATTGTCCTGCCGGTGCTACCTGGCGATGAAATTCGAATAAACAAAAGCGTAGACAAACTCCATCTTGTTCACCCTAAGGGCTACAGCTACTTCAATGTACTTCGTAAAAAGTTAGGTTGGGGTAGTAAGCTTTACTAACCTCCCTGCTCCATTTAGTTGATTCCATGTGCATTTATTACATAAGCCTGTAGCATTTTCTTGATTGCTACAGGCTTGAAAAATAAAGATTTTTTAATCTTCTCTAATTTCCTTAACGAAAACCAAGACTTATAGAAATATAAGTTTTCGGCATACCTGTTGCACCTATTACAACAAGTCGTCAGCACAAGGTCTTTGTTATTTGGCCTAAATGATGTTTCGCATCCCGCTGACTTATTTGCATTCAATAGGAGATATCATGAGTAACACCAATATCAAATTTACAGCCCCTGGAATGGATAACGATGCAGCTGCCAAAACAATCAAGGTATTGGATCAGCGATTGGTTGCACTATTAGATTTACAGTTAACGTTGAAGCACATTCATTGGAATGTAGTAGGACCAAATTTTATCGGTGTGCATGAAATGTTGGACCCGCAGGTAGATGCGGTACGCGAAATGACCGACACAATTGCAGAGCGAATTGCCACGTTAGGTGGCGTACCTAAAGGTACACCGAAAGCCATTGTTGAAGGTCGCAGCTGGAACGATTATGAGTTGGGTAAAGGTTTAGTACTTGACCACCTTAAGGCGCTGGATGCCGTATATGACGGTGTAAATGGTGACCATAGAAAAGCGTTAGAGCTTTTAGGTGAAATTGACCCAGTATCGGAAGATATGATCACCGGCCAACTTGCAGATTTAGAACAGTTCCAGTGGTTTGTGCGCGCGCACATTGAGTCTGGCAGCGGTGAACTTCAGCAATAATGTATAATTGCTGGTAAACCACATAGTCATTCGGACTACCTGCTATTTAATTGAAATTGAATTTTAAGGAGAGCTTACGCTCTCCTTTTTGCTATCAGGTTCTCTACTGCGTTGTGGAATTGTTTACCGCTTGCTTTTGAGTTATTCAGCTACTTAGCATTGAGCTAATTTACTACTGTATAACCACTGTAACGAACGCATCTAGCGCAGCCTATTATTAATGGGTTACTCATAACCACTCCTTTTTAAACGCTCTATAAACTATTGATTTATTTAAACTTTTAACAATCCACTTTAATTTTTAAGTAAAATATTTACGACTTAACTTTACACGGAAAAAATACTGTATATATTATCAGTTACTGTATATATCATCATGTTCAACTTTTTTCGAGTGTGGTTATGTTAGCGCATCTTTCTATTTCAAATTTTGCTGTTGTAAAACAATTATCGGTTCAACTGGAAAACGGGTTGACTGCTATAACCGGCGAAACCGGTGCTGGTAAATCCATCGCCATTGATGCTTTAAGTTTGTGCTTAGGCGAGCGCGCCGACGCAAATGCGGTGCGAAAAGGCAGCGCAAAAGCGGAGATCATTGCTCACTTTTCTCTAAACGGCAATGTATTAGCTAAAGCCTTCCTCGATGAACATGAGCTCACCTCAGATGAAGATGAGAATAGCTGCTTTATTCGCAGAGTTATTTCAAAGGAAGGCCGTTCAAAAGCTTTTATCAACGGTATTCCCGCCTCACTTCAGCAGTTAAAAGGCTTAGGCCAGTTTTTGTTGGCCATTCACGGTCAAAATACTCACCTACAGTTGCTGAAAGAAGACCATCAAAGGGAATTAGTCGATGGTTACGCTAAGCACAACGACATATTAGTGCAGGTTAGAGAAACCTACTCTCTTTGGCGTGATAAGCAGCGCACGTTAAAGGCGCTTCAAGAACAAGCCCAGCAGCGCGAAGACAGAATTCAGCTGTTAACTTATCAGGTTCAAGAACTTGATGAATTCGCCATTGAAGAGGGTGAATTTGAAGAGTTAGAAATAGAGCACAAACGCCTGAGTAACGGGCAAAGCCTTTTAGAGCAAGCACAGACTAGCGTATACAATTTATATGAAAGCGATGAAGGCAACGCACTGTCAGTTATACAAAGCAGTATTGAACGTTTAGGCGAATTAGAGGCGCACGACGCTAGTTTAACGCCAATCATTGCAATGCTTAATGATGCAGCAATTCAAGTAGAAGAAGCGGCAGGAGAGCTACGTAGCTACTGCGATCACTTAGAGATCGATCCACTTCGCTTACAGCAAGTTGAGGCGCGCTATGCGAAGGCGATGGAACTTGCCCGTAAACATACTGTGATGCCAGAGGGACTTTATCAGCATCACCAAGAGCTAGCCTCCGAATTCAATGCTTTATCGGAACAGGAAACACTGTTAGGTACGCTTGAAGGCGAAGTAGAAGAAGCACGAGCAACGTATTTAACCGCGACCAAAGCGCTTTCTGAGAGCAGACAACGTGCTGCTGGTAAGCTAAGCGAAGATATTGAAGTGCAAATTCGCCAAATGAATATGCCCCACGCAAAAGTGGATATTCAGATTCAATACGACGAACTTAAGAAGCCGGTGAGCACAGGTCTAGATACCGTAGAATTTAAAGTGTCTACCAACCCTGGTCAAGATGCAGACAAATTAGAAAAAGTCGTATCAGGTGGTGAACTTTCTCGTATAGGACTGGCTATTCAGGTTATCGCGAGCGGCCATCACGCTACCCCTACTATGATTTTCGATGAAGTCGATACGGGCATTAGCGGCCCAACAGCATCAATCGTTGGCGGGCTTTTACGTAAATTAGGTAAACAATCGCAAGTAATGTGTGTTACCCATCTACCTCAAGTAGCGGCACAGGCACATAATCAATTGTTTGTTACCAAGCTTACCGACGGGGAAAGTACTGAAACCCAGATGTTGGCGTTGACGAAGCAAGACAGGATCGATGAGCTTGCAAGACTATTAGCCGGTGATAAAGTAACCAAATCGGCGCTAGCGAATGCAAAAGAACTGCTTAAAAGCGCAGCATCGAACTAAAATGCAGTTGATTGGTCATAGTTGTCAATGTAGCATGCCTTCGCGCTTGCAATAAAACAGTCTCGAAATTCGCTTTAGCGAAGTTCATTGACACTAACAAAGGCAATACTGGACAAATTAACGCATGAAGTTGCAACACCTATTAGTAATTCTTGGTATCACACTAACATCAACCGCTTGCTCGAACTGGATTTATCGAATCGACGTTCCTCAAGGGAACTTCCTTGATCAAAGAGATGTGGAAAAGCTGCGCGTTGGAATGACAAAAGAACAAGTTATTTATGTACTAGGTAACCCTGTTGTTCAAGACTCATTCGACGATGACACTTGGTACTACGTTTACGATATGAAGCGCGGTATGAAAAAGCGTGGTGAAGATTTTCAAAAGCAAATGGTGATTAACTTTGTAGACAACAAAGTGACAACGGTTGAAGGTGACTTCGAGTTATCTGAAGACTTCAATACACCGCTTGATAACTAATTTTGTTTAAAAGGTAGCGTTTCTCGCTACCTTTTTTTGTTTCTAATACCCTTCATAAAAACGTCTGTTTTTTTAGAGATATATCGCTTACTTACTTGAGGTTTATATGGAACATAGTTTTTGGCACAGTAAATGGCAAAAGAACGAGATTGGATTTCACGAACCTGAAGGGAATGCACTTCTGGTAAAGTATGCGTCTTTTCTGTTTGGCGACGATAGTCCTAGCACATCTTTAAAGCGCATTTTTGTACCACTATGTGGAAAGACCCGAGATATTGGTTGGTTACTCTCCAAGGGTTGTGAAGTGGTTGGTGCTGAGCTAAGCGAAGTGGCTATTATACAGCTGTTTGAAGAGCTAGGTGTAGAGCCTACTGTTACCACTACTTCCAACGGTAAAATTTACGCTAAAGACGGTTTAACCATTTACGTAGGTGATATCTTTAAACTTACATCAAGCGACTTAGGTGACGTTACGGGCATTTATGATAGAGCCGCTTTAGTCGCGCTGCCTAGCCCGCTTCGCGAGCAATATGCTGCGCATTTAATGGCCATTACTCAATGCGCCCCCCAGCTAATCATTTCTTTCGAGTATGACCAGAATGAAATGGCCGGCCCTCCCTTTAGCGTAAACGAAAAAACCGTCGACGCTCTTTATTCAGCGGACTACAACATTCAAAGGTTAGAGCGCTCGGTGCTTGAAGGCGGTTTGAAAGGCAAAGTAGACGCTGATAATTTGGTATTTGCACTAACGGCGAAGTAGACTTTTTTAAGACTTGTTGCCAATAGAAAGCGTTGAAATGGTTGCTTTATAGTTTGCGTTTTAGCGCTGATTAACAGCGACACTAAAGCTATTCATACCCACACCAGCTAATGCGACTTGCTTAAATAAATGACTAGAGGCCAAGCAGTGCCTCTATGCCAAACAATATTGCACCTATCAACCCGCCTACGATCGTGCCGTTTATGCGAACTTTTTGAAGATCGCGGCCAATATTCAACTCTACCTGCTCAGCCATTTCACGTTCATCCCAACTATTGATGGTGTCGCGAATGTGACGGGTTAGAAATTCAGCCAACTCAGGCGCCATATATTTAGCCGCTTCTCCAATGTGCTTATTGAACGCTTTTGCTAGCTCACTGTCTTGCGTTAACGTGGTACCCAAATCGTTTAAAAGGCTCGACACCTTTGTTTCTGCTTTACCATTTTGCTGTTCAAGAGACGTTAAAAGCCATTGATGAAACTTGGCCCATGATTGCTGAACATACGCGTTTAACGCTGGGTCATTAATAATTTTTTCCCGATAGCTGTTTACCTTTTTCTCCATTAACGGGCTGTGCTGTAGTTCGTAGAGGAATTCGTGTACTTGCTCATCAAATGCATGGCGAATGGGGTGATGCTCATCTTCGTATACATCTTCCAAAATACTTGAAACCGCTTTAACAGCAATGAGTGCCCCCTGCTCGCTTAGCCAACTAGACGGCAATAGCTTTTCGATACGACTGTATTCAGTTTTTAGCCAGACTACTAACGTATCTGCTATGTAGATTTGGGTTTCTGGCTCTGCAAGCAGTGAGGCCAATTTCCCTAACACCCTATCAAGCACTACCTGATGCTGGCGCTCTTTCGTAACGGCGCTTAACGAGGTTGCCATCAATTGCCTAAGATCAAGTTGGTTAATGCCCTTCTGTGCGGTTTTAGCGATAAACGCTTTCACAGGTTTGTCATCGAGCACACGCAGAACGCCTGCAAAAGCATCGCATAGAAAGCGACTTAAACGGGTAGCGTTTCTATCCTGTGACAACCACCTTCCCGCGCCCTTAGCAGGGTCGCTGTCCCGAATTAGCTTCTCTATTGCTTCAGGATGAAAGAACTTTTCCTTAACGAACAATGACAGGTTATTAGCAATAACAGACTTGTTACTAGCCACGATATTGGTGTGCGGAATGGGGTACTTCGCTGGAATTGGCTTAAATAATGCTGTCACTGCAAACCAGTCAGCTAGACCACCGATGAGCGCCGCCTCACTGGCCATCTTAATAAGCCCCAACCACCATGCTCCTTGCAAGTTTGGATAAAACTTGGGTAGTAAAACCGTTAAAACAAATACACTTGCGGCAAAAATCAAACAGGCCAATGCAAGCCTTTTAGCCTTATTTAATTGCGTGTACTTGTCCTGCATAAACTACTCCGTTTAAATTACTCGTTTACCATCTTGGTCTATAAGTGGTGTGCCGTCTTCTTTAGCAAAAGGGCCTTGCGGCCATACAGGCAAAATATCCAGTACAGCTTCACTTGGCCGGCATAATTTCACTGTTTCTTTTGCGTTATTCGAATAGGAATTACCTTCAACTCTCCCAAGAGGTAAAGAAACTGCTTTTTCGTGTTCACCTTCGGGAATGCAAACAATAGGCCTATTCACTAAAACGGGATGTTCCAGCATCAATTCAAAGATGATTTCGTTACTCACTGTTTCATCAAGTAACCCTAATTCAGCAGCAGGAGACTTTGTTGTGCGAAGCGCTTGTCGAGGGTTAAGGTTAGCTGCATTCAACAAATAAGTTAGTTGTTCACGTTCCCACCCAACACGTAAATACTCAATAACCTGCACCTCATACCCAGCGGCCTTGATCACCGCCAGTACATTCCTAGACGTGCCGCACTCTGGGTTGTGATAAATCTTTATCATGCCACCTAACCTCACTAAAAAGTAAAAACCACATATACCAACATACTATTGAAATTCGAGGACAGACACTCGCAAAGGCTAAAACCTTGCCTGTACTCGTCGGACACACACTCAAAAAAGCAGCTTGTAACCAAAAAGATGTATTCACATTGAGTGTCTGTCCATTTCTTTAAATAATTTCTTCAAGCGAGTGTCTGTCCCCTTCTGAAATCCCTTCTGAGCTTAGAGCCATGTGGTACAAAATGGTCAAATTCGCCATCCGATAGCAGATGAAACTATAAAATTAGCCATTACACTATTAAGGCAGCCTCCCTCCTTTGGCATATTAAACTAACCTTTTGATTTAAAATACTTTTTAAGAGTGGCATGATACGTGAAATGTATTTTATAAATACACAATAAAATTTGTGTTTGATATTAATACCGTTAAAGCGTGTTATTAAGTATTTATAAAATAATCAAGGATATAAGAATATGAAAAAGTCTATTATTGCTAGTGCAGCTATGTTGCTTTCAGCCTCTTTGCTTACTGGCTGCGTTATCCATGTTGGAAACGCTAGTGCATTAGAAGGCAGCGATTTCAGTTCTATTCTAGGCAATATTGACATAGCTGAAGGGAAGCACGCTGGCGATATTTCTTCTGTTAATGGCAATGTGGAAATTAGCGATCATGGTGGCGCGGATGAAGTCAGCATCGTTAACGGAAATCTTGAAATGGGTAGCCATGTGTCTGTCCGAAATATCGATATTGTAAATGGCGATGTAAGTGCAGCTTCACACCTCAATGTGCTTAAGGGTGTAGAGACCGTGAATGGAAATGTTACGCTTCCTACGCAAAGTACAATTGGCGGTAGCGTTGAAACAGTGAATGGAGACATAACAGCCGTTGATACAACCATTGAAAAACACATCAAAACACTCAACGGCGATATTACTTTGTCTGGCTCTTCTCACGTTTTAGGCGATATCGTATATAAGGAAAGTGAAAGCTCTTGGGGTAAGAAATCAGACAACAAACCTACCCTATCGATTAGTGCATCGGTTACTGTGGACGGCAACATTGTTTTGCACCGTCCTGTTAACTTAGATATTGAAAGCGACGAACTTAAGCAAAAAGTCATTGTAAGCTACAGTGGTGCGCAGTAACGTATCAGCTTAATCATTTAAGCTAACATTCTGGAAATGCATGACTGAACAAGAAAAGATGCTTGCTGGCGATTTATACTTTCCGTCAGACAAAACATTATCGGCATTGCGCAAGCAATGTCGTATGCAATTAGACGAGCTCAACACAACTTGTCAAAGTGACCACAAAAAGCGTACAAGACTACTAAAAGCGCTGTTTGGTAGTACTGGAAAAAGGCTTTACATTGAGTCTTCATTTAAATGTGATTACGGCGAAAATATTCACGTAGGCGAAAATTTTTTCGCTAACTTCAATTGTGTGATTTTAGATGCAGCGAAGGTCACAATAGGTGATAACTGCATGATTGCGCCTCAAGTCGGTTTGTACACCGCTACGCACCCATTAGATCCGGTACAAAGGGCAACCGGCATCGAGTTTGCCAAGCCCATTACTATTGGCGATAATTGCTGGATTGGTGGTATGGCGGTCATAAACCCTGGCGTAACGTTGGGAGACAATGTGGTTGTGGCCTCTGGCGCGGTGGTAACTAAGTCTTTTGGGGACAATGTGGTCATTGGTGGTAACCCTGCCAAAGTCATCAAAGAAATAGAGCAAGCCGAATAGAGCATATGATGTTTTCGGTATCACATGCCTTAAAAAACACCTTTACACGAGTCCATACCAAGTCACATCTATCGATTTAATCTGAACCGGTAATTCAAAGACTCTTCAAGGGCCGCCATTAGTACCTCAAAGGCGGCCCCTGATTTTAGCCCAGTATACAGAGCTAGGTAAAATTAAACGCTATCCCGTTAGTAGTCTAAAGACAAACGCGCTCTATAAATCGTTAATCCCAGTCTGGAGCAAAATCTGGGTTTACAATTCGGTCGCCGTTATCAAGATCATCAATAAGCGCGAGCTCTGAATCAGTTAAATGTACACCACCGTAAGCTAAATTCTCTGCCAAGTGTACTTTACTGGTTGATGAAGGGATTGCGTAAATGTGACGTTTCTCCATCCACGCCAGAACAACTTGCGCTGGCGTCGCATCGTGGTTTTGCGCTATTCGCAATAAAGTTTCGTCCTTCATTACTTTTCCTACCGCAAATGGCATATATGCAGTCGCTTTTATGCCTTTTTCCTTACACGCTTCAACAACTTTCTTATTTTGCATGAAAGGATGGATTTCAATTTGGTTGGTGTAAATCTCGCCTTTACCAAGAACCTTTTCGGCCTTATCTAACAAATCAATAGTGAAATTAGACACCCCAATATGACGAGTAAGCCCTTGCTCTTTCGCCTTCGCAAGATTGCCTAAGTAACTTTCGAGTGAAATATCAGTGCCAGGATATGGCCAATGAATAAGAAGCAAATCAACATATTCTAGCTTCAGTTTTTCTAAGCTTTCGTGAACACTTGGAATAAAATGGGTATCGCCCAATGACTCGTGCCACACCTTGGTGGTGACAAACAGTTCGCTTCTATCAAGGCCGCTGGTTTTTATGGCATCGCCAACTTGTGCTTCGTTGTCATAAAATTGTGCGGTATCAATGTGTCTGAAACCAACCTCTAGCGCTTTACTTACTGACTCACGGGCCTCCTCACCTTTCAATCGAAACGTTCCCATTCCTAACTGAGGCATATCTTTCATTACTCTCTCCTTTTCCGTGTTGGTCTTACCCTACTTGACGTAGCAGCTTCACACTTTGCTACGCCATCGCTTAGAAAGAAGATCGTAATCATCGAGACTGAAATCAGAATTAAATGGGTGACTAACTTAGTGACTAAGTTGAAGAATACACGTCGCTAAAATAAAAAAGCCGCTAGCGAACGCTTGCGGCTTTGAGTAATCACTTACACGTGATGGATAAATAAGACATTACTTACGTTTGGCGGGACGCCCAGCTCGTTTATTCAAGCTTTGTTGCTTACGCACTTTATGCTTTTTAACCGAGCGACGCATGCGGCTTAATCGCGCGTGGTCAAGTTTACCCTGGCGTACATTAACCATAGTTTGCGTTTCATCCGGCAATTGAACATGGCTACGAAGCGCGTTCACGTCTTCTAATCCCAGTTCTACCCACGCACCTTGCGGTAGACGCTTTTGCAGTTCAATTGGGCCATACTTAACACGGATCAGGCGGCTAACCTGCACGCCTTGCGACTCCCAAAGACGACGCACTTCGCGATTACGTCCTTCTTTCAACGTTACGTTGTACCAACGGTTCATGCTTTCATCTTCAGCATGCTGCGGCGTAGGCGCCCCTGAAATTGTCAGGAACTTTGCTTCGCCGTCTTCCAGCTCTACACCTTTTTGAAGGGTATGTAGCGTTTTGCCCGTTACCTCACCGAATACACGCACTGCGTACTCGCGTTCTACTTCACATTTTGGGTGCATTAGGCGGTTGGCTAGTTCACCATCGTTGGTGAATAACAGCAGGCCACTGGTGTTCATGTCTAGACGACCAACGGTGATCCAGCGCCCTAATCGAATAGCGGGTAGACGGTCAAATACCGTATCGCGACCTTCAGGGTCGTGACGGCTACACAATTCACCTTCGGGTTTGTTGTACATCAACACTCGGCAAATTGGCTGTTCTGTTTGACGAGATAGCAAATGACCATCAACACGGATTTGTGCAGTGTGATCGACTCTATCTCCTAATGTTGCTTTGGTGCCATCGACCGATACTCGGCCTTCTTCAATCCAACGTTCCATTTCTCGTCGCGAGCCTAGCCCTTGGTTAGCCAGTACTTTTTGCAACTTTTCAGTCATGGGTTTTCACTCTTTAATTGCTTGTTTACGGTCGCACGGTCTATTCAGACGGTGCCTCATTTAACACCTTAAGCGGCGAGTCTGACGCAACGCTTTCAGCCATGTTTTCGAAAGCATCAGCATTGGGCAAATCGCTCAACGACGTCATCGAAAAATAGTCTAAGAAGCCTTTGGTAGTTGCATAAAG
The DNA here is from genome assembly GCF_055755235.1 of Alteromonas sp. R7. Lineage (NCBI taxonomy): Bacteria > Pseudomonadati > Pseudomonadota > Gammaproteobacteria > Alteromonadales > Alteromonadaceae > Alteromonas > Alteromonas sp. R7. Next base: position 25,833 of record NZ_JBVTQX010000014.1, on the reverse strand, counting down.
CGCTGGTCGCCCAGGCACTTCTTTGTGACCTACTACCTTTACCCAGTCTCGTTCTGTGAGTGTCTTTATAATATTACTGCTTACCGCCACGCCCCTGACCTGCTCTATTTCTCCGCGGGTTATAGGTTGACGATAGGCAATGAGTGCCAAGGTTTCGAGCATTGCTCTAGAATACTTTGGCGCATTTTCCTGCCACAATTTGCTTAACCACGGGCTTAATGCATCTAACGACTGAAAGCGATAGCCACTTGCTACTTCCACCAGTTGAATGCCTCTTGGCTGATAGTCTAACTTTAGCTCGTTAATCACCTTACTCAAGGTTCTATCAGCGACGGTAAACTCATTGAGTACCGTTTCTTTTAAATGCTGCTTTGAAATAGGTTTGTCAGCGACAAATATTGCTGCCTCTACCAATTGTTTAAGCTGCGCCGTGTTAATTTTCTTCATGGGCACCTAATTTTACATGAATTTTTGCATAAGGACCTGCCTGAATGCATAAAATTAGCTGTTCTTTTACTAATTCTAAAATTGCTAAGAAGCAAACCACTACGCCAGCTTTACCTTCTTCAACCGTAAATAGGCGTTCAAGTGGCGTATATTCTGTTGTTGTGAGTAACGACAAAATGAGCGACATGCGCTCTCGCGTGCTCAGTGCTTCCCGTGCAATGGTATGGTGTTCAAACGCTTCAGCGCGCTTCATGGCCGCACTGAACGCCAATACAATTTCAGCTAAAGACACATCGGGCTCAATGCGAATTGGCGCCACATTCTCACTTAGCTCAACGTGAGTGGTGAAAATATCCCGTTCAAGTCTAGGCTGAATATCTAAATCTTCTGCCGCTTGCTTTACTAGCTCGTATTCTTTTAATCGGCGAATAAGCTCTGCGCGAGGGTCTTCTTCTTCGTCAGAATCGTCACTGCGTTTGGGTAGTAGAAGCCTGGACTTAATTTCTGCCAATATGGCTGCCATCAGCAAATATTCTGCCGCCAGCTCTAATTTTAGCGACATCATGGCATCCACATATTCCATATACTGCTTGGTAACATCGGCGATGGGCAGTGTGGTGATATCAAACTTTTGTTTTCTAATCAGATAAAGTAGTAAGTCGAGCGGCCCTTCGAAGGTTTCTAATATGACCTCTAGGGCATCGGGGGGAATGAAGAGATCTTCAGGCTTTTCAATTAGCGCTTCGCCATTAATAAATGCAAGTGGCAACGGCTGCTGAACAGGTGTCGAAAGCCCCTTCTCAACAGAGGCATCATTATCGTTATTATTGTCTTTAACAAGCTCTGACACAGTTCCACAACCGTTTTTACGCGCTAACAAAGCGGCGATTATTGATATTATTATTTACGCGTTCACGCGAGAACTTGCAGCGCTTCGCTGCAAACCGAAGCGCTACAGGCCCTCGCAACATAGCTTACGGTTTCCTACTATAACTTTCACCTGCAACAAGCAAAAGAAACTAGTTAAAATAGGCTATCTACAACAATCTGTTCAAAAAAACAGTAAAACGAAAGTTACTCGAAGGGAGACGGATCGCCCGTGCCATGTCGCACAATTACCGGCGTGTCTTCCGACAAATCAACCACGGTAGTGGGCTGCTCACCAATGTAACCACCGTGAATAATAAGCCCTACTTGCTTTTCTAAGTTGTCGCGAATGACATCTGGGTCTGATTCAGCCATGGTATTGCCTGGCAAAATCAAGGACGTAGACATCAATGGCTCGCCCAGCTCCTCCAATAATGCAAGTGCAATGGCGTTATCGGGCACGCGAATTCCAATGGTTTTACGTTTAGGGTTTTGCAAACGCTTTGGTACTTCGCGGGTCGCTTTCAACACGAAGGTGTAACGCCCTGGTGTGTTGTTCTTAATTTGCCTGAACGCCGTGTTGTCTACCTTTGCGTAAATTGATAGCTCAGACATGTCTCGACACATTAAGGTAAAGTTGTGATCTTTATCGATTTGACGAATACGACACAACTGCTCAAGCGCCTTTTTGTCTTCCATTTGGCAACCTATGGCGTAGCCTGAGTCTGTCGGATACACCACCACTGCTCCCTCTCGAATTAACTCACAAGCCTGACTAATTAGGCGCTTTTGCGGGTTGTCGGGGTGCACATAGAAAAATTGACTCATAATTACTTCCTTTTCTTAAACGCGCAGAACGATACTACTTTGCCAACGAGGTAAGTGTCTGTCCACTCGTAAAGCTTGCTGGTTAAGCTCGTTGGTTAAACTCGTTGGTTAAATTAGCTTTTGAGCTTTTTACCAACCAACTCTCGGCATTTTAAGTAGCTATAGCGCTCATCAACCGTACGTGAACCATTTGCCTTACCTTGCCCATTTATACCGAGAGCGTTGCAAATTAGATTGCCTTAGCTCTCGGCCATCTGCCCTTCAAATTGTTTCCAATTATGCCATACGGGTGTGAGCTTACTGCTAATGCCGAGGTTCTTACCCAGCTCAGTCCAACGAGACGGAAAGTGAAAATCAGAGCCCGCCGATGCTAACAACTGATGGGTTTGTGCAAGCTCATTAATAAGCTCTTGTTTGGTTTTATTAATACCTGGAAATGCGGTTTCAATGGCGTCACCACCAGCTTGTTCGAACAAGGCCACTAAGCGCCGTAGCCACTTCGCTGTCATATCATAATGAGCGGGATGAGCCAGTACAGCTTGTCCACCTGCATCGTGGATCCACTCGATAGCCGTTTCAATACTTGGCCACTCTGCTTTAACTGCAGCTCGTTTGCCTTTGCCAAGATACTTTTTAAACGCGGCGTCCATACTTGGCACACCGTAGTTGTTTACTAATACGCGCGCAAAGTGCGCCCGTGTCACCTGGCCAACGCCCGCTAGCGCTTTTGCTCGCGTTAGAACACCTTCAAACCCACACTTTTCGAGCTTATCAGCAATTTTTTCAGCTCGGGCTTCTCGGGTTTGAGACTGGCCTTGCAGCCGCTCAAGAAACGTTGGGCAGTGTCTGTCCACATTTAATCCAACTATATGGATATCGAAACTGTGCCAAGTGGTGGAAATTTCAACACCATCAATAATGGTTAATGCACGTTTTTGCTTCGATTGAGTGGCATGTGCTTCTTCCAAACCGGCTACGGTATCGTGGTCGGTAACGGCAAGCGCATCCACCTGCATGGTGTGCGCGCGAAGGATTAATTCTTCTGGCGTTAGATGGCCATCAGAGAATTTTGTATGACTGTGTAGATCTATTTTCAATGTCTTATGCAAATTTTAGGTTGACACAAACGGCAATTTGTTTTCTTCTATACACACAAAGTATACGTACTAACCGCTTCAAATCCTATTGAAGTTTGGAAAAACAACGAGTAATTCATGCATTCATACAATATTTCAACAGCAATGACAGTTGCAGCTTGGTGGTGGCACTCCCTAACTTAACGGGCGGTGTGCACTGTAGTGCGTGAATGAATACACATAAAGGCCCGTTTATACGGGCCTTTTTTTTGTCTTTTTGCAGTTGGAGAGTAGCAAAAATGAGTTTAGCGGAACTGGGGATTTCTCCAGGTAAGGTAGAGACAATTGAGCAGGTGGGACACTATGTCGATGATCCACTTGCCGCGTTTGCCCACCTTTGTGGCAATAAAAATAACGCATTGCTTTTAGAGTCGGCAGAAATTGATTCTAAAGACGATTTACAAAGCTTGTTAATGGTTGACGCAGCACTGCGCATGGAATGCCGGGGCAATCGTGTTGAAGTGAAAGCACTGACAGGCAACGGCGCTTCAGTGTTACCTTTATTTGTTGACCACGCCCCTGACGGCCTACACATCAAAGAAAGGACAGACACTTCAATTACGCTGGTGTGTGATGAAGCCGACGGTGAACTTGACGAAGACAGCCGCTTAAAGGCCGCAAGCGTAATGGACGCGCTTCGCATTGTTATCAATAAGATAACGCCAATCCGCCAACATCCCCACGCGGTTTTCTTAGGCGGTGTATTTGCCTATGACATGCTAGCAGGCTTTGAAAAATTACCTAACGTTCCAGAAGGTGAAAATGACTGTCCAGACTTTGTATTTTACTTAGCAGAAACTTTAATTACCGTTGACCACCAAACCCGCGAGACCCATTTAATTGGCAGTGTTTTTAGTGGACAAGACGTTGCCCAGCAATACTTTGCCATTGCACAGCGCTTAGAAGCAATTCATCAGCAGCTACACGATATGCCCGCTGAGCCAGTACTAGTGGGTGCAAATACAGCAAAGATTGCTGATGTAGAAAGTGAAGCTCAAAGCGGACAGTCACTCGTTTCCGACTCAGAAAACCCAAACGAAACTCAAAACGGACAGTCACTTTCTTTTGACCCAAGCGTTGAAGTTAGTGTTGATTTAAGCGATGAACAGTTCTGCAACCATGTGCTGGACTTAAAGCAGCACATTTTAGCCGGCGACATTTTTCAGGTTGTGCCCTCGCGCACATTCTCTCTCCCCTGCCCGTCGCCACTACTTGCATACGCTAAACTTAAAGAATCAAACCCAAGCCCTTACATGTTTTACATGCAAGATGCCGCTTTCAGCATATTTGGTGCCTCTCCTGAATCAGCGCTTAAATACGAAAGAGAAAGCAATCAAGTAGAAATCTACCCTATCGCCGGTACCCGTCCACGCGGCAAGCGCCCTGATGGCAGTATCGACAGAGATTTAGACAGCCGTATTGAGCTTAACCTTCGCGAAGACACCAAAGAAAAGTCTGAGCACATTATGCTGGTTGACCTTGCCCGAAACGATGTGGCAAAGGTGAGTCGCCCAGGTACGCGCTATGTGAAAGACTTGCTAAAAGTTGACCGTTACTCTCACGTGATGCACTTGGTGTCGCGCGTGGTTGGCCAGCTACGTGACGACTTAGATCCACTGCACGCTTATCAAGCCTGCATGAATATGGGCACCCTAGTCGGCGCACCAAAAGTAAGCGCAGCGACGTTAATTCGCGAAGTAGAGAATAAACGCCGCGGCAGTTATGGCGGCGCGGTTGGCTACTTGAATGGTCAAGGCGATATGGACACTTGTATTGTCATTCGTTCAGCGTTTGTGAAAAACGGCACGGCTTATATTCAAGCGGGTGCAGGTGTAGTATATGACTCGGTTCCACAAGCTGAAGCTGATGAAACCCGCGCTAAGGCACAAGCGGTAATTGGTGCAGTAAAAGCAGCGCTACAAGAAGAAGCTGAAAGTATCAACGTTGTATTAAATGAAGGAGGCAACGCATGAATCAGCAAGTGACCACCCTATTTTTGCTCGACAATGTAGACTCATTTACCTACAACCTTGTGGATGAACTGCGTACCTTAAACCTAGATATTAAGGTCTATCGCAACACGGTTTCAGCAAATGCTCTGTTTGAAAGAATGCAGGAACAAGCAACGAAAGGCCCAGTGCTTCTTATGCTGTCGCCAGGCCCAGGTGCACCAAGTGAAGCTGGCTGTATGCCTGAGCTACTTAAAAAAGTACACGGCGTGTTCCCCGTAATTGGTATTTGTTTAGGCCATCAAGCTATTGTTGAGCATTATGGCGGCACCGTAGGTCGCGCCAGCCAAGTTATGCACGGCAAGTCTTCTGCTATTACCCATTCTAAAGACGCCATGTTCAAAGGCTTACAGCAGCCCTTACATGTCGCACGCTACCACTCTTTAGTGGCACATTCATTGCCTGAAAACCTTACTGTTTGCGCATCTACAATAAACGATGACGGCAGTGAGGCCGTAATGGCAGTTTACAATAGCGAAGATCGCATGTTGGGTTTCCAATTTCACCCAGAATCTATTTTAACAGCCCACGGCAGTTTGCTGTTAAAGCAAAGTATTGACTATTTAACGTTACAGGGAGCGAACCATGCTTAACGCAGGCCCTCTACTAGAACAAATTATGTTGCGAGAATCACTGTCGCAAACCGAGGCATACAGCTTGTTTAACAGCATCATGCACGGTGAGCAAAGCGAGGTGATGATTGCTTCAGTGCTGACTGCGCTGAAAATGAAAAAAGAATCACCCAGCGAAATTGCGGGTGCAGCGAGTGCCATGGTTGCCAATGCACTGCCCTTTCCCACACCGTCTTATGAGTTTGCAGATATCGTTGGTACAGGCGGAGATGGCCACAACACCATTAATATTTCCAGTGCAGCCGGTGTAGTTGCCGCATCTTGTGGCGTGAAGGTGGCGAAACACGGTAATCGCAGTGTATCGAGTAAGTCTGGCTCTGCTGATTTGTTTCGCCAGTTTGGTCTTAATTTAGAAATTAGCCCAGAAACATCCCGCAAGTGCTTAGATGAAGCAAATTTCACATTTCTTTTTGCACCGGTTTATCACGCCGGTATGCGCCACGCAGCCCCCGTGCGCGCTGCGATGAAGACCAGAACCTTATTTAATATACTGGGGCCGCTGGCAAACCCGGCGGGTCCAACTCATGGCGTTTTCGGCGTATACTCTCCTGAACTGCTTGAACCTTACGCAAAAACCCTTATGCTGCTTGGCCAACACCGCGCAATGATAGTGCATGGCGATGGCTTGGATGAACTGGCGCTTCACGGCGAATCAATGATTTACGACCTTGAGCATGGCGATATTCGCAAGCTTACCGTTACCGCCGAAGACTTCGGTTTACCTCATTATCCTCTTTCTGCGATTGAGGGCGGTGAACCTGAAGAAAACAGACAATTTGTTGAAGCAGCGCTAAACGGCGAAGGTAAAGAGGCGCACCGTGCCGCTATCGCCATGAACTGCGGGGCACTGTTGAAAGTAACCGGCAAAGCCTCAACCTTCAAAGAAGGGGCTGAAATGGCGATGAACGCTATGGCCGAAGGGTTACCCATGCAGTTATTAACGAAGGTTGCCAAAATTACTCAGGAGGTAAGCACGAATGGCTAATGTGCTTGAGAAAATTGTTGCAGACAAACGAGAAGAAGTGGCCGCACGCAAAGATGCACTGCCGCTGGAAAGCTTCAAGGCGAATCTAGTTCCTTCCGAAAAGAGTTTATTTGCCGCACTTAGTGAGCCAAACGCAGGCTTTATCTTCGAATGCAAAAAAGCATCGCCTTCAAAAGGCCTTATTCGAGAGCATTTCGATTTAGACGAGATCTTAGCGGCTTACACGCCTTATGCTGCCGGTATTTCTGTGCTGACAGACGAGAAGTACTTCCAAGGTAAATTTGAGTACTTAGCTTATGTAACTGAGCGTGTTGGTCAGCCTGTGCTTAACAAAGATTTCTTCGTTGATACCTATCAAGTGTATCTAGCCCGTCACTATAATGCCGACGCAGTGCTATTAATGCTTAGTGTGCTAAATGATGACGAATATCGCGAGTTGGCAAGCGTTGCCAATGCTCTGTCATTAGACATTCTTACCGAAGTAAGTAATGAAGAAGAAATGGAGCGCGCTATTGCCCTTGAAGCCAACATCATTGGTATCAATAATCGCAACTTACGAGACCTTTCTACCGATTTAGCCACAACCGAACGCCTTGTGCCCATGCTTGAAAAAGCCACGCACGACTACGTGGTTATTTCAGAGTCGGGCATATACACACATCAAGACGTGCTTCGTTTAGCGCCTGTATCCCAAGGCTTTTTGGTGGGCAGTGCGTTAATGGCAGAGGCTGACCTACCGCGCGCTGTGAAAACGTTAGTGAATGGCGCAGTTAAAGTGTGCGGGCTTACCAACCCCGAACAAGCGCAAATGGCGTTTGATAAAGGCGCTAGCTTTGGCGGGCTTATCTTCGCTGAAAAATCGCCACGCTATTTGAGCGAAGCACAGGCTTTGACGATAACGCAGAGCATTGACGGTGCTTTTGTGGGTGTGTTCGTTAATCACGACATTGATGAAGTGGCATCACTCGCCACCTCGCTTAACCTTTTTGCCGTGCAGCTTCACGGCAGCGAAGATGACACCTACATTTCAGCGCTTGCTGCCAAGCTTCCAGAAAGTTGTGAAATTTGGAAAGTCGAAGGTGTTAAAGCAACCTCTTCTGACGCACTTCCAGACGCAGTGGACAGACACTTAAATAATAACCTTGTAAGCCGTGTTCTTCTGGATTGCCAAGTGGGTGATGCCAAAGGCGGTACAGGCGAAGCGTTCAACTGGCAGCTATTAAACGATATCGAAGCGAAGCATAAGTTAGTGCTTGCTGGCGGTATTAACGCCCAGAATGTTGCAGAAGCTATTGCAACCGGCTGTGGTGCTATTGATGTGAATTCAGGCGTGGAAACCGCACCCGGTGTGAAAAGCGAAGAAAAACTCGACGCGCTTTTTGCCATTTGCCGCCGTTACTAATTTAAATACAGGACAACGTAATGAACCAGTTAGATACAAAATTTGGTGAATTTGGTGGCATGTACGTGCCCGAGCTACTTATTCCAGCACTAGACCAACTGGAAAAAGCATTTTTGGATGCCAAGGACGACCCGACATTTAACGAAGAGTTTTTATCTCTGTTAAAAGACTACGCCGGTCGCCCAACGTCAATGACGTTAACTCGCAATCTGGTAAGTAACCCAAAGGTGAAGTTATACCTAAAGCGTGAAGACTTACTACACGGTGGTGCACACAAAACTAACCAGGTGTTGGGCCAAGCGCTACTTACCAAACGCATGGGTAAAGAAGAAGTTATCGCCGAAACAGGAGCAGGCCAACACGGTGTTGCAACCGCGTTAGCATGTGCATTATTGGGGCTAAAAGCACGTATTTATATGGGTGCGAAAGACGTTGAGCGTCAAGCGCCAAACGTGTTCCGAATGAAGCTTATGGGCGCAGAGGTTATTCCTGTAAACGCAGGCTCAGGTACCCTTAAAGATGCCGTAAACGAAGCCATGCGCGACTGGTCAGCAAACTATGATAAAGCGCACTATTTGTTAGGCACAGCCGCGGGCCCACACCCGTTCCCTACTATTGTTCGTGAATATCACCGCATGATTGGTGAAGAGACTCGCGCTCAAATTATGGAAAAAGAAGGTCGCTTACCTGACGCCGTAGTAGCATGTGTGGGCGGAGGCTCAAACGCTATCGGTATGTTTGCAGACTTTATTGATGAGCCTTCTGTACGCCTAGTTGGCGTTGAGCCTGCGGGTAAAGGTGTGCACACCAAAGAGCACGGCGCCACTATCGTGACGGGTACAAAAGGTATTCTTCACGGTGCTTACACCTTCATCATGCAAGACAAAGAAGGCCAGATTGAAGAGAGCTACTCAGTATCTGCTGGCCTCGACTACCCTGCTGTTGGCCCTCAGCATGCTTACCTTCACGATATTGGCCGAGCGGAATACGTTGCCGCTACAGACGAAGAAGCGCTGAACGCATTCCAATTGCTTGCAAGAAAAGAAGGTATTATTCCTGCCCTTGAATCGTCGCATGCCTTAGCGCACGCGCTTAATATGGCAGATGAAGCGGAAGAAGAAACCATCATCGTAGTTAACTTATCAGGTCGTGGCGACAAAGATTTAGCGCACGTTATCAACATTTTAGGGGACGATTTATAATGGATAGATATGCACAAATGTTTGCCGGGCTTGATAAAAAGAACCAAGGCGCTTTCGTACCTTTTGTAATGGTAGGTGACCCCGATTTAGCGCAATCTGAAGCCATTATTTGCCAGCTGGTAGAAAGCGGTGCTGACGCACTTGAGTTAGGTATACCTTACTCTGACCCCATCGCCGACGGCCCCACAATCCAAGCTTCTGCCATTCGCGCATTAAGTAATAAGGTGACGGTAGCAGATTGCTTGGGCGTTATTTCACGTGTTCGCGCAAAATATCCTAATGTGCCTATCGGCTTGCTACTGTACAGCAACTTAGTAATGGCCCAAGGTATTGAGAACTTTTACAATAAAGCGCAAGAGGCAGGCGTTGACTCAATTTTGGTCGCTGACGTTCCTATTCGCGAAGCGGCACCTTTTCAAAAAGCAGCCGAAGCCACTGGCATTTCACAAATTCTGATTGCACCACCTAATGCTACTGACGAAACCATGGAAAAAATCGGGGAATACTCGAAAGGTTACACGTATTTGCTGGGTCGTGCTGGCGTTACTGGCGCAGAAACTGCCGCAAACGTGCCTGCTTCAGAGCTTATTGAGCGCTTGAACAAACACAAAGCAGCACCAGCATTGTTAGGTTTTGGTATTTCTACACCGGAACAGGTTAAATCTGCTATTGACGCTGGTGCCGCTGGCGCAATTTCAGGCTCGGCGACAGTGAATATTATCGCTGCCAATTTATCGGACAGTCACAAAATGCTAAGCGAGCTCGGCAGCTTTGTTGAAAGCATGAAAGCCGCTACGGCGAAAGGATAAACGCATGCTATATATGATTTGTGCAACCGATGTTGCGGACAGTCTAGAAAAACGCTTGGTAGCGCGCCCTGCTCACCTTGAACGTTTGAATGTATTAAAAGATGCGGGCCGTTTAGTCATGGCAGGCCCCTTCCCTGCTGTAGATAGCCCAGATCCTGGCCCAGCCGGCTTTACCGGCTCTCTAGTAGTAGCAGAGTTTGATTCACTAGAAGCTGCTCAAGCATGGGCAGACGCTGATCCGTACATCGAAGCTGGTGTTTACGAAAGTGTTGTAGTTAAACCTTACAAAAAGGTCTTGCCTTAGATTTTGAGCTAAGCGTTATATCGTAATTAATGTTAAATAGCGAAAGCCCCTGAAAATCAGATTACTTTGGTTTTCAGGGGCTTTTTTGTTTCTTCAACAATAATGAAGCTAACTTTGGACAGACACTTATTTACCGAAATAATGTGGACACACACTTGTAATCGTTCACCAAGCTTCACATCATTGATAGTGGACAGTCACTTAATAATCAGCCAACAATCGCAATAAACAATCCCTTGTGGACAGACACTCGCTCCTCTGAGTAAGTCTCCTAACACCTCCAAGCTTCGCCATAAAATTGGCCCAAAATGCTGCGTTTAAAGTTCGACCTTTTCGTGTTCACCCATCTCTTCTGGCTTTACCGTTTTACCAGTGAGCATTTTAAACATGCCTTTTAGCGAAGGATCTGCATCCCACACTTCTGCATCTATAAGTTCAAAGCGAAGCATTAATAAAGAAGGATCATCTTTACCTTTCTCGAACCATGCTTCTACTGGATTAGACCAGTATTTATCAATCACGTCTTTACGTGATTCAACAGTGAGGTTGCCTCGGATACAAGCAAATACATCATGACCTTTGGATGCAAAGTGAACCATGGCTTTTCCACCTTTAGCAATGCGGTTGTCTCGACTAGTGTAAAACCAAAACTCACTATCAGCGTCTTTATCAAGTTGGGCGTACATAGGCTCGGCATGCATATCCTCACCAACCAGACTTACCATGACTTTTGGACTATCTGACATTGCTTTCCACATTGTTTTCTTAATATCGCTAGACATAACTTCTCCTTGTTGAAAATGAATGTCTGTCCGACTTTACTATCTAATTAAGTAGTTGAGCTGAACAGCTTATTTTCGTTTTGTTGATTCATCTGAAGCTTATGCCTCGCACGTGGCATGCCAAAAAAGTCAATATCATCCCGCTCAGCTGCCAAAAGAGTTATTGAGAAACGTAAGCTCTTCACTACACACTAGTTAGGTACAGCTTTGGACACACACTCGTACATCCATATGAGCGTTGAGAACTAATTTACAAAAACCGTGGACAGTCACTCGTTTGCACAATAAACATTGGTCCCCCTTAATAACAATCAACAAAGTGGACAGACACTTTTTCAAAGTAGAAGTAAAGATTACTCAATATGACTTACTAACGAGAGCACTTAAATATATGCGTCACTTTGAAGCTTAGAAATAGACTTGTGGACAGACACTCTCATTTTGACTTGTGGCCTCTTAGCAACTAAGTGTCTGTCCACAATATTTGCTCTTTCGTAAATGCCATTTACTTAAGGCTTATATACAGCTTTTGCTCCGCAAGGTAGACTAAACCCAGTTCAGAATCGGTTCAGTTAACCAAGTTATACTTATCTGTAGTTTGGCCTGAGTGGGATAATAATTGTGAGGTTGTATGAAATTATCGCTTCGTGTTGCAGTAGTTTGTTTAGTGTTAGCTTTGTCTAACACAGCGCCAGCTTTGGCGTTTCAAGACTCTGGCGGCGATATATCAAAAAGCGAAGCTGCTGAGCGTGCTCGCGTTGCTGTAAATGGACGCGTCTTAAAAGTTGAACAGACCTCAAAAAACTACCGGGTAAAAGTACTTAAAAAGTCAGGGCGAGTAGTATCAGTAGATGTAGACAAACGCTCAGGCAAGGTAAAAACAAATAAAGATAAGGACTAACATGCGTATCCTCGTAGCCGAAGACGATAGCAGATTATTAACCCAGCTTGATGCGCTCCTTCAGCAAAATGGCTATAGCGTAGACCTCGCAGATAATGGTGAGCACGCGCTTTTTCTCATTAAAGAATATAGCTATGACCTGGCTATCGTCGACATCGGCATGCCAAAGCTAGACGGATTTGAGGTTATACGAAAAGCCCGTCAAGCTGATATTTCCTGCCCTATACTCATTTTAACTGCTAGAGATAGGTGGCAAGAGAAAGTGGAAGGCCTTGATGCCGGAGCCGATGACTACCTCACCAAACCCTTTCACAACGAAGAGTTACTTGCTCGAACAAAAGCACTAATTCGACGAGCTTCAGGACAAGCGAACCCAACCATTCAGTTCGGCCCTATCTCGCTGGATACCGTTAGTGAAGAACTATCGTTAAACGGTCAAGCTCTGGATCTAACAGCTTACGAATACAAAGTCATGGAGTACCTTATGCTTAACCCGCAAAAGGTCATCTCAAAAACAGAGCTAACCGAGCACATTTATGACCAAGATTTCGATTTAGATAGTAATGTCATAGAGGTTTTCGTTGGAAGACTGCGGAAAAAGCTGGACCCGACCGGTGAGTTAAAGCCAATCGAAACCCTTCGAGGTAGAGGCTATAGGATAAATAGAAGTTTATGAGGCAATTGTCGCTACGTCTTCGGAGTATCTTTCTAGCGATTGTTCTTCTAGCGTTATTTGCGCCCTTTACTGTTGTCATTTTAGACGAGGCATATACTGATAGCCTTACGCAAGCCAAGATGAGTGAGCTTAGGTTGATGAACTTAGGTCTGTTATCGGCTTTCGAGTTAGATGGCGACCTGCCCTATATGCCTGAAATTTTATACGAAGAGCAGTTAAACCTTCCGGGATCAGGTTATCTTGGCGTGATTGTGTTTCGAGACGAAGTAATTTGGCAGTCAGCTTCAGCTCTTGAATATACCTTTTTACCACCTGAGATAGACGTTGCAGTCGGTAACGAGTTATTTTTGGATTCTCATACACCTAAGTTTGAAGAAGATTCCGAGTTTTTTGTATACGCCTTTACTGCGGAATTTGCTTCAAGTAGAGACTTCGAGCCTGTTCGGTTTTATATATTTAACAATAAAGCACTTTTTGAAGCAGAGCGGAATACGTTCTTAGACACGACGTGGCAGTGGATTTTCACGCTCTGTATAGCACTCCTAATTTTTATTATTATCGGGATTAGCCTAGTACTTCTTCCTGTTAGGAAGTTAATTGACGAAATTTCACAAGCCTCAAGTGGACATAAACGTCAGTTAGAATCACGCTATCCAGTTGAATTCGATTCCTTAAAACAATCCATTAATGGTTTGCTTCAAACTGAGGCCGCTCAGAGGGCGAGATATAAAAACAGTTTAGGAGACTTAGCACATAGTTTGAAAACGCCTTTGGCAGTGGCATCGGGCACTAGCGGTTTACCTACTGAGGTAAACGAAGCATTACAGCAAATTGACCGAATCATTAAACGCCAGCTGAAAAGAGCGAGTGCTGGAAAATCTAGCTGGCAACAAGCTATCTATATACTACCCATTTTGCACAAGCTTGCCGATGTAATGGACAAGGTCTATCAAGATAAAGCCCTTGCTATTGAGTTTGAACTGGATGAGGATACTCAGTTTAAAGGAGACGAGACCGACTTCATGGAACTATGTGGCAACCTTCTAGACAATGCATGCAAAGCAGCGACCAATAGAATTATCGTATCAGCGTCGAAGCGTGCTGGTTGGCTAACAATTAAAGTAGAAGACGACGGCCCTGGTATTCCTGACGACAAAAAAGTGCTTTTGTTAGAGCGAGGAACTCGACTTGATACCTATACAGAAGGCCACGGAATAGGCATGGCGTTGGCGGCCGATTTAGTTTCAATCTACGAAGGTAGAATGCTCATCGAGGACAGTTCGCTTGGCGGTGCTCGTATCGTTATTCAATTTCCCAATCACGAATAGTGCTTTAAAAAGTACAACGAAGTTTGTGTATGACCGTTAAATCCTTGAGCTTTCAATTGCTCAAGTATGAAAGTGGACAGACACTTGAGTTCCTACAAAAGTTGGGGCGTATGGAAAGTGGACACACACTTAATCTTGCACAAAAGTTTGGGGGGACTGACACATTCTCGATTGACTGTTTAGCTAGAGACCAATGAGAGTTTTTTTTAAATCGATTGAGTGTCTGTCCACTATCGACTTTCAAACAAGTGTCTGTCCACTTTCTACTTACACTAAGTTACGACGCAGACTTCTCACCTTCACTCGATAACAGCACCGCAAGCCACTTGCTCTCCTCGCGAGACTCTAATGCTATTTTTACCACCATGGTTAACGGAACTGAGAGCAACATTCCAACGGTGCCTAGCAGCCACCCCCAAAATATTAACGAAAGGAATACCACGAGCGTAGAGAGCCCCATGCCCTTACCCATCAATCGAGGTTCAACCATATTACCCATGATGGTATTAACAAGCACAAAGCCAAGCGCTGCAAAACCTGCTGAGGCAGGCCCAAGTTGAACAAAGGCTATCAACACTGCGGGCACAGCAGCGATAATTGAGCCAATGTTAGGAATAAAGTTGAGCATGAAAGCCAACACAGCCCAAAGCATGAAATGATCTACTCCCATCACATACAGCCAAATACCAATAATCAGACCTGTTCCTAAACTGACCACAGTTTTTATCGCTAAGTAACTGTTCACAGAACGAATAAATCTGTCGATATGCTTTAGTTTCATTCCTGGATCGGCAAGGGCAATATGCAACCGGCGTGGAATACTGTCTGCTTCAAAAAGCATGAAAATGACAGTAAGAAGAATAAGGAAAAGGTTTGAAAGTACGCCGCCCATTCCGCTGATGAAATTTGTTGCTACAGACATAGCCGTTGCTGGATCAAGGTGCGAAGCGATTAACTCTCTATTGATGTGAATATTAAATTCAGCCAATTTAGACACAACCCAGGCAAACTCTGTATCAAGCTTACTTCTATATTCTGGCAAATTTTCTCGAAACTCGGTCATAGACTGGCCAACTAAGCCAGCTAAAAGAAAACCAAAAACAACGATAAGCAGTATAACAAAAGTTATAGAGAGCCATTTAGGCACGCCAAATTTCGAAGTCCAACGTATTATTGGGCTACACGCGATCGCTATAAAAATAGAGAGAAAAAACGGTACCATGATCGTACTGGCGGCTTTAATACCAGCCATTACCACTACTAAACATGCTAAAACGATTAGAATTTTTGCTGTTGGCGAGCGTAGTTCCATTGACATTTTGTGCTACATTCCTGACTGAAACGACAACACTTTACAACGACTTATAAACAACTACAAACAAGAGACTTCAATGAACTTTAATCTCGCCACTATTAAAATTAAAAACTTAAGACTACGCACATACATCGGCATCAATGAAGATGAAATAAAAAACAAGCAGGACGTTGTTGTTAACGTGAAAATTGATTACGACGCTGAAAAAGCGACGAACACCGACGATATGAGTGATGCGCTTAACTATAAAACGATTACAAAGGCAATCATCAAGCTTGTAGAAGACAACCGTTTTTCTCTTCTGGAAAAACTTACCGCCGATGTGCTAAGCATTGCCGCAGAACATTCTTCGGTGCGCTACGCTGAGGTTGAGGTCGATAAGCCACATGCCCTTAGATTTTCTGATTCCGTGTCCCTGACACTATCTTGCAATAAGACGGGATAAGGTCATACCTCGAGGAGCTAATTGTGAACATTCTTTTGACCGGTGGAACAGGGCTGATAGGAAGCGAATTTATTCGTCAATATTCTCGAGAACATGAATTTACGGTGACTTCTCGCGACTTTACAAAAGCAAAGAGCAAATTGGGGGATAACGTCAAAATCGTCGAGAACGTTTCTTCGATAGAAAATTTTGAAAGTTTCGACGCAGTAATTAATTTAGCTGGTGAGCCTATCGCCGATAAGCGCTGGACAGACACTCAAAAGAAAATAATTTGCAATAGCCGCTGGGACATCACTTCTGAGCTAGTCTCAAAAATAAATAGTTGTGATGCACCTCCGTCTGTTTTCTTATCGGGCTCCGCGATTGGTTACTACGGCAATCAAGGAGACAAGCTTGTAACTGAAGAAACTCCTCCTCATAACGAGTTCACCCATGAACTGTGCGCTAAATGGGAGACTATTGCCCAAAGTGTAGATCAAGCTAAGACACGTGTCGTAACGCTTCGAACTGGTGTAGTTTTCACCGAAAAAGGCGGAGCGTTAGGGAAAATGGCACTACCGTTTAAATTGGGGGCCGGAGGTACACTTGGTAGTGGTAGTCAATATTTGGCCTGGATCCACTTACAAGATATGGTGCGTGCTATCTCGTTCTTGCTCGAGAATAGCGCATGTTCTGGTGCATTTAACTTAACGGCACCGGAGCCTGTTACGAACAAGATGTTCTCTAAAGCGCTCGCAAAATCACTTAACCGGCCTTGCCTGTTCAATGTCCCGGGCTTTGTTATGAAAGTAGCAATGGGCGAATCGTCGACGATGATACTTGAGGGGCAAAGAGTCATTCCTCAAAAGCTTACTACCGCCGGCTTCAGTTTTGACTTCCCTTCTATCGACGAGGCGCTAAGAGAAATATATCGCGCATAGTTGAATTACTGAAATTCGTTATGTGCCTTGTGGACAGTCACTTGAATTGCTAAGCAAGTGTGTGTCCACATTTATTGCACAACATTATCGCGAGGCACTTTGCTTAGTCACAGGCCTCAAAAACATCTATTTACTATCAAACCAGAGCACTTCTCAAACTCTTCGCGAAAACCATTCCTTTGTAATTAGTGAACTTTGCTGTGAAATGCACAGTGGACAGACACTCATTTGAATTGAGTGACTGTCCACTGCCCTTAATCTAAACGGCACTCAACCGAGTGTCTGTCCACTGCCCTTAATCTAAACGGCACTCAACCGAGTGTCTGTCCGTTTTGTATTAAAGCGCATTTTAAACTAACGCGAGAATACCTAAACCATATTCCGCAGCATCTGACTGGTATTAAGTGTAAGCAAACGCCAGCATCCAAACGCACCTAATATGCCTACAACGACAGCGCCAACGCTTGGCGCTATTGCCCAGTATTCTGGGTGTAAGCTTGCTTCCATTTGGAATACAGAGGTTTGAAGTAAATAAAGGCTCAACTCATTGGCCATTGCTGCCATAAAGCCTGCTACTACACCAATGATAACAAACTCAAAAATAACACTTTTTCTTATCAACGCCCCCTTTGCACCGAGCGTCCGAAGTATGGCTATTTCCTGTCTGCGTTCATCCATACTCGCCTGTACTTGTGCAATCAATACCAGACTGCCCGCTAACAATACCAGCACCAAAATAAATTCAACGGCAACAGACACCTGATCCACAATCTCTCGCAACTGATTAATTCGAGCATCAACGTCGAACATAGTTATTGATGCAAACGGTTTAAGTAGGTTAGTTAACTCTGCCTTTCTCTCGGTAGGAAGGTAGAAACTAGTAATATAAGTTGGGCTAAATGCGGCCATTGCCTCAGGGTGAATAACGAAGAAAAAGTTAGGCTGCATAGTCTGCCAATTCACAGTACGAATACTCGTTACTTTCGTTTCGACAATCTCGCTGCCCACATTAAAAGTAAGCCGATCGCCCATTTTAATGTTCAACCTTTCTGCAACGCCTTCTTCAACGGAAACCGGAAACCATCCTTCGCTGTATTGCTTATTCTCATCGCCATGCCAGTTCCCGTCAATGACCTCGTTTTCTTTTTGAAGCGTGTTGCTCCACGTTAGGTTTGCTTCTCTGCCTAAACCTCTCCGGCCTTCTCGATTCGGCTCATCTTCTTTAGAAACCTCGGTGTTTATCCCTTCTCCATTTACCGAAACAAATCGACCTCGAATGACAGGGTAAAACTCTTCGATTTTTACGCCATTGTCAGCGAAGTGTCTGTCCAATTCTGGTTGGATGTCTGGCGTAATGTTAATTAAGAAGTAATTCGGTGTACCTTCTGGCAATTGCGAGCGCCATTGTGAAACCATATCGTTGCGCATTACCAGCACCACTAAAAGCAACATAATGGTGACGGAAAAGCTAATAAGCTGCACGCTGTTGTCCATTGCACGTCGCTTAATACGTGCCCATGCCAACTGCCACGCCCCCATTCTTCCACTGCCCAGCTTGCGACCTACAGCAATTAAGATATACGTAGCACCAAGTAATCCGAGCACCAACGCAGCGCCGGAAACGAAAAGAATAGCGCTAATTTTTAAATCGCGGCTATACATCCACATCAGTAAAAATATCGCACCACCTGAAGCCACGAACTGAATGCTTCTGGAACGTAAATTCGCTGATATGTCCTTTCTTAATACGCGAAGCGGGGGAACTGAAAATAGCTGCAATAGCGGATATAAGGAAAAAAGCAATGCACACGTAGCACCTGTAGCAACGGCTATTAGAAGCGGGCGCCAATGCCACACGTCAAGAGATACATCCACTCTGTCCGCTACAAGTGAAACCACCACTTGCTGACCGATAAATCCTATAACGAGGCCAATAAAAATACCAAGCCCAGTGATAAATAGAATTTGGAACAAATAGACTTTTCGAATGGTGCTGCTTGTTGCCCCCAAGGTCTTCATTATTGCTACGGGATCAAAGTGACGTTGAGCATAACGCTGAGCAGCAACGGCAATGGAAACGGCCGCTAATACTATTGCTAACAAACTCGCTAACAGAAAATAGCGCTCAGCACTTGCGACAGAACGCCCTATTGCTGACTCGTCATCTTCGACTGTCCGCCACGAGTGTAAATCGTCATTTAATTGGGGCAATAACCAAGCATTGAAACTTTCTAAATCACCCGCAGCACCGGCAAAAAAGCCCACATAACGAGCGCGACTCCCTGGCCCGGTTATCGCAGTTTTTTCCAAATCATCTAAGTTAATCAGCGCGATAGGGTCGGTATTAAACACGCTGAATCCTGCATCTGGAATATCTACCAGTACATGCGTAACGGTAAAAGTGCCGTCGCCAATTTCGATACTGTCGCCAATAGAAAGCCCTAGACTTTGAAAAAGCCGAGACTGTACCCATGCTTCCCCAGATTGTGGCAATCCTGAAGTATTGCGTTTTTCTCCAAAAGGCTGGTCGGTAATATTGACTGTCCCTTTCAGTGGATAAGCGTCATTCACGGCTCGTAAATCAACAAGCGACATCTCGTCGCCTTTAAATACCATTGAACGTGTTGCCACCTGCTTTGCCGTCTCAAGGCCCTGTTCTCGGGCTCTAGCCAACCATTCCTCGTTTATAGGGTCATCTGAGCGAAGCTGAGCATCTGCTGCAATGAAGGCCGCAGACCGAGACTTTAGTGCGCCCTGTAAACGCTCACTGAAAAGAGACAGCGACAACACGGCCGCCACAGATAGCACAATGGCCAGCAATATGATGGTCAGTTCACCACGTCTAGCCTCATGCTTGAAAAGCCGCCAAGCTAAATTAAAAGACGTCGACATCTAAACCGCCTCTTTTTTATTCATTGTGTTCGCGCCCGTCGTTTCAATGAGTTCTCCAGCATTCATAGTGAGTTGCCTGTCACAATGTTCCGCAAGCTCGTTATCATGAGTTACGAGTACGAGTGTTGTGCCTTTTTCTCTATTCATCTCGAACAACAGCGCTTCGATTTTTTCACTATTTTTGGCGTCTAGATTGCCGGTAGGCTCATCGGCGAAAAGAATTTTGGGAGAGGTAATAAATGCTCGCGCTATGGCAACACGCTGTTGCTCGCCCCCCGACAACTGATTAGGGAAGTGATGTGCGCGATGTTTCAATCCGACTTGCTCTAGAATATCTAAAGCTAGTGCCTTTGGGTTATCAAGCCCTGCAATTTCTGCCGGTAGCATCACGTTTTCTAAGGCTGTTAAGCTTTGAACTAACATAAAGCTTTGAAAAATGAAGCCTACTTTATTTCCTCTTAAAATCGCGCGCTCTTCTTCATTCATGCTGTGAAGTGCTTCACCATCTAAGAAAATTTCCCCTTCTGTAACTTGGTCAAGCCCTGCTAACAAGCCCAAAAGGGTTGACTTACCCGAGCCCGACGCGCCAATAATGGCAACGGACTCACCAGACTTGACTTCAAAAGAAATAGGACGAAGGATCTGCAGTGAGCCTTCACTCGTATCCACTACTTTGGTTACAGCATTAGCTTTTATCATAAGAGGTCATCAATTCGTGTTTGTTAAATTTCGTTATTTGTTCGCTTTTTTACTTATTCTTTTAATACCCTTTCAAGCGCTATCAGATCAAGCCGAGCAGAGCGACACAAGCGAAAATGCGGTTTTACTTATCTTAGGTGACAGTTTGTCCGCGGCTTATGGATTACAGCAACATGAGGGTTGGGTCAGTTTGTTACAAAAAATGTGGCAAGACGACAACATTCCGATTGATATTGTAAATGCTGCGGTAAGCGGAGAGACCACTGACGGCGGTTTAGCGCGATTTCCCCGTTTATTAGAGCAACACAACCCTACCCATGTATTGATTGAACTGGGCGGTAATGACGGCCTTCAGGGCCATAATATCGGTAAGATTAGGGATAATTTAGATTCGCTGGTAAGTGTTGCGAAGGAGAGTAATGCCGTAGTGTTTCTGCAAGAAATGCAAATTCCTTCTAATTATGGCAAGCGCTATACGCAGATGTTTACTCAAAACTTCAATAAAGTAGCGGAAGCTCAGGACGTTCAAAAAATTCCATTTTTCCTTGAAGAAATAGCGCTAAATAAGGACTTAATGCAAAACGATGGTATTCATCCCAATGCTGAGGCACAGCCTTTGATCGCTAATTTTATGGACAGACACTTAAGAAGTTTAATTCTTAGCGCTCAATAATTGTGCTAATCTTATTAAGTGATTTTTTAAATGCGAGGTTTGTTTATGGACGTTTCTTCTGTTAATTCGTCTCCTGTTTCCACTGTCTTAGAATCGCCACAGCGACCTACTCAACAGGTTGAGCCCCGCAATGTGCAAGAAAGTCGCGAGACTCAGCCTCAGAGCACACAGCAGACCTCTAGCACTAACGATGGGCGTGTGGGTTCTAGGGTTGACGTGTTTGTATAACTTGCCTTTTAAATTAAATTGTTAGGGACAGACACTCGTTGGTACTTTTGCTTAGTCCTCTAGCTAGTAGAGGCGTTTTTGCAATAAGAAAATTAGAAAGGACAGACACCCGGTGAATAAGGGTGTCTGTCCTTTTTCTTTTGGGTCAAATAGACTTAACGATTGACGTCTATCCGTTATGAAATTCGAGTGTCTGTCCACGATTGCCAGTTCTGAGATTTGATCGAAAGAGCACTCATGAAAAATAACCGTCCCTAAAACTGTCCCAAAGACCACTTAAAATTGACGCCGTAAATCTCATAATGTCAATAAATAACTATGGGATACGGATATGCCTCTACCTCGTTACAAACAAATAAATACTGATGTTACACCTTATTACCACTGCATTTCTCGCTGCGTGAGGCAATCTTACCTTTGTGGTCGCGATGCCCGCACTGGCATAAACTATGAGCATAGAAGAAAGTGGATTCAAGACAGGCTCCATAAGCTTTCTCAAGCTTTTGCCATCGACTTATGCGCCTACGCTGTTATGCACAATCACATTCATGTGGTATTACATATAGCAAAAGGCAAAGCTGAAGGCTGGACGATGGATGAGGTCTTGCTTCGGTGGAGGATGTTTTATAAATGCCCGCCCGTAGTGCAGCGATATTTAGAAAATTTTGATTCTGTAACGTTAGATGAGCTAGCAGAATTAAAATCACTATCTGTTATATATCGAGAGCGACTTCAAAGCATCAGCTGGTTTATGCGTATGCTCAATGAATATATTGCTCGAAGAGCTAACAAAGAAGATGAATGTAAGGGCTATTTCTGGGAAAGAAGGTTTAGGTCGCAAGCTATACTCGATGAGAAAGCACTGGCCACTGTTATGGCTTACGTCGATTTAAATCCCATTCGAGCAAAAATAGCGACGACGCTAGACAACTCTCACCATACTAGTATCCAATATCGGTTGAATGCCAAACGCTCGAATAAAACGCCTAAGTTTTTGATGCCCTTTAGCGATAGTCACCACAAGAACACAGTGCCGTTGCCCTTCGCATTTACCGATTATTTGCAGCTTATCACTGATACGATGAATGCAGAGAGTAATACCAATACCTGCAAAGTCCCAAAGCTTCCCAACCGCTTGCTAAGTAAGCTTGGAATGACAAAAGAGAACTGGCAGCTAGTAACTAGTAATTTTGAAACACTTTTTACTGGGCCTGTCGGTTGCCCCGAGATGATGGAGAATTTCGCCAGATGCTGCCAAAGGGCATGTCGCCCAAACGTTGCAAATGCTCAAAGGTATCTGTCGTGAACCTCTAACACCATTGCAAAAGTACTTGGCTAAATATCGGCTTGGCGTGCAAGCACATCAACAATGTCCTGAGATTTCGTTAGGCGCCTTATGTCGTTGAACAGAACATCAGCTTCAGGGTATTGTCTTTTCAGATAGCCGCACCATTGCTTAATTCGGTTGGGGTAATATTTGCCCTTATCACCAAAAATCTCGTAGCCAGAGTACTGAATCAGCAAAGCAGCCAGTTCAGACCATGGCATAGGTGCTACACCCTCTTTAATACTCATCGCCAAATTAGGCATTGCCAATGCACCTCGTCCAATCATAAGGTTGGTACACTCTGATTGGCTCTGACAACGCTGAGCGTCTTCAGCGTTCCAAATTTCACCATTTGCGACAAGTGGAATATCGGTGTGTTGTTTTATCTTCGCTATCCAGTCCCAATACGCCGGTGGTTTATACCCCTCCGTTTTGGTCCGCGCATGAACAACGAGCTCAGAAGCGCCCGCTTCAGTGATAGCTATAGCATTCTCGATAGCTAAAGATTTGTCTTCAAAACCTAGTCTGATTTTGGCTGAAACTGGGATTTCTGCAGGAACAGCATCCCTTACAGCTTTCACAATGTCATAAAGGGTTTGGGTTTCTTTCAACAAAACCGCCCCACCCTTACTTTTATTAACTGTTTTGGCAGGGCAACCAAAATTTAGGTCAACACCAGGAGAGCCCAGCTCTATCGCTGTTTGTGCATTCTCTGCAAGCCACTGTGGATGTTGTCCTAATAATTGAACTCGGACAGGCACACCTGCCGGAGTTTTGCCGCCATTGTGAAGCTCAGGGCAAAGTCTATAAAACGTTTTCTTTGGTAACTTTTGATCGACCACTCTTACAAATTCAGTAACGCACTGATCGAAACCACCCACGCGAGTGAGCATATCTCTCATTAAGTGGTCGACAACGCCCTCCATAGGGGCAAGCATTACTTTCATTGCAAACGTCTCAGATTAATAGAACATAAAATTGGCGCGGGAGTTTAGCAAAAAGCACTTATATCAGCCAGGCTTTGATGCTTAGTTTTTCAACTTCTGTGACTGTCTATTTAAGGTGCATTTAAGGTGGTTTTAAATTGCAGCTATTTAAATTTAGTAAGTGTCTGTCCGCTAGACACTTTACTTCATGTGGGAGTGATGCAGGCTTCTAATTCTATACGAATAGAAAAGCTTGTGTGTCTGTCCATATGTAGAAAGTTCTTGATAGAAGTTCGCACTTAGCCTATTTACGAGGCTGTAACTGGGTAGCGGCTTCCTTTTCTAAATTTTCAAGGCGAGTGAATACGACCTTCTTTTGATTATCGGTGTATGTCCGCCAATTAATGATTTCTTCAATCGTACGTTTACACCCAATGCAAATGTCTTCTTCGGTTAATTTGCACAAGGCTACACATGGGGAAATTAAGTTCATAAAGCTTCTGTTTTATCCAGACCGTCTTTTTTACTCTGTACTCGCGAAGCTGCGATAGCTGCCATTGTAGTTTCTGATAGCTCTTTATTGGACCACAAACAGACATGACAACCAAAGCGCGATTCAAGATATGAGGAAAACTCAGTGTCTGTCCCACAGTCATACCTCACTAAATTTTGCTTTTTACCGTCGTAAATAACCGCAGAATAAGTAAACACAAAGAGCCTCCTAAAAAAGAGGCTCAAATATACATCTAGACGTCTAAACGTTCAAGCGTCTAATTTAAATAATCGAGTGCAGCGCAAATTGCGGCCACCTGAGCATCATTGCAATTTTCGGGTGTCGCATTATCGCTATCGGGATAGACTTCTGTAGTTGTGACGTACTTAGCATCTGTCATACCTCCACAAAGGTACAACGACTTCTTGTCATAGCAAATTACACCTTCACTCACCACATCTGCACCTATAATCTTTCCGTTTTCATCGGCCGGTGCGATATGCGTTACTTTTTTCACAGCCTCAATAACTGCTTTTTGAAACTCTATTTGGGGGCTTGGAGTATTAGCAACCGTATAGAAACCATCTGGAATGTTCCAGTTATCATGGCTCACCCCATCCCGTGCAGCTAGTGCTGGTCTAAACTCACTATTGTCCGTGTCTGTCGTTTCATGCAAATCAATATGAAGCGTAAGAGATAACGCTAAGTCAGATACTAATTGCATAAGCTGAGCAGACTCAGGTGCAGGAGAATCACTGTAAAACGAGCGATTCGGATCTAATGCCATTGGGTTCCATCGATTTATCGACTCGTATCCCCAGGGACTTACACATGGCACCACAACTATATTTACTTGCTCTGCGTACTGAGCCAACTTTGTTTCAATAAATTGAAGCGCTCCTTGCACACCACTCGTTTCGTAGCCGTGAACACCGCCTGTAACGAGTGCAGACGGCTTTTCAGCGTCAAAACTCTTGGGAATCACAACATATAGTGGGTAACGCGCTGCATCGTAAGGAAGTGCGCCATACTGCTTTAACTCAAAGCCTTCAGGGATAATGTTGAAGAGTTTATTAAGTACTTCTTCCTGATAACTTCTTTTCACAGTCTGCTGTGCTTTCCATTGGGCTTTTTCTTCTTCGCCCCACGGCTCACCAGGAGTTCCAATTGGATAATTCTGCATATAACACCTCTTTTGTATTTTTTAGATCATAACAGTTCAACAAGCTCACGTATCTATCACACAAAAGTTTCTTAAAGGGTTGTGACATGAGTTCTTTACGCATTGAACCTCTGAAAAGTGCTTGCGCGAAGGCATTGACGCCTCTTTTGTAAGAATTGCAAATTCCGATGAAAATGATCGGTGTATGTCTAGGTAGATGGTTTAAAGAGGGAAAGGAGAGTGTCTGTCCACTGAAGCTTTCTTAAAATGGCTTTGCATCTATTTGCTTACAGATTTAATTGCAGTGTCTGTCCACAAAGTTTTAAGCCAGAAACAAAAAAACCAGCCGAATGGCTGGTTTTTTCGATATGGCGTCCCCTAGGGGATTCGAACCCCTGTTACCGCCGTGAAAGGGCGGTGTCCTAGGCCTCTAGACGAAGGGGAC
>NZ_JBVTQX010000013.1:0-129604 GCF_055755235.1 Alteromonas sp. R7 | reverse complement strand
AGTGTGGGGCTTCCCCATGTGAGAGTAGGACACTGCCAGGTCCCAATTAAAGAAACCCGCCTAACGGCGGGTTTTTTTGCTTTCCGCAGAAAGAAAAATAATGGGGTCAGAGTACATTAATTCCCACTCCCCCCTGCAAAACCTCAAATTGGGTCAGAGTACTTTATTACTTTAAACATCAGAACATAGTCATTCCCTTACCCCCAGTGCCGCTAAATCAGTGAAATGTACTCCGCCTCCATTTTTTTAGAGAAGTAACAATCTACTTTGACACCCAAAAAAAGTCGAGTTACCCTTCGGCCGTTTTCAGTGCTTAGGCAGTGCCAGAAAGCATTTCATAAATAGCTCACCACAAAAATAATAAAGGGGTCAGAGTACTTTTTAATAAAGGGGTCAGAGTACTTTTTGGCTCTCACTCTCGCTAAAAAAAAATGTACTCTGACCCCATTATTCGAGGGATCAATGCTGTGGACTTGTTTGAATGTATAGAAAAAGCGACAGGTTGAAAAATAATCGGTATGGTATAAAAACACTAAACAGCTAGGAAGTTTGTATGTCAGCCTTACCATTCAATAATAACCCAGCTTATTTGCGGGGTAATTTTCAACTTGAACCAGTGGCCGCTCTATTAAAGCTGCATGCAGAACTTGTTTGCTTTCTTCTAATAGCATTCTTCTTTGTTGGTAATGCATTTATTGAAAATAGTGAAAAAGAGCGGGTCTTGGCTAATCCTCAGAAAAATGACTTTTTCTATATTGATTATAGAGCTATAGATCCTTCATCGGATGCTCGATTTCGCTATGTCCCCCTGAAATTACTTAGTGTTGATGATGATACTCTTACTTTTAAAGTCGGAAACATTGCTCACACAACACCTGTCTCGCCGAGTCAACATGCGAAATTTGATAAAGCGTTATTACTGCGCAATTACTATCGTGTTGATAACCTTGTGCTTAGCAAAACAAAAGTAAATGACTTGGTTACTTCTGGTGCCATTTACGATGCTAGGCGGCCTCGAAATATTTATATTAACGGTTGGATGGTTTTGCACCTTAACGAGTTAGTACCAGATAACAGTTAGTAATAAAAAAGCCTTTATAAGCGATAGAGTCTAAGTAAAGTAGACTCCTTACGAGTGAGGCAACATGTACCTTGAAGTGTTTATTTTATTTACTATGAATACAATACTCAGCCAATAAAGTACTCTGACCCCATTACTATGACCCCATTACTAATGGGGTCAGAGTCAATCTACTCACTTCATTAATCTGACAACTCGTACCTTGAAGCGTTTATTTCATTTGCTAATGAATGCAATGCTCACTTAATAAAGTACTCTGACCCCATAACTAATACTATCCGCTTATGGATAATTGGTTTAAAACGCTTTACATTTTAGAAGTGTTAATAAAATGTTAAGTGCGCATGATGAAGTATTTAGTTTTAGCTGTTATTGCCGGTCTCGTTAATGTAGTGATGTCTTTTGTCACTTCACATCTACTAATCTCTACAGTTGCTACGTTTCTTACTATCCTTTTCGCGGCCTTTATTATTGAGAAGGTATTTCAAAACCAAAATATAGCCGCTAGTAAAATTGTTCTAACTGACGATTATAAGAACAATGCACACAGCAATGATGCAACGAAAGTTAGTCATGCCGCGAGCAACATTGCAATTGGTGGTGCTTCTATCTCTTTCTTTTTAGAACAGTTATCGAAAGCATTTAATGAGCAAGTCGCGAACATCGGCGAGATGAGCGGTAGACTCCAACAGTTAGAAGTCTCCTCAACTCAGTTAGATGAGCTTGCCAAGAATGCTGCATTTTCTATGAATGAATCTGACGAGAAAACGCAGTTCGGCAGTACGTCGTTAAAAGAAGTATTAAGCCAGCAACAGCAGCTGGTTAAAAACATAAATGCGTCATCTGAAGCGCTTACTACATTAAAAAGTAAGGCCGAGGGAATAAGTACAATAACAAACACCATTAACCAATTAGCCGATCAAACAAATATGCTAGCGCTTAATGCGGCTATTGAAGCTGCAAGAGCGGGAGATCAAGGACGTGGTTTCGCCGTCGTTGCTGATGAAGTACGAGAGCTTGCCAAGAAAACAACCGATGCCACCTCAGGAATTGAAAGTTTGCTGCAGGATATGAATACAAGTAGCCAGGCCGCAGTGGCTACTATGGAAACGGTGCTTAACTCTAGTGATAACATGAATGTGAAATTAAAGGAGAGCGAAGAAGCTATCTCACACTCCAGTATGCTCTCTACAAAAGCCCGGGAATCGATGGGCGCTATGCAAGCAATGGTAGAAAATAATGCAGAACATAGCGCAGGTATAAGTACCAATATACTTCAGTTGCACACGACGACAGAAAAATTAGAGCACGACCTCACTGATGTTTCTACTCAGGCGCTATCACTGAGTAGTCAAGCTGAAGATATTTTCAGGCTGCTGGAAAGCTTCGACGTTAATGATCGAAACAGCGAAGTTAGAGACATTGCAGTAAATGCAGCTAAAACTGTTGGAAAGCGTTTCGAGCAAGCGATTTCAGAAGGGAAAATATCGGAAGCAAAGCTGTTTAATTTTGACTATTCACCTATACCGAACACTAATCCTATAAAGCACACAACACCTTTTGATAAGTTCACCGACGACGTACTTCCCGCTATCCAAGAACCTTTATTAGAAACACATAGTTTCATTATTTATGCCGGCGCAGTTGACGTAAATGGTTACTTTCCTACCCACAACAAGAAGTTTAGTCAGCCCCTTACTGGTAATTACGATACGGATTTAGCAAATAACAGAACGAAACGGATATTCGATGACAAAACCGGAAGTCGTTGTGGCAGCAATACCTCTACTTTCTTGCTACAAACTTACAAACGAGATACAGGTGAGGTCATGCATGATCTATCTGCACCGATATATGTGAACGGTAAACATTGGGGAGGGTTTCGTATTGGTTATAAAGCCAAAGAGCAGTAAGTTCTCTGTATTTACGTATAAGCGCTAGCTTCCGTTTTCTCACTTTAACGAATGAAAGTGGTAATGCTCTAGCGCTTAGCAATATTGGCAACAATATTATTCCTTCTTTGCGCTTTTATTTGCTGCTTCGTTACCCTACCATTAGCGAATTGTTCGCAGTTCGTAAAACTCTATGCCTTCACTACAACCATACAGCACATTTGGCCTCGCCGCTTCTTGTGATTCTATCCAGTCGTTTAGCGACGTTACTTCATTCCTGTCTATCTTCAAAACTTCTAAAAACAATAACAAAGCCATTTATATATTGGGCGGTGGAAGCAATTCAGTCTTCACTGACGACTTTGACGGTACAATTCTGGTTAACGAGATTAAGGGAATAAGCCATTTTGATACTGAAAGTCACCACTACTTACGGGTAGGTGCAGGTGAAAACTGGCATGACTTCGTCACTTTGTGTATGAAAGAGAAGTGGTATGGTTTCGAAAATCTCGCCTTAATACCAGGTTCAGTAGGCGCATGCCCAATTCAGAATATTGGTGCGTACGGACGGGAAGTGAATACGTTAATCGACAAAGTAGAGTGTGTATTTCTTGAAACCGGCGAGCAGGTATTGTTGGGCAACGAAGACTGTCAATTTGGCTATAGAGACAGTGTGTTCAAGCATGCACTAGCGAACAAAGTGCTAATCACTCATGTAAACTTTAAACTGCCCAAGCACTACGAACTCGAGACCAGCTATGGCGAACTAGCGGCACTCACTGAGCCTACACCAGAAAAGGTGTATAGTAAGGTAATAGAAATTAGGAAGAGCAAACTTCCCGATCCTGCCGAGCTAGGCAATGCAGGAAGTTTCTTCAAAAACCCAGTGGTTTCAAAAGCAGTGTTTCAAGCGATTGCACAAGACTATGATTCAGTGCCCCATTTTGTGGTGCACGGAGGTGTTGAGCTGCCAGCCACTGAAAAAGAACAAATAAAAATTCCTGCCGCGTGGCTTATCGACCAGGCAGGTTTTAAGGGCAAGACTTTGAATAAAGTACGATGCCACCCTACACAGCCATTGGTACTTACTAACTTAGGTGGTGCCACCGGAAACGATGTAATAACCATGGCAAAAGATATCATAGCAAGCGTACAGGGTAAGTTCGGCATACAGCTTGAGCCAGAAGTGCGCTTATTAGGAAGCAAAGGACTTATTTCGCTATGAGACAAGCATCAAAAGCTATAAGAAAACATATACTCGCTTTGTTGTCCGACGGCCAGTTTCACTCAGGGGAAACCATTGCACAGCAAGTGGGCCTTTCGCGCACAGCAGTTGCAGGGCATATTTCCCAACTCGCCGATTGGGGATTAGATGTATTCAAAGTAAAAGGTAAAGGCTACCGTTTAGAACGAGGGTTTCCATTGTTAAGCGCCGACAGCATTAAACGTCATTTAGGCAATACAAAACGAGCGGTTATTGATGTGGAATCAGTATTACCTTCCACCAATACGGAAATGAAGAAGCGTATTGCCAGCAAACGAGAAGATCTTGAAAACGGCGATGTCGTTTTTGCTGAAATTCAGACCGATGGACGCGGTAGACACGGGCGCTCATGGTTAGCGCCAGTTGGCGGAAGTCTAACTTTTTCTATGTACTGGTCTTTTCCCGACGGTTATCAAAGCATGGCAGGACTTTCTTTATTGGTAGGCTTGGCAGTTTGCGATGCACTTAAAGAGTTTGGCGTAGAAGACGCCGAGCTTAAATGGCCGAATGACATTTATTTGCAAGGTAAAAAGCTTGCGGGCGTACTTATTGAAGTAGAAGGGCAAATAGGCGCTACAGCGCATAGCGTTATCGGCATAGGTTTAAATGTTTGCGTACCCGATAATCAATATGATGTTGGTCAACCTCATAGCGATCTTGCTTCTTATTTAGGCACTATCCCAGATAGAAATGCTTTAGCGGCGGAAATTATTAAATCGCTATGGTCTTATTTACCGAAATTTACCCAGCAGGGCTTCGGGCCATTCACAGCATATTGGGAAGCGCTCGACTTATACGCCGATAAACGCATTGTTTTACAAATGGGTGAGAAGCGTTTTTCCGGAATTGATAGGGGAGTGGACGCCAGCGGCGCGCTTCTTGTTGAAACGCAAGACGGTATTACCCGTTTCCACGGTGGCGAAGTTAGTCTTAGAGGCAATTAACTTTTTATTTTTGTTTTACTTTATAGCTGAGCTACGAAGATTTTGGCCATTATTTATAATAAAAGTACTTCGTAGTTCATCTTTGTGATTTTTAAATAGCATTTTATCCGTTCGTTTTACGCATTGCTTTGCGATTGAAACCAAAAATATGAACAACATTGAAGAAAACCACGTCATATTAGTGGATATCGGTAACACCCGAATAAAATATTCACTGCTTTGTCATGCAGAAGAAGAGCCTAATGCATGCGAAGATGCCAATTCTCTCTTCTCTTTTATCGATTCTCAGAAAAAAATTTCCCATTTATATATAGCTTCGGTAAGAAATCAGGAGCTGGTTGATGAAATATCCGCCATGTGTAACGAGCGAAATATTATTTTTGTAGAAAAGCACACCGAGAAAGAAGCCTTCGGCATAAAAAATAGTTACGCGAATGTTCAAAAAATGGGCGTTGATAGATGGCTTGCCATGGTCTGTGCTGCAGAAAAATCAAAAAAAGCATTTTTTGTTATGGATGTAGGTACGGCAATAACGGTTGATTTTGTGGTGGATGGTCAACATTTAGGCGGTTGGATCGTACCTGGATTTCAAGTAATGCGTAATGCATTAGTTGCCTCAACTAAAAAAGTGTTCGCGAATGATGAAATTCCGACCACCTTTGGCGTGGGGACCGATACAGAAGATTGTGTGGCAACAGGGTGTCATGCTGCCCTATATGGTGTTTATTTGAGCGCGGTTGATTACATATCAAGCAAACAAACCGAATTTGACATAATTTTAGGGGGTGGAGACAAAAAAGTGTTTGCATTCTTAAAATCTGCTGATAACATGCGCCTCGCTCATTTGGTGATGCAGGGTCTTGCCCGCTACGCTCGAAGTGAACTTCTAAAGGGAACATCGACGTAAGTTTTTGATTAGTTGAAAAATTGGTCAAAAAAGAAAATTGAAAAATTTTCAAAAAGACACTTGCACAGAGTTAAACAATACTCTAGAATGCGCACCCACTTGATGTAGTGCCGACTTAGCTCAGTTGGTAGAGCAACTGACTTGTAATCAGTAGGTCGCCAGTTCGATTCCGGCAGTCGGCACCATCAATCTGGAGGGGTACCCAAGCGGTCAACGGGAGCAGACTGTAAATCTGCCGGCTCAGCCTTCGCAGGTTCGAATCCTGCCCCCTCCACCACTTTCTCTATGAGGTGGCCAGAGAATTAGGATTGCGGGCATCGTATAATGGCTATTACCTCAGCCTTCCAAGCTGATGATGCGGGTTCGATTCCCGCTGCCCGCTCCAAATCAGTGCTGATATAGCTCAGTTGGTAGAGCGCACCCTTGGTAAGGGTGAGGTCGGCAGTTCAAATCTGCCTATCAGCACCAGTTTATTTCTCCCCAGCTCATGTAAAATTTCTAAATTTTTTAATGTAACTTTGCTGGGATAATAGAAATGGCAAAAGAAAAGTTTGAACGTACGAAACCCCACGTAAACGTGGGTACAATCGGCCACGTTGACCACGGTAAAACTACCCTAACTGCAGCTATCACTACAGTTCTTTCTAAAACTTACGGCGGTAACGCACAGGCTTTCGATCAAATCGATAACGCGCCTGAAGAGAAAGCACGTGGTATCACCATTTCTACTTCACACGTAGAATATGACACTCCTACTCGTCACTACGCACACGTAGACTGCCCAGGACACGCTGATTACGTTAAAAACATGATCACTGGTGCTGCTCAGATGGACGGTGGTATCCTAGTAGTTGCTGCGACTGATGGCCCTATGCCACAGACTCGTGAGCACATCCTACTTGGTCGTCAGGTTGGTATTCCTTACATCATCGTATTCATGAACAAGTGTGACATGGTTGACGATGAAGAGCTTCTAGAGCTAGTAGAAATGGAAGTTCGTGAACTTCTTAACGAATACGAATTCCCAGGTGATGACCTACCAGTTATCCAAGGTTCAGCTCTTAAGGCGCTTGAAGGCGACGCAGAGTGGGAAAAGAAAATCATCGAGCTTGGTGAAGCGCTTGATTCATACATCCCAGAGCCAGAGCGTGCAATCGACAAGCCGTTCATTCTTCCAATCGAAGACGTATTCTCAATCTCAGGCCGTGGTACAGTTGTAACGGGTCGTGTTGAGCAAGGTATCATCAAGGTTGGTGAAGAAGTAGAAATCGTAGGTATCAAAGATACTACTAAGACTACTTGTACTGGTGTTGAGATGTTCCGTAAGCTTCTTGACGAAGGCCGTGCAGGTGAGAACGTTGGTGTTCTTCTACGTGGTACTAAGCGTGACGAAGTTGAGCGTGGTCAAGTACTAGCTAAGCCTGGTTCAATCACTCCACACGTTAACTTCGAAGCAGAAGTATACGTACTGTCTAAAGATGAAGGTGGCCGTCATACTCCATTCTTCAAAGGCTACCGTCCACAGTTCTACTTCCGTACAACTGACGTAACTGGTGCTGTAGAGCTTCCAGAAGGCGTAGAAATGGTAATGCCTGGTGACAACCTTAAATTCAAAGTTGAGCTAATTGCTCCGATCGCGATGGAAGAAGGTCTTCGTTTCGCAATCCGTGAAGGTGGTCGTACAGTAGGTGCTGGTGTTGTATCTAAGATCCTAGACTAATCTAGACTTAGCAACACAAGGTACAAAAAGCGCACTTAGGTGCGCTTTTTTATGCCTGCGATTTAGAACGTCACTCCCTCGCAATCTGCATAACAGAAAGCTTTGGGGAGAGAAGGAAACACGCCGTAAACTTATCCTTCTTTTTAAGTAAGAGCTTCGACACCGCCCCTCTGGGTTGGAGAGTATCAGAGGACACAGCACTCACTCCCTAATACAGAAATAACTTAAGGCCCGGCGGGTTCTATGTGGAAGCGGACAAACTTATTTCAAAATGACTAGGTTCGAGGCTAGCCTTAATCGCAAGTTGAGCTATGCTTAGGTATTGATAAATTTGAAACTTATCGTCATGCCTTTCTTCCGTCAGTGCGAAGTGGCAAACTCCATTTTAATGTTTTATCAAGGTTTTATAAGTAATGTCATTCGAGTCAGTTTTAAATGAATCGGAGTTCAGCACAATTGTTTTGGAAAATCGTAGTGCTTATGAGCAAGATTTATTAGGGTTTAACGAGTTACTTCAGGCTGACTATCTTTTTTTAGGCGTTAAAAAGGCGGATAAAATTTCCGTATTAGTAGGGCTCGCACACGACTCTCCAATTTCACAAATTGAATATGACCTGAAGGGTTCGCCTTGTGAAAGGGTCATGCAAACTGGGCCGTGTGGTTACAAGTCAGACATCTGCGAGCAGTTTCCCGATGATCAAACCCTTAGTGAGCTTAATGCGCAAGGTTACTTGGGTGCGGGCCTCTTTAACGAGAATAATCAAAATATTGGTGTACTCGTTGCTATTTTTAACACTCCCAAACAAGACATCAATGAGTGGTTACAGGTTTTCTCACTTCAGGCTAAGTTGTTTTCCACTCAGCTGCAGAAAGACTTTCTCGCAATAAAAACCGCGCATAACCTAAGCCTCATAGATGAAATAAGCCGTATGTCGAAAACAGGGTCATGGGAGTTTTACCCTGAAACTGAAAAATTAATATGGTCATCAGAAACATACCGTATTCACGGTTTACCCGTTGGTAGTGCCATAAATGTCCAGAAAGCCATCGACTTTTTCGCCCCAGGCTATACCGAGGAGCTAATGCTTGCATTTGATAACCTCCGTAACAACCAACTGCCCTATGACATTCAGTGCAAAATTATCGATTCGTCAGGCACTACTCGATGGGTAAGAGCCTCTGGGAAAGCGGAACTTTATAAGAATGGCGCAGTGAAGCGTCTTTTCGGTGCATTTGAAGATATTACTGAATATAAAACCGCGCTTACTCTCAATGAAGAGCGAGCGATGAAAATTCAAAGTATTTTGAATAATATCAATGATGCTGTAATTAGTATCGACGTCAAGGGCACAATCACACATTGTAACGACATTGCGCTTAAAACGTTTGGTTACACGCGAAGCGAGTTAATCGCTCAGTCTGTAGAGATTCTAATGCCAGAACCTTATGCGTCTAACCATACTTTTTATATGCGCAATTATATGGAGACCGGGGTAGGTAAAATTATAGGAGTAGGTCGTCAGCTTCCGGCTAAGCGAAAAAACGGCGATATATTCCAGATGGAATTGTCATTGTCGGAGAGTTGTGACCAGGGTGAAAGGGGATTTATAGGTGTTATACGGGATATTAGTGAACGTATAGAAGCGCAGGATACCATTTATAACCTCGCTTATACTGACCCTGTTAACCGCCTTCGAAATCAGCAGTGGTTCCATCAACGCTTTAAAGACTTGATGTTACGCGCATCGGTAAAGCAAGAATATATACATATTTTGTTGTTAGATATCGATAATATGGCGCAAATCAATACGCGTTTCGGCTTTGGTAACGGCAACTATGCTATAAGAAAGATTGCAGAGCAGTTGCTTTTTGTCATCGGCCACGATTATGAAATTTTTAAATACGGCGGTGATAGTTTTGTCGTACTGTCTAAAAAAACCTACATAAAAGAAGACCTTCATAAATTTGATGCTAACTTAGTGGAAAGCGCACTCCTTAGTCCACGTCATTTCGATATTGTCATAAATAAAGTGAAATGCTCTCTTACTGCGTCACTTGGCAGTGCTATCTTTAACCCGCAAGGTCAAAGCTTTGAGTCAATCATCAATGTAATCGAACAGGCTGTTAAAAGGGCAAAAAGGTCGGCACCTTTTGGTCTTTGTCATATTTCAGAGGATGGGTTTAAAGAGTTCGACCGTTATTTAGATATAAAATCTAAGCTTGAACAAGCGATAGAACGCGATGAATTATCAATAGTACTTCAGCCTCAAGTTACCCATGATGGAACGGTTTCTTCTTTCGAAGCGTTGGTGCGGTGGTACTCGAAAGAGTTAGGTCCAGTAAGCCCAAGTGAATTTATTCCTATTGCCGAAGAGAGCTACGCTATCTACGAAATAGGTGACATAGTGTTAAGAAAAACGCTGAGCGTTATTAGTAACTTCGTGAAAAACGGTTTAAATACCACTATTGCGATCAACATAAGCGCTAGACAAATCGTTGTGCCTGACTTTATAAATTCGCTACTTTCTCGCGTAAAGCAATACGGCATTCCACCTCACATGTTAATGCTGGAATTAACAGAAACCGCTTTAGTGGTGGATATTGAGCTGGTTAAGGAAACCATGCTTGAACTCGCAAGATTCGGTTTTCGCTTTTCAATTGATGATTTCGGTACCGGATATTCCAGTCTTGCATACCTGAAAGTTCTCCCAATCAGTGAGCTTAAAATAGATAAGTACTTTGTGGACGACATAGGAAAAGACTTTGATGGAAAAGCAGCGCAGATTGTTGATGCAATTATTGAAATGGTCAAAGCACTGAATGTCACATGTATTGCAGAGGGTGTAGAGAGTGAAGAGCAGCTAAAATACCTAATAGGTAAAGGCTGTGAAAAATTTCAAGGCTATTACTTCTCAAGGCCTGAACCGGAAGCACATTGGGCGGGAATCAATGAAAACACAAAACTGCCCTAAATTTAAAGAAAGTTTGCAATTATCCGCTATTGGCTAGCCAAGTCTTGATCGTGTTCTAGGTTCTCTTTTTCACCTGAAAAAGCGGCTCTCTTGTAAGTTTTATAAGCTCCTTTTGTCATACTGTAACAATACCGAGTTATAATTTTTGAATTTAGTGCTGTGAGAGACTTTGATGATAACACGACGCCAGTTTTTAGTAGGCTCTTTGGCATTTGGTGGCCTAGCGACCAGTGCTTTTGGTAAGAAAATAAATTTGGCGTCTATGCCGATTAGTGAAGGCTATGGTGCACTAGTCGCCGACCCTCAAAAGCTGCTCGATTTACCTAAAGGCTTTAGCTATAAGGTTATATCAAGCCTTGGAAATAGCATGTCTGATGGTATGCATGTACCTGACAGAGCGGATGGCATGGGGTGTCTTCCTATAGAAGGTATTAGCGACAAAGTTGCGCTAATACGTAACCACGAACTGCACCCCAAACAC
The DNA here is from genome assembly GCF_055755235.1 of Alteromonas sp. R7. Taxonomy (NCBI): domain Bacteria; kingdom Pseudomonadati; phylum Pseudomonadota; class Gammaproteobacteria; order Alteromonadales; family Alteromonadaceae; genus Alteromonas; species Alteromonas sp. R7. Next base: position 118,343 of record NZ_JBVTQX010000013.1, on the reverse strand, counting down.
TTAAGTGCTCAGCCACAGTCTATTCAAAAGCATACCAGCGAGTTGGCCTACGACAACTATCATAGTGGGGTTGCTTTACCAGGCGGCACCACAACCATGGTGTATAACCTTACCACCAAAACGGTAGAGCGAGAGTTTATCAGTCTTGTTGGAACGGTAAGAAACTGCTCGGGCGGCATTACGCCTTGGGGCACGTGGCTAACGTGTGAAGAGTCCGTAGACCGACCTCATGGCCCGAACGGTGATGTGGTAAACAAAGATCACGGCTACATATTTGAAGTACCTGCAAATGCTGACTCACTCATTGAAGCTAAACCACTTAAAGCAATGGGGCGCTTTAACCATGAAGCGGCATGTGTTGACCCCAAAACAGGCATTGTTTACCTGACTGAAGATCAGGGTGACAGCTTGCTATATCGCTTTGTGCCTAACGAGTACGCTAACTTGGCAGCTGGCGGCCAATTAGAAGCCCTGGTAGTAAAAAACAAACCTCAGTTTGATACACGTAATTGGAGTTCCACAACTATGCCATTAGCGACGTGGTTCGACGTTGAGTGGATAGCATTAGACAACCCAGAAAGCCCGAACGATGACTTACGCGCTAGAGGATATGAGAAAGGTGCTGCCTTATTCGCTCGCGGTGAAGGTATACATTGGGGTGAAAATGAGCTTTATTTTTGCTGTACTAATGGTGGCCAAAAGCAGCTCGGTCAGGTGATGAAACTTGTTCCTTCTGCAGATGGTAAACAGGACAAGCTTCAGCTATTTTTAGAAAGTGAAGACAAGAACTTATATAATTTTGGCGATAACCTAACCGTATGTCCAAACGGGCATCTATTGGTGTGCGAAGACCAATATACCGACATTGTTGATAATCATTTACGCGGTGTTACACCAAATGGAGAAGTGTATAACTTTGCAAAGCTCCATGCGCAAACTGAACTTGCCGGCGCGTGTTTCTCGCCCGACGGCAATACGCTTTTCGTGAATATTTACTCTCCAACGAAGACCTTAGCTATAACCGGGCCATGGCTTGAAGGTTAGAGATCAGAGGTTGGAGACCAGATATTACGGTTATCTAGAAAACTGGCGTCATTTATTCTCATTACTTTAAAATGGCGCCGTTATCCCCCAAGTGTGAACTGCAAATTTCTATCAACCTTTCTTTCGTCACGCATCATTTACTTACTTTCATACCTTTTCTCAATTAGCTAGCATCTTTACAATCAAATAAATTAATTATTTGAATCGTTTTAACCCGTTTTAATAGCTTTGTTCAATTAATGATAATGCTCTCAACTTAAGAAGGAGAGCCAAATGAGCGCACTATTAAAAAAGCTAACAACGGCGAATAGCCACCGTGTTTCCTCCACAACTAATCAACCCATTCGAACGCAATGCAATTACGCTGATAACTATTATGGCGACCAAGTTTGCGTAGAAGTCAAAGCCCCTAAACCTCGTACCAACCTTCATGTGGGAGTACAACTGTGAGAACCTCAAAAATGCGGTTATCAATAACCACGAGCAACATGGTCAGCTGCGTACAACTAGCACTAATCGCGATGTGAATTATCAGCCAAGTCGACGTCTTGATCTTAACGAAGACCCAGCGTTCCGTTACTCAAGCAAACCGCTTGCAGGTATGACGCAACAAATTCCGTTCTACAAAGAGCAGAACTTTAAACAAGCAGGGGAGTTTTTCAGAAAGCTAACCAAAGAAGGCCAGCAAAACCTGATTAATAACTTAGGTGGAGCACTGGCATCGGTGCCTGAAGAAGAAATCCGCGTCATTATTAGTGCTTATATGTACAACGCAGATAAAGACTGCGGCAAAGGCGTAGCGAAACTAGCAAACGCACCAATGGCTAAAGTCCGTCAAACGGCGAAAGACTTGATGGAACAGCAGGCTGCACGTGCAGCTAAAGCGAAACAAGTTGCAGAAAGCCTGACGGCGCTAATGCAATAAACCAGAGCTACTAAAGTCAGAAGTACTAAAATCAGAAGTACTTAAGTCAGAAGCACTAAAAGGTGGGCTATTTATCGTTGGTAAATAGTCCACCTAATGCGTAGCTACCTAATCTCAAATATTACTTTTCACTTTTTGCGTCGATAAATAAAGAGGGCACAATGTCTATTTTTAAGCACTCACTACTATCAATACTGTTCGTTATTGTCACTCTAGTCAGCTTCGATGCCAGTGCTGTAACACAAGTAAATAGCGCGGTGGATAAACCTGCGCAATCAGCTTCGCTATCTATTAAAGCACTAAAAGTGCGGTATTTCGACGCAGCTAGAGAAGGCGACAGCACCCTGTTGCAAGCCTTTTATAACGCTGGGCTAGATGTAAACGTCGCAGATGAAAAAGGCTATACAGCACTTATTCTTGCGGCGTACCACGGTCACACTGACACCGTAAACTTTCTTATTGAGCAGGCGAAGGTAAACCCGTGTCAAGAAGACAACCGCGGGAATACTGCACTTATGGGCGCTATATTTAAAGGTCATGTTAGTGTGGCAAAGCAGCTGGTATTTGCCGATTGCGATATAGACGAAGAAAACGCAAATGGGCAAACGGCCCTAATGTTTGCAAGCCTCTTCGATAGACAAGAGATTGTAAGCAGCCTAATAGAAAAAGGCGCAAATCCTAAGCATGTAGATAAAGCTGGTAACTCAGTGGCAGATATAGCCTTGTCGCAAGGCAATTACGCGCTCGCTAAGGCACTGAACAAAGATAATAAGTAGCTTACCTCACCGGCTTTTAGTTGCTGCGCTCACGTCTATCGTGTTAATTCTGGTATTGATCAAGAGTTCTGCGACATTTCACCGAGCTTTTGTTAACTTTCTTACTTTCTTTTATCGCTGGAAGCGTCAGTATCAAATAATTAATACCAGAAAGTTAGGGGTTGCAGAGTTAAAATCACTCGCAGAATTGGCGAATGAAATGGTCGAGTCCAAAAGAGATATTGAGGCGCGGCTAGCAAGTGTAGAAGCCGAGTTGACCATTAAGAAAGCCTCATAAATACAGAGAGCATTTTTATTTCTTAAGCGGTCGACTTATTATTGCATCAATAAGGTATAAGCCAAGCAAGGTAGAAGCAAAAATGAAGTTTAACCGCTTAGGAAATAGCGACTTACAGGTGTCGGATGTGTGTTTGGGCACAATGACATGGGGCATTCAAAACACCCAGCAAGATGCAGACGAGCAAATAGCGTTTGCCCTGGATAAAGGTGTGAACTTTGTCGATACGGCGGAAATGTATCCTGTTCCCCCAAATGTAGATACCTATGGCGATACAGAGCGCATTATCGGTAATTGGATTTCGCGGAACGAATCAAAGCGCTCTGACATTGTTTTAATGACTAAAATTGCTGGCAGCGGTTTGAATTACATTCGAAACGCAGGGCCCATTACAGCTGACGCTATCGCAAACGCACTCACCTATTCATTAGAACGCTTAAAAACGGATTATATCGACGTTTACCAGCTTCATTGGCCGAATAGAGTTACACCTCATTTCGGTAAGCATTGGCCGGATGGTGCTGATCCAACCAAAACCAATCGAGAGAAAGAACTGGATGGTATGCGTGATATCCTTTCAGGCATTAAGCGCGCGCTGGATGAAGGGAAAATTAGACACTGGGGGCTGTCAGATGACACGCCTTGGGGCATTCACGCCTTTCTTACACTTTGCAAAGAGCTGGATATGCCGCTTCCAGTTTCTATCCAAAATGAGTTCAGTTTACTTCATGCGAAAGACTGGCCTTATTTAATTGAAATGTGTGAACTAGAGAACATTGCTTACCTTCCGTGGTCGCCGTTAGCAACGGGTATGTTAAGTGGTAAGTATCAGGATGGAGCCAGACCGGAAGGTAGTCGTTGGACACTAGCTCAGCGTATGGGGTTATTTAGAGATAAAGCGCCAGCGCAGGCAGCTACAGCTGAATATATGAAGATTGCAGAAAAAGCAGGAATAACACCTTCGCAGCTCGCGTTGGCGTGGTGTAAGCAAGTGCCTGGTGTTACCTCAACAATTATTGGCGCTACCACTGTGCCTCAACTTAAAGAAAATATAGACGCGTTTGATATTTCACTTTCGAAGGAAACATTAGACGACATTCACGGTGTACTAAGGCAGTATCCTTTAGGCTTCTAAGCGAATTTTTTCTTCCTAAGAATGGCGGGGTAGCACTTCACTCCCCCGTCATTTTTGTGTAATACGCACGTCATATTATGTGTTTTTCAAGTATGAATTTGTGCGTATTATGTCAATGATTGACCCTCAACTAGCCCAGAACAGCGTGCTAGAAAAAGCACATAACTGGCGTAAGTGGCTTCTTTTAGCCTTGTTAGTCTATGTGATGTTATTAGCTGTCAGCATGATTGGCAGCGGATTCAAATTTGCTACTGGCGACCACGCGAAATCTCTTTTTAGTTTTGCTTCTAATCCTGTCATGGGATTGATTATTGGTATGGTGTGTACCGCACTTATTCAGTCTTCAAGTACGGTTACCTCTATTATTGTCGGAATGGTAGCGGGTGGTTTACCCATAACTATCGCTATACCCATGATGATGGGCGCCAACATTGGGACCAGTATTACCAACACCTTGGTGAGCCTTGGTCATGTTGCAAAAAAAGATGAGTTTCAAAGAGCCTTCAATGCGGCCACTATTCATGACTTCTTCAATGTACTGTCGGTACTAATTTTCTTACCTCTTGAAATGGCGTTTGGTATTTTGGAGTTTTTAAGTGCCCAATTGGTTGCGCTTATCCATACAGGTGAAGCCATCGGTGTGTCTGGTGTTAATCCTATTAAAGCGATGACGCAACCGGTAACAGACATAGTTACACAAGCATTCTCCTTTTTACCTTCTATTTATCCGGGCGTAGCGAAAATAATTCTTGGTATCGGCCTTATTATGTTTTCAATTACCTACATGGGTAAAATTATGAAATCACTTATGGTAGGCAAGGCAAAGGCGTTATTGCATACCAGCATAGGAAAAGGGCCACTCTCTGGAATAACGTCGGGTGCTGTGATGACAGTGCTAGTGCAATCCTCGTCAACCACCACATCGCTCATGGTTCCTTTGGTTGGCAGTGGAATTTTAAAAGCTAAGGATATCTATCCGTTCACATTGGGCGCAAATATAGGCACATGTATCACTGCGCTTATCGCAGCGTTGGGTGTAGTGGGGGTTAATAGTGGATTTGCACTACAAATAGCGCTTGTGCACCTGATTTATAACGTTCTGGGCGTTACGCTTATTTACGGGCTGCCTTTATTGCGCAATATTCCGCTCAATTTGTCTTATCAATTATCAGTGATAGCGGCAGAGCGGAAAATGTACGGCGCAGCTTATATCGGTGGCTTATTCTTTATTATGCCTTTGGGTATTATCTTCACTACTATGTAGCTAATGTAGCGCGCCATTCTATTTTTCTGTATGCACAAAAAAACGGCGCTGATGAGCTCAGTGCCGTTTCTCTTTTTTAACTTAGTGCATGTATTAGAATGCGTATTTTGCTGAAACTTGGAAGCGGTTCATGTCGCCTTCAAGGCCGGCTTCAATTTCACGCTTTGCGAAAGCGTATTCAGCGCCAACGGTTAGCGCTTTAGTTGGCGAGTACAAGTAGTTTACACGTGTGCTATAAGTGCTTTCAGTGGTAGCTAAACCCGTTAATGATACGTCATTGTCTGCTTCAAACGCCGAGAACATGATGCTACTGCGCGCTTTTTCGCTCCACTTGTGACGATACGCAACGCCGTAACCTGTTGAGTCTATGGCTTCAAGGTCGCCGCTTTCGGTAAGTACTGCACCATTAACTGCGTTTAGCGCAGAGTATCTGCCTAAACCTTTACCCGTGTTGAACGTGAAGCGAATATCGTCGCCATTAGACAAATTGTATTTACCGGTTACCGATACACCAAAGCTGGTTTCGTCCGCATCAATGCCAGCGGCATTATCGTAAGACAACTGTCTTAATAAGCCCGCTACTTTTACATAACCCCAGTCATACTTTGACGTATAGGCAGCTACAAAGTCTGGAACGCTGCTGTCGTCACTCGTAATTCGGCTACCACCGCCAAATGGCGTAATGGTTGATTCTGGGTTTTCAAGCGCAAGCTGTAGGCCGCCGTTGGTATATCTCACCATAACTTGACGGGCAAAGGTGATGCCGTCAGTGGTACCAATAAAATCAAGTGATTCTGGTAATGAACCTACGTCCATAAAGGTCGTCCATGTTTGGCCCACCAACCAATTCTTGTAAGTTAAGTACGCGTGGCGTACTCGCGGAGTGTAGGAGTTACTGATGCGCTCATCGCCGCCATCGGTCACTAAAAAGTCGAGCTCGAAAACACCGTTAATGGTATCGCCTTCAGCGGTTGGTGTTGAAGTAGCAAAGCGGAATCGCGATGTTCTAATGTGAGCATCAAATTGTGGATCTTCGTCAACGCCACCAACAGGTGTTAGTGAAGGAATATAGAAATCGCGACCTACGCTACCCGATGCAATGGTGCCATCTGAGTAGTCACTGACCATAGCGTCGACTTTAATGTAGCCTGTGAATTTCACACTTGTGTCGCCGATTGTTGCTGCTTGCGCTGCACCGGTAGATGCTGCTAGGCACAGCGCTACTGCTGTAGCCGTATTTTTTATTTTAGCTTTCATCGTGTCTGTTCCAAAAAAGTGGTTAAATAAATGTAAATTCAACGTTAACATTGCTGATTGTGTACTTATTATCTCAAAATTAAATAAGCCAATGGTCGCATAAGACTATAGTCGTAATACTTTTCTAGTAGAACCTTAGTTGTATGCTGCTAAGACCAAAGTCTCATTTTGCTTTGTGGGTGAATGGCTAGAGTGTTTCACCATACAACAAGAATTTACATCATTGATATTGGAGGCAATCTATATGACCGCCAGCAAAACTTATCCTGTGCCTGAGAACATTCTTCAGTCTACCCATTTAACCGCATCTCAATACGACGAGATGTACAAGCAATCTGTAGAGCAACCTGAAGCGTTCTGGGCTGAGCACGCATCCATGCTTGAGTGGTATCAAAAGCCAACCAAAATTAAAAACACGATGTTTGGCGAAAACGATGTGTCGATAAAATGGTTTGAAGATGGTGAGCTAAATGCCAGCTATAATTGTATTGACCGCCATCTGGCTAACAATGCCACAAAAGTTGCCTTTCACTGGGAAGGCGACTCACCAGAAGATAGCCAAGATATCACGTATCAACAAGTACACTACGAAGTTTGTAAACTAGCGAATGCACTTAAAGATATGGGCGTAACAAAGGGTGACCGTGTCGCCATTTACATGCCTATGGTACCTGAAGCTGCCTATGCCATGCTAGCGTGTGCCCGCATTGGTGCAGTACATTCGGTGATTTTCGGTGGTTTCTCACCAAACGCAATTGCCGATCGTATTAATGATAGCAACGCGAAAGTGGTCATTACGGCAGACGAAGGCCGCCGTGCTGGAAGAAGCATTCCGTTAAAAGCGAATGTAGATAAAGCGCTGGCTGGCGATGCATGTCCATCTATCACTCACGTTTTAGTTCACAAGCTAACGGGTGGAGATGTTGATTGGAATGACAAGCACGATGTGTGGTGGCACGATGCTGTAGAGGGTAAATCTGCGCAATGTGAGCCAGAGGTTATGAATGCGGAAGACCCGCTGTTCATTCTTTACACATCAGGTTCTACCGGAACACCAAAAGGTGTAGTACATACCACAGGCGGTTATCTACTATATTCCGCTATGACCTTCAAATATGCTTTCGATTACAAAGACGATGACGTTTACTGGTGTACCGCTGATGTAGGCTGGATCACTGGCCACAGCTACATGGTTTATGGCCCAATGGTGAACGCCGCATCACAAGTGTTCTTTGAGGGTGTACCCACCTATCCAGACGTTAAGCGTATTGCTCAGGTAGTGGAAAAATACAAAGTAAATAGTTTATATACCGCGCCAACTGCGATCCGCGCATTAATGGCCCACGGAGATGTTCCAGCTGAAGGGTGTGATGTCTCATCGCTTCGTCTGTTAGGAACAGTAGGTGAACCTATTAATCCTGAAGCATGGGAATGGTACCACCGCGTAATTGGTATGAGCCGTTGTCCTATCATCGATACATGGTGGCAGACAGAAACAGGTGGACACATGATCCTGCCTTTACCTGGCGCTACGGAGTTGAAGCCTGGCTCAGCGACTCGTCCATTCTTCGGCATTCAGCCTGCGCTATTTGACGCTGACGGCAAAGAGCTTGAAGGCGTAGCAGAAGGTAACCTAGTAATTAAAGACAGCTGGCCAAGCCAAGCGCGTACGGTTTACGGCGATCACCAACGCTTTATTAACACCTACTTCAGCGCATACAAAGGTGTGTACTTCACCGGTGACGGTGCTCGTTGCGACGAAGATGGCTTTTACTGGATCACCGGTCGTGTAGATGACGTGTTAAACGTTTCTGGACACCGTTTGGGCACCGCTGAAATCGAAAGTGCACTTGTTGCCCATCCTAAAGTGGCTGAGGCTGCCGTTGTTGGCTTCCCACATGATATCAAAGGGCAGGGTATCTACGTTTACGTAACGCCAAATGAAGGGGTTGAAGCAGATGAAGCCCTTACTAAAGAGCTTAAGGCGTGGGTGCGTCAAGAGCTAAGCCCGATTGCTACACCTGATATGATCCAATGGTCTCGTGGATTACCTAAAACCCGCTCTGGTAAAATTATGCGCCGTATTTTGCGTAAGATTGCCGCCAATGAGCATGAGCAATTAGGTGACACATCTACGTTGGCGGATCCATCGGTTGTTGATACACTGATAGAGGAACGTCTAAATAAGTAGAAACTAAGGATATAGACAATGATAACCCTTCTAATCGCTGATGATCATCCGCTGTATCGCGATGCACTAAGAGGCGCGTTGTCGTTGTCACTTCCAGCCTTAACCCTCAAAGAGGCGGGAGACCTTAACACTACAGTCGATATTCTCAACAACGAGGATATCGACTTATTGTTGCTTGATTTGCACATGCCGGGTAGCAATGATTTGTTTGGTTTGCTGCATATTCGAAAACTCTTTCCCGAACTTCCTGTTGCCGTAGTCTCTGGCACAGAAGACACCACACTTATTTCAAAGATTATTAGCGTGGGCGCGCTAGGGTTCATCCCAAAAACTGCCAGTGCCCAGGATATTGCAAACGCCGTAGAAGCAATTCTGGATGGCGATGTATGGCTACCTGATAACTTAAGCGAAGACGTTGATGAGGTGAATGAAGAGTTCTCTGAATTAGCGGACAAAGTTGCCTCGCTAACACCTTCGCAATACAAGGTGCTTTGTTACATGCGAGACGGCTTGCTTAACAAGCAAATTGGCTTTAATTTAGATATCGCAGAGGCCACGGTTAAAGCGCATGTTACTGCTATCTTTAAAAAGTTGGGCATAAACAACCGCACACAAGCGGTACTTATTGCTTCACAACTTGAGTTGGAGCCGCCGGTTCAGTAACGTCGAACTTAAGCACGGCTTCTGAGGTAGCAAATTCCGGTAAGAACTTTTCCAATGCCAAGCGGCTTTGTTCACTTAGCAAAGGGTTGTCAATTTCAATAACCGTTCGCCCTTCGCTAAGTGCCATACCTTCTCTAAAGTTATCGTGAGCTAACAGTAGCTCCTGAAACTTACCCGTTTCGAAGAGCCTTAACAGGCCTTCAGCTATCCGCCCGGCTAATGCCTGATTGTCGCTTCCTACAAAGAAAAAGATGGGGCTTGGATACGATATTATAAGGTGTTCATCAATAGTTAGGCCGCGAGAAAGGGTTTTGTCTGAAAGCTCCTCTTTGATTTCCATTACGCTTCTTGGAAACATATCGGCGAAGCCTTCTGAAACAATGCGAAATGACGCCCGGTAGGTCGTTTCTAACACTGGGATATCGTTTGCGCGAAATATCTTCGTATCGGGCCAGTCGTAGCCCAAAACCGCGCGGTATGCTCGTAACGCGTTTAATGACTTTACTTCTTTAAGTCGCGTATCGCCTTCTCTGACCAGCAGTGCACGCTTACCAAAAAGACCCGCCATAATGGGAATGCGAATGGGCAGGAACTGACGTTCACGCTCTGTCGAGGTAACGCTCCACGTCACGTCTAGCATGTTGTGTTCAAGGCTGCGTAGTTGACGCTCTTGCGCCGTTTCTTGGTCGCTGACAATCAGTTCAAAAGAGCCGTATTGAGGTTCAGTAACGCGCAGTGATTCTGTGAGAAGACGTTTAGCGTAGGCGTATACGGCGTCTCGCCCAGGATGAATATTTGGCAGGCGGAGAACGGTGTGAGGTAAGTCAGTACTTACCTCGTTTGTGTTTTGCTGCTGCGCATTAGCACTCAATAGTGTAAATACACTCAACAGCAGAGAGGCAACACTTAGGGCTTTTTTCGTAACGTCCATATTTTGTATTTCATGCACTAAACGCATGCCTTACTGCAAGTTGCCGCAGGTATTAACGCTGAATATCCATTGGCAAACTTGTATTGCTAGTCTTTTCCCGTCAGCAAAAAGTCGTGCTCGGGGTCTACAATAAATTGACCCCTCATCGCTTCTCTTCCGAGCAGCATCAAATAGGTCATTTCAGAGCGGTCCGTTAGGGTTAACTGAATATCCCACTGGTACCCGTCCATTATTATAGGCGTAATTATAACATAGCGCTTCTCAAGTGTAGCCGTTGAGCTTTTTACGCGTTTTTGCCCTTCTACACGTGCTTCTCTGCGAACCACGCGTTCAACGTTGTGAATGTCCGGATGAATATCAAATTTAATCCATAATTCACCGTCTTGATCAAACTCTTCAATGTTGTCAACATGAAGTGAAGACGTTGCCGCCCCTGTATCAACGCGTACGTTCAAATCAGAGATGGCGAGTTTTGGTAAATCGCACAGCTCTACCGCACCAACAATTTTTTTATTGTTCATCAGTTTTTCTACCAATATTATAAAACAGGACCCTGTTCTGGTGGCAATAAATTGTCTTGTAATAATTCTACGTGTTCTGCAACAGTATCAGGCTCTGAAAAGTATGCAATGTGGTATACCGCTTCACCTTCTTGGGTAAGCGGAATATTTTGTTTACCAATTACAACACCTTCTGCAGGGCTTTCAAGGCTGTCTAAATAATTGCCAAACGGATCAGCAATAATGGCCAGTTTGTCACCTTTCTCAACATGGTCACCTAGCTGTGCTAGATGCGTCACAAAGCCACTTTCTGGCGCGCGAACCCATCCACTTTGGCGCGCTATAAAACGCTCGATACTGTGGCCCTTGCTGCGGCTTTTATTCAGCATGCCCAAATGACGCATGGTATTAATAATGCCTCTTACGCCGGCACGAATAGAAAACTCGTCATAACGTAACGCTTGGCCTGCTTCGTAAAGCAGAATTTTAACGCCACTTTCACTGGCCGATTCGCGCAAAGAGCCATCGCGTAACTCTGCGTTAAGTAGTACAGGTACGCCAAACGCTTTTGCCATTTCCAGTACTTCTGGGTCGTCTAAGTCAGCGCGAATCTGTGGCAAGTTACTACGGTGTATAGCGCCGGTGTGAAGGTCAATGCCGACATCGCACTTACTTACCACTTCTTTGAAAAACAAGTTGGCTAACCTACCAGCAAGCGAACCTTTTTTACTCCCTGGAAAACTGCGGTTCAAATCGCGTCTATCGGGTAAATAACGAGACTGGTTTAGTACGCCGTACACATTAACCATAGGCACCGCGATAAGGGTTCCTCTTATCCGCTCAATCGCTTTTGAGCGGATAAGTCTGCCTACTATTTCGATGCCATTTAATTCGTCACCGTGAATGGCTGCGCTGACGAACATAATGGGACCTGGTCGCTTTCCTCGTTTAACGTAAACCGGAATGCTCATATTGGTGGCCGTGTACAGCGGCGGCATTTCTAACTCAATCTTTTTTGTTTCGCCAGGAGCAATGTTTTCACCCCCAATTCTTAAAACATCATTTACCACTAACGTTTTCCTATATTTACGTTATTGCATAGCAAAGGGTAAAGGGCGCTAGCCCTTTCCACGGGTTTTTGTTTTGTGCGGCTCTGCACTTTTTTCAATGAACTCAATGATCATACTGGCGACATCTTTATTGGTCGCCTTCTCAATGCCTTCAAGGCCCGGCGAAGAGTTTACTTCCATAACGACTGGACCGTTGTTCGAACGAAGAATATCTACGCCACAACAATTTAGTCCCATCGTTTTAGCCGCATCTACCGCTGTTTTGCGTTCCGCTGGACTTAGGCGAACTAAACTTGCATGACCGCCACGGTGAAGGTTAGAGCGGAATTCCCCAGGTGCTGCTTGGCGCTTCATCGCTGCTACAACTTTTCCACCTACCACGAAGCAACGAATATCTGCACCGCCCGCTTCTTTAATGAACTCTTGCACTAAAATACTGGCGTTAAGGCCCATAAAGGCTTCAATGATCGACTCTGCCGCTTTTTGCGTGTCGGCCAATACCACGCCAATACCTTGCGTGCCTTCAAGTAACTTAATAACCACTGGGGCGCCGCCAACCGTTTTAATAACATCGTCGATTTTGTCAGGGTGGTGTGCAAAGCCTGTTCTAGGCATACCTATGCCTTTACGTGATAAAAGCTGCAATGAACGCAATTTATCTCGAGAGCGGCTGATAGCAACCGACTCGTTAAGGCTGTATGTGCCCACCATTTCAAATTGGCGAACGACCGATGTGCCGTAAAAGCTAACCGATGCGCCAATTCGCGGGATCACTGCATCGTAATAGGGTAGTCGCTTACCGTTATAGCGAACTGACGGTCGCGCACTGGTGATATCCATGTAGCAGTGCATGGTATCGATAACGTCAACCTGATGCCCGCGAGCCTGCCCAGCTTCGACTAAGCGTGAAGTAGAGTAAAGACGAGGATTTCTAGAAAGAATTGCAATGCGCATTATAAAAAAGCCTGTAGTTTGTGTTTTATTTTGTCGTTTTATCGACCAATCTATTACCACGTTAGAACGTGATGATACCAATCCGTATAGATAATTGCCCATTCAGAAGGCGCTGGCAAGTTTCCTAGCGAAGCGTGGGAATGCAGGAATGGCTGTTCCCTTTCAAATTCCCAGAATGAAGCTAGGAAGCTTGCCAGACCTTCCCGAAGGGCGAGTTTAAAATGTCCGTACTCTTTGTTGTGTCACCTTGATGTAGAACCACTATACCTGCGGTAACACGCCGCGATTACGAACATTTTAACTCTCGCTGAGTGGGTAATTATCTATGCGGACTGGTATTAATTAGACAAGTCATTTTTGCGCGCATACTAATGTAAGTGTTCGGGGGTGTCTTACGAATAATTCTTGTTGTGTCGATTGCTTTTAATGCATGAACTTGAGTGTTTTTCACGTTAGCATTAGAGCGCGTTGGCCTTTCTAACGTAAAATCAGAATTTAAGGTCAGTCTGCTTAACGAAAAAATGTAAGGATTTGGGTTAATGAATGAGTGGTGGCATGGGTTTTTGGCGTGGTTAACTCAGTACCAGTCAAATGTCGTGTGGAGTGGTTTGGTTTTACTAATTTATTTGGCGATGTCTCGTAAGTTGCTACCAAAATTAGAAACCAACATCGTAAAGTCAAAGCTAAAATCAAATAGTGCTATTAAAGGACTTTTTGCTGCACGGGTTATTGTCGCTACAGTATCGTTAGCCTTGTTGTTGCTAGCATGGGGGATCGATTTTTCTGGGCTCTTAGTGCTTTCCACTTCTATCATCACGGTAACCGGTGTTGCGCTTTTTGCTAGTTGGTCACTCATCAGTAACATCACTGCGTATTTTATTTTGCTCACAAACGTAGCGTATCGCAGAGGTAATTATGTGCGCATTCTCGACGGCGATAACTTCATTGAAGGTGTGATTGCCGATGTAGGGCCGTTTAGCACGCGCTTGCTTACCGCTGAGCGTGAAACCCTCATGTATCCTAATAACCTGATTTTAACCCGTCCTGTTTTGCTCAACCCTAAAGAGAAGTGGGGAGCAATGGGAAAAGTGGTGGCGAAGTCGAGCGTAGAAACGCAGGTGGTTAAAATTGAAGAAAGTAAACCACACGACGAATTACTCTAGACGTCTTTCTTTGCTTCCATATAGCGAAAAACCTGCAGCGAGCTAATAGCTACACGTTTTTCGCCTCCCTGATGTAGCGCGTCATACTTTGAAGTAGTGCACGCAGTTTCGCTGGTTTTAGCGGTTTGGCTAAGAAGTTTACGCCTTGGGCTTTACACTGTGTAACTAAGCTTTCATCTGGTGTCGCCGTTATAAGCGCTGCTGGCACCACAATGTTAAGTCGATGTCTTATCTCTTCAATCAAAGCCAGCCCATTTTTTTCGCTGTCGTGACTGAGCTGATAATCCATAAGTAAGATTTGAGGCTGAATAGTCTCACAGACTTTCAACGCGTCATCCCAATTGTTCGCAAGCACCACATTGATTCCCCATTTCTGTAATAGGGTCTGCATGGCATCTAAGTTCTCTCTTTGATCGTCCACGCAAAGCACGTCCATGCCTGTAAATGTTGTACTGCGGGGCTTTGCTGTAACGTTGGATACCTGTTTTGGCTCAGCTTTATCCAAGCTAAACGCAAAGCAGCTGCCTTTGCCTATTTTCGAGGTAACACTAATATCGCTGTTCAACTGCAGACTTAAACGTCGAACAACCCCCAAGCCAAGACCAATACCGTGTTCCTTACTTTCGTTTGCGCGGAAAAAGTCACCAAAAATGCTGTCTTTTTTATCGGTAGATATGCCAATGCCCGTGTCGATAACTTTGAAATAAACGGTGTCTTTGACAGGCTTGATAATGAACAAGACGCGGCCATTTTCCGTGTATTTCACCGCATTTGAAAGCAAGTTTTGCGTTATTCGATATAAGTACGTTTTGTCAGCTTTTACCCAGCACGGGCGTATAATCGCTTTAAAACCAAGTCCTTTTTCCCGCGCGCGCATTGCCATTTCGTCCACAAGTGGTGACAGCAGGGTCCTTACATCAATAGGCTCAATATCGGGTTTCATTTCACCTTGATCTAAGCGTGCAATATCCAGCAAAGTGCCAATGAGTGTTTCGCTAGACGTCACGCTATGGCTAAGCTTTTGAATAATGGCTAGCGCTGACTCAGTCAGTTCTTGTTCTTCAAGGGCGCTCACGTAGAGCTTGGCCGCATTTAGCGGCTGCAAAACATCATGGCTTGCGAGCGCCAAGAAGCGGGTTTTACTGGCATTGGCATCTTCTGCAGCCTTTCGTGCCCTTATCAGTTCTTTCTCGGCATCAGAGCGCCGTTCTATTTCAAGTCGAAGCTCGGCGTTTATGGAGTGTACTTCTTCAGTACGCTTCTTAATACGAGCCTCAAGATCAATGTTTGATTCTTCAAGCGCTTGCTGTATTTCCACGTGTCCGGTGATGTCGTTGAAGCTTGTTACGAAGCCTCCGCCAGGTAAAGGATTACCTACCATCTCAATAACCCGTCCATCCATTCGTTGTCGCGTGAAACGATGGGGCATACCAGAGCGCAAATGAGCCAGCCTTTTTTCTACTTCACCGTCTACGTTATCTGTGCCGAACTCACCTTGTGAAGCGTTATACCGAATAAGCTTTTCTATGGGCGTACCTACTGCCAACAAGTTATCTGGGTAAGGGTAGAGGTTGGCATAGCGTTTATTCCACGCTACTAAATTTAAGTGTTTGTCGACTACGCTAATGCCTTGGTCCATGTTTTCAAGTGACGTGAGTAGTGCAGTCATATTAAATTGCATGGCTTGCGTTGTGTCATCGAAGAAGTTGATAACCTCGGTAAAGTCCATCTTCTTACCACGCAATGCGCTGTCTAGTAGTACTTTGGCACTCGACGCGCCAATAACGCCACCCAAGGCGCGTTCGCAAAATGATAAAAACGACTCATTTGGCGTATCGTCGTGCTTTAATTGGCAATTATTGAGTTGCTGATATTGTTCCAACAATTGTTCACAACGACCGGATCCCATAAAGGTCGACAATAGCGTTATAAGATCGGAGACGGTCACGTTAGTTGCCTGCGCTTTAACGGTATTGTTAGTGGAAATGGCAGGAGACACAAAGGCTTCAGCTTGCATTCTGTCGATAAGACGCTGCGGTGCAAAGTGTGAAAAGAGTATGTAAACAAAGCTGTTTGCCGCTAAGCTAATCATAGCGCCTTGGCTAATGAGTTCGTTTTGTTCCATTTGTGAAACTTGCTCGCTCACGATGGGAAGTACAAGCCACAACACCCAAATCACTAGTCCCACCATTAGCCCTGCGTAAACCCCGTGCGCATGCGCGCGCTTCCAGTAAAGTCCGCCAACAATGGCTGGCATAAGCTGGATAACTAACGAGAACGCAATAAGCCCAATTGAATGAAGCGAGCGGCTGCTGGTCATTTGCTGGTGGTACAAAAACGCCATAAGCAAGATAAACGCGATGACGATACGGCGAATAAGCCTGATTTTGCTCGACACGTCCTGTTTGTCATCGGTATTGCCTGTAAATGCAAGAATACGCGGCAGAATCACATCGTTGGTGAGCATAGTACTCAGTGTGAGTGTTGCCACAATGATCATAGCTGTTGCGGCAGAGAGCCCGCCTACAAAAACAATCACTTGAAGAAGAACTGACTCTGAAAATACAGCCAGCGACAGTACGTAAGAGTCGGGCTCGATATTAGCGCCAGCAAAAATGGCTTTGCCTGCAATGGCGATAATAGGAATTACCGCTGAAATAATGGTCAGGTAGAGAGGGAATAACCACCTTGCCGTGCGCAGATGACCTAGGCTTAGGTTATCAATAATGGCAACGTGAAACTGCCTAGGCAAACAAACAATGGCCGCTGCCGCCATGATAGTTTGAGCGATGAAAGTAAACGAACCAAACTGCGCCAAGGCTATTTCATTGGTGAAACTTTCGAAGAATGGACCAGACTGGGTGCGCTTCCACGCACTATAACCAACAATGGCAACCAGCACTAACGCCAGCAATTTAATGGTCGACTCGAAGGCGATAGCCAGCATCAAACCCCGTCGGTATTCGGTGACGTCCGTTTGCCGGGTACCGAAATATATTGCGAATGCCGCGATGAAGCCAGTGGCGGCAATAATAATGCCGTTGCTGTTAGGCTGCTGAGTAAGAAGTTGGAAAGTAGCGCCCACTGCTTTTAATTGAAGCGCGATATAAGGAATAGTGGCAAGGAGCGCGATAAGCGTAACTACCAAAGCTACGGTTTGGCGCTTTCCATAGCGCGACGCGATGAAGTCGGAAATGGTAGTGATGTGTTGCTTCTTGCTGACGAGGGTTAACTTGTAAATAAACTTATAACCCAAGACGTAAACGAGAATAGGCCCAAGCATGATTGGCAGGTAAATCCAGGTGTCTCTACTTGCTTGGCCTACCATGCCGAAAAAAGTCCATGCGGTACAATAAATAGCGAGGGCCAGCGAATATATAGCGGGATGTGACGTTAGTGCTCTAGCGGTGGGCGAGTTCTTTTCACCCCAACTCGCCAGTGAAAACAGCAAGAAGAGGTACAGTACTGCAAGTGTTACCCAACCAAAAACCATAACGTTCCTTTTAACTTAGTTTTAACAATGCTGTCGCTATTATAATCATTTCGACCATGGTCTACCTACGACCATGGTCTCATTTTGAATTTTTCAAGGCAGGTCTAGAGTAATACGCGAGCTCCTAAATGCTTGACTTTGCTGCTTGTGATTGTCTTTCCTCAACCACGTAACACGCAGCAATAACGTTAACAAAGCCGGGCGTTAGGAATATGTAAAATCATAACAATCAATTAACCTGACATGAGGGTGAAACAATGGCATTTAGAAACGAAGAGGACAAAAAAGCGTATTGGAGGGAGAATCTCGCTCTTCTCGCCAAGCTTTTAGTCGTTTGGTTTATCGTATCATTCGGTGCCGGCATTATTTTTGTCGATATCTTAAATGAAATCCAATTCTTTGGCTTTAAATTAGGCTTCTGGTTTGCGCAGCAGGGCGCAATTTACGTATTTGTTGCATTGATCTTTGTCTACATGGCGAAGATGAACGCCATGGACAAACGCTACGGCGTAGATGAGGAGTAAATCATGGACGTTCAAACTTTAACGTTTATCATCGTTGGCGCATCGTTTGCGCTTTATATCGCTATCGCTATTTGGGCTCGCGCAGGCTCAACTAACGATTTTTACGTTGCAGGTGGCGGTGTACCTCCCGTTATGAATGGGATGGCAACGGCAGCAGATTGGATGTCGGCAGCCTCGTTCATTTCAATGGCGGGTCTTATCTCATTTATGGGGTATGACGGTGCAGTATATCTAATGGGGTGGACAGGTGGTTATGTTCTACTTGCGCTTTGTTTAGCTCCCTATTTACGTAAATTTGGCAAATTCACGGTACCTGACTTTATTGGGGATCGTTATTACTCACAAACCGCGCGTACGGTTGCTGTATTTTGTGCAATCTTCGTTTGCTTTACATACGTTGCAGGTCAAATGCGTGGCGTAGGTGTGGTATTCAGCCGCTTCTTAGAGGTTGATATTGTGTCTGGCGTGGTTATCGGTATGGTTATCGTGTTCTTCTACACGGTACTTGGCGGTATGAAAGGCATTACTTACACGCAAGTTGCACAGTATTGTGTAATGATCTTCGCCTACATTGTACCAGCGGTATTTATCTCAATGATGGTAACAGGACATATCCTGCCGCAAACCGGCTTTGGTGCAACCTTAGCAGACGGTTCGGGGGTGCATATGCTGCAGAAACTCGATAATTTGTCTGTCGAGTTAGGCTTTAACGAATACACCTCAGGAACAAAAAGTACCATTGATGTATTCTTTATCACCTTTGCGTTAATGGTAGGTACAGCGGGTCTTCCACACGTAATCGTTCGCTTCTTCACCGTGCCTAAAGTTCACGATGCGCGTAAATCTGCAGGCTATGCACTAGCGTTTATCGCAATTCTATATACCACAGCACCGTCACTAGCAGCGTTTGCCCGTGTGAATATGATCGAAACCATTAATGGGCCTGAAATGACGGGAACAAGCTATGAAGAAGCGCCGTCGTGGATTAAAAACTGGGAACAAACTGGCCTTATCTCATATGAAGATAAGAACGGTGATGGCAAGATGTTCTATTCGGGTGACGAGCGCAACGAAATGAAAGTCGACCGCGATATCATGGTATTGGCTAACCCTGAAATTGCGAACTTACCTGCGTGGGTTATTGCACTCGTTGCAGCGGGTGGTGTGGCAGCCGCACTGTCAACGTCTGCAGGCTTGCTGCTGGTTATTTCAACCTCTGTTTCCCATGATTTACTGAAACGAAACTTTATGCCAAACATAACCGATAAAGCCGAGCTCATGTATGCGCGACTTGCTGCTGGGGTGGCCATTGTCATAGCAGGTTACTTCGGTATCAATCCGCCAGGCTTTGTTGCACAGGTGGTGGCATTTGCCTTCGGCTTAGCGGCGTCGAGTTTCTTCCCGGCAATTATTATGGGTATCTTCAGCAAGCGCATGAACGATAAAGGTGCTATTGCTGGTATGATTTCAGGTATTGCCTTCACTGCGGCTTATATTATTTACTTCAAATTTGTAAACCCAGCGGCCAATACGCCTGACAACTGGTGGTTTGGTATTTCTCCTGAAGGTATTGGTACCTTAGGTATGATGGTGAACTTCATTGTGGCTTTCCTTGTGTTCAAAGCAACAGATGAAGCGCCAGAAGAAATCCAAGAACTGGTTGAAAGCATTCGTTATCCTAAGGGTGCGGGTGAAGCATCAGCGCACTAAACTAATGTTGCCTTAAGATAGGCTTTAGCAAAATAAAACCAATCTACTGGCGAAAGTGAGTAGGTTGGTTTTTTCTTTTTGTGAACTGGACATTCCCTATGACTGCGATGGCTAAACAAGTTGAAGACTTTCTCAACACTTCAGCACCTTTTGACATACTGGATAAAGAGCAAAAGCTTGAGCTAGTAAAACATACTGAATTGGTTTACCTGACAGCGGATAATGTGGGCGACCTGCAAAAGGGAAAAGCGTCACTTTTTCTTATTCAAAATGGACAGTTTTCCGTCCAAGATTCAGATGCCCCTTTACGCCATTTAAGTGAGGGCGACTATTTCGGCTACACCAATATAATGGAAAAACGTAATTTTTCATTAAGCATCAGTGTAGACAGTCCAGGTCTGGTTTACTGTTTTGAAGCGTCTGCTGTTACCCCGTTATTTGAACTGCCAGCAATTCGAAATTTTTTTGATGGGCTGCGCAATAATGCCCTTCAAAACCATGCTATTTCCGATAGCAACTCCATGTGGCTTTATAAAGGGCTTGAGGATGTTATTAATAAGTCTCCCGTGTCGGTGGACGTAGAAACCTCAATTACAGCTGCGGCGCAGCTTATGACAACTCAAAAGGTATCGTCATTACTGGTTACACGAGAAGATAAGCTTATTGGCATTATCACCGACCGAGACTTACGTTCAAGAGTGGTTGCCGCCTCTCTCGATATTCATCTTCCAGTCAGCCATATAATGACGCCTAATCCTGCGCAGATAATGGGAAATAGAACGCTATTTGATGCCTTGGCGCTTATGACCGAAAGGAACATCCATCACCTACCGGTTATCGACCAGCAAACCCTTGTGCCATTGGGTATGGTGACAGCCAGCGATATTATTCGTCATCAGCGTGGTAACGTTCTTTTTATAATTGGAGAGCTAAGCAAAGCGGAAAACCTTTACGAATTAACACGGCTATCCTGGCAATTGCCGCATTATTTCTCTGCTCATGCGAAAAAAGCGGGGGACTATGACATTGCTGGCAAAATTTTGTCTCAAGCTACCGATATTATGACAAGAAAGCTTATTGGCTTTTTCCAACAGGCTAACGGTAAAGCACCCATGATGTTTGCGTGGCTTGTTTATGGCTCACAGGCAAGAGAAGATCAGACGATGGGTTCGGATCAAGATAATGGACTGCTTCTTGCTGAGCGGCCAAGCGAAGCGCAAGCAGAATATTTCGCAAAAATGGCTGATTATGTGTGTAACGGTTTGGCCAAATGCGGCATTAAACTGTGCGATGGTAATATTATGGCGAGCAATCCTAAGCTTAGACTCTCGCTTGAAGAAGCCATTGAAGAAGCTAAGCGATGGGTAAAAGCACCAACTAAAGATGCGATTATGCACTTTAATATTTTTCTTGATGTTCGCTGCGCAGCCGGGGATATAAGTTTATTTAAGCAGTTGCAGCGTCAAAGGGCCCCCTTGATGAAGCAAAATATGTTCTTAGCAGCGCTTACGAGAAATAGTAACGAAATATCGGTTCCGCTTTCCATGTTTCAAAAGTTCATTTATGAAAAAGGCCGTAAAGAGAAGGACGTGATCGACCTTAAAACCCGAGCCGTGGCCTTAATCAACAATATCGCCCGTATATACGCGCTAGCTGATGGCGTGACGTTGCCTAATACACTTGCCCGGTTAGACGCGCTATCGGAAAATTCACAGCTCTCAAAAAGAGATGCGACTAACCTACGTGATATTTGGCTGTTCTTAAATCGTTTGCGTTGGCGTCATCAGTTGGAAAATAAAGTAACGGACAATCGTGTGTCGGTTTCAAGTTTATCATCGATAGAAAAGCATCAGCTAAAAGCCGCATTCAAGGCTATAGAGCGAACCAATCAAGCAATGGTTATGAAGTTCTCTGGCGGCGTAAGTTAACGCCATGATAACGCGAATAATCGAAGCCTGTGCATCGGTACTGTTTGGGAAGCGTCAATTCAGAAAGTCATTACGTGATAAAACGTTGGGCGACACCCCTGTGGCGTCTGTTGATTTAGAACTCACATCATTAGACCCTGTGACAACGCAAATTACATCGATTGGCTATGTAAGTGGTTCAACTGGAAAAATTACGCTTTCCTCCAGTGGCTATCACGTTATTAAGACGTCAGCGGACTTAGGGCAAAGCCCTGTAATACACGGATTGACCTTAGATATTTTGCAACAAGGCGAAGGCTTAGCAGACGCCATCAATTCATTGCTACCACTACTGAAGACACATGTTCTAATTTTTCACAATGCGCGATTAGATTTGATGGCGCTTGATAGTGCCTTCAAACGGTGTGGATTACCGCAGATGGAAGTGCTCTATATTGATACGCTTCAGCTCGCACTTTATCAGTTAAACAAACAACATCAGGTGCTACCGAGTAATAGTGCAACGCTAACGGTTTGTAGGCAACGGTTAGACTTACCCGCGTTTCCTGAACACAACGCACTAGATGACGCGCTAGCGACAATGCAGTTGTTTTACGCCCAGCTAAATGAATTGGGAATTACTTTGGAGAATTCACTCGAGTCTTTGGCTCACACGAATGCCGTTGGCCGTTTTAAGCTGGGAGTACCGCATTAGCGTCTAAAGCAAGGCAATGCTAATTATAGTGCCTAGGCCTTAAGTTTTGTGGGATGACTCGGTGCTTTTATTTTGCCAGCGCTTACTGCTGTCGGCGCCACGAGTTGATTTCGCCCAGAGGTTTTGGCCACATACAGATTTTTGTCTGCTTCTAACATGACGTAGTCGATAGTTTTATTGTCATCAGCATGCTTGACGGCTAAGCCTGCACTTAGCGTAACGCGCTCATACTCAGATGCCGCATGAGGAATATTCAGATCATAAACCGTTCGCAATAAGCGCTCAGTGACGGCCTTCGCGCCGTCTACATCGGTGTTAGGCAGAATAACCAAAAACTCTTCACCGCCAATTCTCACTAATTTGTCCATAGGTCGAAGTAGGGCGTCGTTAATCGTTTTACTGACCTTCCACAAACAGCTATCGCCATCTATATGACCATACATATCATTGAACAGTTTAAAGTGATCAACATCAAAAATAACCAAGGAGAGAGGAGTAACGTTACGTAACCCATCTCTCACTAAACGGGGTAAATAGTCGTCTAAATAGTGGCGATTGTAGGCACCTGTTAACTTATCTACATAGATAAGCTTTTCGAGCAAATCGTTTCTAAGCTTGTGATTGATGTGTGATTTTACACGGTTGCGTAGGGTACAAGCGTTTACCGGCTTCACCACAAAGTCAACGCAGCCAGATTCCCAACATCTCGACTCTTCTTCATCACTTGACGAAGAGGTCACGAAAATAATAGGAATGTGAGCACACAACGGCTTTTTTCTTAACAATGCGGTGGTCTGATGCCCGTCTATTTCGGGCATTGAAACATCCATGAGGATTAGGTCAGGCGTATGGTACTTGCAATATTCAATTGCTTCTTTACCTGAGCCCACAGAGGCGCAGGCGACTGTGTCTTCAAGTAAAGTTTCCAGAACAAGTCTGCTGCTGGCTTGGTCGTCGACAATCAGTACTTTGCAATCTGCTAAAGTTCGGTCGCCAACTTGTTCAATATACACAAGTACTCCTAAACACAAAGGTGAGTGTTCAGGTTCAAGAGTACGCCTAATTTTAGAAAATGTGGATTAACCAAAAGTTTAATATTTAACCATTTGGTTCAATTTCACTCTTATCTTCTTACTTTATATCGTTTCTAGGAAAACAAATTAAACACTGCAAGACCAAATACGCCGAAGGTACACAGCGTGCCTATCATATAAAAATAGCTTCTTGGGCTTGGATTTTTTTCTGTAGCGATTGCGTAATACAGCCCCATATGAATAATGCGACTTAGCGCGTATATCCAAACAAGAGCCGCAAGTATACTCGTTGATGCGCCAAGAAAAATGCAAAGAAGAGCTGGGAGCGTAAACTGATGAATATTTTCGAGCGAATTGTGAAATGTTCTGTGGCTTCTGAATACGAAACTATCATGACTCAATTCCTCGCTGACTTTCCCTGGAATATAGCGAGACTGTTTTCTGTGAGCGATAGCGGCAACGATGTTTTGCACGAAAACGGTAAAGCTTATAAGCAAAAGGCCCGCAATACTATATGTGTAGACTGTGAACACGTGAACTCCTTTCTTTATTCCTTGAATGGATTCAGACGACTGGTTAGATGACAACGAAGGCCTGTTTAAACATGCGTATGTTAAACATGCCCGTGACCAACTAACCGTTTAATGTTTCTACGCCCAGACTTGTTGAAGAGATCGAAGCACATGCATAAATCGATGAACGAAAGCACTAATTTTTAGTGCTTTCGTTTTCAGCGCTTTTCTTTGCAAGAGGGATTACAGCGCCGCTTTAACATCGTTTGGAAGCAACACAGTATCGATCACGTGAATAACACCGTTACTCGTCATGATGTCGGCTTTAATCACATTTGCGTCGTTTATCATAACCTTATTCATATCAGTTGAGACCATTACCTTGCTTCCTTCAACGGTAGTGGCATCAGATAGCCCAGCTACATCTTTTGCTGTGACTTTACCCGTTACTACGTGATAAGTGAGAATTTTAACAAGGGTTTGTTTATTCTCAGGTTTCAATAGCATTTCAACGGTGCCTGCCGGCAGTGCAGCAAAAGCTTCATCGGTGGGAGCGAATACAGTGAATGGCCCATCTCCCTTTAGTGTAGTAACCAAGTCGGCAGACTTAACTGCGGTGACAAGTGTAGAGAACATGTCGTTGCTTGCAGCGGTGTCGACAATATCTTTATGTCCATCCTTGGCATGATGGCCAGCAACCGCTGAGGCACTCAATACAACTAAGAAGAACGCACTAATTAACTTTTTCATACTCTTTCCTTTTACCTATTAAATTACGTTAAGTGAAATTCAACATCCTTCGTTTCGCCAACTACTGACCTACGCCACTGAAAGCTACTGAATTGAGAATTGTTACGGCACTTCAGGGAAATTTGATGATTAACTTTGTGTAATGCCAAGTAGCAATTTATGAGCACCTAAGGAAGCGAGTAAAATTATGCGTTGAACGAGCTTTAAACTGAGTTGTAAATAAAATGTAAATTCATGGTGCGCTGCTATACTTAATCTATCGAGTAAATAAGAAAGGTGCCTATTATGAATGCTCGACTCGCTGTTCCTTTGTTGTTATGCATAGTGCTTTCCGCTTGCCAATCTACTGATAATCAGCATGTAAAAGCTGCGCCCACTTTGTTAAATGACAGTCTCTTTCCTTCCTATACGTTATTTCCCGTAGAGTCTTCAGATGAAATTTTTTACTTAGACGAAGACGCACAGTTTTTTGCCGAAAGGGCAGTTTACGAAAAAAGTATCCTGCAAAAGAATGTAAAAGGGTTAGTAAAAGCAATTTTCGATCATTCTGATCATGGGATGCTTTATCGTAACAGCGCAAACACCACAGCAAATACTACGTTCAATAATAGAGCCGCGAATTGCTTGTCTCTTTCCATTATGACGTATGCTTTGGCTAAACATGTAGGGCTACAAGCCAAGTTCTACGAAGTAGAAATCCCTGAATACTGGACTCGTCGAGAAGGGTACAGTTTACTAAATGGTCATATCAACTTACGAGTTCAACTTCCAGAAGATCCCAATGTCGTCTCTATTGGAGGAAGTTTTGCGGACGTGGATTTCGACCCCCAAACCCTCAGAAGTTACTTTCCTAGAATCGCTGTGTCAGAGGAAAAAGTTATAGCGATGTTCTACAACAATAAGGGAGCTGATGCGCTTGTTGCCAACAGTTATACCAAGGCCTATAGCTATTTTAGGGCTGCTGCTACCATCGCACCGGAACTGGCTCAAAGTTGGGTCAATCTTGGAGTACTCTATCGAATGGCCGATGCGTACGAACAAGCAGAGGCGGCCTACAGGCATGCTTTATCTTTGAATAGTGAAAACCTCACAGCATGGGAAAATTTATCGATACTTTATCGTTATCAAGATAGATTTGAAGAGGCGAAAGCAATCAACCAAATGGTGGATACTAAACGCCAAAGCAATCCCTTTTACCACTATATATTGGGTGAGCAAGCTTTCGATAATGAAGAGTACGAGGCAGCGATATCATATTATTTAAAGGGACTAAAACTTGATAACACCCGTCATGAAATTCTGTTTGGATTAGCGAAAACGTATTTTGAAAGTGGAGACATAACCAACGCTGAGCAATACTTGTCTCGGGCTATCAAGCATGCAAATAACAGGCAAGACAAGTCTCGTTATCAGTCCAAATTATCAACTTTAGCGAATAATCAATGAAGTGGGTGTTGAGAGGGTAGGCGGTATAATTCAGGCAAAAAAAAGCCGCAGACTAGCTGCGGCAAAAGAATAACACTACAAAAGGAACTTAATTTATATAACGCCCAGCTCACGAAGGCGCTCTTGCAGGTATGACCCTGCGGTATGACGTTCTGAAAGAACAACATCTGGTCTAGGGTGTAAGAACAGTGGCAATGAAATACGAGATTTCGTCATGTCAGCACCATCTGGGTTTACAACCCTATGCGTAGTTGATGGGAAGTATCCGCCAGACGCTTCTTGAAGCATGTCGCCAATATTCACAATCAAGTTCCCGAAATCACAAGGAACTTCAATCCAACTACCGTCTTTAGCTTGTACTTGCAATCCAGGCTCGTTGGCTGCAGGCAAGATAGTAATCAAATTAATATCTTCGTGAGCAGCTGCGCGAATTGCGTCTACTTCTTCATCACCTTTTAGCGGTGGGTAGTGCAGTATACGTAGCAAGGTTTGATCAGAATCTTTGATCATGTCACCTAGCGGCTGACTGTACTTATCGCTCACCTCTGAAGGAGAATATTTTTCTATCCAACCCAATAGCTCTTTCGCTAGTGTATTTGCTTCCTCATAGTACTGAGAAATCTGCGGGTGTAGCGCTTCTGGACACTGACCCCACGGATAGAAATGGTAATACTCTTTAATGTCTTTTTTCGTGAAGCCTTTGGCTACCTCAGATACGCTCTGAGGGAAAAATCCATCTTGTTTACCCTTGTTATACAGGTAATCGTTCTTCTCTTCACTGTCGAAGAAGCCCTGCCAATTGTCGTAAATACCTTGAACTAATGACTGTTGGATAGGGTGATTTTTTAAAACACCGAACCCTGTCTCGCGAAGTGACTTCACGAATTCTTCTTGTGCGTTTTCCGCTTGGTAATCAACAGCAACTAATTGCATAACTTTATCCCGTATATTTTGACTGCGGCATTATAAAGGTAGACGGGCTACAGAAAAAAGTCGCAGAAATTGACATAAATCAACCCCGCGAGGAATTTGCGCGTAATTTACAGAAACCTGACCAGTTAGTCTAGTAAAATCTTGACCAACTGGTCCAAATTAATGAAATTTAACCAAGAGAGAGGTAAAAGCCCGCTAGCGCGGCACTCATTAAGTTAGATAACGTTGCAGCAATAACAGCTTTTAACCCCAGTCTCGCAATTTCTTTTCTGCGTGTTGGTGCCATGGCACCAATTCCACCCATCAAAATAGCGATAGAAGAGAAGTTTGCAAAACCACAAAGTGCAAAGGTGATAATGGCCTGAGATGCTTCAGATAGCTGTGATTGGTTCTCTAGGAAGTTTAGGTAGGCAACAAATTCGTTAACTACCATTTTCTGACCAATAAAGCTGCCTGCAAGTTGCGCTTCCTCCCATGGTACGCCGATTGCCCATGCAAGAGGTTGAAGCACATAACCCAGGATCCCTTCAAACGTCACGTTTTCATAGCCAAATAATCCTGCTGTCCAGCCAATAAGGCCGTTAAACATGGCAATAAGTGCTATGAAAGCGAGTAGCATTGCACCTACGTTTAACGCAAGTTGCATGCCTGATGCAGCGCCACTGGCGGCTGCATCAAATACATTGGCGTAGCCGGTATCTTCCGCATCTACGTCATGTAAATCTTCATTTGGCTTACTGGTTTCTGGCAACATGATTTTTGCCATAAGTAAGCCACCTGGCGCAGCCATAAAGCTAGCTGCTAGCAAATACTTAAGATCTACCCCCATGCCAGCGTAGCCCGCCATTACTGAACCAGCAATTGACGCCAAACCACCCACCATAATGGCAAATAGCTCAGAGCTCGTCATGTGTGGAATAAAAGGGCGAACCACAAGAGGCGCTTCTGTTTGGCCCACAAAAATGTTGGCAGCAGAAGACATGGATTCAGGTCGGCTAGTTCCCAGCGCTTTCTGTAAAAAGCCACCGATAACCTTGATGATCAAACCCATTACTTTGAGGTGATAAAGAACGGCAATAAGCGCCGAGAAAAACACGATAACTGGAAGCACGTTAAAGGCAAAAATAAACGCGATCGACTTGTCACCAATAGGACCGAACAAGAAATTAATGCCTTCTTGGCTATAAGCAATGATGTTGGCGACAAAACGCGTTGCGCTCAACAATACTTCTTTACCAGGTTCAGAATACAGGACAAACGCGCCAACGGATGCTTGAATAGCAAATGCGCCACCAACGGTGCGCCAATTTATATTGCGTTTCGCCGATGATAACGCGAAGGCAATACCCAGAAGGACTGCAATGCCCAGTAAACTCACCATAGTAATGTTCCCTTAAAGAAGCGCTTGCTGAATGTGTGATTTGATCACATCTAATGCAATTTGGTTTTTGCCACCTTGCGTCACTACTACGTCGGCAGTGAAGCGGCTAGGTTCGATAAATTGATGATACATAGGCTTAACAGTTTCTTCGTACTGTTTTGCCACAGATTCAATACTACGACCGCGTTCTTTTAGGTCGCGCATCATTCTGCGCATCAAACAAATATCAAGAGGAGTATCAATGAAGATCTTCACGTCGTACAAAGGAAGTAGATCAGTACGAGCAAGTAGCATGATACCTTCAAGAATAATGACTGGCGCAGGATTTAGACGCTCAGTTTCAGGCAAACGCGTATGCGTTTTATAGCAGTAATGTGGATAGTCAATAGGCTGACCATCGCGCAATGCTTGCAAGTGTGCTTTCAAAAGCTCATGTTCAAAGGCATTCGGGTGATCATAGTTGTTCTTCTCACGTTGCTCCATGGGAAGATGATCTTGCGCACGGTAGTAGTGATCTTCGCGCAGCACTTGAACAGGGCGGCCTTGAGCACTGAAGCCGTTAAACAAATTTTTTGTAAAAAGAGACTTCCCAGAGCCAGAAGCTCCAGAAATGGCAATAATAAGTGGCGATTGCATAGTACTATAAAGCTGATTTTGTTGGTGCAAAGATACGCGTTTAGGCCTCGCGAATCAATGTTATATTCACAAGTTCTCGGTTTTTGGATCGGTCTTTGCTAGAACTTTATCGTATTTTCAAGGTATTGCAGGGTGTTTAGTCAGCATGCAAAAAATACCAAAAAGTTCTCCAAGTGGTCAGTTTTTAACTGAACAAGTCAAAATATCGCTAGTTACCAATTATCTCTATATCGTCGTCCTTAATACTCGGTAATGCATACGAATGCTGCTTTGAGCGAGAGCCCTCACCTTGCGCTCTGGGTGGGTAGTAGGTCTCTTTTTCATCAACATAACCAGAAAATACATCGTCAAGTGCTGCGCGTATTTCGCTGAGGGTTTTATCTAAATTTGCATTGAAATCTGGGCGTTTTCGCTTGGTATGGCCCAATTCGATTAATCGACCAAAACTCTTGTTGGCCAGAGCCAGTAGTTCAGTCGGAACGTCTTTATGTGGCTGTAGAGGCTGATCGGGGTGCTCTATACAATATTTTACTAGAGCCGTGTAAAAGCACAGTGGTTTATTCTGCAACGTGATGGCTTTGTCATCGATTCCGTTAGAAATCGTTTTATCTTTTAAGTTGATTACGAGTTTTGGGGAAGGAGGGATAACTTCTTCTAAGGTTGCGCGTTTCCTTTTGGTTTTACTCGAAACAGCAAAAAATGGTGTAACGAGTAATGATGCGATAAGCGCAGTCCAACTAAAAGCAAAAGTACTGGTGACGGCTTTACTTCGCATCTCTACCTTAATGACTTGTTCAGCGTTGACGAAATTTGCCGTAAAAGACAAAGGGTAACCCGTAAAGTCTTCATTGCTCGTCACAATATCTTGGATTCCTCTGACTAGAACGGGGTAGTTTTCGTCCTTAAGCGTGCCGTTTAGTTTTCCAAGATAACGGTAAATGGCGAACTGATTTACAGGCGTGTTAAGGGTGTTGTTTCCAACGTCTAAAAACGCGCTGTCTAGGCTTACCCTTCGCTCTACCTTATCAAGTGCACGGTGAAGAGAAGTATGGTGTGAAAAGTATTGTGCAGTCAAAGCGATGCATTGGAAACATGCTAACAAGACAAGACCATTAAAGATGATAAAGGCTTTGGGCTTAAAATATATTCTCTTACTACCCATTAGTTACACCCTTCCTCTAATGTAATAGTTTTGTAATAAGGTCTAGGATGAGACATTGCAACTTCATGAATTACCGACTGTATAGCGCAAAATAAGTCTGTGTTTTGCGTCTGCATTTTCAAATACCATTGCATTCCACTTACACTTTCCTGCAGCGGCGTTGCATAGTTTCTTGAGAAGTTGTCTTTGTCTTCTTCTGCCCAATATGAGGAGATAATATCAATATCACCCGCGAGCAAAGCTCGTCGCAGTTCTTGGTGAGAACTGAAGTAAACAATATCTAAATTGGAGTCACTGAGTCCGAGGTTCTGCAAAACAGTTTTGGGAACAATATGACCAGAACGGCTGCTCGGATAATCGAGCAATCCTATCTTTTTACCTAGCAAGTACTCTTTAGATAGTAGAGGTCGTTCTCTTAGCGCGATAAAAAAAGCTGAGTAGTCAGGATGCGATGCTACTTTGGTTAATCCATAAATTTGGTCAGCCCCGAACGCATCTACGACATTACTTTTCACCAGCGCTAAATCAACAACGCCATGATTAATGTATCGAAAGGTATCGTAATCACTTTGGCCTATTGTAACTTTAACTTCACCGTATTGGCGCTTAATCGTTTTATCATTGCATAGGCGCTCGCTTGCCATTTCAGCAATTCTACCGTCAGTAACATACACAGAAAAGACGTCGCTATTGCCCTGTAAATCAGTTTTGCAGGTCAAATATTGACCGGTTTGTGGGGCGATGTCACTATACTCATCGGAATTTTGAAAATAGTTTATCGAACCGCACACAAGTGCAGCTAAGATAAAAATTATCCACTTTCCGGTAGCAACAATTCTGAAATTCGTCAAAAAAACGACCAAATGAATTAACGATTTATATAGTGATTTCATCAGTTAAGGTTATTTATTGCAATAGGTAAATTTATTTTATTGTGTTAACTCATTGAAAAGTTATGTATTTTTATGAGTAAACCTGATTTTTATTAAACGCTGTTTATTAGTAGCATATCTGCCAAGAATAGAATCAGCTATTCGTCGCAGATTGACAATAATAATAACAAGTAAATTAACCTGACCATATGGTCAAGTATTATTTTGCAAACTCAATAGCCTCGGGCGATTGCTGTTAAATAAAAATATAAAATTGTAATAAATTTGACACGAACCTTTACGACAATTTGTCGGGTTCAGTGAAAGTCATAGGTTTTATGTAGTACTTTTTGCACTACACTAGGCCGAGTAAAAAAGAATTTTAAACAAAAGGGAAACACACACATGAACTTCAAAGCAAAGCTAAGTCGCGTAGCGATCGCTGTTGCTGTTGCTGCAGGTTTGGCTGGTACAGCCACGGCACAGACAACAACGTCGTCTATTCGAGGCAATGTTGTCACTGAAGCTGGCTCAGACCTTTCTGGCGCGACAGTCACAATTAAACACGAACCTACAGGTACTTCCTCGGTCGCGACCACAAATGAAAACGGCACTTTTTCTTCGCGCGGTCTTCGCGTGGGTGGCCCTTATACTATCACTATTTCAGGTGATGGTTTCGTTCCTGCGAAAGTAGAAAACGTTTATCTTTCTCTAGACCAAGCGTTGGATCTTCCAATTCAACTTGAGTCGTCTCGTAGCACTGAAGTTATTACTGTAACTGGTAGTACTGCAGGCACTGGGTATACTAATGAAGCTCTTAGCACAAGTCTAGGTCTTCAAGCGCTTCAGCAAGTAGTATCGATTGACCGTGATATTACAGATGCGGCTCAACTTGACCCTTTTGCATCAGTAAACGTTCAAAGCGGTGGTTCAAAAGAGCTTAGCATTGCGGGTGCGAATAATAAGTTCAATTCTTTGACAGTGGATGGTGTAGCATTAAACGACCGTTTCGGCCTTAACGCTAACGGTTACCCTACTCAGCGCTCTCCAATTTCTTATGATGCAATTGAATCTTTGTCAATCCAGACCGCGCCGTTTGACGTTGAGTATAACGGGTTTACCGGTGGTACAATCAACGCTGTAACCAAATCAGGCACGAACGAATTCCACGGCTCAGTTGGTTACTATTACACTGACGATTCATTCGCTGGCGATAACAATGGTGATGAAGAATTCAATCTTGATTTCGAAGAAGAAACGTTTGTTGCCACTTTAGGTGGTCCGTTAATAAAAGATAAGCTCTTTTTCTTTGTAGCTTACGATAAATTTGAATCTGTAGCACCGCTTAATCGTGGGCCTGCTGGGTCAGGCGCCGTTAATGAAGTTCCAAATATCACGCTAGATGATGTTGCCCAAGTTTCTCAAATCGTTTCTGACGTTTGGGGCTTTGACATAGGCAACTTCCAGAAAGACGATGTACAAGACGAGAAAGTTCTTGCAAATATCGATTGGAATATCAACGATGATCACCGCGCTAAGTTTACTTATATGCTTACCGACGGTAACTCAATCAATGAGCAAAATGGTAACAACTTCCTAGCGCAAGACGAAGTACTTGGCGCATCTTCTGCGTGGTATGACCGCTCAGAAAAGGTTGAAAGTTTCATTGCACACGTCTTCTCTGACTGGACTTCAGACTTCTCTACACAGTTCAAAGTAGCAAAAACAACGCAAGCTACAGGCCAAGAGTCGCTAAATGGTTCTGAGTTCCCTAACTTTGCCGTTTTCCTACGTGAAGTCGATGGCGATGAAAATTACTTGACGATTGGTCCAGACCGCTTCCGTCACGGTAACTCTCTTGATCAGGACTTCTTCCAAGTTAAACTAGTTGGTATTTACACAACTGGCGACCACATCATGAAGTTTGGTTATGAGCGTGAAGAAGTTGACGTAAATAACCTATTTGCACAAAACTCTGAAGGTTCATACCTATTTAACAGCCTAGAAGACCTTGCAAATGCTGAAGCTTCTGCGCTGCTTTACAATAATGCTATTACAAACGATGAGAACGACCTTCGTGCGATCTGGGGTTACAACTACAACTCACTTTACTTCCAAGATTCTTGGGAAGCGACAGCTGAGTTAACTATTGACGCTGGTATCCGTTATGACTGGTATGAAGCTGAAGGCTCTATCCGCGAGAACCAAAACTTTGTAGACCGCTACGGCTATTCAAACACCAATGATGTTGATGGGCTGGATGTAATTCTTCCTCGTGTGTCATTCCAGTGGTATGCGTCTGATTATACAACTGTACGTGGTGGTATTGGTCGCTTCTCTGGTGGGGCGCCAAGCGTTTGGGTATCAAACAGCTACTCAAATGACGGCGTAATTTCTGACAATTATCAAGACTTTGGTTCTGGTCAGACATACCAAGTTCCTACTACACCAGATGCTGCTACAGGCCAGTACATTCCACAGAACATTCTTGACCAGCTTGCTAACATTGACCCAGATGGCGATGTGAACGCGCTGGCAGATGACTTTGATATACCTACAACTTGGAAAGTAAGCTTAGGTGTTGCGCACGAGCCAGAGATGGAAGAACTAGAAGGTTGGTTGTTCTCTGCTGATGTGCTTTACAACAAGCTTGAAAATGCTACTTACTGGTATGATCAACGCTGCGAAAACCCAGTTAGTACAGCGCCTGATGGTCGTGGTGTTTATGACTGTAGCGAAGGTCCAGAAGCTATCGTAACAAGCTCAATTGATGAAGGTGATTCAATATTATACGCCTTGTCTGCTTCAAAAGCTTGGGATACCTCTTATGGCTCATTCGACTTCTTTACAAGTTATACTTATGCTGACGTAGAAGATATCGGCTATGGTACATCTTCAACTGCGACATCTAACTACTCCGACTTTGCTGCTTATGATCGTCAACAACCACAAGCTGGCACGTCTAACTTCCAGACCGAGCACCTTTGGAAAATGCGCTTCAATTGGAAGAAAGAGTTAATTGACGGCTATGAAACGACTGTTTCAATCTTTGCCGAGCGTCGCTCTGGCCAGCCTTATAGCTACACATTCGATGAAAACAACGCATGTGTGCTAGATGTTGGTGGTGGTCGTTGTGCGCGTGAAAGCCGTAACGATGATGCAGGACACCTGCTTTACGTTCCAGATGGCATCAATGATCCATTGTTTGCAGCAACTTCATTTGGTGGTGACCTAGCAGCTCAGCAAGAGTTCATCGACTATATTAATAGTTCAGAGCTAGCTCAGTACAAGGGTGGAATTGCTGAACGTAATGGCGACAACTCTCGCTGGTCAACAATCATTGATGTGCGTATTCAACAAGAACTACCAGCGCTTTACCCTGAGCATAAGTTGACGGTTTTCTTTGATATAGAAAACTTCGGTAACCTACTGAATGACGATTGGGGCCGCATCGAGCGTACTCGCTATGAATATGAGCGTGCTGTAGTTTCTGCAAATATCGTAGATGGTCAATATGAATATTTTGACTTGAACAGTGATTCACGTATTAAAAACCTAGAAGTGCTTGACCAATCAGTATGGCAAGTTCAGTTCGGTATTAAATACGACTTCTAATTACTTAGTTTAAAAAAGTTGTAGTGTTAGGTGCCACTCTCCTTAACAGGAAGTGGCACTTTTTTATGTCTGCGATTTATCTCACACACCTGTTACTTACCGCGCATAGCCTTTGCTTATGATCTAAGTCCCTCCACTACACGAATTAACTGACGAGAAAATTTTTTAAATGCTCGCAAGGAGGGCTTATGACAAAACGTATGCTAATGGTAATGACGTCTCATGAAATAATGGGTGATACGGGTAAGAAAACAGGCATGTGGTTAGAAGAGTTCGCAGCGCCATATTACGCATTTAAAGATCAAGACTATACGATTACCCTTGCGTCGCCAATGGGAGGCCAAGTACCTATCGACCCAAATAGCCTTGCAGATGATGCGATGACAGACGACGCAATAAGATATACAAAAGATGAACTGGCGCGAAGTGCAATGGCGTCGACCATACCGCTTGAAGATGTGCGTGCTGAAGAATTTGACGCCGTATTTTACCCGGGCGGTCACGGCCCTTTGTGGGACCTTTCTGACAACGCGCACTCGATTAAGTTAATCGAAGACACAATTGCAGCGAATAAGCCTGTTGGTGCAGTGTGCCACGCTCCAATCGTGCTTAAGGACGTTAAAACTCCAGATGGCAAGTACTTAGTTGATGGTAAACAGGTAACTGGATTTTCAAACAGCGAAGAAGCGGCAATGGAACTCACTGACGTAGTGCCTTACTTAGTTGAAGATGAGCTAGTCAAAAAGGGTGGAAAATATGAAAGTGCCGACGATTTCGCCGTAAAAGTGTGTACTGATGGCTTGTTGGTAACGGGACAGAATCCACCATCGTCACGCCCCGCAGCAGATGCGCTAATTAAGCTTTTATCTTAGGAAAGCTTCAGTTAATTACCGAGTCAGAAACCGCATCTTGTATGCGGTTTCTTATTTTTTGATTGTCAGCTTTTGGAGCCATGGCTAAACGTTTTCAAATAAATCTTCAACGCGTTGTCTTAATTCTTCAATTCTTGTCACGTCAGCAGGGGCAATAAAAATCGTGTCATCACCCGCAATCGTCCCTAATACGCCATCTTTTTTACTCAATGAATCAAGTAGACGAGCAATAAGCTGTGCAGCACCAGGGCTGGTTCTAATGATTACCATTACGTTGTTGTGAACGATATCCAGTACTAGCTGTTTAAGAGGGCTTTTAGCCGTAGGCATACCTAGCTCTGGAGGCAAGCAATACACCATGTCACCTCGGGCATTTCGCGTGCGTACCGCGCCGAATTTGCTTAGCATTCTAGAGATTTTAGACTGGCTGATATTGTCGAAGCCTTGTGCTTTTAATGCATCAACAATTTCACCCTGTGAACCGTAACTTTCTGCTTTAAGAATTTCTTTAAAAGCTTTGATGAGTAGCTCTTGTTTTGCGTTTGCCATTAGCGCTCTTTTCTTTTTTGAGGGTTATCGTTAGGAATTATATTTAGTATGCGTATATTGTGCCGTACAGGTAGACTTTGCGCAATTTCTTTGCATAATCATTCATGATAATGAATATCGAGATAAAATCGCCATAAATAACGTTAATAAGACGATCCGGTGATTGAGTTTTCCCCCGCGTTGCATTAGTGTGACGTTCCGTTTAAATACGTGAAGTAATCCCATAGGAGAAATGGTATGAAAGTAGCCGTGTTAGGTGCTGCCGGTGGTATTGGTCAGGCGCTGTCTTTGTTGTTGAAAACACAATTGCCAGCAGGTTCAGATTTAGCGCTTTACGACGTAGCGCCAGTTGTTCCTGGTGTTGCCGTTGATTTGAGCCACATCCCCACTGCGGTAAAAGTAACCGGTCACGGTAAAGATGACCTAGCTGATGCACTAACTGGAGCAGACGTTGTTCTAATTCCAGCGGGTATGCCTCGTAAGCCAGGTATGGATCGCTCTGATCTATTCAACATCAACGCCGGCATTGTTAAAAACCTAATCGAAGGTGTAGCTGATAACTGCCCGAACGCGTGTGTTGGTATCATCACTAACCCAGTTAACACTACTGTTGCTATTGCAGCTGAAACGCTTAAAGCAAAAGGCGTTTACGACAAGAATAAGCTTTTCGGTGTAACGACACTAGACGTTATCCGTGCTGAAACGTTTGTTGCTGAACTTAAAGGTGTAGACGTATCTTCTGTGCACGTACCGGTAATCGGTGGTCACTCTGGTACAACTATCCTTCCTCTACTTTCACAAGTTGAAGGCGTAGAGTTCACAGACGAAGAAGTTGCTAGCCTAACTACTCGTATCCAAAACGCGGGTACTGAAGTTGTTGAAGCTAAAGCGGGCGGCGGTTCTGCAACCCTATCAATGGGTCAAGCAGCGGCACGCTTCTGTCTATCTCTAGTTGCAGCAATGCAAGGTGAGAACGTTGTTGAGTACACTTATGTACAAACTGACGACAGCGACGACGCAGCATTCTTTGCACATCCAGTTCGCCTAGGCGCAAACGGTGTTGAAGAAATCTTGCCATACGGCGAGCTAAGCGCATTTGAAGAAAAAGCGAAAAACGACATGCTTGAAGGCCTACGTGGCGACATCAAGCTAGGCGTAGACTTCGTAAACGGCTAGTAACGCCTGAAGCGGATGTACTAGCATCTGCTAGAAAAGGCTGGATACGTTCTTACGTACCCAGCCTTTTTTGCATTTAAGACATTACAAAAAAAGCCTGCTCAATGAGCAGGCTTTTCATTATAACGTTACGCGTTCATTGGGCTCTAGCCTGTATTACGCATACCAATTGCAATACCCGCGATGGTAACCATCATGGCACGCTCTAGGCTAGTGTTTTGTGCATCGTCACCGGCTTTACGAATACGATCCAGAAGCTCAATTTGCAGGTAGTGAAGGGGCTGAAGATATCCTGCACGGATCTCCATAGACTCTTTACCCTGCGGGTCGTTCTTCATGATGTCGCCGTCACCGGTTATAGCCAACAGCGACGAGATGCTTTCTTTAAGCTCGCTACGCAATGCTTCACCAAAGTGTTTAAGCTCTTTGGGTACCAAGCGCTCATCATAAGCTTCGCTGATTCGCGGATCGGCTTTATGGAACACCATGTCCAGCATTGAAAGACGTGAACGATAGAACGGCCATTCGCTGAACATCTCGTTAACCACTTTTTCATTTTCCGGTGTCTTCACGCTATCGATAGCGCGCATAACGCCTAACCAGCTTGGCAGTACCAAACGGGTTTGTGCCCAGGCAAATATCCATGGAATCGCACGTAGGCTCTCAATACCACCTTGTGGCTTACGCTTCGCTGGACGACTACCTAGTGGGAGTTTGCCTAACTCTTGCTCTGGCGTTGCAACACGGAAGTAAGGTACGAACTCTTTATCGTGACGCACGGTTGCACGGTAGTTATCGCGACCTTGGGCTGCCATTGCAGTTATAAGCTCTCGCCATTCTTCTTTTGGTGCCGGAGGCGGGAATAACATGGCTTCAATTATGGCGCTGGCGTAAATACCTAGGCTGCGTTTAGCCAGCTTAGGCATACCGAATTTATAGCGAATAGTTTCGCCTTGCTCAGTTACACGGAAGCCGCCGTCTAGCGAGCCAGGAGGCTGAGAGTAAATGGCAGCATGTGCTGGCAAGCCACCACGACCAATTGTACCGCCACGGCCGTGGAATAGCGTCAGGCTTACGTCAAACTCATCAGCAATCGCAACCAAGGCTTCTTGTGATTGGTATTGAGCCCAGCCCGCAGCAAGTGCACCTGCGTCTTTGGCTGAATCTGAATAACCAATCATAACGAATTGACGACCTTTAACGTAACCGCGATACCAGTCGATAGACAGAAGTTTGCGCATTACGTCAGGCGAGTTGTTCAAATCGTCTAGCGTCTCGAACAATGGCGCCACTGGCATTGGCCAATCTACACCACTTTCTTGAAGTAGCAGCTGAACGGCCATAACGTCCGATGGCTCACTGGCCATAGAGATAATATAGATACCAAAACCGTGTTTGCTGTGCTTCGCAATTACCTTACAGGTATCAAGCACTTCTTTCACGTCATCAGACGCATCCCATTGAGCAGGGAATAGCGGGCGTTTTGAGCCAAGCTCGCGCAATAAGAACGCTTGCTTGTCGGCTTCGCTCCACTGAGCATAATCACCAAGACCTAGGTAGCGTGTTAGTTCGCTGAAAACGTCTGCATGACGTTCAGAGTCCTGACGCACGTCAAGGCGCAGAAGGTGAATGCCAAATACACGAGCACGACGAATAGTGTCTAGCAGCAGACCGTTTGCTACAACTTGCATTCCGCAGTCTAACAGTGACTGGTAGCAAAGCATCAGTGGTTCAATTAGCTCATCATCACTTTCAACCCAGTTTGAAGTATCTGGGTTTTTACCTGCTAAGTAGTCGCTAATGCCATCGCGGGTTGCGATGAACTTGTCCACAAGTGGACGAAGAAGGGCGCGGTATGGCTCGTTGGCGTCGCCGACTTTTTCGCGTAACGCGTCGTTGCAGTCGTACATTGAAAGCTCAACTTGCAAGCGATCAAGATCAATCGCGAAAAGCTTGGCCGCACGTTTTCTAGCAAGTAATAATACTTGCTCAGTCACTTTTGACGTTACAAATGGGTTGCCGTCTCTGTCGCCGCCCATCCAAGAGCTAAACTGAACGGGAGACGCATCTAGTGGCAGTGATACTTCATAATCTTCGTTTAGGCGACCATCAAGCTCGCGCATAAAGTCTGGCACTGCTTCCCATAATGAGTTTTCAATAACAGAGAAGCCCCAGCGTGCCTCATCAACCGGTGTTGGACGTACTGAACGAATTTCTTCAGTGTGCCAAGCCTGTGCAATAAGGTCAGCAATACGGGTTTCAATTTTCTTACGCTCAACATCATTAAGCGACTCTTGGTGAATAGCCTGAAGGCAGTTCGCCAATTCTTTATGTTTGTGAATAAGTGTACGGCGCGTAACCTCAGTTGGGTGCGCGGTCAGTACAAGATCGATGTTCAGTTTTGCAACCGCATCCTGCACTTTTTCAGCTGTTAATTCAGCTTTATCTAGGTGTTTAAATAGTGCATCAATAGACGCATCAACATTCA
Source organism: Alteromonas sp. R7 (assembly GCF_055755235.1). Taxonomy (NCBI): domain Bacteria; kingdom Pseudomonadati; phylum Pseudomonadota; class Gammaproteobacteria; order Alteromonadales; family Alteromonadaceae; genus Alteromonas; species Alteromonas sp. R7. The sequence continues at coordinate 78,418 of NZ_JBVTQX010000013.1, read as the reverse complement.
TTGCCGCATTGTATTCTTGCTCAGCAATGTTGCCCAAATTCAAGAATTGTGCGAATGCACGGCCAACAGTAAGCAAATCGCTGTCAGACATTGTTTTGAAAGTTTCTTTCAGTTCTTCGCTACATGTAGCGTCTCCCTGATAAGAAGCTCGGCCGCCTTTACGAATCTTTTCAATACGGTCTAGCCACTCTTGACCCAATTGATTTTTGATTGTTTCACCTAAGGTTTTACCTAGGTATCGAACGGTATCTTTCAGTTCAGCATCGTAGTGTGTTTGCATGCTATCCTCCTAAATATATGGCCTTAACCATACTGTGTCCTTTGCGACTTGTCTAACCACTTTCGGTTATAATTTACAACATTTTGATACTTTTGCACCCTAGTTAACATTGCTCAAAGCAAGATATTTTGTGGTGTGATACACTCTTGCACCGGAAAATGCAGAAACATTCTCGCGTTATGCGTTTTGTTTGAAATTTGTACTGCATTTGTAATTTAATTTCAGGAGTTCTTGTGACTGATACATTCAATACAGTAGAAACCCAAGCAAGTTACGGCATTGGTTTTCAAATGGGTCAACAATTACAATCAAATCCGTTTGACGGACTAGCGATTGACGCTGTTGTAGCTGGCCTAAAAGACGCCTTCGCAGGTCAAGCGCCTCAGGTTGATAACGACACACTACGTGATGCGTTCGGCGAAATTCACAAGCGTATGCAAGCGGCTAAAGAAGAAGCTAGCAAAGCGGTTATTGAAGAAGGCACAAAGTACCTTGAAGAAAATGCGAAGCGTGACGAAGTAACCGTTACTGAATCTGGTCTTCAGTATGAAGTTATTGCTGAAGGTGACGGTGAAACACCAGTTGCGGCTAGCACTGTACGTGTTCACTACCACGGTACACTTATTAACGGTACCACTTTTGACAGCTCTTACGAGCGCGGCCAGCCAGCTGAATTCCCAGTAGGCGGCGTTATTAAAGGTTGGACTGAAGCACTTCAACTTATGAAAGTAGGTGCTAAGTACCGTTTATACGTGCCACATGATCTTGCTTACGGTGAGCAAGGTGCGGGTGCAGCTATTGCACCATACAGCACGCTTATCTTTGACGTAGAGCTTCTAGACGTTCTAGGTTAATGTGTTGTTCACAGGTGTGCAGTTCTGTACACCTGTGTTCCATTTTTTCTTATTCATAGTTCATAACGTTTTAAAAACTAGCCCGCACTTCGTTGAATTTAGCGATATGGCCTAATGTTTCTTTTTCCTATCTCTTTTCTTCTCTGTCTTTTCTCGTAAATACAAAGCAAAGCTAAATTTGGCACGTTGTTTCATTGGTGTCGCCTTGCGTTTGCGATATGCTAGGTTTCATCTGCTCCGAGTTGTTATCAGTGGCTTCGGCATTACAATAGCCCCACGCTCAAATAAGGAAAATTATTATGGTTATAAAGCCTAAAGTGAGAGGCTTCATTTGTACAAACGCGCACCCTGTTGGCTGTGCAACGGCGGTTGACGAACAAATTGCTTATGTAGAAGCAAAAGGCGACTTAGGCGAAGGCCCTAAAAATGTATTGGTTATTGGTAGCTCTACGGGATACGGCCTAGCATCACGCATTACTTCTGCGTTCGGCTATGGCGCTAAAACGCTGGGTGTGTGTTTTGAAAAAGCACCAACGGAACGTAAAACGGGTACTGCCGGTTGGTACAACACCGCTGCATTCCACGAAAAAGCCAAAGCAAAAGGCTTGTATGCAGAAACTATTAATGGCGATGCGTTTTCCGATGAAATCAAAAATGAAACCATCGAAAAAATCAAAGCTGAAATGGGCAAGGTTGATTTGGTCATTTATAGCCTTGCATCCCCGCGTAGAACCGACCCAGAAACAGGCGTAACGTATAAATCTACGCTTAAGCCTGTAGGGCAGGCGTACACTACGAAAACCTACGATACTGATAAAGACAAAGTGCATGAAGTATCGCTAGAGCCAGCCAACGACGAAGAAATCCTTAACACCATCAAAGTGATGGGCGGTGAAGATTGGGAACGTTGGATGGACTTTTTACGTGAAGCCGATGTGCTTGCTGAAGGCTGTAAAACCACCGCATATACCTATATCGGTAAAGAACTAACATGGCCTATTTATGGTCAAGCGACGATTGGTAAAGCGAAGGAAGACCTGGATCGCGCTGCCGCAGCCATTATTGGTAAAAACAGTGATTTGCTTGTGCAAGCCAATGTGAGCTCGTTGAAAGCACTGGTAACGCAAGCAAGCTCGGCTATTCCTGTAATGCCTCTGTATATTTCACTTATTTACAAAGTGATGAAAGAGGAAGGGACGCATGAAGGGTGTATTGAACAGATTTATGGCTTGTTTACACAGTGCCTATACGGCAATACACCAACGTTAGATGAAGCAAATCGCTATCGCATGGATGGCAAAGAAACTAACGACGCAACACAGGCAAAAATTAAGGCGCTATGGGATCAAGTGACACAAGAGAACTTTCATGACTTAAGTGACTACAAAGGTTACAACCATGAGTTCTTAAAACTGTTCGGTTTTGACATTTCAAGTGTTGATTACGACAGTGAAGTTGACCCAATGGTTAATTGGTAAAACCTAAACTTACCATTAATTAACCTAATGCTTATATGCGCAAAAGCCGTCTGATTTGACGGCTTTTTTGTACCTGATTACAAGTTGATACGGCATATGGATTTGCAAAATGTAAATGAATAAGACCAAAGGTTTACATTAAATTGTAGAAAAATTTGCCTTTATCTAGAAATAGCGTGGCACAAACGTATAGGTTAATGCTAAAATCCCGAAATTAAGTAGGGGTCTTTTCTGCCTCTACCGAAACAGCAGTAGCGATTGCAGCTACACAAAAACAATAATAAGCGTAAATTTCTGCTGGTGGTCTATAAAGAAAGGGCGAATTAAGCGTCCGCAAAAGGAATTATGCGTTACGGCTTCATAACAGGCTGACCGTAGCAATTGCAGCAAGTTCCATCAATCAACAACGAAAAGGTGTTCTACACCTGTTAATAGTGCGCTTTTGCATGCTGACAGGCAGGTTTTCTGCGGTCATGCAAAAGGGTATTTCTATTAGAGTAGTGCGATTACATATGATAAAAATCAAGAAAGGTCTCGACCTCCCAATTGAGGGAGCGCCAAAGCAGGAGATTGCTGATGCATCTGCTGCAACGCGCGTTGCCATTCTGGGAGAAGAATATGTGGGTATGCGCCCTACCATGCACGTCCAAGTTGGCGATGTAGTGAAGAAAGGTCAGGTTCTTTTTGAAGATAAAAAGAACCCTGGCGTTAAATTCACTGCCCCAGCAGCGGGTGAAGTGGTAGAGGTTAACCGTGGTGCAAAACGTGTTCTTCAGTCTGTAGTTATCAAAATGAACGGCAGCGATGCTGTGACATTTGATAAAATTGCAGCTGACCAGATCGCGAGCGCAACACGCGAGCAGCTTCAGTCAATCCTTGTAGAGTCAGGCATGTGGACAGCGTTCCGTACACGTCCATTTAGCAAATCTCCTAAGCTAGACTCTGTTCCAAGTTCAATTTTCGTTACAGCAATGGATACCAATCCACTAGCCGCAGATCCTGCAGTGATTATTGCTGAGCGCCAAGACGATTTCGTAAATGGTCTTAAAGCATTAACGCAATTGAGCGGTGGCAAGACTTACGTTTGTAAAGCGGCAGGTGCATCTGTTGCTACTGGCGATGCGGCAGTTGATGTTGAAGAATTTGGCGGTCCTCACCCTGCGGGCCTACCGGGTACTCACATCCACTTCCTTGATTCTGCTGGCATGAACAAAACGGTTTGGCACATCAACTACCAAGACGTTATGGCAATTGGTGCATTGCTGACTTCTGGCGAGCTAGATAACCGTCGTGTTATTTCACTAGCAGGTCCTGCAGCAACTAACCCACGCCTAGTGCGCACCGTAATGGGCGCAGACTTGACCGAGCTTACTGCTAGCGAGCAAGTAGACGGTGAAGTACGTGTTATCTCTGGTTCTGTACTTAGCGGTACCACAGCGATGGGCGTTCACGGCTTCCTTGGTCGTTTCCACACCCAAGTTTCACTACTAAAAGAAGGTCGCGAGAAGAAATTGTTCGGTTGGATCCTACCTGGCTCAAACCAACACTCAGTGACTCGTGCTTACTTAGGTCACCTAAGTGGCAGCAAGAAATTTGATATGACAACAACTACCAATGGTTCTGAACGTTCTATGGTTCCAATTGGTAATTACGAACGCGTTATGCCCCTAGATATCATTCCTACGCTTCTGCTTAGGGACCTGATTTCTGGTGATACTGACGGTGCTCAGACGTTGGGTTGCTTAGAGTTGGACGAAGAAGATTTGGCATTGTGTACTTATGTATGCCCTGGCAAATACAACTACGCTCCTATCTTACGCGACCGTTTGACCACGATAGAGAAAGAGGGTTAAGTCATGGGTTTAAAAGCGTATTTAGAAAAGATCGAACCAAACTTCGAACCAGGTGGTAAGCATGAAAAGTGGTATGCGCTTTACGAAGCTGCGGCGACCATTTTCTACACCCCAGGTAAAGTAAATAAAGCTAACACGCACGTGCGTGACAGCATTGACCTTAAGCGCATCATGATCATGGTATGGATGGCAACATTCCCAGCTATGTTCTTTGGTATGTATAACATTGGTTTCCAAGCGCAAGAAGCTATTGCTGCTGGCGCAGGAACACTACCTGATACGTGGCAAGCAGGCCTATTCGCTGCCCTTGGCGGTGACTTGGCAAATGCGGGTACACTAGGTCTATTCTTCTATGGCGCATGTTTCTGGTTGCCAATCTACGCGGTAACGTTCGCGGTAGGTGGTTTCTGGGAAGTATTATTCGCGTCTGTGCGCAAGCACGAAGTTAACGAAGGTTTCTTCGTTACATCGGTACTGTTCGCACTAACACTTCCAGCTACTATTCCTCTATGGCAAGTTGCACTAGGTATTACCTTCGGTGTTGTAATTGCTAAAGAAGTATTTGGTGGTACAGGTCGTAACTTCCTTAACCCAGCATTGTCTGGTCGTGCATTCCTTTACTTTGCGTATCCTGCACAAATTTCAGGTGACCAAGTATGGGTAGCGGCAGATGGCTATTCTGGTGCAACGTCTCTAAGCCAAGCGGCTTCTGGCAACCTTGATTACGCGAACATGGATCAGTGGATGAACAGCTTCATCGGTACTATCTCAGGTTCAGCGGGTGAGGTGTCTACCCTTGCTATTATTCTTGGTGGCTTGTTCATCATGTACATGCGTATAGCAAGCTGGCGCATTGTTGCTGGTGTAGCAATTGGTGTGGCGTTCTTCGCAACCTTGCTAAACCTAATCGGCAGCGATACGAACCCTATGTTTGCTATGCCTGCTCATTGGCACTTTGTTGTTGGTGGTCTTGCTTTTGGTATGTTCTTTATGGCGACAGACCCAGTTTCTGCGTCGTTCACAAACCAAGGTAAGTGGGCTTACGGTATCTTCATTGGTTTCATGACGGTACTAATCCGCGTCCTAAACCCAGCCTTCCCTGAAGGTGTAATGCTAGCAATTCTATTTGCTAACTTGTGGGCGCCACTGTTCGACTATTTCGTCGCACAAAGCAATATCAAGCGGAGGGTAGCACGTGTCGGCTAAGAAAGAATCTTTAGGCAAAACGGTAGGTATTGTTGTTGCCGTATGTTTAGTTTGTTCAATTGTTGTTTCTGGCGCGGCTGTTGGTCTTCGCTCTTTACAACAAACAAACGCAGCTCTAGATAAAAAGAGCAACATTCTTAATGCTGCAGGCCTTTATGAAATGGGCATGAGCAATAGCGCAATTGAAAGCACGTACAGCGAGCGAGTAGAGCAGCGTTATGTAAATCTTGACGAAGGTACTTTCGTAGAAGCGCCTAAGCCAGATTACGATATGTATAAAGCAGCCAAAGAAACTGAGTACAGCACTAAGGTGACTAACAGTAATGTTGGTTTTCAACGCCGCCCTAACGTGGCAAGTGTTTACTTAGTTCGCGACGACGCAGGTGATGTATCTCGTATCATCCTTCCTGTGCACGGCAGCGGCCTTTGGGATCTTATGTACGGTTTCTTAGCGGTAGACGCAGACGGCCAAACGGTTCGCGAGCTTATTTACTATCAGCAAAAAGAAACGCCAGGACTAGGTGGTGAAGTGCAAAACCCTGCATGGCAGGACAAATGGGATGGCAAAGAGCTTTACGAGAATGGCGAAGTTGCTATTCGCGTAGTGAAAAATGCTAACCCTAGCAATCCTCACACTATCGATGCGCTTTCAGGTGCAACCCTAACCAGCAACGGTGTTGAAAACACTATTCGTTACTGGGTAGGCGAGCAAGGCTTCGGCCAGTTCCTGAAGAACCAAGCATGGCGTTCATAAGGGAAGTCTCATGGCAGATACTAAAGAAATGAAAAAGGCCCTCTTTGGGCCAATCCTGGACAACAACCCGATCGCCCTACAGGTATTGGGTATCTGTTCAGCACTGGCAATTACCACTAAGCTGGAAACAGCATTGGTAATGTCGCTTGCGCTTACAAGCGTTGTAGCGTTCTCAAACTTGTTTATTTCACTAATTCGTAACCAGATCCCATCTAGCGTTCGAATTATTATCCAGATGACTATCATTGCGTCGTTGGTAATCGTTGTTGACCAAATTCTGAAAGCGTATTCGTATGAAATATCGAAGCAGCTGTCGGTATTCGTTGGTCTGATTATTACTAACTGTATCGTAATGGGTCGTGCTGAAGCTTACGCCATGAAGAGCCCACCTCTGATGAGCTTCCTTGATGGTATTGGTAACGGCTTGGGTTACTCTTTCATTCTAATTGTTATTGGTACAATTAAAGAGCTATTTGGTTTCGGTACTATTTTAGGTTTCGAAATCCTTCCACTGGTTCAAAACGGTGGCTGGTATCAGGGTAACGGTTTGTTAATCCTACCATTCAGCTCATTCTTCTTAATCGGCGGTATGATTTGGTTTATCCGTACTATCCGTCCAGAGCAAGTAGAGCCTAAGGAGTAAGTCATGGAACATTATTTGTCGTTATTTGTTCGCTCAATTTTCGTTGAGAACATGGCGTTATCACTTTTCTTAGGTATGTGTACATTCCTAGCGGTATCTAAGAAAGTTAAAACTGCTATGGGTCTTGGTGTTGCAGTTATCGTGGTACTAGGTATCTCTGTACCCGTTAACCAAGTTATTTATGTAAACATTCTTGCTCCAGGCGCACTAGCATGGGCAGGTTTCCCAGAAGCTGACCTAAGCTTCCTTAACTTCCTAACGTTTATCGGTGTTATCGCGGCGTTGGTACAGATTCTAGAGATGAGCTTAGACAAGTTCTTCCCTGCGCTTTACAACGCACTAGGTATCTTCCTTCCGCTAATTACCGTTAACTGTGCAATCTTCGGTGGTGTGGCGTTTGCGGTACAGCGTGAATACAACTTCACTGAAAGCATCGTTTACGGCGTTGGTAGTGGTATGGGCTGGGCACTAGCAATTGTATTGCTAGCGGCAGTACGTGAAAAGCTGAAGTATGCTGATATGCCTGATGGTGTTCGTGGTCTTGGTTCTGTATTCATGATCGCGGGCCTAATGGCACTTGGCTTCCAGTCATTCACTGGTATTCAGCTGTAATAGAGCTCGGGAGCATATAAATGAATAACGTAGAAATATTTCTTGGCGTCGGCATGTTTATTGCCATCGTATTGGCGCTAGTATTTATCATTATGTTTGCCAAGTCTAAATTGGTACCAAGTGGTGATGTAACTATCACTATCAATGGTGACCCAGACAAGGCAATCAAAACTGCACCGGGTGGCAAACTACTTGGTGCACTAGCTGACGCAGGTTACTTCGTATCGTCTGCGTGTGGTGGCGGTGGCTCATGTGGCCAGTGTCGTGTAGATGTACACTCAGGTGGTGGTGAAATCCTTCCAACTGAACTAGACCACATCACTAAAGGTGAAGCGCGCGAAGGCTGCCGTCTTTCATGTCAGGTTGCTATTAAGCAAGACATGGAAATCGAGCTAGAAGAGTCGGTATTTGGTGTTAAGAAGTGGGATTGTGAAGTTATCTCTAACGATAACAAAGCAACCTTCATCAAAGAACTGAAGCTTAAAATTCCTAACGGTGAAAGCGTACCTTTCCGTGCAGGTGGCTACATTCAGATTGAAGCGCCGGCTCACCACGTTAAGTACAAAGAGTTCGATATTCCTGAAGAATACCGCGGTGACTGGGAGCGTTTTGGCTTCTTCGACATCGAGTCTAAAGTCGACGAAGAAACTATTCGTGCGTACTCAATGGCGAACTACCCAGAAGAAGAAGGCATTATTATGTTGAACGTGCGTATCGCTACGCCGCCACCTAATAACCTAAGCCTACCTGCTGGTAAAATGTCATCGTACATTTGGAGCCTGAAAGAAGGTGACAAAGCGACTATCTCTGGTCCATTCGGTGAATTCTTCGCGAAAGAAACTGAAAACGAAATGGTATTCGTAGGTGGTGGTGCAGGTATGGCCCCAATGCGTTCTCACATCTTCGATCAGCTTCGTCGCCTTAAGTCTAAGCGTAAGATGAGCTTCTGGTACGGTGCACGTTCACTTCGTGAAATGTTCTATACAGAAGACTTCGACGAGCTAGCAGCAGAAAACGATAACTTTGAGTGGCATGTAGCACTTTCTGATCCTCAGCCAGAGGACAACTGGGAAGGTTACACTGGGTTTATCCACCAAGTACTTCTTGAGAACTACTTGAAAGATCACCCTGCACCAGAAGACTGTGAGTTCTACATGTGTGGACCACCTATGATGAACGCGGCCGTAATCAACATGCTTAAAGATTTAGGTGTTGAGGACGAAAACATCATGCTAGATGACTTCGGTGGCTAGGCGTTTAATTTAAGAACTACTCGCTTAAAAGTTATTAAGCATATTAAAAGGGGCGTAAGCCCCTTTTTCGTTGAAGCAAAACGCAGAATGCACATAATAGCGATTGAATAATGTGCATATTAGCTAAGGACAACATCGTGATTCGATTTGCTATTCGAATTTTCCTCGCCTTTGTTGCGGTAGGTATTCTACTTCTCGCAAGCTGTAGCGACGAAAAAACGCCTGTAGTACACCTGCAAGGGCAGACAATGGGCACAACCTACAACGTTAAGTACCTTGTAGCGGAGACACCGGTAGAAGGCTTACAAGCTGAAATAGATGCCCGTCTTGTTGAGGTTAACAAGATGATGTCTACTTACGACCCAACGTCAGAACTATCAAGGTTCAATCAATATCGCTACACCGACAATTTCGCCGTATCACCAGATACGCTAACCGTAGTTAACGAGGCATTACGCTTGGCTAACCTTAGTGGAGGAGTACTTGATGTTACCGTTGGCCCATTGGTTAATTTATGGGGGTTTGGACCAACTAAGCGCCCTGAAAAAGTACCAAGCCAGACAGACATCGACGATATTCGCGAATATGTGGGTTATAAGAAGCTGTCAACCACGCCTACAGGCTTAAAGAAAAGTCACCCAATGCTTTATGTCGACCTGTCGACTATTGCAAAAGGCTTTGGCGTTGATGAAGTGGCGGAGATCCTTGAAAACCACAACATTGAAAACTACCTTGTAGAAATAGGTGGTGAAATGCGCGTGAAAGGTGAACGAGGCGACGGCAGTGAGTGGCTGATTGCCATTGAAAAGCCAGTTACCACTGAACGTGCTGTTCAAAAAGTTGTCTCAATAGGAGAAAACGCGGTTGCTACATCAGGTGACTATCGCAACTATTACGAAGAAGACGGCGTTCGTTATTCGCATCTAATCGACCCCACAACGGGCAAACCTATCTCACATAACCTGGTTTCGGTTACGGTAATTCATCCTTCTTCAATGACGTCTGATGGTTTGGCTACGGCGTTTAATGTAATGGGATGGGAACAAGCGATAGCGGTTGCTGAGCAAGAACAACTCGCTGTATTCCTCATTCGTCGCACAGAAGACGGATTTGAAGAGTATGCATCGCCAGAATTTGATAAACTGGTCACAGTTCATAATTAGGGGGTAGCAATGTCTACATTCATTCTTGCTTTTGGTTTCTTTCTAACAATGGTACTGGCTATGGCCGTAGGTTACCTTTTTCAGAAAAAATCAATCTCTGGAAGCTGTGGTGGCTTAGGTGCACTAGGTATTGAAAAAGCCTGTGACTGTCCAGAACCGTGTGACCGTAAAAAGTCGCGCATGGAAAAAGAAGAAGCCCGCCAGAAAAAACTAAACGAGTGGAAGCAGAACCAAATTTTGTAATGCTTAACCCATCGTTGGTTTAAGGTTTAAAAGCGCTGTTTGATACTAATCGACAGCGCTTTTTTGTTCTGTGAGTATATCTATCTAGCTCGTTAACGTTGAGTTCTATTGAAGTTGCCGAACGATATCCATTGATTGATGAAGAACCCTAATTATTCTGATACCGTATTTGAACTTTCTAAAAACGATCATATGTTTATTCACATAGCTAGAAAAACACCCCCATTTAATATCATTTCTCGGTATAGCTAACGCCGAGTTGGCATCGTTTGCAAGCTCGATAAATCTTGACTCAAGGTCATCTAAATAATTATTGCGTTGCTCCTTGCCCAGTACTCTTCGGTATAAACACCGATCTCATATAGATCATTGGCAGCAGCTTTTGAAACGCGGAATTTAGTCACTATCTACTATCTAGCCGTTTCTTAAGAGAGTCCATTGAAAAATTAATGTCGTCTTCACTTTGTTCTCCTTCTTCAATCAAGAGCCTCAGCGCATTTAACTTTGACGATGCGTCTTGTTCTTGAAGCAGTCTCAATGCAGCGCGAATTACCTCGCTTTGATTGTTATAATTGCCTGAACTTACCATCGCTTCGATAAATTCGCTCATACTTCTACTTGGTTGAAATGTAATTGTTCTAGCCATATGACAAACCCTGTAAGTAAATTACTTACAATATAGCCGGATCGTCTCACACTCGCAATTACGCCTAAGTAAAAGTAAGCGTTATTAATGGGCTTATTTGTATTAATTCCTGTTCAACATTGCCTTGAATCATGCGTGTGAGGCATCAATCTTATCAAGAATCGACAACGACATAGTGTAATTAAACGCTTTTAATAATATACTGTCTTTTTATACAGTTTTGCGTAAGCACGTAAAGAACAAAGGCAGGTAATGCGAAAAATTATCCACGTCGACATGGATTGTTTTTACGCCGCAGTTGAAATGCGCGACAACCCAGCCTTGCGCGATATTCCCATTGCGATAGGCGGCAGTGCCGACCGTCGAGGGGTTATTTCTACCTGTAACTATCCCGCCCGAAAATTTGGTGTGCGCTCAGCTATGGCTACAGCGTATGCTTTAAAGCTATGCCCAAACTTGACCCTCGTAAAAGGGCGCATGGATGTGTACGCTGCCGAGTCGCAAAAAATACGTAAGATATTTGCTGATTATACCGACCTCATTGAGCCTTTATCATTAGATGAAGCCTACCTAGACGTGACTAACAGTGAATTTTGCGGTGGCAGCGCCACGTTAATTGCTGAAGAAATACGTGAACGCATTAAAAATGAACTTGGGCTTACAGCTTCAGCAGGTGTTGCGCCTTGTAAGTTTGTGGCAAAAGTGGCGAGCGATGAAAATAAGCCTGATGGAATTTGTGTTATTACTCCTGATAAGCTCGATGAGTTTGTACGCGAAATGCCACTAAAAAAAATACCGGGCGTAGGCAAAGTCACCATGCAAAAGCTTCAGCGTATGGGGCTTAATACCTGCGACGATGTTCGCCAATACCCTTTTGAGCGCATTCAAAAAGAGCTGGGTAAATTTGGCAGTGTGCTGTGGGAGCGTGCTCACGGTATTGATGAGCGTGAACTATCGGTATCTCGTGAGCGAAAGTCTATCGGCGTAGAGCGCACGCTAAGCGAAGACATTCACACCTTCGAGCAATGCATAGATTTTTTGCCACATTTATTTGAAAAGCTTCAAGAGCGAATGGAAAATCACAAGAAGCGTACGGGTAAGCCGGTACGTATTCGCACGCAGGGCGTTAAGCTTAAGTTTAACGACTTCCAACTAACCACGGTAGAACACCGCTGTGCCACGCTTGATGAAGCGTATTTTCGCACGTTAATGCAGGAAGCCTTCGAACGAGCAACAGGGCGGGGTATTCGTCTTGTTGGCGTTCACATAGGCCTTGCTGCCGACCAATCAACACAGCAATTGGTGTTGCCTTTTGAACCGATTTAGCCAATAAGCTCAGTACTTTTTGAGTACTAACATGCAGTAGCCTCAATCTAACCACTTGTTATACTTAACGCACTGATACTATGCGATAGACTGACGCTTTTGTATTACCCGATAAAAGGCCAATCCCACAGAGTTTAGTTTCTAAGACCATTTAATCTTTGGCAAATGAAAGCGATTGGCTAACCCTTACTATTTTTTTCCACTTTAATGAAGGACGTTATGGACTCGAAAGAACTTAAAACCCCAGGTCGCTACAAGCATTACAAAGGTAATTTATACGATGTATACGAAGTGGCGACGCATTCAGAAGATGAAAGTAAGCTAGTGGTTTACCGCCCATGCTACGGCGAAAAAGCGCTTTGGGTTCGTCCACTAGATATGTTTGTTGAGTCGGTTGAAAAAGACGGAGAAACACTCCCCCGTTTTGCCTATGTTGGCAATATTCCAGGTGATGAAAAAATGATCTAATTGTGAAATTAGGTCATAGTGTAAGAGGTCTTTAATAAACAGGCTTCTTACAAGGAAATAATAATGAAAACTGCACCTCGTTTTAGCGCACACATTTTGGCTGCGTTTATTGCTGCGAGCCCTTTGGTTTATTCAACGATTAATCCCGCAAATGCACAAGATAGATTTGCCGATGTCGAAGTTAAAGCGACAGCGATAAAAGGCTCAGTGCACATGCTTACAGGTGCAGGTGGAAATATCGGCGTATCTGCTGGGGAAGACGGTGTTTTGATCATCGACGATCAATTTGCGCCGCTTGCAGAAAAGATAGCGGCCCAGCTTGGTGAGCTCGGGAGTGACAAGCCAAAGTATGTGATAAACACGCACTATCACGGCGATCACACAGGCTCTAATGCGTTTTTCCACAGCCATAAAGGTGCGACCATTCTGGCGCACGAAAATGTGCGTGTTCGTCTAGCTAACGATGAAAAGATAAAACCGGAAGCGCTGCCAACTATCACCTATGAAGACGGAATAAAAATTTACTTCAATGGTGAAACCCTTCACGTGCTGCACTTAGCAGTAGGCCACACCGACGGCGATAGCGTAGTGTGGTTCGAGCAACCCAACGTTATGCACACCGGCGACTTGTTCTTTAATGGTCGCTTTCCCTACATCGACCAAGGTGCTGGCGGTAATGTGGAAGGCTATATGGACTCAGTAAAACAGCTGCTTGCTAAAATAGACGATGAAACCGTTATTATTCCTGGCCACGGCGACATCAGTAACAAGCAAGAATACAGCGCATTTTTAGCTATGATCTCTGAAACGTTCAGCTACGTTAAGGCACTTAAGCAAGACGGCAAAACCCTCGATGAAGTTAAAGCGATGGGCTTAGACGATAAGTGGGCCGACTGGAGCTGGAATTTCATCAATGAAGAGAAGTGGATAACTACACTCTATACTGATGCCTAAATAGTAATGGTTACACTTTAATATCGAGCGAGTGTGCAGGGGAGTTTTCTTTACGACCCTGCAATTTCGTTAAAATGGCACTATCACTGGGTTTTTGAGGACTAACTTCAAAGGCAATAGGTTAGGAAACGCAGGTTTACGAGCACCAAGTCTAGGGGCTAAAGCTGCCAAACGTCTACTAAGCGGTTTCTCGTATTTTAAGCTCAAAAGGTAGAACTTGGCTCGCTTGTTCAACGTCTTCGCCCTCTATTAGCGATATCAATGATTCAGCTGCCATTTCTGCCATCTTACGGCGCGGGACTGATACGGTGGTTAGGGTAGGGTAAATTGAGCGCGCAAAACTCAAGTCATTGAAACCGCAGATATCGATATCCTTACCAGGCTTGATACCTCGTCTATTACATTCCATCACCGCGCCAGCAGCAAGCTCGTCACTCACAAAAAATAGCGCATCAGTGTCCGGCCATTTATGCAGTGTTTCTGAAAGAAGCTCAGCACCAGCTTGAAATGTGGCGTCGGCTCTAGAGGAAACATATCGCTCGGCGGACAACTCAGCATTGTCCAGTGCGGTTGCCCAGCCCTGCTTTCTCAATATTGCACGCCAATCTAAATACAATGAGCAAAAAGCAATGTTGCGACGCCCTTTGTCGATAAGATGCTGGGTCATAGACTGGGCTGCTAATTCGTTGTTTACCCCGTAGTTAATATCAAAAGGCTCACTAGAAATATCCATAATTTCGGCTACAGGCGTCCCTGTGGCTAGCAGCATTTTTCTCGTTTCTTCAGTGTGGCGCGTAGAAGTAAGAATGAATCCACTCACGTTCTGTTGAATGTAAGATTCGACAGTACGCTCCTCGCCAAGCTCGGTATAGGTCGAGTCGCCAATCATCAACGCATAATTGGCTTTGTCGGCAATGGCCTTCACGCCTAACATCACATCGTTAAACACGTTGTTTCCAAAAGACGGAAGCAATAACGCGATGGTTCTATTATTGTCTGAGCATAATGATTGGGCGGCGCGGTTCGGAATATAGTTTAGTTCTCGCGCTGCATTTTTGATCTTAAGGGCGAGTGATTTAGAAATGCCACTAGAATTATTAAGCGCACGAGATACGGTAGTTTTGTGAACGCCCAAATGATTGGCTACGTCTGATATTTTTGTGCGTGACTTTTTTACCTTACTCATTTTTCGATCTTTTTATGTGCTGCTAGGTCCGCTATTCCGCGCGGAAGTGAGTGTTAATGTCGTGATGTTTAATTCGATATCAAAGGGCGTATAAAGTCTTCCGCCTGCTGAGAAACACACTCGAAAGTTTGTGTAACATCAATAATGAATGCGTTGTCTTTAGAAGGCAGCTCTAAGGCTGCAAACTGGCTTTCGAGCATAGCATCACCGTTAAAAAAATGCTCCCGTTGTTTTAATCGCGCACTAAGCACAGACTGTGACGCATGAAGGTAAATAAAGTGGCAGTGAGACGCGATATCTTTGGTTAGCACGTCTCGATAGGCTGAGCGCAGCGCTGAACAGCTTATAACCACGTTCCGGTCGGCGTGAATGTGTTGCTTGGCAATCATGTTTAACGTAATTAACCACTCCCATCTGTCTGCATCCTGCAGTGGTATACCTGAAGACATTTTCTCTACGTTTGCCTCGCTATGGTAACGATCTCCTTCTTCGAAAGGCATGTCAAAACGTTGGGCTAAATGCTGGCTCAATGTCGATTTTCCCGTCCCTGAAACTCCCGAAACGAAAAATACATGGCAATGGGTCATAAGCTTATCTCTCACATTAAAATTCAGGAGTACATCAAGAGCGAGTTATTTGGTCTCCATCTTACTCATAAATATTAGTTTGGGAACCGGTTGCGTTCAAGGGGTGATTATAATAGTGTTACCAGATAGCTATCTTGTATTAATAAATATTTAACATTGGCTGGGTTTTTCAACTTAGCTTGTAAAGGTAGCGGGTGATTTCCGTATTATGGCTTCGTCGACATGAAGACAATGTCACTAACAGGTACCAGAGAGCACGTATGACCGATACTTTTTCCCTTCTTTTTGTCGCCATTTGTAGCATTGTGCTTCTCACATATTTAGTTGTAGTTAGAAAAGTTCATGCTTTTATCGCTATTCTTGTGGCAGCAGCGTTTGTTGGCCTGGGTACGGGAATGCAAGCGGCCGACGTACTGGCTTCCATGCAGTCAGGCATGGGCAACACGTTGGGATTTGTAGCGACCATTGTTGGCCTTGGTGCTATGTTCGGGCAATTCTTAGAAGAATCCGGCGGCATTGATAGGCTTTCGCAAACTATCAACAATAAATTTGGTAATAAGAATAGTCAGTGGGCGGTTGTGTTAACGGGGTTTCTTGTTGCTATACCTGTCTTCTTTGAAGTGGGGCTTATCATATTAATGCCTCTTATTTACTCGTTAGCAAAGAAATCAGGAAAGTCGCTTATTTATTACGGAATCCCGCTCACAGCAGGGCTCGCTGTCACTCACGCTTTTATTCCTCCAACACCAGGACCTGTAGCGGTAGCCTCAATTTTAGGGGCAGATATCGGTTTAGTCATATTATTCGGCTTTATTGTGGGCGTACCTTGCGCATGTTTAGCCGGTCCAATTTATGCAACGTTTTTGGCCAAGCGCTTGTATGTTCCGGTTCCTGCTCACATTTTAGAGGCGTCGCACAATAAACCAGCACACCTTCCAAGTTTTACCTCAGTGGCTGCGCTACTGATATTCCCTCTGGTGGCTATTTTGATTGGAACATTAGCGAAGTTCACGTTGCCCGATAGTTTCTTGAAAGAGGCGTTGCTATTTATTGGGCATCCCTTTATCGCCCTGACCATTGCAACCATTGCTTGTTTTAAAGTGCTAGGGAAGAAGCAAGGCTTATCAAGCGAACAAATTAGAAACATTGCATCAAGAGGGTTAGAGCCGGTTGCCTTAGTCATACTGGTGACAGGCGCGGGTGGCATGTTTAAACAAGTGCTCATCGATTCTGGGGCGGGGCAGGCCTTCGCCGATGTTGTCGCATTATCGCCGCTCCCACCATTGGCAGCCGGGTTTCTTATCGCAATTTCAGTCAGAATTATTCAGGGCTCGGCTACGGTGGCCATGTTAACGGCTGCTGGTTTAATGGGCCCTGTAGTGCAGGAACTGGCGTTTTCACCATCAGTACTCGCCCTGATGACAATTGCAATAGCGGCAGGCGCTACGGCCATGTCTCACGTGAACGATACGGGGTTTTGGATCGTAAACCGTTATTTTGATATTTCTGTGAAAGACACGTTTGTGTCTTGGACGTGTATGGCAACCCTAATAGGTTTTATTGGGCTTTTTCTCGTACTAATGCTTGGTTTATTTGTCTAATGTCCCAAGCGGCTCAGACCCACTTGAATCGTTTTTGTGGAAACCGGTTTCAAGTTTTGGCGGCTCAAATGGCTTTAAGATTCACTATTTGAGGCATTATTACTAAACGTCTGTATATAAAGCTGCTCTACTTTATCTCGCGCCCATTGGGTTTTTCTAAGAAACTTAAGTGACGATTTAATCGAAGGATCGTTATTAAAGCAGTTCACTTTGATGCGGTAATACAATCCATCCCATCCGTAACGCTCGTGAAGTTGCGTGACGATTTTCTCTAGCGTTAAGCCATGTAAGGGGTTATTGGGTTGTTGATTCATAAAGTGCCGCTGCTTGTTCTAGATTAAGACCCTATTCTAGCACGAACCCACTTGCTGCGTATCAATGCGCTAGGCTTTACTTTCAATTGTTTCACCCGTAGGTATTTGTTTTGTGTTCGGTATCAAAGGTTGGCTAGCATCGTTCACTTTCGTCGATGGAATGTGCACTACTCTAGGCTTTCGTGGTGTTTTATAAAGCGGCCAAATAAGCTGTTCTTTCCAGTTGGCGTAAAACACCCCCTCAATACCGTATTGCGCAGGATACTGCCTGGTGATCTTAGCGGTACCAAATAGCACATCCCAAAAGAACAACAGATTTCCATAATTACCTTTATAGTTGGTCACGCCGTCATCGGCTTTTAATCCGTGATGCGCACTATGTGTTGAAGGCGTTGATATCGTGCGTTCAATTACCCAGGCCACAGGATGTAACCTCCGAATATTGTAAAGTCTCTTATCCCATTTCCACTCCGCGTGGGCGCCAGTGATAACGGTAAGTTTAATCACCAAGTAAAAGGCATAGGTCCAACCCAATCCTAGGTAAATTAGTGCACCGGAAAACCATAGCGAAGGCATAAACAGGTAATAGAAAAAGTTATTTCTGTAAATAATGCGAACGCTCATGTACTTAGCGTTATGGTGGGCTCTATGTAAGTTGTAAAGAAATCGGGTGGAATGTGAGAGCCTATGCCACCAATATTGCATCATGTCATCGAAAATCAAAAGTAGCGCTATGTGCAAGAGAATAGGGGAATCTACAAGTATTCCCTGATATTGGGGAAATGCTAGTGCCATCATTGTTGCAGAACAAAATAGAACCAGTGGCTGGGTTACAATAAATAAGAGTAACGTACCTATCAGCTCTACTTTTCCATCATCGCTTACTTCTGTCGCTTTTTTAAATAGCTTACCATTCTTCGCTTCCAGCAAAGCAAACATGATAAAAACCGCTAAAATTGCCCATTGATAACCCATTGTAATGACTCCTACCAAGAGATTGTTGAGAGTGAATTTACATTGCGTTAACATGTAAGAATATATACTTGTATAGATTTGAATGTCATGTCTTACATTCACGGCAAGCAGCAAACCATTATGCCTGACGACTACGTCGAGCTTTGTTTGCCTTTTGGAACGCTAAGAACCTATGCGGCTACCTCGACAATTCACGATAGGGGAAGTAAAAACAAAGGGCTGTCTGTTGTGGTATCAGGAGAAGTAAAGATTGGTAATTATGGCCTGGACGGCAGTTATCAAATTACTACTGTATTGCAACGAGGAGATACGTTTGGCGAGTTCACATTGTATGCATCACTTGCAAGAACGCATCACGCTGAAGCGCTAACGGAATGTAAGGTATTACAAATATCTGAACCTGCTTTTCGTTCTCTGACAAGCCAACATCCAGCGATTGCTGAATTCATCACCCGGTCACTGGCAATAAAGCTTCACTCGGCGCTGGAAAGGTTGGATGATATTCGACGCTTACCCACTCACGTCCAGTTAGCTAAGCTAATTTATCAATCGTATCTTACCTCTAAGCACGTCTTTATACCGTTAAGGCAAAGCGATTATGCTGAAAGATTGGGCGTTACCGTACTTACCGCACATAAATCATTAACGAAGCTGTATGATTTAAAGTTGATTGAAAAGCGCTACGGGGGCGTGGCAATTACCCAGGTCGAGCGACTGGAAGGTTTTTTGAAAGAAAGTTCGTCACTATTACCATTGTAAGAGTGGTTAATGTCCTCCACATGCGAGAGCGCCAAAAGACCCTCCCTCAAATTTATTCCACGCCCATGGCAACTCATGCATCAAGTATTACGCTGGCTTTAGCCCGCCTAAAATAATGTGCTGAATGTTGCTTAGCGTGCTCTCGAAGAAAGCGGGATCGCTTAAATCTTTACCGGTTACGGCTTTGATCTGCACGCTGAAATCGGCGTAATGCTGAGTAATGGCCCAAATGCTGAATATCAAGTGTATAGGGTCAACAGGCTTTAGCTTACCCGCTTCAATCCATTCGATAATGACGGCGCTTTTCGCGTCCAGCAGTGTTTTGAGCGGCGTTTCTAATTCCTTTATTAAAAGAGGGGCACCTTGTACCACTTCCATACAAAAAAGCTTAGATTCAGCTGGATTGTCCCTCGACATTTCAAGTTTTACTTTAATGTAGTCGCTCAGGGTTTCTATAGGGTCTTGTTCTGCTGAAAAGCTCTGAAGGGGCGTTAACCACACATCTAAAAGGTGGGTAATAACCGATAAGTACAAACCCTCTTTACTTTTAAAGTAATACAGTAAATTACTTTTTGAGACATTCGCTAGTTCCGATACTTGCTCTACAGTGGTGCCACTCACGCCGTTCTTTGAGAACAAGGAAAGGGCAGCATCCATAATGCGAGTACGCTTTTCTAATAACGCTTTTTCTCTTCGCTTTTGCGTGGTCGGGCTAAATGCTCTCGCTGATTTCGTAATTGTTTGACCTTCAGATTTACTCACTACTCGTCTCTTCTTTACCGGAATTTCCGTGATCAGGCGCTTAGTTTACGTGGAGTTCTCGTCGCTATAAACCCATTTGCACAAATATGCACCAATTAAGTTCAATTGCACTGGACTTGGTGTTCTAAATTGAACCAATAAGTCCAATTTGGGTTGCTGAATTTTGTAAGTTGCTGAAATTTATAGATTAAATGAATTGGCCTGCTTTATGCTGTTCACTAAGTATACCGCCACTTCAATGTTTTGAATTCGGCAACCTTAAAAAAAGCGGGATAAACCGCTTAAAACGCATACAAGCAGAGGTACAACATGGATATAGGTGTATTTATTCCGATTGGGAACAACGGCTGGCTAATTTCGAAAAATTCGCCTCAGTTCAAACCTTCCTTCGATCTCAACAAAGAGATTGTAATGAAGGCTGAAAAGTACGATATGGATTTTGCGCTCTCTATGATCAAACTGCGAGGGTTTGGCGGTGAAACCGAATTTTGGGACTACAACTTAGAGTCGTTTACGTTAATGGCAGGCCTTGCTGCTGTTACCTCAAAAATTCAACTATATGCCACGGCTGCCACACTAGTCTTGCCGCCTGCAATCATGGCGCGCATGGCCAGTACCATCGACTCTATCTCCAACGGACGTTTTGGCGTAAACCTAGTCACTGGCTGGCAACGCCCTGAATACTCGCAAATGGGTATGTGGCCGGGCGATGAATTTTTCGGTAACCGCTATGAGTATTTGGATGAATACATTCAGGTAGTCAAAGAATTATGGGAAACCGGAAAAAGCGATTTTAAAGGCGAGCATTTCCAAATGGATGATTGCCGAATGTTGCCCAAGCCACAGCGAAAAATTCCACTTATCTGTGCCGGTCAAAGCGCAGCAGGCATGGATTTCTCTGCCCGTCATGCCGACTATAATTTCTGCTTTGGTAAAGGCGTAAATACACCTACCGCTTTTGCACCAACCGCAGCGCGCTTAACTGAAGCGGCTGAAAAACACGGTCGCAGCGTAGGTTCAGCGGTACTTATCATGGTTATTGCCGATGAGACGGATGAAGCCGCCATGGCGAAATGGAAAAGCTATAAAGACGGCAAAGATCAGTCAGCGTTGGACTGGATGGCAACGCAAGGAGCTGCTGATAAGAAATCGGGTAAAGACACGAATATCCGCGATATGACCAACCCAACCTCAGCAGTAAACCTGAACATGGGGACGCTGGTGGGTTCCTATGAGTCGGTGGCCTCTATGCTTGATGAAATAGCCACAGTGCCGGGCTGTAAAGGTGTATTGCTGACCTTCGATGACTTCCTTAAAGGCATGGATGATTTCGGCACTAAAATTCAGCCGCTAATGAAATCCCGTCAGCATTTGCTTAGCACATCGGGAGCCGCCTAATGTCAGCAGGTGAAATATTTGAGGTCTCAGGGTGCTTTCAAGCGCGCCAGACGGGGCAGCCCGTACTGCCAGCTAAGCCTGAACCGTTGACGTTAAACCCTGCGGAAACTGCCGTTATTGTGGTGGATTTGCAAAACGCTTATACCAGTAAAAACGGCTACTTAGACAAGGCGGGTTTTGATGTGTCCACTACGGCGCCAGTCATTGAAAACACCACTAAAGTGCTTGAAACAGCGCGGGCTGCAGGCATGCCTGTGGTGTTCTTACAAAATGGATGGGATGCCGACTACAAAGAGGCCGGCGGCCCTGGTTCGCCGAACTGGTATAAGTCTAATGCCCTTAAAACCATGCGCAAACAACCAGAGCTTAAGGGAAGTTTGCTCGCCAAGGGGACTTGGGATTACGCGCTTGTCGATGCGCTAAAGCCTCAAGATGGCGACATCATTATTCCTAAAACCCGTTACAGCGGTTTTTACAATACTAATTTAGACAGCATGCTGCGCGCACGCGGTATTCGCAACTTAGTGTTTACAGGCATTGCAACCAATGTCTGTGTGGAATCTACGCTGCGCGATGGCTTCCACCTGGAATATTTTGGTGTGGTGCTGGCCGATGCGGCATATCAAGCTGGCCCGCCAGATATTCACGAGGCCTCACTTTTCAACATTCAGACGTTTTTCGGGTGGGTGTCTACCACCGTGCAGTTCTGTGAAGTATTTGAAGGGACGAGTTAGGTGCTTTCTTCTTAGCATCTACTAGCCAACGCAGACAAAAACAACACGATAAATCAGTTAGCACGAATTGAAGTAAACCACTTATAGGCGCTAGGCAGCAACGCATAGAAAGCGCAACGAAAAGGATAAGAACATGCCAAAGAAAGCCATTATTCCAGCAGGTACATCAACGCCAATAGCTCCTTTTGTTCCAGGCTCTATAGCTGACAATATTCTGTATGTGTCAGGTACCTTACCGTTTGACGAAAACAACGACGTAGTCCACGTCGGCGACGCCGAAGCACAAACGCGCCACGTTCTAGAAACCATTAAAAGTGTCATCGAAGAAGCGGGCGGCACTATGGATGACGTCACCTTCAACTCAATTTTTATTACCGATTGGGATGACTACGCCGCGGTAAACAAGGTGTACGCCGAATACTTTCCAGGTGAAAAGCCAGCGCGCTACTGCATTAAGGTTGGGCTGGTAAAGCCTGAAGCCTTAATTGAAATTGCGTCTGTAGCACACATTGGGTAGGTGATTATGTTTGGACTTCCCGCGAACTGCGCCCACTGGTTTTATATAGGTGAGCTTTATGCATTCTGATGTGCAGGCAAGCTACGCCCACATTAGCGGCGAAATGAACGGCGAAATGCGTAACAAGTTACATTACGAAATACACGGTCTGACGTCGCCCGACGCACCTACGATTGTGTTTAGTTCAGGGCTGGGCGGGGCAGCTAAATTTTGGCAGCCGCAACTGGGTGACTTTGCCCAAGACTACAGAGTGATCACTTACGATCACTATGGCACCAACAAAAGTGTGGGTGACTTGCCAGCGAATTACAGCATTTCACATATGGCGGATGAACTCGCTGCACTTCTTAGAAAACTTGAAGTGCAAGCGTGCCATTTCGTCGGTCACGCGCTGGGTGGTTTGGTGGGGCTTGAGCTTGCTTTGTCTAAACCTAAGCTTTTACAAAGTTTAGTGCTGGTAAATGCGTGGAGCAGTCCAAATCCGCACACATTGCGCTGCTTTAATATACGCAAAGCGTTATTGGCGGCAGGCAGAAAGGACATGTATTTGCAACTTCAGGCGCTGCTGCTGTTTCCGCCTGATTGGATAGCCGCGAATGCCGCCCACTTGGCAGAGGAAGAGGCGCACTTACTCAACCATTTCCCTAACGAGGAAAACTTGCTCGCCCGCATTGGTGCCCTTAGTACGTTCAATATTGATAAGAGTTTGCACGCCATCACCACACCAACGTTAGCGCTTGCCAACAAAGACGACACCTTGGTGCCGTGGCAGCGTTCACAGATGCTGGCTGAAGCTATGCCCAACGCCGAATTGTCGGTCATGGAATACGGCGGGCATGCATCAAGCATTACAAACACAATTGCGTTTAATGAACTGCTGCGCAGCTATTTAGGGCAAGTGGCCTAACGTGAACATGACACTGCATCAGGCTATGAGGTGTTTCTTAGCTGATGAGGCGTATGCATTGTAAACAAGCTGCAAAGCTACAGCCTCAATGACGTAATGGCTAAAAAGCGCTAAGCGCAAAAACCGAGAGCATAGCGTAGCGCTTAAAAGATTTGATAAAACTGGAATGAATTTAAAATGACTGATACACAAAATACAGAGTTTAAAACAACTAGCCCGCTTGACGACGCTGGACTAGCCCAACTCTTTACCGATGCGCATACCCACACCAAATGGCTCGACAAACCTATTTCAGAAGCCGTGTTGAAACAGCTGTACGATTTAGTAAAAGTAGGTTCAACATCGGCAAATTGCAGCCCAGCGCGATTTGTTTTCATTACCTCAGATGAAGGGAGAGAAAAGCTCAAACCTTGCCTTTCAAGCGGTAATGTTGAGCAAACCATGACCGCACCCTGTACGGTTATAGTGGCCTACGACGAAGAGTTCTACGAAGAGCTTCCTACGTTATTCCCTTATGCAGATGCGAAAAGCTGGTTTACTTCAAGTCCAGAAGCGGCCTATGAGACCGCCATGCGCAATAGCTCTATGCAAGGGGCTTACTTAATAAGCGCCGTTCACGCCCTAGGCCTTGACGCTGGCGCCATGTCTGGTTTCAACCCCACATTACTTAACGAAACTTTCTTTTCAGATAGCACGTGGAAGGTGAATTTCTTACTGAACATTGGCTACGGCGATAAAGAGAAAGTACATAAACGCTTACCTCGCTTAAGTTTCGAGCAAGCCTGCCACATCGTGTAACGCCAACTTAAAGGATATTTGTATGACTATTACAGCAATAAAAAACGCAGTAACAGAAGTGCTTCCCCCGGTAACTCCCGAAGCTTATCGAGAAGGTATGTCGAGTTTAGCGGCAGCGGTAAACGTCGTTACAACCATTGGCCCAGAAGGGCGTGCAGGCTTTACGGCGACCGCCGTATGTAGCGTAAGCGATAACCCTGCAACCTTATTGGTTTGTTTAAATCGCGGTGCATCTGTACATCAGGTATTTAAAAACAGCACGCATTTGGTTATCAACACCCTTACTTCACAGCATCAGTTAATTTCAAACACATTCGGTGGTAAAGCGCCCATGAACGAACGCTTTGAAATTGGTGATTGGGTTGAATCGACGACCGGCTGCCCAAGGCTTGCCGATGCTGCAGTAAGCTTCGATTGCATAATTACAGACGTTAAAAGTGTGGCCACTCACGACGTTATTTTTTGCCAGGTAGTGGATATCAAGCAAGACCCAGAAGCCGACGCCCTTTTATATTATCAGCGCGGCTATCACAGCGCTTGTAAAGACGTATAACTAAAGGATTAGACAAATAATGAAAGTAGTAGGCCACTTTATTAACGGTGAAACCTGTACCCCAAAGGGGCGCATGCAAGATGTTTATAACCCAGCGACGGGCGAGGCAGAAAAACTGGTTTTACTGGCGTCAAAAGCGACGGTAAACGACGATATCGTCAGCGCGCAAAATGCGTTTGTTGAGTGGCGCAATACGCCAGTGAGTAAGCGCGCTCGCGTTATGTTCAAATTTAAAAGCTTACTAGAAGAACATGCCGATGAAATTATTGCGTTAATTGGTGCGGAGCACGGCAAGATAAGCCACGACGCGGCAGGCGAATTACAGCGCGGTATCGAAAATGTTGAGTTTGCCTGCGGTGCACCCCAGTTGTTAAAGGGCGAGCACAGTAAAAATGTTGGGCCAAGTATAGATTCATGGAGCGAGTTTCAGCCTCTTGGCGTAGTGGCGGGAATTACACCATTTAACTTTCCGGCCATGGTGCCCCTTTGGATGTTTCCGCTTGCCATTGTATGCGGCAACACCTTTGTTTTAAAACCCTCTGAGCGAGATCCAAGCTGCGCTATTTTCCTAGCCAAGCTACTTAAAGAAGCTGGGCTACCCGACGGCGTTTTTAACGTTATAAATGGCGACAAAGAAGCGGTTGATCAAATACTTGATGACGAGCGCATTAAAGCGGTGAGTTTTGTGGGTTCAACGCCCATCGCCGAATACATCTATTCGAAAGCCAATGCTAATGGCAAGCGCTGCCAAGCATTAGGTGGCGCTAAAAACCACGCTATTGTGATGCCCGATGCCGACATCGACAACGCAGTAAATCAGCTTTTAGGTGCTGCTTTTGGCTCGTCAGGCGAGCGCTGCATGGCATTATCGGTCGTGGTTGCCGTAGGCGACAAAGTGGCGGATGAAATTGTAGATAAAATGCAATCAGCCATGAAAAGCTTAAAAGTAGGAGCTTTTGACGATGCGACTAACGATTTCGGCCCACTGA
This sequence comes from Alteromonas sp. R7, assembly GCF_055755235.1. Taxonomy (NCBI): domain Bacteria; kingdom Pseudomonadati; phylum Pseudomonadota; class Gammaproteobacteria; order Alteromonadales; family Alteromonadaceae; genus Alteromonas; species Alteromonas sp. R7. The sequence goes on along the minus strand of NZ_JBVTQX010000013.1, from coordinate 52,605 downwards.
TTACACTTCAGCACAAAGAGAAAGTAGAAGGCTACATAACCAGCGCGGCTGAGCAAGGGGCTGATGTGGTCGTTGATGGCAGAGACTCTTGCGTAAAAGGCTACGAAACGGGGTTCTTCTTAGGTGCAACGCTTATCGACAAGGTTACGCCGGAAATGGCCAGCTACAAAGCTGAGATTTTTGGCCCTGTACTACAAGTTATGCGCGTTAACAGCATGGAACAAGCCATGCAGCTCATTGACAGCCATGAATACGGCAATGGTACGTGCATTTTCACCCGAGATGGCGAGGCTGCTCGCTACTTCTCAGACAATATCCAAGTAGGCATGGTAGGCATAAACGTACCGCTGCCAGTGCCCGTGTCTTATCACAGCTTTGGTGGTTGGAAGCGCTCACTCTTTGGTGACCTTCACGCATACGGCCCGGATGGCGTACGCTTCTACACCAAACGCAAAACCATTACTCAACGTTGGCCTTCAAGCGGCATTCGAGAAGGAGTGAGCTTTTCATTTCCAAGTTAATGTCATGGCGTATTGACCTTGATTAACCATAAATGGCCATAAGTACTTTACCCACGCCAGGTAACTATTATGCCTTTATGACAAATAGTTGCTCGCAGCAGGTAAAAGAACAGAGATTTAGGCTCAGCCATGAGCCATCAATAATAACAATTTAAAACCGCAAGCCTTTGGCAGTTCCTCTCCAGTCCTGCCTTAGGTTTGCACCCCAGTGGCAATCGATATGCAGTTCACGTCGACCGTTACTCTTATAAAAATATCGGGACAACACCGCCGCAAGGCTTGTTAAAAAGAACTATAAACGAGAGTAAAACATGCATACGTTAAACACACACAAGCGTCTGCTGGCGTTAACCGTAGCTATGGCGTTAAGTACGCCAGCGGCCTTTGCTGCAGAGAATGTTTGGGAAAGTATTGAAGTTACCGCGCAAAAGCGCAACGAGAATATAAGCGATGTAGGGATCGCTATTACTGCGTTTTCTGGTGAACAATTAGAGGCACTTGGCCTTGAAAGCAGTACTGAGCTTATCGCGTTTACCCCCGGCGTATCGTTGGCCGGTGATATCGGTGGTCAGCGTGCTATTTTCAATATTCGAGGCGTGGTGCAAAACGATTACGCTGACTTGGCGGAAGCGCCGGTGGCGGTATACGTTGACGGTGGCTATTTAGCCAGTACCCAAGCACAAACCTTTGGTTTATTCGATGTGGCTCGCATCGAAATTCTTAAAGGCCCACAGGGAACATTATTCGGAAGAAATGCCACAGGCGGACTGGTTAATACGGTTACCGCCAAGCCCACTGCAGATACAGAAGGCTACGCGGAATTTACTGCCGCACGTTTCGAGCAATACCGCTTTGAAGGGGCCATATCAGGCGAACTAGCAGACGGTATTTATGGCCGCTTTTCTGGGTTTACTAATCAGCAAGGTGAGATACTAGAGAATATTTATGAAGACGGTGCTGCACCCGATACCCGTTTAGGCTCTGTGGGAGGCGGGGAAAATGGGTACAACGATGATACTAAAGCGTTTCGTGCTCAGCTGCTGTTTGACATTGGCGAAGAAGGCTCGCTGCTACTAAGCGGTAACTGGTCAGATACAACCAAAAGTGAAGGCCCGTATCAGGTGGTGAACACCACCGAGATAAAAGATGCCGACGGCAATGTGATTGACGTTATTTATGCTGCTGACGACCCGCTTGGCTGTGACACTATTCAAGCGGGCGTGTGCGTAGACGGCAACTTCAATGGCGATCCTTTCCGTCCTGTGCAAGGCGGCGACTTCAACGGTAACTTCGACCCTGATGGGTCGGGCAATAAAGTAAATAAAGACTTTGCCTTTGACGATCAAAACAAGATCAAGTCAAAAGGCCTCGCGGCAACATTAGACTATGCATTTGAAAGCTTCGATTTCTTCGCCATGTCTGATTTCAAAGAGTTTAAACGTACCGTTGGCCTCGACTCCGACCAAACCGCGTCACCCGAACTTATTTTTCAATCTAACAGCACCATAGAGCAGTTTAGCCAAGAATTTCGATTCTCAGGTGAATCCGCAGACTTAAAGTGGGTTGGGGGGCTTTATTATCTGTCTATCGATACGGACTATAGCCAAGGCTTGGCGGGTTCACCCACCACCTTTTTCTTAGGCGGTGAAGAAAATAACACCCTGGTGTCTCTTGAAACCGAGTCATATTCTGTATTTGGGCAAATAGACTATAGCTTGACCGACGACCTTGTTCTGGTTGGTGGGTTACGTTACACCCGTGAAGACAAAGACTTTGTAGGTAATGTGTATCAGAACGAGAATACTAACGACCGCGTTATCGAAATTGACACCACTACGACGTCTTTAGAAACTTTGGTCGATTCTAACGATCAAAACCTGTGGTCGGCCAAGCTACAGCTGGAATACAGTGTGGGTAATAGTTTGTACTATGCAGGCATCAATCGGGGCGTAAAAGCGGGGAGTTTCAATGCCCCGCTTCAAGGAGGTTTCAGCTTGTACGAACCTGAAGAACTTACTGCGTATGAAGCGGGTTTAAAGCACAGTTTTATGCAGGGAAGCGGCGTTTTTAATGCCAATGTTTTTTATTATGACTACAGCGATTACCAGTCGTTTTCGTGGGTGAATAATGCGGGGGTGGTGTCAAACGAAGAAGCCTCATTTAGCGGCGTTGAATTAGAAGTGTTCTTAACCCCGACAGATAGCTTAGATGTTATGGTTAACTTTTCATATACCGATGCAGTGGTTGAAGACTTAGAAGTGGCTTCTGGGTACTTTGCTGATACAACGCCGCCATTCACCCCAGAGTATCAAGCGTCTGCCATGCTTCGCTATAACTGGGACGCCTTCGACGGCAATATGGCAGCCCAACTGTCAGCCAATTATCAGTCGGAAACCTTTCACAATGCGCGGAATTTTACCGCTCATGAAATTGATAGCTATGCCACGGCTGATACTCGTTTAACCTGGGTAGACGCTGAGGACAAATGGCTAATAGCGGCTTATGTAGATAACCTGTTTGACTCAGACCATGAATTGATTGGCTTTGACGTAACTGGTTTTTATGGAACCAGCCAGATTTCCTATGCGAAGCCTAGGACGTATGGCGTAACGGTAAGACGTAATTTCTAATTAGCGTAGTTGCGCTTTGTTTAACAATATAAAGCGTATCACCTACTTCTAAAAAGAAACGTGCGTAGCTAACCTAAATAACGACGTAGCAAAACGGTATTTAGGTTTTGCGTTAACAAAGCGCGCGAAGCGGCAGTATTTTTGCTTTTCTTTTTTGCTAGGGGCTGTTGACCTTTGTTGTTCACCAAAGATCAGCAGGCTCCAATAAAGGTTAGCAGCGAGCCTCTAATCTAATCGTTTCGCCGTTGAGAGTGCTGATGCATTTTTTAACCTACCGCTTTGCCGAGCATGACGCTGTGTAAAAAGAAGCAACAAGTAATAGCAAACCCAATAAGGAAATAGATCGTGGATAATACCAACAATCAAACCATGACAAAACCTTCCCATTACGATGGCGATTTATGGAATGAAGATTTAGCGCCAACCAACGCGGAAACTAGAACGTGGGTATGGAAAGACTATGCGGCATTGTGGGTTGCCATGGTGGTGTGTGTACCCACCTATCTTTTGTCAGCAGGTTTGGTTTCTGAAGGTATGAACTGGTACCAGGCAGTAATAACCGTGCTGTTGGGAAACATTATCGTGCTCGTACCCATGATGTTAATAGGCCATGCGGGTGCCAAATACGGCTTACCTTTTCCTGTTTTGTTACGTAGCGCATTTGGCACTAAAGGCGCGAAAATTCCTGCATTGGCTCGTGGACTTGTGGCATGCGGGTGGTTTGGAATTAACACATGGGTAGGCGGCAGTGCTATTTACGTTATTTTAAACAGCGTCAGCGGCGACGCATTTGTGGGGCAAGCGTTACCGTTTTTAGGTATCGATATCACTCAAACTCTGTGCTTTTTTGCCTTTTGGGCGATGCACTTAGTTTTTATTAAGCACGGCACCGAATCTATTCGTTGGCTTGAAACTTTTGCTGCACCATTTTTGATCTTAATGGGCTTAGCGCTTCTTGGTTGGGCATACGTTAATGCTGGTGGGTTTGGCGAAATGTTGTCAACGCCGTCTCAGTTTGTTGAAGGTGGAGCCAAAGAAGGGCAGTTTTGGACAGCCTTCTTCGCGGGCTTAACCTCCATGGTAGGCTTCTGGGCAACCATGGCTTTGAACATTCCCGATTTCACGCGTTTTGCAAAATCACAAAAAGACCAAATGTTAGGCCAAGCTATTGGCTTGCCATTACCCATGGCGCTATTTGCCTTTATCGGTGTAGCGGTAACGTCAGCAACGGTCACCATTTATGGTGAGGCCATATGGGACCCTGTTGCACTTGCCGGTCGAATGGGCGGCATGGGTGTAGTGCTGGCACTTGCTGCGTTAGCACTTGCCACGTTAACCACAAATTTAGCCGCTAACATGGTAGCCCCAGCTTATGGCTTTTCGAATATGGCGCCTTCGAAAATAAGCTTCAAAATGGGCGGCTATATAACCGCTGGTATCGGCGTCGCTATCTTCCCTTGGAAGCTTCTTGAAACCGCGGGTGGCTACTTATTTACGTGGCTTACGGGATATTCTGCGCTACTTGGCCCTATCGCGGGTATTCTAATTGCCGACTATTTTATCTTAAGAAAATCGACCTTAAACATAGATGCGCTATTTCAACACGCTGGCGAATATGGCGCGAACAACGGTTGGAACATGGCGGGTGTGACTGCGCTTGTTATAGGCATTTTACCCAATATCCCCGGTTTTCTTCACGCAGCTGGTTTTCTAGAAAGCGTGCCAGCCGTTTTCGATACGCTTTACGCCTACGCATGGTTTGTAGGGTTAATCATCGCCAGCATGGTTTATCTGCTGCTCTCCAACAGAGCACCCGTCACCATGCAGGCAAAAAGCGCCTCCCAATAATGGGGTCAGAGTACTTTTCTGAGCAGTAAACTAACGGGGTCAGAGTAATTTTCTGTGTAGTAGACTAATGGGGTCGGAGTACTTTTCTACGAAATGTACTCTGCCCCCCCAAATATACTTCGACAGGGTTATTTTCGCTTCATATTTTCAAAAAGCGAGGGTTCCCAAGGCCGCATCGCCATTAAAAGGCCAATGTGCTGGCGTTCTTCAATTGGTAGGGCATTATCTTCGCTGCTGAGTTTAGCTGCTTCTTGTCGCAGTTGTTCAAGACGGCGCTGAATAATGGAAATCGAGGTCTGAGAATAGCGGCCGCGTAAATAGAAACGAAACATCCATGGCTCGTTTTTCTTTGGATCCATAAACTTCACCATTACTTCCTGCTCCATAAATTTTTCTAGCGGGCCGCCAGGGATCCAGCGAAAGTTTTGCGCAATGAGTAGCTTGTAGCGGTTGTTCGGCAATAGCTCTATAAGCTTGAGTTTATCTAAGGTTGTCATTAGCTTAATGCCCTCTACCTCAGAAATATTGTAGTGCTTGATGATTTCCGAGAATCGCCAGCCATCACGCACACATACGGCTGCAAGCAGTAGCTTGGGATTGGCAAGTAACTCCATTTCTTGTTGCTCAGATAGCTGGGAAATTTTTTCCTGCTGCTTTTGCGACAGGCTAAAAAGGTCGCTTAATGACAAATTTAGACATTCACAAATCTGTTCCAGTTTATCGAGGCTGAAAGCCTGTAAAGAGAAATTTCGTTTTACGCTGGCCTCGCTTACGTTCAGTTTCTGTGCGATCTGTTTGTAGGTAAATCGCTGCTCTCGTAAACATTGTTTAAGCGTGTCGTAAACAAGGTTAATTTGGCTCATGGTATTAAATATTTATACTTGTGGTGTAATTTAATACTACATCAGCGATTGTGGTTTACGAAATTTATTCTTGGTTCTAGTGTAGAACATGTTCAGGCACATCTCGCCTTTACATACTAGGAGCAAGTGATATGAAAAATTCGCGTTCAACATTGATGTTAACTGCACTATTAGGTAGTGCGCTTCTTACCCATTCTGTAATGGCAGATGACTCTATCGACCACAGTGGCAAAGCCAGTAAACATAGCGCGCTTGCTGCATCTGAAGGCTTAGCAACGACGGCGTCAGTAGCGAGTGCCGTAGTCGCTGTTCCGGTGATACTAACCGGCAGTGCTGTAGTGGCAGGTAGCGCAGTTGCTGAAAGTGTGATTGACGAGAGTAGCCGCAGTATTCACGGAGCTAGTCATCATTTCTCCGTTGATAATAACCAGCCGTTAGTGATTACCGAAATAATCATTACTGCAGACCCTGCGCCAAACAAAGTCGTTGCGACCACTAACACAACAACGACTACGACAACTACTACCACAACTAAACGCTAACGGTTAATTAATTGCTCGAACTTTGAAGCGCGATTGGACGCTATAAAAGTGGCTATAGTTTGGTAAAACACTGCTACAGCGAAGCGTTGTGCATCTAGCGCTTCATAATAAATAGCGAGCGCTTTAGGTGGCTCTTATTCAGTGCAAGTCGAGAGAATTTAAGCAGGGAAGAGTATGAAAACATTTTTGTATTCAATAGCTGTGGCTTTGGTACTACTTACTGCCAACGCTAATCACGCTTTGGCAGGTAGTCAGCAGCACGGAAAACCTTCGTTTTCACCAGAAGCCATTGCCATTTTTTCTAAAGAAGTAGAAAAGTATGCGGCAAGCCAAGGAGCTCGTGCCTTCATTATTGCAAGGCGAGGCAGACCGATTGAAGACATGCCGGAGGGCATTCGCTTTACGCACACTGCTATTGCTATCTACTCAAGCATACAGCTAAATAATGGAGAGACAGCCAAAGGTTATGCAATCCATAATTTGTATCAAGATGCTGATGAACAAGACGAGAGTCATCTAGTTACCGATTATCCGGTAGATTTTTTCTGGAGTGCTTATGCGCTCGAAGCAGGCCTCATTATCCCATCGGTTGCCGTGCAGCAAGCGCTTATAAGTATGTACAGCGAAGATAGAGCAAAATTGTTGCATAACCCACGCTATTCAGTCGTTGCTAACCCATTCAACAGTGAACGACAAAACTGTACCGAGTACACCCTAGATGTGCTGAATGCTGCGGTGTACTCCACCACAGATATAGCCCAGCTAAAAGCTAATGCAAAGGCATATTTTACGCCGCAAAAAGTAAACATGAGCCGCGCCAAACTTGGCTTGGCGAGTATGTTCAGCGACGGCGTGACGCTGTCCGATCACGGTCGTAAGGTGGAAACAACTACATTTGGAAGCCTTGCTCGTTACATGCAGAAATACGATTTATCGGAAAAGGCAGTTATTTTTGCGAGCAACGGTGAGACAACTATTATCGAGGAATTTAACAATGCAGATTCAGAATAAACCAACGAAAGCATTTCGAATAGCATCACTGGCAGCCCTAATTGTGGGTGTAGGCGCTTATTTTATCGGCCTTTACAATGCCCCAATGGCGCTTAATGAAAAAGGTTATTACTTCACTATTATGTTATTTGGCTTGTTTTCTGTAGTGAGCTTACAAAAAACGGTACGCGATAAAATGGAAGGTGTGCCAGCGACCAAAGCATACTTCCTTGCATCAGCTGTAGCTACTGCATCAGCCATCATATTGTTGGTAATTGGCTTATTAAATGCTGAGTTTTTATTAAGTGAAAAAGGCTTCTTCGGCATGGCCTTCACTCTAAGCCTCTTTGCCGCTATTACGGTGCAGAAGAACGTACGCGATAGCCAAACTACCGACGAGTCACGCAACACAAAAAGCGATACTCAAAGCAGCGCTACTGAGCACGAAGACTCTCCCAAAGTGAAAGCCGCTTAAAAAATGGGGTCAGAGTACATTAAATTAATGGGGTCGGAATACATTTCTAAGTAACGTACTCTGACCCCATTAGTTTTACGATTTACGCTTTTGGTTTCAGCGCATTTTCAGTATGGTAGGTGTAACGCTGGTTCGGCATTCAGCCAGCTTGTTTAACGCATCAGGGATGAATTATGCGCAAACCCGTTAAATACCGGATAGCTTTTCTAATAGTTGCTGCTGCCTGCTTTTATGTGGGCACATTATTTTTACCTGAAACCCTTCCTGAAATAACCTTCTCCTTTGAAAGTATTTGGGCTAGCGCACATTGGCGAAATACCTTGCTTGTTACGTTGGCATATTTTGTCTTTTTGCCTGTACTTTACTATTTCTGGATCATTCAAATTGGCAATCAGGCTCTGTGGAAATTATTGTTAGTTCTTTCTTTAAGTAGTTTGGTCGCACGCTATAACTATCCAGAGCAGTTAGCCTATTACTTTGAATTCATTACCTATCTTAAATATCCGATTATTGCCGTATTGATGGTGATAGAAATTCTCCTTCTGGTAACGATAGTTAAAGCGTTGTGGGGAGCTCGAAAGCTCTCTGGCGATCCGCGAATTCATATGCTGGAACAATATGAAGGCGATAACATTTATGAAAAAGGGTCAAAAGAAGCAAAGAAGTTAGAGTTGGCACTTATGTTTGCTCATGAGCCCGCCAGTTGGTACTACGCCATTCCTCGTTTTAGTAGAAACCATGTTCCCGCCATAGCCAATCTGCATTTATGGTCCGCACAGTGGTGGCATGTGTCACTGGTTTGCGTAGCGCTTGTAGTTGCGACGTATGCAAGTTATCTCGCCATAGCACTTTGGAGTGAAACGGTTGCCATTGTGGTGGCAACCTTGGTTTTTTACCTCATAGTGATGTTTATTGCTAACTACAGAGTCAGCAAGCATTACTCTGTTTACCTTATAAAAGATAAGCTTATGGTGAATAATTCGTGGTGGGGAATGACTGTTATTCCACTTTCCAATATTAAACAAGTAGAAACAGGCAGTTGGACGGCTGCTTCAACAAAAGAACAGTTCCATTTCGGTAGAGGCAACGCAAACGTTAAACTTACTTTTGTTTCAGAACAAAAGTATTACTCTGGTTTAGCGACTTTTATTGAGCCGATGGACACACTTTATCTCAGTGTCGACGACCCGTCAGCATTACATGGGATTTGTCAGCCCCAACAACACGCCGAATAAATGGGGTCAGAGTACATTACTAAAAAAGTACTCTGACCCCATAATTTCGTATTGCTAGTCGGTTTCGGCTTGCCATTCAGCTAATTGCTTAGCGATTTGTGCTGAGACTCGTTCGTCAACTATTGCGGCGCGTCGACTCATCTCGTGGTGCCACTGGCTGTCTCGTTTAATATGTGAAGGCACTGGCGCATGTCGGTCCAAAGGGCCTGGGTAATAGTATGCGTCAGCAACGTCTGAAAGCTTTTGATTCGTGCCGTCTGCAAATCGTGCTGAAACGCTGGATAAAGGGGAGTTCAATTCACTCTTTTCGTTAAGCAAAACAAGCGTAGGAGTAGAAATATCAGGTATTGTCGATGTGGAAAAGTGGGTCCATACTGTCGCAATATTTAGGTCCTTAAGCTTAGAAGTAAAGGGCACAAACTCATTGATTACTTCCCCGCGCTTTAACGACACCGGCTGCTTTAATGTATGCATTGCGCCAAACAGAAGAATCGCTTTATCGTTTTGTTCAGCTACCTGCTTCACAGTTTTCTCATAGTTCACAATGCGTGTTTCGGTGAGAGACTGCCATTGCTCTTTGCTCAATCCTTCCCATTTAAACTCTGGTTCGGCTAGAGCTATGCGAACTTTATGGTTTGACGATGCATTGAGTAATCTAAGTGTCTGCACAAAATGGCGGTAATGCTTACATTGCCACGCCATAAAATAAATACTGTCCTGCCACAAAGGCTCTAACTCTTGCAGTGAAACCTTTGTATTGGGGTTAAGCAGATAATCATCCAACTCAGCTTGGTAATGGCTATTACCAAACTCAGTCACAATAACGTCGACACTCTCAAAGATATCACGATCAGACAGAGCGTTGATTAAGAGCTCGGTCGGTGCCGCGGAGCCGTGTATATCACCAATTGCCACGATTTGGTGTTCGTTTAATAAATGCTTAAAGGTTTGATTTACCTCGTAGTTCCCAGTATTAGCGATATGAGTTGAAGGCGAAACCTCGTTAGCAAAAGAAGTGTAAGGTAATAACACCGAACACATAACAATGACGAAGTGCGAATAAATCGAGAAAGAGTGGTAGCGCATCATATATATGAAAGAATAGTTTGTTCGTAATTGATTATCATTATTATTTATCGCAAATGAAAGGGGAGATAAACATAAAACGGACGTTTTTACGCAATTCAATTAAAATAAAGTGGTATGAAGGTCATTGGCTTTAAAAAGGTGAATGAGTTGTAAAGTCTGTTGCCTCTCCTTTATTACGGACCAATGTCGAATTGATTCGGCTCGAGTGCTTGCGTATTCTCGACATACTTAATGAAATAACTGCTATAGGTGACAAACGTTGTGTGTGAACTTTTAGGCATGAGTGCGAACACTCCTACTGACCTATGTTTTAGTTTTACCGGGCTGACTCGCCGCGGTGGTGAAACAGGGCCGCATAAAGACGGCTGGGGCGTTGCTTTTTATGAAGGGAAGGGTGTGCGTATGTTTCACGATCCCGAGCCTTGCGCCACATCACCCATCGCAGACTTTGTTTCGAAGTTGCCCATAAAAAGCAAGAATGCGATTTGCCATATTCGTCAGGCTAATGTGGGTAACATTAACTTAGCTAACACGCACCCCTTTACTCGCGAACTGTGGGGGCGATACTGGGTGTTTGCGCACAACGGACAACTCCCTAATTTCTCGCGCCGTACGGGTGTTTACGAAGCAGTTGGGGATACCGATAGCGAAGAGCTTTTCTGCGATATTATGAATAACGTTAGGCAAAACCTCCCTCGAGACGCTATGCCTGAGCAGTTAGCTGAAACGTTAGTTTCACTTGCAAAGGAGTATGCTCAGCAAGGTGTATTTAATTGCTTACTGAGTAACGGCGACTGGCTCTTTACCTTCTGTAGTACAAAGTTAGCTAGCATTACCCGCAGAGCGCCTTTCGGCCCCGCTTGTTTAAGTGATGTAGAGGTGGAAATTGATTTTGCAGCTGAAACCACGCCAAAAGATGTAGTGAGCATTATTGCTACTGAACCGCTAACAAACGATGAACAGTGGGATATCTACGAACGGGGTGAGTGGAAGCTATGGCAGGAAGGCGAAGTCATAGCCTCGGGTAAAGTGGATGTCCCTGAACACAAAAAAGAAGCTGAAATGGTTGCACCAGATCCATCGCTTCACGACTAATCACGAATTATGGGGTCAGAGTAACTTTAATTGCCCCGCTCTCAAAAAGCTCGGCGCTGAGTTAGTAACCCAGCGTAATAATGTACTCTGACCCCATAACTCGAACTATGGGGTCAGAGTAACTTTAATAGCCTCGCTATCAAAAAGCCCGGCGCTTAGTTGGTAACTAAGCGTAATAATGTACTCTGACCCCAATACTCAGGTTCGCTAGCTTAATAAAGTACTCTGACCCCATTTTTAACCCAATGCTTGGGTGATGGTTTGTTTAACTGCTTGGTAGCGGGCGGGTAGGGCGCTGTGGGGTGTTTGAACACTGTATAGGGGCTCGGTTACTTCATTTTTGGCTTTGTAGACGGTAAGTTTGTCGGCAAAAGACACAAAGTCTAGTGTGCTGGTGGGCAGCACGGTGTAACCCAACCCTTCGCTTACCGGCAGTAGAATTTGCGAAAGTTGGTTGATGTAGCCGGTATGAGTCAGCTTATTTGGATTAACGTTAGCTAACTCAGCTTCTCCGCAATCGTTAAAATAGCGCTGCAAGTAGTGCATGGCATCAGGGTGATTAATAAGCCCTAGATGCTTGATGACGGCTTCTATTGTTCTACCATCATCAGTTTTACTCTTTGCTTTTCCAGATACGCTTGCTACCTTTGCTACCGAACCCGAACCCGAACCCGAACCCGAACCCGAACCCGAACCCGAACCCGAACCCGAACCCGAACCCGAACCCGAAATAAAACCCTGCGCGTTTTCAGATAACCCAGGAACCTGCGCAGCAAGCGCGTCAGGTAGGCTTCGCGGTAGAATAAGCCCCAATGCTTCTTCGCCTAAATACTCACTATGTATATCTTCACTCTCTGGCTGGTTTGTCACAATGCCAAGCTCCAGTGTATTGTTCGCAATGCCTGACAAAATAGTACGACGAGGTGCGACTTCCACGTGAATATTAAGCGCGCTATGCTGTTTTTGCAGTGCCAGTAAGGCTGGGTAAATACGCTGAGCAATCGCACCCGAGCAGGCTACTACGCACTTACCTTCAAAAGGGGCGTCAAACTTTAAGCTGGCAATAAAATCTTGCTCTTTTTCCTGCTGCTCCTTGGCATAGTGGTACACACGCTGGCCCTGTTCAGTTAGCTGAATCCCCTTGCCTAAACGGATGACTAGTTCACACTGACATGCCTCTTCCAGTTTCTTAAGGTGCTGACTTACGCCCGGCTGCGTCATAAACCGTTGCTCTGCGGTGCGCGTAAAGTTCCCCGTTTCTACTAACGTGATGAAGGTGTCTAGCCAAGTAGGATTTATCATTCGGGTATAATTTAAATTTATTAAATTTAGAAAATATCATAATTTCATGTTTCATCTTTGTCTAGCTACTATGTATGCACATTCACTTAAGCGGTGTTCGAGTTGGCCTTCTTGACGAGGCGGCCGCTTAAGCCATTTCGATAACTTGCACTAAATAGGAGTAAGTGATGACTGAAGCAGTAAAAACACCATATCCACGTACGTTTTCTCATATTGGAATTTCAGTACCTGACTTAGAAGCTGCCGTGAAATTTTATACCGAAGTACTTGGCTGGTACCTCATCATGAAGCCAACCGAGATTGTTGAAGATGACTCGGCGATTGGCGAAATGTGTACCGATGTATTTGGTCCAGGTTGGGGAAAATTCCGCATTGCGCATCTATCAACAGGGGATCGTGTCGGCGTTGAAATTTTTGAGTTCAGCAACCAAGAGAACCCAGAAAACAACTTTGAATATTGGAAAACCGGTATCTTCCATTTCTGTGTTCAAGACCCAGATGTAGAAGGCTTGGCTGAGAAGATTGTCGCTGCTGGTGGTAAAAAGCGAATGAAGGCGCCGCGTTATTACTATCCGGGTGAAAAGCCTTACCGCATGATTTACATGGAAGACCCGTTTGGCAACATCCTTGAAATTTATAGCCACAGCTATGAGTTGCATTATGCAAGCGGCGCTTACGAATAAGCATTGTTTGTAAGGTCTGTTAATTATCGCTTCATGCTTGTATGTAGCGGGCGTTAATTAACAGGAAGGCGAGGGCGTTAATAGCAATTAAACGTACCTCGCCTTTTTATTTTTAATTAGGCTAACCGAACCTGCCAGACACATAAGGATTCGTGGCCTTTTCGGTTGCAACCGTAGTGGTTGGCCCATGACCCGGGTAAATCGTCATATTATCCGGCAGCACCATAATTTTCTGTTTAATCGAGTCGATTAATTGCTGATGATTACCTTGTGGGAAATCAGTTCTGCCAATAGAGCCTGCGAAAATGACATCACCCACAATAACGCGATTACTTGAGCGTTCTACCAGCACCACATGTCCAGGTGTATGACCCGGGCAATGCAGCACTTCTAGCGTTAAATTGCCCACTGAAATGGTATCGTTGTCGTTTAACCACTCGTTGGGAGCAAAAGGCTGGGCGGGTGGAAAGCCAAACATCTGGCTTTGCTGCATAAGTGCATCTAGCCAGAATTTATCGCCAATATGCGGCCCAACAATAGGTACACCGTAATGTTCAGCAATGGCGACAGTGCCGCCCACATGATCTAAGTGCCCATGAGTGAGTATAATTTTCTCTATACTCACGCCTTTATTCGATGCAGCTTCAATCAACTTTTCAACGTCGCCGCCTGGGTCGACAAACGCGCCTTTGTTAGTGGATGAATCCCAAATTAATGAACAGTTTTGGGCAAAGGGCGTAACGGGTATAACTTGAATTTCCACGGTTTAACCTTTTGATTCTTTGTTGCTTGGAGCGAAATAAAAAAAATAAAGCAGTGCGCCAACCACTAATTCACCCAGTAAAAATAGCCACGCGTTGGTTGACGACTGTGCAATAGACCATGCGCAAACCGCTAGTGCGACAAAGGGTATCAAACGTCTTATCAGCTTTACAGAGCTTGCGGGTGTGGCTGTTGCATCCTCAGGATAAGCACCTTTCTCAGACGTAATCGGCTGCAAGCTGCTTTGTGACGAAGCGCTCTGTAAGGAAGCCCTCTGCAAAGACGCCCGCTGCGCTTTTATTAATACTGCTACACATACGGCATAAACCACAAGCCGAGCAAGTACACTGGAAATAGCTAACCACACAAAGCTGCCGCTAAGCGCCATAGCACCGGCGAATAGCCCTAGTACTAGTATGGAAAAATAGGGGGTAGCAAAGGCGGTGTGGACTCTACCCAGGACGCTGCCTAGCTTACCTGGAATAAGTGACTGCTGCGCCATAGAGAACGTTAGCCGAGACGTAGATATCATATTCGCTAACAAGTTACCGGCAACCGACACCACGGCGGTTAGCGTCATTATAAGCGCCCCAGTTTCGCCAAATATCATATTGGCGAGTGCAATAAGTGGTGCGCTATCCGGCTTTGCAGGCCCTACAGTGTGCCAATAAAGCCACTGCACGCAAAAGTAAAATATGGCGATACCTGAAACTGTAAGCATTAAAGCCCGAGGTATGGTCTTTTTGGGTGAACTGGTCTCGCCGCTCGTGACCACTACCGTTTCAAAACCAATAAAAGCGTAAAGCGTAAGTAGGGCACCGGCAGAAATGGTGTCAAATGCAGGTACAACGGTTTCCGAAGAACGTACTAGCGCAGTAGAAAAATCGAGCTGCCAGTAGCCAATCGCGATGAGCGCCACGAAAGGCAGCAGTTTTAGCACCGAGATAGTATCAAGTGAACGCATGGCGGCCTTAAGGCCGACAATATTCACTACGATTAGTGCTGTGGTAAGCGCGATAATAGCGAATGATTTGCCTATTCCCGCATTTAGTTCGGGCCACACATAGCCGGCGTATAGCAATAACACGTGCATGTTGGCTGCAATCGCGGTTGCGCGAGCTAAATAGTAAATAAAGCCAGTTTGAAACGCCGCTGCGTCGCCGAAGCCTTTCTGGGCGTACACCACAGGTCCGCCGGTTTCTTGGTACAGCGCCGCTAGCTGCCCAAAACACCACACAATGGCCAGCATTAGCGCGCCAAAAATCAAAAAGATGTAAGGGCTGAAAGCGCCGAGCTCAGCGGCCATTTTAGCGGGCAGAGCAAAAATGCCCGCCCCAATAAGGCCATTTAACACCAAAAGGGCAGCGCCAATGCCGCCAATCCCTTTGGTTAACAGGCTTTTGTTTTCGCTACTCATTTAGAAAAAACTTCTTCTCCAGCCACATAAGTTGCGTGTACTTCGGTTTTCCAAATGTCTTTGGCATCAATGGTAAAAATATCTTGGTCGACGAAGATAAAGTCTGCCCATTTTCCTGGCGTCAGTGTGCCCAAGGTATCTTCCATGTGCCCTGCGTAGGCAGCATCTAAAGTAAATCCTTTAAAGGCTTGTTCAATGGTTAACGCTTCGTGGGCATACCAACCTTTTACGGGTTGATTGTTTCTGTCTTGTCGCGTAACAGCAGCGTGAAGCCCGTAAAATGGGTTAGCAAGCTCAACAGGGAAATCAGAGCCTAAGGGCAGGGCAATGCCCGAATCGAGTAGCGTTTTCCACGCGTAAGCGCCTTTCATACGATCTTTGCCAAGGCGATCTTCCGCCATGTTCTTATCGCTGGTGGCGTGAGTAGGCTGCATGGAAGGTAACACCTTCAGCGAAGCAAAGCGGGCTAGGTCGTCAGGCGCAATCACCTGTGCATGCTCAATGCGGTTGCGCAGTTCGCTGCCGCCAATACTCTTAAACGTGGTTTCAAATTCGTTCAGTGCAACATGGTTAGCCTTATCACCAATGGCATGGTAGTTAAGCTGGAAGCCCGCACCAATTACCGTAGTAAACAGTTGGGTCATATCTTCTGGTTGAGTTAACAGCAAACCATGTTGATGCGGTGCATCTGAATAAGGTTCAAGCAATGCTGCGCCTCGGCTACCAAGTGCGCCATCGCCATAGGCTTTTACCGAACGAATATATAAAAAGTCGTCTTTGTCGCGAATAGTACCATTGCCCAGCATGGTGCTGAGGTCAGGGTCTGTCGCACTCACCATGGCATAAATACGCACGGGCAGGTCACCTTCTACCGCTTCTTTTAAATAGAAATCGTAAACGTCTCTGCCTACGCCAGCATCGTGCATTGACGTAACGCCATTTGCTAGTAAGTGCTCACCTGCTGCATGTAATTGTTGCTCGAAAATAGCGCTGCTAGCTTTGGGCAGATGCGCTTCAATCAATTGCGATGCATTATCAATAAAAACACCGGTAGGATTACCGTCGGCGTCTTTAATGATTTCGCCCCCTGCAGGCGATGGGGTGTTTTTAGTTATACCCGCAATTTCCATCGCTTTACTGTTCACCCAGGTAGCGTGGCTGTCTACGCGAGCTAGTGCCACAGGTCGGTCAGAAATGACTTTATCTAGATCAGCCGCTGTTGGAAACGCTCTGTCAGACCACAATTCCTGGTTCCAGCCCCGCCCGGTAATCCAAGCTTGTTGTCCATTTGCAAATGCGTATTCGGCAACTGTCTTGGCCGCGTCTTGTGCACTGCTACTTTCTCGCAAATCGACTTCCAACAAGTTTGCGCCTAAGCCTAGTAAATGCCCGTGAGCGTCGATAAGCCCGGGTAGCATAACTTTGCCTTTGCCATCAATGGTGCTGTCGACAGGCGTGTTGCCTTTGTCGATATCTAATGCAACCACTTTGCCTTCATCAATGACAAGGTTTTTAAACGTAATGAGTTTGCCACTTTCATTTAACGTATAGCCTTTTACGTTCTCAACAAGCGTTGCAGCATCCACCGTAAGCGTGGTGGTCATAGCGCCTAACGTTGCCGCTGTTGCAAACGTTGCGGTTAGCAATTTTGAAAGCGAGTGCTTTTTAAATGTCAGTGCCGACAATGTAGAGTTCATAGTGAGTTTCTGCCTTTTTTATTTCTGTTTTATTCTTTGTTTTTTTAGTTTTTATACCGAGCTGCTCAAGTTTCAATAGCTACGCACTAACGCAACGCTATGCCTCGACACTCTCGGTGTCTTCAAATTCGTCTTCGTCATCAAGGTCAAGAATGGGAGGCTGCAGCAAAAAATCTCTTTCCCAAATTTTAGCCATACTCGACTGGCTAATGTTGCCACCACTCAATATAACAAGAGCGGTTTGCCCAGGTGGAGTGTTGGCAGCCCAAGCCGCTACTGCAGCCATGGTCATCGCGCACGTGGGCTCAATATGAAGCTTTAGTAAATGATGTAGCCATTGGGTCCAATAAGCAATTTGCAGCTCATCTACTTCGTAGAAATCATCTATTTCTTGAAGTATAGGAAACGTTACATCGCCAACAGAAGGTGTGGCTGCACCGTCTGCTAAGGTATTTGGAGCATAGTCTAAAGCAATGATCTCACCAGCTTGCAACGACATAGAGGCATCATTCGCTTCGGCGGGCTCAGCGCCAATAACCAATGCATTTGGCTGTAGTGCGCGAGTTGCCAGTAATGAGCCCGACAATAACCCTCCGCCTCCGCAGGGCGCAAAGACAGCATCCACCTCACCAATTTCGTTAAGCGCTTCTAACGTTGCCGTGCCTTGTCCTGCCACAATATCTTTGTGGTTAAACGGCGGTATCCAGACCGTGTCTGGTGCTTTTGAGGCTTGCTCGACAGCAGCGTCTGCTTCTGGACGGGTAGGAAATAGTTTTAATTCAGCACCATAGCTTTGCGTAGCAGCAGCTTTAATCGGCGAAATGGTCTCGCTCGCGAAAATAGTGGCCTTAATACCAAAGTGAGCTGCTGCATAAGCTACCGCTTGTGCATGATTTCCAGAACTATTGGCAACCACATGCTTCGGTAACCGACCTTCCTCTTTCAAGCGGGCTAAAAAATTCATGGCGCCGCGAATTTTGAATGCCCCAATGGTCTGTAAGCACTCCGCTTTAAACAGAATGCGGTTGCCCATCCATTTGTTGAGCAACGAAGATTCAACAATTGGCGTTTTCTTTACGTCGCCTTTTATTCGTTCATAGGCTTGTTTTATATCTTCGAAATTTGGGGAAATACTCATTAAGTAACGCTCTTTTCATTTTGGTTTTTTTATGGGGTAGCGCCGACAAGGGCCTTTACGCACTAAAAGAAAATCGGAAGCCTTACAGTGCCAGATACTATTAGATAACGCCAGAGCCTATACCACATAAGACAATTCATATTTATTTAATAATTCTACTTTAGTATACC
This sequence comes from Alteromonas sp. R7, assembly GCF_055755235.1. NCBI lineage: Bacteria > Pseudomonadati > Pseudomonadota > Gammaproteobacteria > Alteromonadales > Alteromonadaceae > Alteromonas > Alteromonas sp. R7. The sequence goes on along the minus strand of NZ_JBVTQX010000013.1, from coordinate 34,148 downwards.
GGCGCTAGTTACCGGAGACAGGCACATGTTAAGCAAACACAACCATCGTATTTACGCCTTACCTACGGTTTTGTTTCTTTTTCTCACCTTTTTATTTGTTTCTGCTGGTGTTTTTATTCAAAACGATGAACGCGCAGCACGTATTTCTAAGGCGCAGTCGGTTGCCGAGCAGGTAAAAATTAGTCTTGAAGTTTTCTCAAGCGAACGTATTCAAGCGCTGCACAACCTGATGCGAAACTGGCCCACCTTTGAGCCAAACCAAGTAGACTGGTTTAATGCGCAAGCCCTGTCATTGATGGGCATGCAGCGAGGCTTTTCATCGTTGGTATTTGTCGATGCGAGCGGTGAGATAGCGTGGGTGGCAACACCATCTTCCGGTATCAAAACCCGTATAGACAACAGCCTCATTGGCCATCCTATGGATGCGTTGGGCTTAAACATATCGCGTTTGTCCGAGGATTTGGAAAGCACGCTTTTGTATTCAGATGCTGCTCAACATCACTTTATCATTGTGGGCAGGGCCATAAGCCCTCAAGAGCCTGAGCACGGATTTCTGGTGGCGGGGTTCGACGTACAAACCATATTAACCGTGATGTTAGGCGAGTTAGTAGGCCCACAGTTTAACTTTCAGCTTAACGCCGACAGTGCAACGCTTTTTCAAAGCGGTGAGTTAGTCAACGATGGCACCATTGTGTCGCTTTTGCCGTTCAGTTTTTTAGAACGCGATTTTTACCTTTCCATGCAGTCTCAGCTAAGCCCATATAACGCAGGCTTGTTAATTATTATGATTGGACTGTTGATGTCAGCGCTAGTTAGCTATGTGCTGCACAAGCAGCTTAAAGGCGCGGTTAATTTGTCTTTGAGTCAGCAGCGTTACCTCACCGCTAGCGAAGCCTCCCTTGATGCGCTTCTTATTTATCAGCCAACAGATGACGACTTTTCTCTAGTAGAAGCAAACTCATACAGTCGCTATCTATTTCGCGGTGCATGTGATGTATTGCGGTCCATGAGCTTAGCCGAGCAAACGCGATATTTAGACTTAAGCAATGAATTTAAAAACGCCAAAAACGTTGCTGAACTTGGCGTGCCTTATGAAGCTCACCTTGCCATTCATAGTGATAAGATTGCGCCTCAATGGATAAAAGTTCAGGTGGTAAAAGCTGGTGACAATATTGCGGTGACCGTAAGGGACGTGACGGAACGTTTTCGCGCCCAGCATGATTTAAAGCGTAGCGAAGAAAAGTATCGCCGCTTAGTTGACGGTATGCACCGCCATTTTGTTTACACCAAGACCGTTGAGCACAACTTTATGTATGTGAGCGCGGGTATTGAAAAGATTTTAGGGTTTAGCGCAGAAGACTTCTGTGCGAACGAGTCGAAGTACGTTCGCCAAGTACCTGACGAGACGTTTGAGATACGCCAAACCATTGCCCGTGGCGAAAAGCCCGAGCCTTATATTGTGCATTATCAAGGCAAGGTCGGCGAGCCGTTAGCGATTGAATTTTCAGACACGCCCATTGTCGACGAGCAAGGATTACTGGTTGCCGTTGAAGGCATAGCTCGCGATGTGACGAAAGAGCTGGCGCTGCAGGAAGAAGTGTATTTTCAAGCTAACCATGACCAGTTAACCGGGCTGTTTAATCGCTATGCATTTGATGAGAAACTGCGAGCGATCCTTGATGAAACGCATAAAGCGGCTGGTCAGCAGGGCGAGAGCAAGACTTTAAACCACGTTGATTTTGAAAAAGTGGCGAGTATCAATTCGCCTCGCGCTTACCACAAGCAAAGCGTGATGTGCTTTATCGATATGGATCGATTCAAGTTAGTAAACGACAGCTGTGGTCATCCAGCCGGCGATAAGCTACTAAAAGAAATCTCCACCATATTTAGGCAATACGTGAATGGGCAAGATCTGCTTGCCCGAATAGGGGGAGACGAGTTCTGCATTATATTTCGCAATCAAAGTTTGGATGAGGTGACCAAGCGCCTAGACAAGCTTTTATTGGCGATTTCAAATTATCGTTTTGTTTATGACGACAAGTTGTTCTTTGTAGGGGCAAGCATTGGCGTTATTGAAATAAACGAGAGTACACAAAGTGCAGAAGCGTTAATTAAAGCTGCTGACAACGCGTGTTACAAAGCCAAACACTTGGGTCGAAACCGTTACTTTGTGTTTCATGATAATGACTCGCAAATGGCCATTGATGACAGTGAAAACCAGGTGTTACATGCCTTGCATCACGCATTACAAAACGACGGGTTTGAGTTGTATAGCCAAGCTATCATGCCGCTTAACGTGCCCAACCAAGAAAAGGCCGCCCAACTTCAGCATTACGAGATTTTGCTTCGTCTAAATGCAAAAGACAGTGGTCTTATAAGCCCGGGGCTTTTCATCCCGTTGGCAGAACGTCACGGTTTAATGAACAAAGTGGATATGTGGGTGGTAGATAACACCCTTAAAACCCTTGAACGTAACCCCGCTCACATCGATAACGTGGGCAAAGTCGCGATTAATTTATCGGGTATTACATTGGGTGATGAAATGGCGCTGCATAAGATTGCCAAGCGTATGCAAAGTACTTCTGTACCTGCTGAGAAAATTTGTTTTGAGATTACAGAAACAACAGCGGTAACTAACTTAAGCGCTGCTAAACATTTCATTTCTACACTACGCGATTTGGGGTGTAGCTTTGCCTTAGACGACTTTGGTGCTGGTATGTCCTCGTTCACCTACCTGAAAAACCTAGATGTTGATTACGTTAAGATCGACGGCTCCTTTGTGCGAAATATCGTTCACGATCCTATCGATCATGCTACAGTAACTGCGATAAATAATATCGCGCACAGTATGGGTAAACAGACCGTGGCAGAGTTTGTGGTCGATAATGCGACCGCCGAAGTTTTACGAGAGCTTAAAGTAGATTTCGGTCAAGGCTTTGCTTTGGATAAACCCAAGCCACTGGCGCATAGAGTTCAATGGCGAGTTAAACTTGCCTCTGCCTAAAAGGAAATGTCATGGGTTTATTTGATACCATCATGGGTAATGCAAGCGAGACTAGCGCTTCAGATGTTCAAGAAGAGCTTACGCCTATACTTGCTGTTAACGAAACCGTTACCTCTGCGTTTAAGCTAGTGCGCGATTTAAGTGTATTCACAAACAAGCGCCTAATCCTTATTGATAAGCAAGGCCTTACCGGGCGCAAAGTGAACTATCATTCAATACCTTATAAATCTATTACGCAGTTTATCGTTGAGACGGCAGGGCATTTTGATACTGACGCCGAGCTTAAAATTTGGCTGTCGGGCAAAGCCGATCCTATTGAGATTGAACTAAGTGCATCGTCTGCTCAGGCGGTACAGCAAAACCTAGCAACCCAGATGTTTAGCTAGTTTCTGCATTTGTCATATTTGATTGATGCTTTGAAGTAGCAAGTGAAGAAAGTCTAATCACCCTGCAAGTGCACAAAGCGCTACAACGCAAACATGTACAAAATAAGCGTTAATTAAACTGACCAAACAAAAAAGCGATGCCTTCATAAGCATCGCTTTTTGCTTTTTACTTCTTTCTAGGGCTTGTCGAGCTTGGATGTACAGTAGAGATCAACAGGCCCCAGGCTCTAACCGTATTAGTCTTTCAAGTTACGGTTAAAGAAGTTAGTAATAGTTTTGTATAAATGAATGCCCGTTTGCTTACCACGGATGCTGTGCTTCTTGCCCGGGTAATCCATAGTTTCAAATGGAATTGCCAAGTCTTGAAGATGCTTGTATAGCATGGTCGAGTGGGTAAACAACACGTTGTCATCTGCCATGCCGTGGTAAATCAAAAGGTCACCCTTCAGATCTTTTGCGTAAGGGAATACTGAAGACGCAGTGTAAGCATCATCATCTGTATTTGGGTTGCCCATGTATCGTTCAGTGTAGTGGGTATCGTATAAGCGCCAGTCAGTTACCGGAGCACCTGACACGCCCGCTGCAAAGTAATCGCCCGCTTTGAACATGGTCATCAGCGTCATGTAGCCGCCATAGCTGTGGCCATGAACACCAATACGCTCAGCGTCAACGTAGTCAAGCGTACGCAAGAACTCTACGCCTGCAACCTGATCGTCCACTTCAATAAAGCCCATTTTTTTATAAATAGGATCTTCAAAGCCTTTACCGCGATAGTTAGAACCACGGTTATCTAGCGTAAATACCACATAACCTTGGTCAACCCAGTGTTGGAAAAGCAAGCCACGGTTACCCGCCCAGCTGTTTGTTACCACTTGTGCGTGCGGGCCGCCGTAAAGGTAAACAATAACAGGGTGCTTCTGTTTAGGGTTTTGCTTGGCAGTGTCAGGCGTGTAAATTCGATACTTAAGAGTTGCGCCATCTTTTGTGGTGATGTCACCAAACTCAGGTGCCGTCCAGCTATCCATGTAAGCGTGCAGAGGGTGGCCTTCTTCAACTTTATTTTCTTCAAGCCAGGTAATTCGCTCGCCGGTGGCGCTATTTAGGCTAACTTGTGCAGGAGAGTTAATCGTTGAGAAACGGTCAATAAAGATAGAGGCATCTTTGCTAAATGCCGCGCTGTGATACGCGCCTAGTTCAGTGATACGTGAAATCTCGCCGCCATCTAAAGGCACGCTGTAAACATGGCTTTCTAGTGGAGTGTCTTTGCGGCCAGAGAAGTACAAACGGTTGTTCGCTGTATCAATAGCTTCAACACTGTCTACAACCCAATCACCTTTGGTTAATTGCTTAACCAGCTTGCCGCTGTTGTCGAATAGGTAAAGGTGTTTAAAACCGTCGCGCTCAGACGCCCAAATAAATTGGCCTTTGTCTTTTAGGAAGTAAAGGTCGTTGTGCAGGTTTACCCACGTGTTGCTTGATTCTGTAAGCAGCACGTTTTCTTTTTTGCTGTTAAGGTCGAACGCTCGCAGCTCTAACGTTTGCTGATCCCGTGTCTGCCATTGGTATGTGAAGGTGGTGTTGTTTGGCATCCACTTACCGCGAGCAAAATAAATGTCTTTATCTTCACCTAAATCTACCCAAGTGCGATCGCCAGAGTTGATGTCTTGAATAGCAAGTTCCACCAAGACGTTTGGCGTGCCCGCTTTCGGGTATTTTTGTTCGATAAGCTTGATGTCGTCAGCATAGATTTCAGAACGCGTGATCACATCTACCGGGCTTTCATCAACTTTGGTAAAAGCAATTTTAGTCTCATCTGGCGACCACCAGTATCCGGTCATACGGCCCATTTCTTCTTGCGCCACAAATTCGGCCATACCAAATTTAATGTTGTCGCCACCTTCTTTGGTAATTGCCGTTTCTTTACCCGATTCAATGTGTTTTACATAAAGGTTCTGGTCGCGAATGAAGGAAATGTAGTTACCTTTTGGTGATAATTTAATATCAGTTTCAAAAGCGTCAGTATCTAAAAGTTGCTTCGCCCCTTTTTCGCCCAGCTTGTGATAAAACACATCGCCACCTAATGGGAAAAGTAATGCTTTACCATCGTCCGACCACTGGTAGCTTACAATACCGCTGCCAGATAAACGCATACGCTCGCGTCGCGCTTTCTCTTCATCAGAAAGCACTTCTTCGCCGCTTTGTAGGTCGTTTGAGTCGAAAAGCATGCGAGTTTGGCCACTTTCAATATGGTATTCCCATAGATCTAGGCGCTCGTAGTCGGTTTGCTTACCTTTAAGAAATGTTACCCGTTGACCGTCAGGTGATACTTTTAACGAACGGGGTGCGTTGCCATCGAGTGAAGGAGAAGAGAAAATACGCTCAATAGTGAGCGTTTCAGCGTTTAAAGCAGTAGAGAGCATAGCGGCTCCAATTAAAAGGGCTTTTTTCATTTTTATCTGCATATTTGACTGTCGAAGGTTTGATTGTAGTTATATCAATTTATGATACAAGGTGCGACATATGAAATCCGCAATGGTGCTAGGAGCGACAGGTTTAGTGGGACGAACGCTTGTAAATATGCTGTTACAGGATAGACGGTACAATGAGGTAACCTGCTTAGTCAGAAAACCGCTCTCCTCCAGTATGTTTAACGACCCTCACAATCGCCTAAAGCCCGTGGTTATCGACTTCGACAATCTACAGGACTATCAAGGCTACTTTAGCGTAAATCATGTGTACTGTTGTCTGGGCACCACGCTTAAAAAGGCGGGATCGAAACAAGCGTTTCGCCGCGTTGATTTTGAATATGTTCATGTTGCAGCACAGCTGACCCGAGCTCAGCGCGCGGACAGTTTTGTATGGATATCATCGGTAGGCGCTGATGCTAAAAGCAGTAACTTTTATTTACGAGTAAAAGGCGAGCTAGAAAACGCGATTATGCGAATGCCTCAGTTACCCCATGCCTCTGCCGTACGCCCTTCGTTATTGTTAGGCAATCGCGACGAGTCGCGGACGCTAGAAGATATAGCGCAGAAAACGGCGCCCATATGGCAAAGCATAATGAAAGGCCCGTTAAAGAAATACCGACCCGTTCATGCCGTTGACGTTGCCAGAAATATGATGTCGCTGCAGCGCTGGAAATAAGCGCTCACAGTAAATGTCACAACCTTAACGTGAAGCACAACCCGACTTGATATAGAATGCGCGCCTTTTAACGCACTAGGTAATACGACTTCCTTATGTTCCGCTGTAAACAATTCACCGTAGCACAGGACAAATGCGCGATGAAAGTGAATACCGACAGTCTGATTTTAGGAAGTTGGGCACAGTTTCGCGCAAACCTCAGCCATGCCCCACGCATCTTGGATATCGGCACCGGCAGTGGCATTTTAGCGTTGATGATGGCCCAAAAAGCAGCGCACTTTTGCAATCCGAACGGTGAAGAGCAGAATGTTCAAAGCAGTTCAATTGACATCAGCTCGTTCGATAATGGCGCAGCCAGAATTGACGCGATAGAAATAGATGAGCAAGCCGCAGCGCAGGCCGCTACCAACTTTAAAAATGCAAAATGGGCCAAACAGCTGTTTATTTACTGCTGTGATGTAACTGGCTACACCTCCCCCCACTTGTATGACCTAGTGATTTCTAATCCACCTTACTTTAACACGCCAGCTACACTTTCAAATGCGTACAGCAAGCAAAGCCAATCTCGCTCCGTGGCAAGGCAAACGTCTGCATTGGGCCCAGATGAACTTTTTAGTGCAAGCAGCAAGTTGTTAATAGAACAAGGGCAAATGTACTGTGTGTACCCAGCGTCGATGGAAGCCTCGGTTATCGAAACGGCTGAAGGTTATGGCCTATCGCTGGCAGATATTCTTTATGTAAAGCATACATCTAACAAATCGCCTTATCTTTGCGCGTTCCACTTTAAAAAAGTAATGGAGGGCGCAAGTGATAATCTTAAAAACGTTACTGCACATCGGGAATGGCCGAGCTTAATAGCGAAAAATGCAATCAAAAATGAGCTGATAATTAGGGATCAAAAGGGCGAATATACCAGTGAATACAAAGCCCTTTGTCAGCCTTTCTACCTTAAATTTTAATGAGCTTATATTAATGAACATAGTTGCAGAAGGCTTTGGCGCAATAGCCGTTGTTTTAAATTTTATTGGGTATCGCCAAACTAACGTAGACAAGTATTTGCTTATTTCTGCGTTTGCCTTAAGTGCACTTAGCATGCATTTTTTTATGCTAGATGCCATGGCCGCAGGCATTGGAACACTGCTTGCCAGCGTTCGTAACTTTATTGCCATTAAACATAGAAGCAATGCCATTTTATTTTTCTTTGTTGCGGTGAATCTAGGCTTCCTCGCTTATGAGTGGTTTGTGCTAGAGCACAGCTGGATAATCTTCATTGCCTATGCGTCTTCACTTATTTTTACAGTGGGATCTTTGGTTATCCGCAATACGCACACTATTAGAAAGGTTTTTCTTGTTGCTGAAACTTTGGGGCTGTTATATGCCATTTCCGTGGGCAGTATTTTTGGAACGGTATTTAATGTAAGTAACTTGATCAGTATTTTAAGTAAGCTGCGCAAGCCCTAACGCTTTAGCAATAAAACTCACCTTATCAATTAGTCTAATTTGCCCACGTTAATCCCGTTTAGTCGGGCTGCTTTTCTGCGACTTACGTTACCTGCTATATGGCTTTTCATATAGTCTTCACACCCTTGTAGGCCTTGCCCTACATGACTTATACCAAAGTTCAATGAGCTAAAGTTCAATATCAATTTGCGTATGTAAGCGTATCGTTATTAATCAGTAAGTATGGTTTCAGCAATTTTTCCTCTGAATGTACGGAAGTAGACTCAGTGTGTAGTAATGAGGGGAGTGTGCGCAGTGAAATTAGTAGATAACTCACAACAATTTGACCAATCACCTACGCTTGAACAATCGTTTCAGAGCGCTATTAATGAAGGCGCTGCGGTAAACGTGTTTGCGCTTGCTCAACAGTTTAAAAATACCAATCCTGCTTTTAAAAAACCTCAACTGGTTGAAGAACGCACGAGTTTAGAGACAGAGCAGCTGTGGAAGAAGCGTCTTTCGATGCTGCTTGATGCAGAAAATAAACTTATGAAAGTTATACGTTTTCGCAAAATTACTGGTATATTTACCGTTGCAAGTATGGCTATGTTTTTATTTTCCCTGTACATAGCGCCAACAATGTCGCCAGTATTGTTCTATGGCCTTATTGTTGTAGCTGCATTTGGAATGGCAACGTATCCGGCGTGGTTGTTAGCGTCTAAAAGCAATAAAAAGCAGAGAGATGACATTTCTCGTTTGTTTTATAAAAGTAATCACGAGATTGAAATGTCGGACGGTAAAATTACGTTAATTAACAGGGCGAACTATGCAAGTGTAACGCAAATACACGTATTGGATCGCAAACTTGGACTATTCGCAAACTCGTAGACAACACTACACCTCTCAGTTCATTATTGTTCTGTTAGTAGCATCCTTTATTCTTGGGGTGCTACTGCTGGCACCCATGGATGCATTGGGCCAGCTTCTCTCTTCAATCGTTATCCTCATTGCAATATCCTTGTGCAGCAAAGAAGCGCGACACACGCAAAAATACCAGCATTTATTTCGCATTTTAGCTCTGGTGCTAGCCATTGCGCTTAGCGTCAGGTATTTGCTGTGGCGTGGTATTTACACGCTAACCTACTCAGATTTTCTTTCAATGATTGCCGTCTGGCTATTATTTGGCGCTGAAATTTATGCGGGGATCACTTCAGTGTTAGGGGCGATCGTTAACGCGTTTCCGCTCAGTCGACCGCTTTTGTCCCTGGAAGGGGTAGATAAATCAACTCTGCCCAGCGTAGACGTCATGATCCCGAGTTATAACGAAGATGAAGGGATATTAGAAGTTACTATCCGCGCTGCAAAAATGCTCGATTACCCTAAAGAAAAGCTTCGTATTCATTTGCTTGACGATGGCGGAACCGACCAGAAAATTAACGCTGAAAACCCTGTGTCAGCGGCCACTGCAAAACAGCGGCGACAAGATTTGCAAGCACTGTGCAAACGTTTAGACATTACCTACCACACTCGAGCAAAAAATGAGTTTGCCAAGGCGGGTAATGTGAACAGTGCAATACAAAATACCACGGGTGATTTGATTGTTATCTTGGATGCTGACCATGTTCCTACTTCGGATTTTCTTGATAGAACCGTGCCGTGGATGCTTAAAAACGAGAAGGTCTTTCTCGTTCAAACCCCTCATTTTATGGCTAACCCAGATCCTGTTGAGCGTAACTACTTCTCTGCGTTTACTCGCATGCCTTCAGAAAACGACATGTTTTACGGCACTATACAGAAAGGCTTAGACTACTGGGGGAGTTCCTTCTTCTGTGGATCAGCCGCATTGATGAGAAGAAAGCACCTCGATTTGGTGGGGGGCATTTCCGGCCACTCTATCACTGAAGATGCAGAAACCGCGTTAGATCTTCACAAAATGGGCTACGAGTCTGTATATGTGGACAGACCTATGGTAAGCGGCCTTGCGCCAGAAACGTTTGATGCGTTTATTCAGCAGCGTATGCGCTGGGCACAAGGCATGACGCAAATTTTACTACTCAAAAAGCCTTTTAAAGCGCAAGGACTAAAATGGTATCAGCGAGTGGGCTACATGAGTTCAATCATGTTTTGGCTGTTCCCGTTTGCTCGCATCATCTTTTTGCTTATGCCACTGGCGTATTTGGTCTTTGGGCTTCAGGTTTACCATGCATCGATGCTGGAAATTTTTGCCTTCACCCTGCCTCACGTTATTGCCACATACATGATATCCACCATGCTCTTTGGGCGAACCCGATGGCCCTTAGTGTCAGAGTTATATGAAATACTACAGTGCGCATTTACGCTAAACGCATTAATCAAGGTTTTCTTAAAGCCGCGGGCACCTTCATTTGTTGTAACACCAAAAGGAGAGAGTCTTGACAGAACCTTTGTATCGCCACTATCGAGCGTGTTTTACTGGCTAATATTGGTAATCACATTCGCATTAGGGAGCGGTGTCTATAAGTTCATAACAGAGCCTCTTACACGCGAACTTACTGTGGTGGTCATGTTGTGGAATGTATTTAATTTGATTCTATTGTTGTCTGTTCTTAGTGTGTTATTAGAGCGGAAACAGGTGCGTAGTCAGGCACGCCTACCAGCTACGAACAGTGTCGTTATTAAGACTACAAGTGATGAAGCTTGGGTTGGAGATTTGGTCGATCTTTCGCTAGGTGGAGCTCGGTTACGCTTGAAAGGTGAGGGAGCGTTAGTACCTGAAAATGCCACGCTCACATCGTGGAGTCACGCACTGAATAAGAACGTTCATTTGCCAATTAGCGTTCTGCATTACGACAATAGGTCAAAAATTCTTCGAGTACGCTTTATGCCTCAAACCGAAGAACAAGAAAACGAAGTCGTCGCCTATTCACTGTGTGATAGTCTGCGCTGGATGTCGTTTCAACGAAGAAGAACAAGGGCTATCTCATACTGGTTCGGCGCAAAACATGTGTTGAAAGTTGGGTTAAAGCCTGTTTTATTGCATATGCTTGTATTAATGGGGAAGTTCGCCGGGAAATTAGGTTTGCTTGCTAAACCGGCAAAGGAAAATCAATGATAAAAAAATACCTTATGTTCATCGTATGTTTGTGCATGCCTTTTACCCTAGCGGCGCAAACTGACACGTATCGATTAACCGACTTTTTTGGCGGTGAAAGTACTGTGCGCTTGCAGGGAAAATCTGCCTCCATTGATATTCCAATTCCCCTTAGTTCAGTAACTGATGTGGACAGCGCGCTACTTACATTAGAAGTGGTCAGCTCGCAGGCGTTAATCAAAAAACGTTCTCAGCTGTATGTGAGATTCAATAATGCGACCATTGGACAGATTGCGTTCGACCCAGACAGACCTTCTCTTGTATCTGAAATTGCGATCCCTACTTCATTGTGGCGAGCCGGGTTTAACTCTCTGACACTAGCGGTAAGTCAGCACTATGCCGAGCAATGTGTTGACGGCAGTGCGCCTGAATTGTGGAGCGAAATTAATGCATACAACTCAACGCTAAAAATTGCGACGTCGGTGAATGAAAAGCGCTTCACGTTAGATGAGCTGAGCGGATTCTTTAATCCAGGAATTGGCGGACAGCGAAACGTTCAGCTTTACACGGCGCGAGAAGCTGATGATCAAATTAAATATCAGACACTTCCCATTGTTGCTCAAGCACTGTCTCTTAGGAATCAATATCAGCCGCTTATTATCGAGCATGACAGCTTTGATGATGGTTACGTTTTGCCCCAGCTAGAAGACACAGAAAATAGTTTTTGGAACGACCAAAATGTTGCTCGCTACGAGCGTGCTGCATGGTATCTCAAAGCCAAGCAAAAACAGCCTGTTCATATTCTAGTTGGTACAGTCGACGCGTTATCACCGGTATTATCTGACGAAGTGATTAACGACATTGATGGCGCGTTTCTAAAAGCACAGCGCACACCTGCGTTTGTTAAGGACAGCAACGTTATTGTACCGGCTAGTTACCGCCTTATTGTCAGCGGTACTACGCAAGATGAAGTACTTGAGGCAGCGAAAGCCTTGGCGGTAATGGACGATGCGATTAACCCTATTTCACAAGTTACCGTACTTTCACAGTCACAAATGCAGGCGGAAACGCTGCAGCGTCATCGCATTCTGAACCCAGACAATCACTACACATTCCAAGACTTTGGTGTGGCGACCACTCAGTTTAGGGATGAGGGGAACTTCACCAAACGGGTGTCATTCAGATTGCCTGCAGATTTTTATGTACCTGAAAACGCGAGCGTGAGCTTGCTCTTAGACTTTGGATATGGCGCAGGTTTTGGGCCAGGTTCGGTTATGAATGTAAGCGTGAATGACGAACTTGTACACGGTTTGTCTCTTAATAATATTAACGGACAATCCTACCGAGACTATCAGCTAAGAATACCTGCACGGTTCTTCAAAGGCGGGACGAATAATTTAGACTTTGCGGTAACCATGAGAGCGCCGTTAGCAGGTGTGCCTTGTGATGATATTCCTGGTTCCCACCTCGTGTTCCAGCTTGATGATTCTTCGGCAATAAAGCTACCTGATGCAGGAAACGTGGCAGTTCAACCTAATCTCGTCTTGCTTTCAGAAACGGCTTACCCGTTTGCGCGCTTTAAGTCAGCACCATCGTCAACCATTGCTATTCCGTCAGATGACTATTTAGATACAGCGTTAACTCTTTCAGCGAAATTAGCGCAAGTAGCCCAAGTGCCTTTATTGAACGTGAAAATAGCAACTGGAAACGACATTACAACCGAAGGTTCTGTGATTGTTCTAGGTACCCCTGAAAGCTTAACGAATATTGAGCAGTCTGAATTCAGTACGGCCATTGAGGCAACGAAACGCTGGTCTTATCGGTTACAGAACAATCTGTACAATCGCGTAAGAAACCTGACTGACGATCAGTCTTTCAAAGAAATGCGCATAGACGGTCATACCGTTCAAGAAAGTGACTTAGGTGAGCAAGCAGTACTTACTGCACAGGCACACCCTGTTTCATCACAAACCGATACCTTGTTCATTGTTGCAGCGCAGACGCCGGAACTTCTTCAAGCTAGAGTCGAGGATCTGGTTAGTTTGTCGATGTGGGGGCAGATGGCAGGGGATTTCTTCGCATGGAAAGATGGTCTTTCGCCATCACTCATCATGCAGGTAAGCGATAAATATGAAGTGGGTGAAGCCGACGACAGCTGGCTGCATTTACGACTATGGCTGTCTAACAACCCGTGGTATTGGTTAATAGGCTTTATATTGGTTGTATTTGTTGTAAGCCTACTTATTTACCTGTTGCTTAAACGCAGAAATAAACAAGTGCAAGACTCATGGTAAAGCTGCATTACGCTACAAAAGCGACGCTAGTGATAGGTTTTTTGTTCCTGTTGGCGTCGTGCTCTACCAAGGAAGATAGCGAATTCAAGTCTCAGTATATAGCGTATAAGGCATTGTTTGTTGACGGCGGGCGCGTGGTAGACACAGGAAATGATGATGTGTCTCACAGCGAAGGGCAAGGATACGGTATGCTCTTTGCCGTCGCCGCCAACGACAAAGACACCTTTGATGCATTATGGCACTGGACCCAACGTACGCTCATGCGCGAAGACGGGCTATTTAGCTGGCGCTACCGACCTTGTGTGGATAATTCATCTTCTTGTATCGATGACCCTAATAATGCCTCTGATGGTGAGATTCTTATTGCGTGGGCATTATTGCGTGCAAGTGAAAAGTGGGGCGTTGGTAAGTATGAGGAGGACGCCAGGAATATTGTACGTGCTGTAGAGCAGAAACTTCTGGTGGTGAATAATAACAGTGTAGTGCTCTTGCCTGGGGAATACGGATTTGCATCTGACCAAACAGGAAATAGCAGCCTTCAGCTAAATCTGTCCTATTGGGTTTTTCCCGCCATAACTGACCTGTCTTCGCTGTCGGATACTCCGTCACGTTGGGAAAGCCTGTTCGAGTCGGGCTTGATCTTGCTGTCGAATATGCAGTTTTCTACCTACCAATTGCCCAGTGATTGGGTGCGTTTCACCCCTAATAGTACTGAGTCCGATAACAGTAAGATTGGTGCGTTAAGTTTAGATAATGTGATATCGCCTGAGTTTGGTTTTAATGCGATCCGTATACCGCTTCAGCTTGCATGGTCCCCACGTTTTCGCCAAAACGCTAGGTTAACTGAGAAGCTACTTTCCCCCTACAATGCATGGTGGGCGATAACGCCTACGCCAGCTACCATCAACCTGTTAAACGAGGAAACCGCTGAGTACGAAATGTCTAAGGGAATGCGTTCAGTGCAGATGGCCGTAAACAGCTTGATGAAATCAGAAGAAAAGCAAAGGCCAGAGTGGCCTGAGATCAATCGAAACATGGATTATTACTCGGCAAGTTTAACGCTGCTTTCTATGCTAGCAGTTTTGGATAACGCATCGTGAAAACTCGGTTTACTCGCACCTCTTTGTATCTGGCACTAGGCGCTTTGGCCACGTCACTTGTGTCGGTGCAGGCATACGGACAAGCTAAAACAACGTACAAAGAAAAAGATCTGGGTATATTACCTGCACAACAAGATCAGCCGGATTTAACAGGGCTTTGGTACCATATTAATGAGCGACAGATTCAGCAAGCCAATGAAGAGTTTACGCGTTTAAAAGCTCGTTACCCTACGTGGCAGGTGCCACAAGAAGTCGAAACCGAACTAAACAGAATAAACGGCCGCTTAAAAGGTACTAACAAGCCTGTAGTTTCAGAGCCAAGAGAATCGTTTCAGGCTTTAAAAAAGCAGCCAGATAAGCCCGCTTCTAAAGCCCTCCCGCTCGAACAATTTGCTCAGTTAACGCCGAAAGCCAGAGCAAATACGTCGAAGCAAAAAGTAGAAACGCTTATTGCATTGAGCAATCAAATTAAGCGAACTGATTTTTACTTGCTTATGGGGTGGACGGCCATTGATAAAGGCATGTTAGAAATGGCAACGCAGCAGTTCTCTCAGGCCCAACAATCGGCAGTTCGTGATATCGATAAACAATCCGCTCAACAAGGCCTTAACAGTGTCACTGGTATTAAGCTACAGCAGGCATTGTCTTTGCGCGATACGACAACGCTGGAGCAATTTCTCAAATCTGATAACAGCGGCTACGTGAAAGAAGTGCTGCAGGGTGCGGCATGGCAACAATACGACTTGAAAAATTACGACTTTGCCGACGCGCTATTTAGTTTGGTGAACGGTAATGAAGGCAGGTATTTGTCACTTAGCGCGCAAAGCAGCGACACGGCCAAGCAAAGCGCGTTCGACCTAGCATGTAGTGTCAATACTGAGGTTTTCATTCGACGCTGTGCTGATGGTCTGGCTAGCCGACAGGCTCAGTTTTACGATACACGGCGCTACAAGCAAAGTATTGAGTCAGGCGAAGCACTCGCCCGTTTGAGATCGTTAAGTGTAGATGAGCAAGCACTAATTGGGTGGGCTGCTAAAGAGATACAAGACACCACAACCGCCACAGCGGCGTTCGAGCGAGTGCTCGCGAAGACGCCAACCGATGCGGTAATTGCCAATGAATTGGTTACAATTAATCAAGACGACGAAGCCACACTGAACCGATTGTCGCTGAGATACAGTGCGGTAAAAAGCATATTGCAAGAACGCACCACACGTAACGCCTGGCCCAGAAAACAGTTTTGGCTAGCCTATCAAAATCGCGATGCGCGGGGAGTTACAGCACAAACTAAAGATGGCCTAAGTGCAGTCTACGGTATTAATACTCGCAGTCGAAGCGGGAGCGAGGGACTCGGTAATTTCGATGTTCTGTCGCAATATATTGGTATTGGCAGCGGTTATGAAAACTGGCTGTGGCAAGTATCACTCGACTATAAGCAATTCTACAGCGGTAGTCCTCAAGTTGGTGACTGGTTTGGTAACGACCAATTGAGTGGAGCATTTTCGGGAATAAGCGGCTTTGAAGATAAGGGGCTTCGCGCCGAAGCGCATTATCAGGCACCTGATTTCAATTTTTACGCTAACCTTGAATATGCCATGTTCGATCAACCCGTTGGCGCTAAAGTAACGGGGCAGATATCTGCAACCAAATTTCTTACCAGTACAACGGTAGCTGCAACCTTATTTAGAAAGGCAAAAGAAGACAGCTTATTAAGCCAAACCGGAACCTTCAATGCTGATCACGCGAAACCTTGGGGCTACGTGATAGAAAGTGGCATAAGAGGGTTAGTAGCGCATGCAGTGGCCGACAACTGGTCTGTTGCAGGTACTGCTCAGGTTAGTCGCTTAGAAGGCGAGCAGGTTGACGACAATAGCGCACTCTCTCTACGGGGTGATGTGAGTTACGATATTGCTACCATGATATCTCCCATGCTTGATTATTGGCGCGTAGGGCCATTCTTGAGCTATACAAGCTACGATAAAAATTTAAGCGGCTTTACGGTCGGCAATGGTGGCTACTTTAGCCCCAGTCAGTTTGTCAGCATCGGGGGCTATTCAGAGCTGTTAACGCTTGAGGCGCTAAACTGGCAAGTTAAACTTCGAAGTTCACTTGCGCTTTCACGTGTTGAACAAGACGATGATCTGCGCTTTCCGATTGGAGGTGCATTTCCTACGGCAGACGAGAACGCGACCCTTGGTGAAAGCTCAGATACGGGTTTAAGCGGAAATTTTATGGCTGAAGGTCAGTATCGAATCAATCACAACTGGATTGTGGCTGGGTATATAGGAAAAGCATTTGCGGTTGAGTACCAAGCATTTGAAGCGGGTATTCAGATAAGGTGGCGAGAAGGGCGAGGTGCTGGTGTAACAAGCGATGAGCTTTTGCTGTCTTCGCCAAGATTAAGCGGCTTTGCACTATAAAGCCGCTTTTGCCTGAAGATTCACTCTCTTTTTAAAGCGTTAATTCGCTTTTCTACGTCTAGCTAGCATGAAACATCCAGCGCCAAATAAAAGGGCGATTGATGCAGGTTCACTTACGTTGATAGCGCCGAACTGATAGTTATTTACTTGGCCTGTCGGCGCATTGTAGGTTTCGCCGTCGTCATTAATCAGTTGCACCAACGGAGTGACCAAACTATTAGCAATGACATTACCGTCTACATGGCCATTGTAGAAACTTAGCTCTGCATATGGCGCCAGTACACTACCTTTAACACCCACACTATGTAGTGTAAGAAAATCAGCATCAACAAAGTTAAACAAGATGTTGTTGGTATAAAGGCCATCATGACGCTGACCTACATTGTTGTCATTGTCTCTGTACTGGCCATTTTCTCTGAAATATTCATTTTCCTGCGTAAAGGCCGTATTAAAGAAGCCAGTGTTAAATAACTCAACTGATTCACCGTACACATTGATGATGTTGTAGCTGGTGGTTGAGAAATCGTAAACAATGCCTTTATCAGCAGCGCTGAACCAACTAGCGTCAATATTGTAGATATTGATATCATCAGAGCCAGAGAAGGTAATGGTATTTAATACATCCTTGCTAGCGTCGGTACAAGCAACCGCTTGATCCGAATCGTTAGCGTCAGTGCACGACAATGTTGTTGTGCCATTCACCGACATTGACGCAAACTCCTGAGACTGCGCTGTTACTTCGGCAGCAATAGCATTAAAGTCGATATTGTTAACGTTAGCCTTACTCACGCTGCCCTGTTCAACAGATGTTGCTGTCGAACCATTGATAGCGGTGTAATTGTTAACGTCGTTAAGCGTTACGGTACCGTTAACTTCGCTGCTATCAAGTTCAACGCTAGACTCAGCAAATACGTTTCCGTTTTCAACTTGGGAGCCATATAAAGCAGGGTTGCTCACACTGTCGTAAACACTATTAGGCCCACCAAGTTTCACAGTATTGGCGTGCACATCACCTGATACAACATTTGAGTTACCTAGTTTGACATCACCTTTGGATGAGATACCGCCAGACTTCACCGTAGAATTAATGAGATTTACAGTCTGCTGAGCGTTAACCGCTTTATCGAATGTGAGTTCAGATCCAAACACCATACCTGACACGGTAGTTGAACCACCGTGAACATCACCGCGCGTGAAATGAAGGTTACCGCCTACGGCAAGAGCAGACTCAGACATATCTGGCGATAACAGTAAGCCAACATTGAAATCGGTTACGTTCATTTCGCCACCGACAGCTAGTCTTCCTTCAACATCGGAAGATTGGCCAGTAAAGCTATCGAAGATGAATGCGTTGTATTCAAACGCTTCACTCAATTCAATTTTGGCGGCAGACACTTGTGGTGCTGACATAACCGCTGCAAGTACAGCAGTGTAGAGTATTTTTTTGTGCATAATGGCTCCAGTGACATCAGAGTCTGGAACCGAGTTTCAACATGGATTTTCCAGACACACCGAATGGTACGATCTGAACAAAATTCATGCGATAGCACAAGAGATACTTTGGTATAAGGTCTTATACGAAAAAAGCCACCCGAAGGTGGCTTTCTTTATTTTGCGTGGTCAGAAAGGCGTTTTAGCTGCTCTTTTTAACCAAAACAGATACTTTATCAATACCTGCAATTTTAACTTGGTTCATAACTTCTACCACAGTACCGTGCTCACTGTCTTCGTGAGCCTGGATAGCAGCTGAATCCGTGTTGTTTTCCGCTAGGTATGTTTGCGTGTTTGCAACCACACGACGAATATCAACTTCGCGGCCGCCCATCATAATTGTGCCATCAGCATCAATACGGATAGAAAGCGCTTTTGAAGGCTTATCGTTTTTCGCTTGATTATCTTCAGGACGGTTTACGTCCAAACCTTTCTCTTTCACGAACGAGGTCGTTACGATGAAGAAAATCAACATGATGAACACGATGTCCAACATGGGGGTCATATCAATCTGAGCCTCGTCTTCAGCCGAGGTATGCTTCTTTCTTTTCATCTCGTCTTCTTTCTTCTGTTACGTTCGAGCGCTTTAGTATACTGCTTGTTACAAAAATATACAGGGTTTTGTACAAAAACAGTGTGCTCATTAACACTTGTTGTTGAAAAAATACTCAGTTTCACAGTAATAAAACAACAAACTAGGTTTGTTTATGTGAAATAGCGACACCTAATTGGTAAAAATACAACATCAATGCCTGATTGAGTGATGTACGCAAGTTACCATGAGGATAAATGCCAAGTCTAGCTTCCGTTGATTTTTTTGTCCCCTGCACCAAAAATGCGTTTTTGATCTCGTGATCTTGAATACAGGCTTCAAATGCGCGGGCAGCCATCTCCTGAGGCATAGCATAATAATACATTTTTAACGCGCGATCAGCTTCTACGGATCGCACAAAGTACTCATTTGGTCTTTTTTGATCATTTAGGAACAATAGCGAGAAACAATCGCTCAATTTTTGATTCAACGGATGAGGATTCATCGGGGCATTGTCGAGCCAGGCCTGTGTGGCAAAGCTACCGACAGCAATACCGTCGAACATGCGCGGCGCAATATAATGATCGAAAGCGTGAAACCATTCGTGGGCTAGCGCTCCGGCTCCTGCATTTTTTGCTAGCGCAAGCTGTCTTTTCGCACTGTTGTAGTGGGCACTGCTGTGTTTTTGACCGCCACTGCCAAAAGCCAGTGACAGGGATCCGTTTAACGATAACACCTGTTCATTGATATTTAAGATCGCGACCAGATCGTAAAGCGCATCGAAAAAGAGGTTGGCAGCGATCTGTTGTTCTTCTGCTGTTACCCATCTACCCACAGTGATCGTAGCGAAATTAAACAGTTTGCGAATATCTTGAAATGAAACATCAGCGCCGTCCCTGTGGCTTGGGCCGTTGCGATAAAACTGCTGATGAATACGGCCTTTACTTTCCAACACTGACATCCGAAATTAATAGGCGTTAAGCCATCGAGACCAATAACTGTTCGCACCATGCTTCGATGCGTGCGTCTGTTTTGTCGTATTGGTTTTCATCGTCAAGAGACAGGCCAACAAACTGAGTTTTGTCTTCGGTTAACGCTTTTGAGGCGGTAAACTCGTAGCCTTCGTTTGGCCAATAACCCACGATCTTACAGCCTGATGGCAATATTGCATCGTGAAGCATGCCTAATGCATCTTGAAACCATTCACCGTAACCAAGTTGGTCGCCAAGTCCGAATAAGGCGATGGTTTTCCCTGATAAATCCAAACCGTGCACTTCTTCCCAATGAGACTCCCAATCTTCCTGGAGCTCGCCAAAGTCCCACGTTGAAATACCAAAAATGATAATGTCGTATTCGGCCGTGCGCGTTAGGTTAACGTCTTTAATGTTGTGAAGGTCAACAATATCTTCGTCAAAAAGGCTATTGAGCTGCGCTTGGATTTTTTCTGCTGCCATTTCTGTATAGCAGGTTGTTGAGCCGTAAAATAATCCGATGGACAGTGCGCTATCACTCATTAGATACCTCTTTTGAACTAATCGTCTTTAGAAGCTGGGAATTCTACCTCTTTACCGTTGCTCAACAAAGCTTTGCACTGAACATCGGTGTTTTTCTGTGAAATTTTTAATACACCAATGGCGCAACCGTTGAATAATTCGCCATAGCCCAAACTTGGTTCTCTCGCTTTTACTGACATATTTCGACGTCTTGTGAAAAGGTTTAGAGGCGATTTAGAGCGATAAAGCACGCGGTTTAATCTATCTAGCCATTTGATCAATCCATCCGGAAAGGCGTTTTTTAATCCACTGCAGGTGAACTGGGTGATGTGAGGGCTGTTGCGCCTAAAGCGCAGGCGTACATCGTATACAAAGGAATAGTGCACATCGCCAGATAGAATGATGAAATCGGGGGGCGTTTTGTAATGCCTGAATATGTTTAATATAACGTTCGCGGTGCCTTTGTGGGCCATCCAGTTCTCAGCATCAACAGTAAGCGCCTTGCCAAAAAACGTAAACACCTTTTGAATGGCTTCGATAACCTTTACACCATAAATGGGAGCGGCAGAGACAACGATGACAGATTCTTTTCCGATTATAGAGTGCTGAAAATCACACAGTGCTTCCCAGTCCATTAGCCCCGAGGGCTTATTCATATTAGATTCACTGCGCCAACGCTGCGTGCGGGTGTCTAAAACCTCAATAGGTGGTGTGGTATCTAAACGGTAATGCCACTGATCAAAATCCAAAAGATCATCAATGAGTTCATCGTGCGAGTTTAAACCGCTTTCTCCCATGGATTCTTGTACTTTAGCAATTAATGGCGCTACTTTTTTTGGTGCATTTCCCCATCCTTGGCAAAGCAAGTAGCCGATAAGCGCATTGCCGATCATGCGTTTTGATAGAGGGTTTCCATAGACTTCTTGTTCCCAGCCCCGGGTTAAGTTCCAGTCGTCGGTAACATCGTGATCGTCAAAGATCATATAGGTAGGAATGTGTGCCAGGGCCCTACGTACCTGCGGTAGCTGTTTTACAAAGCCGTTAAGCGCTTCGTGTTCTTTGTCGAAAATAGCGTGGTATTTTGGGGGGATCCCATCTTTATCTATATTGATATCAGCCCAAAGCGTGTCGGACCACACCAGTAAATACATAGCGATGATCTCCGCACTGCCAATCAAATGGTTTTGCGCGTTTACTGATGTGAATACCGGTTTCTTCTTAGCACCAAAGAATATTGAAGACAGTACCGTATTGGTCGCAATTTGTGGCAGAAGCTGCTCTCGTTCGTAATACCCATGTTCATGTGTGGCAAGTTCATTAGTGTTGGTTACTACTGCCCCTTCCAGTGCTTCATGATAAAGACCTAAACGGTCAATCACGCTGTGTATGGCTTTAAGCATAGGACCTGCGACATCATCAGCGTAAATTTGATCGCCCGTCATCAACAGGAGATCGGGAAAATCATTTTGCTTTTTGAACGCATTTTTATGGAGTACATCTACTTGTGCTAGGGCATCATCACTGTGAAAGTGAGGCTTACGGCATGAGCCGTGCAGTATGGTCTCGGGAGTCTCGGTGTAGTGGAAACATAAGGAAGACTGCCCATCGTAAAGAAGCCCGCGTTGTTCATTTTCCCATGAAGCCTGCTGAGCATCGTCGCTAAAAGATAGCGAGTAACCTATCCGCGCAGTATCTTCGAAGGGCTCTGACGAAGTGAAAGAGAGCAAGTGTATAAATGCGTACTTACCTACGCGTATGGTTTCGCGTTGACAATTGCCGCTGACGACGACTTCATTTGCAGATAGATTTAGCGCAGGTGAATCGGCGTTACTGGTTACTACCCAAATATGACATTCTGTAGATGTCACCTTTCTTACTATTGGACCTGCAATAACTTGGGGCAAGTGCTGCGTAGAAATGACGCTCTCCTTTAATTTTCGTCAATATTAATACACGTAAGTGTGTTAACTAAATATGCTGCACATTAATTGAAAACATGATGACAGCACGACTATTTAACGTTGCCAAATCATATATGTACTCAGCAAACCTGATGTCTATCGCATAACCTTACTCTTTTTTGTGAATAAACGGTATGCTCGATATACTCCCTTACAATTTTTTCAGTTTTACCTTTTGCTCTCGTCTTAATAAACGGAGAGAGGACTTCACACTATGCTAAAATATTTAACCAGTGCTGTGCTAACCACTTTACTGATAAGCGCCTGTAGCGAGCCGAAAGACGTTGTTATTACTCCTGAACCTCAAGACTTAACAGAAGTCACTGTGGGTAAATGGATCCTTGATGAAAAAGGCAACGTTATGTTTGATCCTCAAACCTCAGGGTTAGTGGTGCTAGACGGTCAACTTGTCACTATCGCAGATGCTAGCGCTGATACCACTCAACAGTTGAAACTTCATAGCATTTCACCAGATACCGCAACGCTGAGGGCATCGAGCGAACGCTTTTCATTTTCCAACACCGTGCGCCGAAGCTGTTTTTATAGCTATTTGAGTGAGCAGCCTGATTTAGAAGCGCTAGCCGTAGACCCCAGAGATACTAACGTAATTTATACGGTTACCGAAGATGCTACCCGTACCGGCGCATTAAGCCCTCGCTGTGAATCCAAATACGAGGAAACAGGGTCAACAGATTACCCTACCTTGTTGGTAAAATTGACACGAAAAGATAATGGCTCGGTTGAAATGTCGGATGTGCGACCTCTTCAGTTTCCCAACGATTTTGAAGTAGGTAATTTTCCTAACGACGGCATTGAAGGGTTGACGATGGCTGAAGACGGCACGTTATATCTGGCGCTAGAGAAAGATAAAGCAGGACAGCCAAGAATTTTTACATTGGCTGTTGATGAAGACTTTTTCTCGTCGAATGATTTTGCCACAGTGAGCGAGCCTAACCTTCAACTTCCTTCGTTTACTTCAGGTAATCATCCTATCAATGGACTGGCGTTATATACTCATTCAACGGGCGCATCCTATTTGTTTGGCGCAGCAAGAAACGACAATGAAGTGTGGGTAATTGATGTGAGTGGCAGTAAGCCAACAAAGCGTATCCCTATTACTTTCGACGTTGCCGGAGACCAGAATTGCGAACAGTACACAATGGATAATTCGTCGATGGAAGGATTAGTGACCATTGAAAATACCTTGTGGATCATCAACGACCCTTGGGAGAAAAACTACCTTAAAAACGCGACGTGTGAAGCGCATAAGAAGCGTTATGAAGACTTAGCGCCTTTATTATTTCCACTAGAAATTAACAGCGTTTGGTTTGAATAATAAGAAAACGAATAGATTGAAAAACAAAAGGGTTGCTTTTAAGCAACCCTTTTTATTGTTGGCTAACGCTATTAATATCGCTGTTTTATTTATGCGTCGCTGCGAAGTCGAGAAGCGAAGGTTTTTTTGAACTTCGCAAGTTTAGGTGCCACCACCATAGAGCAATACTGGTTTTGTGGATTATTTTTGAAGTAATCTTGGTGGTAGTCTTCGGCGTCGTAGTAGTTATTTACTGCTACTATTTCAGTCACTACGGGATCGGGCCAAATCTCTTCTTCTGTGATTTCTGCGATAATTTTTTCTGCTTCAGCTTTTTGTGTATCGTCGTGATAGAAAACCGCGCTGCGATACTGTGTGCCTACATCGTTACCCTGTCTGTTAAGCTGTGTAGGGTTATGCAGCGCAAAGAAAATTTCTAGTATCTCTCGGTAGCTAATGCTGTCGGCATCAAACGTCACTTGTACCACTTCAGCATGGCCAGTATTTCCTTTGCATACCTCTTCATAGGTTGGATCGGCCTTTTCGCCTCCAGCATAGCCAGAAATTGCTTTTTCCACGCCTTCAACGCTATTAAACGCTGATTCGATACACCAAAAGCATCCGCCTGCCAACGTGGCGACTTGTAAATTTGCCATAGTAAAAACCTCTCTTAATCTTTGTCTGTAGTGTGGGTGCGGGTAGGTCACAACACAAGTCATCCAAGCGTGTTTTTTTATCGTATAAACGAATATTAAATAAGAATAATGTGCGAGCTGAGTGAAAGGTTTTAACATGTGAGGCTAGCTGCTTTCCTTCAAGCAGTTTGCAACTGATAAGAATGCGTATAAACGTGTTCAAAATTTGGCAGAGGTATTCAGTCGTGATTATTTTCTATGACGGGTATTGTCCGTTGTGTATCGCTGAAATGCGTCATTTAAGAAAAAGAGACAAGCACAACAAATTAAAATTGGTAGATATTCAGGCCCCCGATTTTTCGAACCGTTATCCAACCATGGATTGGCATGCACTCAATGCAAGAATTCACGGACTTCGTGAAGACGGGACGTTGATAACTGGCCTTGATGTCACTCATGAAGCATGGAAAGCCGTGGGCATGGGTTGGCTATATGCACCGCTTCGCTGGCCTGTTATTCGTCATGTAGCCGATGCTTTCTACAATGTATTCGCAAAGCATAGATACACCATTTCATACCTGTTAACAGGTAAAAAACGCCAGTGCGATCGCTGCATACCAGGAGAAGCCAGTGAAAAATAACGTCCTTATAGTGGGCGCGTCGGGCGGTATTGCGTCTGCGCTTATTGAGCAATATAGCAGTGATGGTGCTAGGGTGTTTGCGGTTAGTCGCGCCCCTTTATCTGACACCAATCATTCTGGGGATGTTACCTATCATCAGCTGGCCGAACAGGACGATAGGCACATTAGCGAATTTGTTGAACAGCTGGCTGAACAGCAGGTTGTGTTAACTACGGTAGTTATCACAACAGGCTTTCTACACCGCGAAAGCGATGGCATTCATCCTGAGAAACGTTTGGAAGATGTCAGCGAGCAGGCCTTAGCGGCTTATTTTTCGACTAACAGCATTATTCCCGCAATGTGGCTCAAGCATTTGGTGAATATTATGAGTAAAGAAGGCTCAACCCTTGTTTGCTTAAGCGCGAGAGTAGGGAGTATTTCAGACAATGGACTTGGCGGGTGGTACGGCTACCGCGCGTCGAAAGCGGCGCTCAACATGTTGGTTAAAACGGCGTCGGTAGAATACAAGCGCAGATTGAAAGACGTGATGCTTGTTTGTTATCACCCTGGGACGGTTGATACGGGGCTTTCTAAGCCTTTTCAAAAGAACGTCGCCGCCAAGAAACTGTTCACGCCTGAGTTTACCGCTAAACAGCTCATTCACCACCTTTCGGCGCTTAATCGAGACCAAGCTTGTCATTTTATCGACTGGAATGGCGAAGTGGTAACTTGGTGATACGGTCTAACATCATTTCAGCAAGTCCAACATCAAGACTTTTTATTTCACTGCTGTTACCATGCTATTTTTGGGAATGGTGCAGCGTATTGATAAGCCCATAGAGGTAGCAATACAACGCGTTGACGCCACACGTGAGTCATAACAACAAACGCCATCCTGATAATAAATAATACCAGTTCGCTCGGCTTGATTCTTACGAATAGTAAGTACCGACAACCAGCATAAATTGTGAGCACACGACGTTTTTGTGCATCACAAGGCATGATACGGCGAACTGCTATAACAATAACTCAACAAGAGGAAGGGATATGAGCGGGGCCAGAGAACAGTTCGGATCGCGCATAGGTTTTATTTTAGCAGCTGCAGGTTCTGCGGTAGGCATAGGTAATTTGGTAGGGTTTCCTGTCGGTGCAGCTAAAAATGGCGGTGGTGCATTTCTTTTAATGTACGCTATTTTCGTTTTTGCCATTTGTTTACCGGTAATGCTGGCGGAAATGTCAGTTGGTCGCCATGCTAAAAAAGACCCGCTTGGTGCATACAGTGATATAAGCGGTAATGAAAAGAAATGGAAAGTCGCGGGGTGGCTAGCTATTGCTACGCCGTTCATGATTGCCGTTTTCTACATGGTTATTACTGTGTGGCTTTTCGGCTATTTGTTCGAAGCAGTAAGCGGAAATCTAGACAAGTTAGCTAACCCAGAAACCTTTGGGCTGTTTATTAACTCAGAAGCCATCTTTTTATATATGGCGGCCGTTGTTGGTGTGGTCTACCTCATCCTTCAAGGCGGTGTAAAAGAAGGGATAGAAAAAGCGGCAAAGCTGCTCATGCCTGCGCTTTTCGTGATGCTTATCGGTCTCGTTATCTTCGTATTAACCCGCGAAAATGCGATGGCTGGCGTTGAGTTCTACATCGTTCCTGAGTTTTCAAAAATCACTGCTGAAGTGGTGAATGGTGCGCTATCGCAGGCCTTTTTCTCTCTATCGTTGGGTATGGGTATTCTTATTACCTATGGTAGCTACATTGATAAGCGTGCAGATGTACCGAGCGCTGCCAAGCTGGTGGCGTTAACAGACACGGCCGTGGCGTTCACTGCGGGTTTGATGATCCTTCCTGCCATCTTCTCTTTTAACCCAGACATTAACCCTGATGATTTAAGTGAATCGTCAGTGGGTATGATTTTTACTTATCTACCTAGTATCTTTCTAGCGTTACAAGATTCGATTGGATATATGGGCGCATCGATTGTCGCTAGCTTGTTCTTCTTATTAGTGTTCTTTGCGGCAATTACGTCGCTAGTGTCTATTTTTGAAGTACCTGTTGCGGCGCTTATGGATGAAAAAGGTGTAAGCCGTAAATGGGCGCTTGGGTCGCTAGGAAGCATTATGATTTTGCTAGCCATCCTAAGTGCGTTGTCATTCGGTAAAGTTGATATGCTTACGTCGTTTATGCACTACGCTGGCGCAGATAAATCACTGTTTGATGTCATTTACGATGTGTTCTACGACACGATTTTGCCTTTAAACGGCTTGCTAATTTGTTTGTTTGTTATTTATCGTTGGAAGAGTGCAAACTTCAATGCTTCTTTGGAAGAGGGCAGCAGTGGTTACAAAGGCAGCTGGTTTGAAAAGTACGTGGATATTTCGCTTAAAACCTTTATTCCGCTTATTTTACTCGTGATTTTTGTAAACACGGTAGCGGTAAAATACTTCGGGTTGAGCCTATTCGGATAGTCAGGTGTTACAAGAAATGACGTGAGCTAGCAGTGAGCTCAACTTAAAAACGGCAAGCCTACAGCTTGCCGTTTTTGTATGTGTCAGAGTATGTGTTTTCACTAAGTGTAAAGCCTAAAACATGCGATAGGGGTCGCTATACTCTGGTGTAATATTTAGCCTTGCCCAGCTTTGTGCGGCGTCAATCACTTTGCCAGCAGGTTCTGCTTCAGTATCAGAAAAGCGAGGAGCATCAATATCCATCGCCTTCGCTGCATCCACGTAATAAATACCGCGCTTAGGATGAGACAAGCTGCAAAGGTGAATAACATCGTTAAGCGGCTTGCCACAAATGATGGTCGTCAGCGCAGATACAATGTCGTACACATGTACAAGGTTTATTCGCTTATTTCCTGCATCTAACTGTTTTCCACTTAACGAGCGGGCGGGGTGACGGTCTGGGCCTACTAAACCGGCTAGGCGAACAATACTGATATCAACCTGACCTCGTTTAGACAATAAATAGTCTTCAATAGTCACGTGGGCTTTGGCCGAGGCTGTTTGCGGCTGTGTAGTGCTGACTTCGGACACTACCTCATTTGTTGCATCGCCGTAAACCGACGTGGTGCTGATAAACACGATATGCGCCACCTTTACGCTGATGGCTGCGTCTATCAACTGCAGCATATTGTTGGTGTATGACGCGAGATCTGTGTTTCTCCTGCCAGGGGGAATATTTAGCAACAAGGTAGCGTTTGGCAAATGGTTACAAAGCGCTGATGTATCTTCGCCCAGGGCATATTCAATTGCGGTGATACCTTGGTCTTGTAACGCGAGACGTTTCTGTTGGCTTCGAGTGGTGCCAACAATATTGACCTTTCCTGAAAGTGCGTTGCCCACATAGCTGGCTAACCAGCCGTAGCCGCTAATTACTACATTTTGAGTCATCGATTAAATACCCCTTTGTTTAGGGCTTAAGAGTACATTAATTGGAGGGCGGTTGTCGTTAACTGTAAAAATGAAAAACCGACTGGGTTACAGTCGGTTTTCAAAGGTGAGTGGTTAGCGTTGCAAGTCTTTTCGCTTTGCGCGTTTAGTTCGCTAAATGTTCCAACTACATTTTCATTTCGTCGTTGTGGTCATGGTGGTTGTCTTGATCAATATCTAGCAGGTTCAAGTCATCTAGCCCCGATATGGATGCCTGCATCTTGCCTTCGGCATAATCCGCTTTCTTCAGTACCTTACACAATGCATCGCCTTTTTCTTCCAGCGCAGCCGCTTGGCTTTCTAAGCGATATTCTAAATCTTCACCCCAGCGCTCCATCTTTTGCTCAAACTCAGACATATCACCGCCTTCCCACAACATTTGTGTTCCTACGGCAATAAGTATTCTACCCATAGACTCACTGATTAAAGACTCAATTTGCGCTTCGAATTCTTGCTCCCAGCTTTCGTCAAACCAACCTGGCTCATCGAATTTAGTTGAATCAACGCGAATATTGCCTGCGTCATCATAGAATGAAGTGTTTAGTTTGGTTTCAAGTGAGTCGAACAGTTCACGAAAATCGTCACCCATTTGATCGCCGCCTAACAGTTCAGTAAATACTTCAGTTACTGCCACGTTGGCAATTTGCAGCCCTTCACTGGCGATATTCAAGGTCATAGGGATGGCGATATCAATGTTGTTGTAATATTCACTTACCCAGCGCTGTTGTTCGCTGTCAAGCGATACTGGTTCGCCGTTAATGGTCATATTGTGATGGGAGTCAATCGTCATCACTGAGCCATTGTCCATCTGTACCGTTAGGTCACCTTGGTAATATTGAATATGACCATCAAGCTCCATGTCACAACTGTTGTTTTGAAAGCTGCTGTCATGCGCAAATGCGTGGCCGCTCATTAAAGCACTGGTAAGGGCAACTGAAAGTAATAGTTTCTTAGACATTGTTCATTCCTTAATTTACGTGTGACGCGTTAACGAAAGTGCTCGAAGCAAACTGCAATGCGTTGTAGTGTCACTGTCAGATAGACGCTAACGATACTCGCTGTTATACCTAAGGTAGAGCAATGGCCTTGCCAATATTTAAAGTCTATATCTTTCAAATGGTTAGTGATATTTGATGATTTCTTTATGCTCTGCTAAATACACTATTTAGTGAGATTACCAACTAATTAGTAGTTTTGACTAAGATCAATTAATACCAATAGCGGTACATTTAAGCCAATCCAAGCATGGTTAAATCTTATTTATTGGTGCATAATACCGCCAATATTTTTAAGGGGTTATCACAATGGCTGATTGGATTAATGCAATTATGTTTGGTGTTGCGCTAATTGCCTTTACGCTAGGGCTAAGCAGCATCGTTATGGGCTTTATGACTGCTAAAGCAGGTGCTGAAGGTATGCAGGAAAAAATCGAGTACGGTTTTTTTGGCGTTACTGGTTTAGTACTTTGCTTACTGATGGCCTACGCATTGGCTTAAGCGATAAGCATTAAAAAAAACCGGCTATCTCAGCCGGTTTTTTTTCGTCTTGAACAAGTCTTTATTCATCACGGCCTTATCGATTAGGTTCGCTCTTCTCCTGAGCATCCTCAGGCACATTGTCGCTTTCGGGACTATTTCTATAAGCGCTTTGTTCGCGATGGGCAAGCAGCGACAAATGTCCATCACGTTGATAAGCGCGTAAATCGAACAAATCCAGCATAGCCATAACGTGGTCGAAAATATCCGCCTGTACTTTTTCGTACCTAACCCATTCCTTTTGTGCACTGAAGCAGTAAATTTCTAAAGGTAAACCAAGCTCATTAGGCGGTAGCTGCCTAACCATTAGGGTCAGTTCTTGGTTTATATCCGGGTGCTTGCGCAAGTATGCCTCTAAATAAGCTCTAAAAGTGCCGATGTTGGTAAGGCGACGGCTGTTTAGCAGATCCGACTCATCAATGGAGTAATCTCGGTGATAAGCGCGGAGCTCATTTTTCTTCTTATCGATATATTCGTTGATATAGCGAATTTTCGAAAAGCGCTCTAGCATATCGTTGTCACAAAGCTTAATAGAGTGCACATCAATATAAATGGCGCGCTTAATTCTGCGTCCGCCAGACTCTTGCATACCGCGCCAGTTCTTAACTGCTTCTGTAGTAAGGCTGTAAGTCGGCAGCGTAGAAATGGTTTTATCCCAGTTCTGTACTTTGACGTTGGTAAGGCCTATCTCGAGTATTTCACCATCTACTTCATACTTAGGCATGGCAATCCAGTCGCCCGTATTAAACATGCGGTTAGCGGCTATTTGAATGCCGGCAACAAAGCCCAGAATGGTGTCTCTGAATATCAATAGTAAAACAGCGGCAATGGCGGTTAAGCCAGACACAATAAGTAGCGGGCTTCTGTCTACAATTAAAGAGATACTTAATAGTATGGTGACAATAGCAAATGCCAATTTGGTAACTTGAATAAAGCCAGTGATAGGTGCGCGTTTAGCAAGCGCTGAGGCGTTATAAACGTCTTCCACTGTGCTCAACATGGCATATAAGGCAAGAAGGCCGCTATATAGCATGTATAGCTGAGCGCTCTTTATCACCATACCGTGCATCACGGCTTCATCGCTAATAAGTACGGGTGTGGTTAAGTAAATAAACAGGGCAGGAAACAGGTGCATTAAGCGACGGAAAAATCCGTGCTGCTGCAAGGCGTTGTCCCAGAGGTTATTGGATTTGTATACCCAACTGGCTATCTGGGGGCGCACCAATAGCCTTGCGATAATATAGATTACCGCCGACACCACTAAAATACTACTTAGTGCGATGACGTTATACAGCGGATCTTCAGTAGTAAGATTCGGGAAAATATCATTAACTATGTGAATAAAGTTATCGCGTACTGAAGCACTGACTTCCATTAATTACGACTCCAACATTTTCTTTATACGGTTGTCTTTATTTTCCCATAGACCGTTCAACCAGTTTTGGAAATAAAGACGAAACTCAGACTCAGTGCGTTCTGAATGCTGTTGTAATTCAGGTACCGGCGTAACGTTCACATCGATCACGATTTTTGTCATCTGACCGCTAAGCATTGCCATCATAGGGTGACGCTTATTTTCCGGGTAAAGCAGCGAGATATCTAACACGTTGGTAAATAATTCGCCCATAGCTGAGAGCGTAAAGGAAACGCCGCCGGCTTTGGGGGGCAGGAGGTTTTCATAGGGACTTTGCTTTGACAGATGCTTCAATGAAGTAAATCGAGTTCCCTCTACAAAGTTAATGACCGTTGTGGGCACCGTTCTAAACTTCTCACAATACGCTTTGGTGGTTTCGAGATCCTTTCCTTTTTTCTCTGGGTGCTTTTCTAAATACGCACGGGTGTATCTGTGCATAAACGGCATATCAAGTGCCCAGGCACCCAGTCCGACAAATGGCAGCCAAATAAGCTCTTTCTTAAGGAAAAATTTGGGTGCAGGAATGCGGTTCGTTGCGAATTCAATGAGCAGAATAATGTCGAGGTAGCTTAAATGATTGGCAATAATCAGATACCAACGGTCTTTTGACAGTTCGCCGTGTACCGAACACTCAATATCTACGCGGTTAAACAAGCGTATCATGAGAACGCTGACCCGTCCGAAGCTAAACATTAGCCCGTGCATCACTTTATTCCATGCCGTTCTTATCTTTCCGTTAGGCATAATAAGTTTTACCAAACCCAGTAAGATAATTAAGCCTCCCCACAACGCAAGATTGAGGATTTGTAGTGAAGTATGTAATACGAAAATAAAAGGAGCGAGTACTGCGCGAATCATAATGGTTTCTGTGTTGCGTTTAGTGAATCTAAAAGTTGATCTTTGGCATGCCAGCGTTCATTCAACCACGTCTGAAAACGGGCTCGAACTTGCGGATCATCAAAATAATTGTCGCTGAAAATGCCGTTTTCCATAATGTCTTTGATGGGCATTACGTTGATATTCACACGAATATCACGAACCTTACCACTAACGAAGTCCCAGAAAGACGGTACGCCGTTCGGATAATCAATTGTGACATCAATAAGCTTATGCAAATGATCGCCCATCGCAGATAAAACGAATGCAATGCCGCCTGCTTTAGGCTTAAGTAAATGAGTGAAAGGCGAGGCCTGCTTGTCGTGCTTGGCTTGCGTAAAGCGGGTGCCTTCAACAAAATTCATAATACTTACAGGCTTATTCCTAAATTTCTCACACGCTTGACGCGTGGTTTCCATATCCTTTCCTTTCAAATGCGGGTTTTTAGCCAAAAATGATTTGGAATATCGGCGCATAAATGGAAAATCGAGTGCCCACCAAGCCAGACCTAAAATGGGAACATAGATAAGCTCTTTTTTGAGGAAAAACTTCAAAAATGGGATTCTTCGGTTAAATACACGTTGAAGAACTAAGATATCGACCCAAGATTGATGGTTAGCAACAACGAGATACCAATCATCTCGAGTGAGTTTTTCTAGTCCGTTTACTTGCCATTTGGTGCGTCCGCTGATGCGCTGATTCAGGTTATTAACGCCGATCCACGCAGTCGCGCATGCGTCGAGTAAATAAGAAATGAATCGTCGCCACGGCGCAATAGGTATAAGTTTAAAAATAGCCAATATAAAAATAGGCGTTGACCACACTACCGTATTGACGAAATAGCAGATGACCGAAATAGTGCCAACAATATGATGCAACAGTGCTTTTACCATTGTACTTACCTCAAAAATTAGGCGCTTAGTGTAAACGAACTTGATCTAAAATCCGATAGAGCCTTTACTGATTCCACAATAAAGGTGCAAATTTACGTATTTAAGGAGCTGAAATGGAGCTTATTGGCGAAAATAGAGCATTCGGGGGACGGCATTTACGCTATACCCATAAAGCTGAAACAACACAATGTGATATGACCTTCGCAATTTTTCTTCCCCCTTTCGCCTCGAAAGAAAAGCCAGTGCCCGTGCTTTACTGGCTGTCAGGGCTGACATGTACCGACCAGAACTTTATGCAAAAAGCCGGTGCAATGAAGCTAGCGGCGGAATTAGGTATGGCTATTGTTGCGCCCGATACATCCCCCCGTGGCGAGAACGTTCCTGACGACGAAGAAGGATCTTATGACTTTGGCCTTGGGGCAGGCTTCTACGTTGACGCTACGCAGGCGCCGTGGGATAAGCATTACAAAATGTATAGCTATATTGTGAACGAGCTACCTGCACTTATTGAAAGCGAGTTCCCTGTAACCAAAGAGCGCGCTATTAGCGGTCACTCAATGGGCGGACACGGTGCTTTAGTTATTGGCATGCGTAATCCTAATAAGTTTGTATCGGTATCGGCCTTTAGCCCTATCTCAAATCCTTCAGATTGTCCGTGGGGCGAGAAAGCCTTAGGTCGATACTTAGGCGATGACAAGTCAGCATGGCAGGATTACGACGCCTCGTTGCTATTAGCAAGCAAAACACACAGTGTACCTCTGCTAGTAGAGCAAGGGACAAAAGATGAGTTCTTGCACGAGCAGCTGAAACCTCAGTCACTTGTTCATGCTGCGCAACAGTCAGATACGCAACTTACGCTTAACATGCATGAAGGTTACGATCATAGTTACTTCTTTATTGCATCATTTATTGAAGAACACTTGGAGTTCCATGCAGGACACATGGGGCTAATTTAAGCGTAAAATACAAGCTGTAAAAAAGCCGGATCGTACTCCGGCTTTTTTGTTTATGGCTGTCCCGTCCTAAAATACGTTGACATAAAGAGGACTTCTTTATGACAACTTCAAGTAATCAAAGACCTAAGCGCACA
>NZ_JBVTQX010000012.1:0-148799 GCF_055755235.1 Alteromonas sp. R7 | reverse complement strand
CTAACGCAGTGCATAATAGAAAAGGCCAGCTTCGAGAGCTGGCCTAATAACTGTCAACCTATATTAGGACGACACATCATATTTGGTTGCTGTACTCGCTACG
Source organism: Alteromonas sp. R7 (assembly GCF_055755235.1). Classification (NCBI taxonomy): domain Bacteria; kingdom Pseudomonadati; phylum Pseudomonadota; class Gammaproteobacteria; order Alteromonadales; family Alteromonadaceae; genus Alteromonas; species Alteromonas sp. R7. The sequence goes on along the minus strand of NZ_JBVTQX010000012.1, from coordinate 148,696 downwards.
ACTATGCGATTTATTGCATAGCCGCCAATACAGCGTTTTTCACCACCTACTTTTTGGCGATGATGTAAACAGCGTGAATAACACCTGGGAAATAGCCAAGAATAGTTAAAAGGATATTAATCCAAAAGTGAGCACCGATACCCACTTGCAAAAATACGCCCAGCGGTGGAAGTAAAATCGATAAAAGTATACGAATGATGTCCATAATAAATTCCTTGTTTTTGAAGTAATTTCACAACTCAGTGGGCAAAATACTCACACTTTGGCGAAGAAATCAGGCCCGCAGAGCGTTTTACACGCTTCATTATTAGTTTTGCATTTACGATGCCATGTCGCCAAATACTGCGGCAAAGGCATGGTGATTACTGTAAAACAATAAATTTAATTTGAAGAAATAGCTATTCACCGAAAGGCGTATTTTGAAGCCAGTCTTCAAGGTCTGAACGGCTAAGTGGGCGACTAATGTAATAACCTTGAACGATATCACAGCCCCAGTCCTTTAAGATTTCAAGCGACGCTACGTCTTCAACACCTTCAGCCACAACCTTTAAATTAAACACATTCGCCAAACTCAGCACGGTATGAACAATTTGCTGGTCGTTTTCATCACTCGCGAGCGACAGAATAAAACTCTTATCAATTTTAATCGTTTTTACGGGCAAGTTCTTTAAATAGGCTAACGACGAATAGCCTGTACCAAAGTCGTCGATGGCGAAATGAAAGCCCCGCGCCGTTAGTTCATTAAGGTTCTCAATAGCAAGCGAGGCGTCAGCAACTAAATCGCTTTCTGTTATTTCAAGTTCCAGAGCCTCAGGTGACAGGCCTTCCTGAGTTAAAAGCGACACCAGCTTCCCTAGAAGTACCTTATTTTGAATATCCTGAGTAGATAAGTTCATCGCAACGGTGAACCCATACCCCATGCCTCTAAAATAAGCTAAGTCTGAAATGGTTTGCTTCATTACCCAAGTCGTAACTTGCTCAATTAACCCTGCTTGCTCGGCAATGGTAATAAACTCATCAGGTGGAACAAAGCCCAGAACACTATTATTCCAGCGAATAAGCGCTTCCATGCTGCATACTTTCATTGTCTGCAGATCTATTTTTGGCTGGTAAACCATGGACAGTTCGTTTTGCTGGCTAGCCAGTGCACGTTTTAGTTCAGTGGTAATTGATAGTCTGCGATTGTATTTATCTTCTAGTTCTGTCCTATAGCGAACGCACCAGCTGTCGCTGTGTATCGCTTCATCAGTAACAATATTCATTTTTCTGAATAATTCTTCTGATGTTGTTGCATCTTGCGGGCACTGGATAACCGCCATGGCGACTTTTACTGGAATTGCAATCAGGTTACTTTCCACTGGTTGCTCTAATATGTGCTTGAGCGTTTCGAGCTGGTCATCATTAAGTGAATCTTGCGTAATATATAAAATCTCACCACCAGCTAATCTTGCGGAAGTACCAGGCCAACGCTGAAGCCTCTCGGCCAATGCTTTCAGTGTATTATCGCCGTTAGAGTAACCGTAGAGGTCGTTAATGGTTCGAAATCCGATTACGGTAATGGCAACAACCTGTAACTCTCTTTCTTCTTGCAGTTGTGACTCGAAGAAGCCTTCAACATAGTTCCGATTGAAAAGCCCGGTAAGCACGTCGTGTTCTGCTTGATAACGAATATGATTTTCACGGCTTTTAATACTTGCTTGCATGCTGTCGACTGCGTTGGCAAGTTCGGTAATCTCTTTGAGGTTCGACGGTGCGTCAAGGGTTGCGCCATAGCTTCCTGACGCGACCTTATTCACTGCTTTTACCAAGGTAGACACTGGTCGACTCACGTTTCTGGCAAGCAGCAGAGAAAGACCCAGAGCAATGAATATTGCGACTAAGCAAAATGCCAGAATCGTCAATTGAATACGTGTGAAAGCACTAAATGAAGACGTTGTATCTACAGCTAGAGTTATCTTAACCGGCAAATTGCCATCAGAGGCGATATTCACCTCACGAGCAAAGTAAGTAAGCTCGTCTTTAAACGTTACATCTATCCACGAGGGGTCGTGTTCTGACGCGAGGATCCGTTGCGCATCATTTTCTTTTAAGGTAGTCGTAAGAACGTCATTGGTATCAGTTCTTGAGATAATAATTTCAGCGTCTACGAGCGCTTTTAGCTCTTCTAATAATCTGCTATCAAACTCAACGCCTATTAGCATGTAATATCTAAGCGTAGGTATTTCTACGCGAATTAGATTTAACTGTACTAATTTGTTATCGACTACGAAGAAACCGCTGTCTTTCCCTTTAGCAACCAATGCTAGGCTACTTTCCACATTTTGACCGACTTCGAATAGGTCTGTACGCGTTACAACTACTTGATGGTCTAGACTTACCAGAGCGATGATATCTGTGTTTAGTCGCTGCGCGTAACTGGTAAACGCCGCTTCAATAGAGGGTATATTCTCTGTGCCAACCGCACGCCTGAAATCAAATGAGCGAGACAGTACTTTTGAAACGTTGCGTATGACAGCTTGACGATCCGCAACCACTTTATCGAATACTTTCTCTGCTAAAACAATATTGTGGTCAATGTTTTGAACAACGAGAGTATTGGCTGAGCGCCACACTGCTCCAATTATCAGAAGTGATGCTATCACAATCCCTATGAATAGGGTTTGGAACAAACTCTGACTAAGTGTTTTTTGCACTATAGTGCCTCGTAAAAATTGTTTTGTTTATGTCGCAGACAGTATGACTAAGTATTGAAAAGCATAGCCGAATAATAAAAATAGGAACAGACATAACATCCTGTAAATTTTAGATTTTAACGCTTTGTTACAATTAACAAGGCCAATTAAAAGTGAGCGTACAGGGTCACCTTAACAAGAATTACACAGTGTAAAAACAGAAAAGGCCAGCATTGCGCTGGCCTTTACATTTATTTGGTGCGGAAAGCGGGACTTGAACCCGCACGAGCTATGCTCACCACCCCCTCAAGATGGCGTGTCTACCAATTCCACCACTTCCGCGAATACTTTTTAGTTTGAACCTTCAGCGTCGTCAGACTTTGGTACGTCTGTTACATCGCTTTCAACAACAGGAACATCACTTTGAGCTGCATCTTCAATAACTGGTACGTCTTGATCAGCTGGTAGCTCTACTGGCTCTTCCACTGCCGCTGGAACTTCTAGGTTGTTCCACTCATCTTCTGCGCTTTCACGGTTTGCAGTCATTGCACCCAAAGAAAGGCTAATTAAGAAGAATAAGCCTGCTAATATAGCGGTCGTACGAGTCATGAAGTTACCTGAACCTGATGAACCGAAAACAGTGTTTGAACCGCCTGAGCCAAATGAAGCGCCCATATCTGCACCTTTACCTTGTTGGATCAAAACAAATCCAATAAGTAATAGCGCTACAATTAGGTATGCTACTAATAGCACTTCGTAAATCATAAATACCTCGTCAGTTTGCCGCTTGGCAAATTGAAATAAAATCTTCAGCTTTTAAACTGGCTCCGCCAATTAAACCGCCATCTACATCTTTCTGTGCAAATAGGGTTTCAGCATTATCTGGCTTAACACTACCACCGTACAAAATACGAAGGCCTTGAGCCAATTGTGCGTCTACTTTATTAAAGTAGCCGCGAATAAATTCGTGTACTTCTTGTGCTTGCTCAGGGCTGGCTGTTTTACCAGTACCAATTGCCCAAATCGGCTCGTATGCAATAACAGTTTTGCTGAGTTCGTCTACCGACATGGCGCTAACTAGTGCATCTAGTTGCTCGCCAACAAACGATTCAACATCACCTGCTTCTCTCACTTCAAGTGGCTCACCTACACAAATGATGGGTACAACACCTGAAGAAACACATTGCTTTGCCTTTAATGCAACAAGTTCGCTTGACTCGCCTTGGTCTTCTCGTCTTTCTGAATGCCCAACAATTGCGTAACCGCAACCTGCTTCTTTAAGCATTTCAACTGACAACTCACCAGTGTGAGCGCCGTTATTAAGATGACTTACGTTTTGAGCACCAATGGCAAACGAATGGGTTTCAAATGCGTGTAAAAGAAGTGAAGGAGCGCAAATTACGATTTCCGAATCAGCTTTTACATTCGCCAGTTTTTGATTAAATTCAGCAACTAATGCCAAATTTCCGTTCATTTTCCAGTTGCCAGCCACGAATGGCTTTCTAAGATTTTTACTCACAACGCAGACCTTAGCCCTGTCTTCAAAGCGGGCGTGATATTAACTATTTAATTGAGAAGATACAAGCACAAAAAGCAAAATTTCCTGCTACGCCAACTAATTGGCGAGATTACGAACAGTTTCAGCAATATGCTCTGCCCATTTGTGAGATTGGCTTTCGTCATTCGACTCAACCATCACACGAATTAACGGCTCAGTACCACTTTTACGTAGAAGTACCCTGCCCGTTTTACCTAACGCAGACTCAGCCTCTTTCTTAGCATTTTGTACATTGCTGTGTGCTAAATAATCCACTTCTTGGTTAGCGTACCTCACGTTAACTAGCGTTTGCGGGTACATTTCAAACCCACTTGCTAAGTCGTGTAAGTCCATGTGCGAACGAAGCATTGCGGCAAGCACTTGAAGCCCAGCTACAATACCGTCACCCGTAGAGCTCATATTAAGATTGAGAACATGACCCGAGTTTTCACCGCCAATAGACCAGCCTTTTTGCTGTAGCAGCTCCATCACATAACGGTCGCCAACATTACTTCTTGCGAAAGGAACACCAAGCTTTGACAACGCATTTTCAAGGCCTAAATTGCTCATCAACGTGCCAACGACACCACCCTGCATTTTGCCGTTCTTAAGCGCGTCGCGGGCAATGATGTAAACAATCTGGTCACCATCAAGCACATTACCAAGGTGGTCTACCATCATAATGCGATCGCCATCGCCGTCTAGGGCAAAGCCAAGATCAGCACCGGTCTCCTTAACCTTTTCAACAATCGCATCCATTGAGGTTGCGCCCACACCGTCGTTAATGTTTAAACCATTGGGCCCTGTACCAAGTTCGATAACCGTAGCACCTAACTCTCTCAATACATTGGGGGCAATGTGATACGTTGCGCCATGTGCGCAGTCCACAACAATTTTAAGATCTGTCAGCGATAATTCTGAAGGGAATGTCCCCTTACAAAATTCAATATAACGACCCGCAGCGTCGTTTATACGCGTGGCCTTACCCAGCTTATCAGATGCCACACATGTCATTGGACGCTCAAGCATATCTTCAATCGCTAACTCGATATCATCATCAAGCTTAAAGCCTTGCGCTGAGAAAAATTTAATGCCGTTGTCATAAAACGGATTATGTGACGCACTAATCACTATCCCTGCTTCTGAGCGAAATGTTTTGGTGAGATAAGCAATGGCTGGCGTTGGCATGGGACCAAGCAAGCCGATATTGATACCAGCAGCTGATAAACCAGCCTCTAAAGACGACTCTAGCATGTAGCCAGAAATACGCGTGTCTTTACCAATAAGTACTTTGTTCGTCCCTCGTCCGGCAAGGACCTTACCTGCTGCCCACCCGAGTTTTGTAACAAACTCTGGGTTGATATTGCTCTCGCCTACCTTTCCGCGGATACCGTCGGTGCCGAAATATTTGCGCTGCGTCATTATTATTCCTTATTTTACTGAATTCAGCATTTTCACGATATTGACAGCATCAGCTGTTTCTTTCACGTCGTGAACGCGAATTATATGTGCGCCCATTTGGGCGACAATTGTAGCGAGGCTTATGCTTCCCGCCAAGCGCTCATCCACTTTTCTATTTAGCAAATTGCCAATCATCGACTTGCGAGACATGCCTACTAACACTGGGTAACCCAGCTTCATAAGCGATGGCAAGTGTTTCACCAGCGTATAATTGTGTTCCAGTGACTTTCCGAAACCGTAGCCAGGGTCGAACAAAATCTTATCTTTAGCAATGCCCGCTTCTTCACACACTTTGGTGCGCGCGAGTAGAAACTGACCCACATCATTCACTACATCATCATACTCAGGGCTTTGCTGCATGGTTCTGGGTTGCCCCTGCATATGCATTAAACAAACAGGTACTTGTGCTTCAGCTGCTACTTGCAATGCACCAGGCTCTTGTAACGCGCGTACATCGTTGATTAGCCCCGCGCCAGCTTTCACCGCTTCCCGCATAACGTCAGCCTTGCTGGTATCAATAGAAATAACACATGCGGTATTTTTAGCTACGGCTTCAATAACGGGTATTGTGCGGTCAAGCTCTTCCTGCAGCGATACGTCGGGCGCGCCTGGCCTTGTCGATTCACCACCTATATCAATAAAAGTTGCCCCTTCATCAATCATGCGAAGCGCATGGTCAAGGGCTTGAGATACATTTGTGTGCTTGCCGCCGTCAGAAAATGAATCAGGAGTAACATTTAAAATGCCCATTACCTGAGGCTGTGACAGATCTATGGAGTACTTACCAAACTGCATGAATTACCTGCATTACCTTTGTTTTGAAATTACCGTATTTCTTAGACAGAAAATATGTTGAGAAATGAAGCTATAAAGCAAACTGATTTTGACCCGCTGTGTTAGCAATGAAACCTACTTAAAAATGCATGCTCTTTGCCTTGTTGCTTGCTGAATTCTTTAGTTTGTTCTTCGCTATGTTTTTTGCATTGTTCTTTGCAAAGATCAGTGTAAAGCGTAACGAAATAAATAACTCAGCTAACACAGTGACATAAACTGTAAGTCAAATTCCCAGATTAAAATCAGTTAGCTCTAACAAAAAACGCCAGTTAAACTGGCGTTTTTCAATGGATGTAGAAGGTTAGCTTGGAATATCGCCCGGCTTACCTACCGACGGTTTGTCTACACCGTCATTTTTGATTTCACCTTCGCGAACCGGTGCACCACCACTTGGCTTGTCGCCACCCGATGGCTTGCTGTCATCCCAGTCAGCAGGAGGACGAACGTCAGTACGGTTCATCAAATCATCAATTTGCTTAGCATCAATGGTTTCGTACTTCATCAGTGCGTCTTTCATTGAATGTAAAATATCGATGTTGTCTTCAAGGATCTTTTGAGCGCGCTCGTAGTTGCGGTCAATCAGTGACTTAATTTCCGCATCAATGGCACGTGCTGTGTCATCAGACATGTTTGTTGCCTTAGACATAGACTTGCCTAGGAACACTTCACCTTCGTCTTCAGCGTAAAGCATTGGGCCCATTTTGCTCGACAAGCCCCATTGGGTCACCATCTTACGTGCAATTTCAGTTGCGCGTTCGATGTCGTTAGATGCACCCGTGGTTACTTTGTCGTCACCATAAATAATGGCTTCAGCAATACGCCCACCAAACAAGCTAGAAATCATACTTTCTAAGTGCTGTTTAGAGTGGCTCACTCGGTCTTGCTCTGGTAAGTACATGGTCACACCCAGCGCTCGACCGCGTGGAATGATTGACACTTTGTATACCGGATCGTGCTCTGGCACTAAGCGACCTACGATAGCGTGACCCGCTTCGTGATACGCTGTCATTTCTTTTTCAGGCTCAGACATCACCATAGACTTACGCTCAGAGCCCATCATGATTTTGTCTTTCGCTTTCTCAAACTCTTCCATAGAAACAAGGCGCTTGTTGCCGCGAGCAGCAAACAATGCAGCTTCGTTTACTAGGTTAGCAAGGTCAGCACCTGAGAAACCAGGTGTACCGCGAGCAATAACTGACGGCTCTACGTTATCAGCCACTGGCACTTTGCGAATATGAACCTTAAGAATCTGTTCACGGCCGCGGATGTCAGGAAGACCAACCACTACTTGACGGTCAAAACGACCAGGACGAAGAAGCGCAGGGTCTAGTACGTCAGGACGGTTAGTTGCCGCAATAACGATAATACCTTCATGACCTTCAAAGCCGTCCATTTCAACAAGCATCTGGTTAAGGGTTTGCTCACGTTCGTCGTGACCACCACCTAGACCAGCACCACGTTGACGGCCTACCGCATCGATTTCATCGATGAAGATGATACAAGGCGCCGCTTTTTTCGCTTGCTCAAACATGTCACGTACACGAGATGCACCTACACCCACGAACATTTCAACGAAATCAGAACCAGAGATCGTAAAGAATGGTACTTTCGCTTCACCGGCAATGGCTTTTGCAAGCAACGTTTTACCTGTACCAGGAGGACCTACCATAAGTACGCCCTTCGGAATTTTACCGCCTAGCTTTTGGAACTTAGACGGGTCGCGCAGGAAGTCTACCAATTCAGATACATCTTCTTTCGCTTCGTCACAGCCTGCTACGTCAGCAAATGTTGTCTTAATTTGGTCTTCACCAAGCAAGCGAGCTTTGCTTTTACCGAATGACATAGCGCCACGGCCGCCGCCACCCTGCATTTGACGCATGAAGAAAATCCATACACCAATAAGCAGTAACATGGGGAACCATGAGATGAAAATAGACGTCAGAAGAGACTGCTCTTCTGGTGGTTCACCGTACACTCTTACGTCGTTCTTAACCAAGTCAGATACTAACTTGTCATCGAAGTAAGGTACGAATGTTTGGAAAGTTTCGCCTGAACGCTTAGTACCTCGAATTTCGCCACTATTATTGATGCGAACTTCTCGAATATTTCCCTGTTCTGCTTCTCTCAAAAACGTTGTGTAGTCAGTTTGCGAACGAGACGATTCACTCGGTGAAAAGCTCTGGAAAACCGACATTAAAACAACGGCGATGACTAACCATAAGATTAAATTTTTTGCCATATCGCTCAATGCTACTAACCTCTATAAACCCGAATTGCTTGTATATTCAACAAGTTGTTTATTGAATAAACGACACAACTCGCAACGAAAACCGCTTATCTCAAAGCGTACTACACTTTATACCCACAAGCCACCAAATACACCTCTCGCGAACGTGATCTGGACGAGTCAGGCTTACGCGTCTTTATGGTTGTGAAAGATTGTTTAAGTGCGTTCATGAACTCAACAAACCCCTCACCTTGGAACACCTTTATGACAAACGAACCACCGGGCTTTAACACTTGGTGACACATATCAAGCGCTAGTTCGCAAAGATACATAGAGCGAGACTGGTCAACCGACGCGTTACCTGCAAGGTTCGGTGCCATATCAGACAACACAATATTTACGGTGTTCCCACCGATTCTGTTCAATAGTGCGTCGAGAACAGCGTCCTCTCTGAAATCACCTTGTAAAAAGTCTACGCCCACGATTGGGTCCATGGGCAAAATATCGCACGCGATAACTTGACCATTGTCGCCAACGAGCTGTGCGGCTAGCTGTGACCAGCCCCCCGGTGCAGCACCAAGGTCTACAAGTGTCATTCCTGGTTTAATAAGCTTATCTTTTTTCTGAATTTCTTCCAGTTTATAGATAGCTCGCGAGCGCCAACCTTCCTTATTTGCTTTTTGCACATAATGGTCGTTAACGTGTTCTTGTAGCCAGCGTTTACTGCTGGCGGAGTGTTTCTTTTTTGTCATTCCAATACAATGTCATTAGGATTGTAGAGAAGATGGCGTTAGAATACGTTATTTCAAGCATAAACTAACAGATTAATTGTAAGAAATATTACTTCATGAAACTTTCAAATAAACAGAAACAATTCCTAAAAGGCCTTGCACACCCTTTAAAACCTGTTGTGCAGCTAGGTGGGAACGGCCTGACAGAAGGTGTGGTTGCCGAAATTGACAACGCCCTTAGCCATCACGAATTAATTAAAGTTAAGGTGCCAACAGACGATCGCGAAGAAAAAGCGCTAATCATGGATGCCATTGTTCGTGAAACAAACTCAGTTAAGCTACAGGTAATTGGCCACACGCTAATTATCTACCGTCAAAGCGAAGACTGTAAAATTCAGTTGCCAAAATAGCTGAATATAAGGTGCCGATCCCCTTCGGCACCGTAGTTTTTCTTCTTACTTCCCGTTAACATCACGTTAATAATAGTGAAAAACTAGGGTTTAAGGGAAATCTATGACGCTAAATAATCTTACTGCCATTGTTACTGGCGGTTGCTCCGGACTTGGTCACGCCACTGCTATCGCACTTCGAGATGCAGGTGCTAACGTCAGCCTTTTCGACTTAAATGAAGAGCTTGGCGCACAGCGCGTAGAAGAATTAGGCAATAACAACACACTTTTCACCAAAGTCGATGTACGCGATGAAACTTCTGTTCAAGCGGCTATAGACGCGACAACCGAAAGGTTTGGCGCCATTTCTTTAGTGGTTAACTGTGCAGGCATCGCCCCAGCTAAGCGACTGCTTGACAAAGAAGGCAATCCGGCGCCGTTGGGTGACTTCCAGAAAACTATCGATATTAACTTAGTAGGAAGCTTTAATGTTTCTCGCTTAGTTGCAGCGACGATGGCAAAGCAATCGCCAATTAACGGGGAAGGCGAACGCGGTCTTATCGTAAACACTGCTTCAGTTGCTGGTTACGAAGGTCAAATAGGGCAAACCGCTTATGCCGCGAGTAAAGGTGGTATTATCGGCTTAACCCTTCCAATGGCTCGAGACTTAGCCCCGTTGGGTATTCGTGTTAACACCATTGCGCCGGGTGTAATGGGCACGCCAATGCTACTTGCTATGCCAGAAAAAGTGCAAGACGCCCTTTCTGCTAACGTTCAGTTTCCTAAGCGCCTTGGGCTACCAGAAGAATTTGCTAAGTTAGTTATCCATATGGCGAACAATAGCTACCTAAATGGTGAGACAATCCGCTTAGACGGCGGGCTGCGCATGCCTCCAAAGTAGTGAATAAGCACATTAATAATTTAATCAAAAAAAACCGCCTTTCGGCGGTTTTTTTTAAAGCGTTATCTATCAGCAATAGTTAACTTTTCATTTTGATTAGCGTATCAGCTTCTACCGTGAAACGATTAAAGAAATCGTCTTCTAGTTCGCCGGTAATGCGCACGCGCTCGCCTTTCATTAGCGTTAGGTAACCATCCGCATCCACAGGTGCGTCCTCTAACTCATCAAGCTCTACCGTGAGGGTGGTATCGCCCACGTCAATTTGTAACGCTTCTTTGCCAATTGATTTAACGGTACCTACAAGCACCATTTCTTCATCGTCAAACTCAATGTTACTTGCTGTACTTAAATAAAGATCTGCCGAAGCCTGATTAACCGACTCAGCTAAGTAAACAGTATCCATACCATCAACAATCACACTCTGAGCAACTAACCTTTCGCTTGAAAACATGCCATCATCAAGACGCGCCGTTACCATGACTTCTTCGCCTTTCATTTTTGCATAGGCATTACTGTCAAGGTCGGTGTCTCTTAACTCAACAAAGATATTCCCGTCACCGTAATCTAACGTAAAGAATTTTGAATCTACAGCAGACACCTCACCGGTCAACGTAATCCACGTATCACCAGACTCAGATGTCCTGGACTCAGGTTGCACTGACGCTGAAGCTGCTTGCATTTGCGCAGTTTTCATCTCGTCAACGTTAGCTTGTGCCATTGCAGATGACCCCATCATTGCGACTGAAACCAGTGTTGCTGTAATCGTTTGTTTTGAGTTAAACATCGTAACCTCCTTAAAGGCATCATTGTTATCCATTCGATAAACTCTGATGCAAACCCAATGCCGCGCATATAAATCAATAGCTTAAGTGAAGTACACCTAATCTATCTATTTGCTAAAAAGAAAAATATTCCGACTATTGAAGAGATTACAATGTATCTTGCATGCGTATTTGTGAGGTGCTTACCCTTCAGATAAAAGAGTTAAAATAATACGCCTTACTGTGTAAAGTAGTGTTATGGAATTAGGTTAAGCACAGTGGACGGCAAATGTCTCACCCTCATCAACATATTGATACGCCACCTATTAGTAGTGATGTCGAAAATAATACCGCAGATAAATTAGAAACCGTTGAAACAAAGGATATAGTCACGCCCTATGCGTTTGGCGTGGCTAACTCGCTGTTAGGCAAGCGTCTGGCTACACCTTTTCAACGAGGGTTGGCTCAGTGTATTGACCTACTATTTGTCGCCATTTTGAGCTCACTGGATGCACTGTTTTTGGCGATTATTGCTACAGTGACGTTTTATAAAGCTAGCCGCAACGTGGCCAATCAAAGCCATAAAAAAACTACGCGTTCATTTCTTCGAATAGGTGGAGCGTTCATGCTCTTTTGGACAGTGTTGCTTACGTTAGATGCTGCCAATGAGGCTAATTACTTTCGTGACGATGCAACTGTCAGCAACGTGATCGACTCGCCTAATCGCCCAGGTGAGAAAAATGGTGCGAATGATGATATTGGAGTAAATGAGCAAGCTCAAAATAAAGGTGTGCATGAAAATGGCCTACAGGAAGCTGAAGATATTGAAAGTGACCTAGCAGATTTCGATGACGCAACTTCAGAGCCCTCAGCAAACACATACAGCATTGTCGCGTGGATCAAAGGGTTAATTACTGAGCTTGGCTTAGGCTTTGGTTGGGCCGCGCTTTATTACAGCGTGTTTACCGCTTGGTTTAACGGAAAAACTCCAGGTAAACGACTGCTAAATATACAAGTACTCAAACTCGATGGTTCTGGACTGTCGCTATGGGAGAGCTTTGGTCGTTATGGAGGTTATGGTGCGGGTTTAGCAACTGGCTTGTTGGGATTTGTGCAAATTTACTGGGATCCTAACCGACAAGCTATCCAAGATAAAATTTCAGAGACTCTGGTCATCAGCACCCGCGATTAGCGCGCTCTGGTACTTGCGTTTAGCATTGAATGGCTGTGTGCACGTTCTACTGAAAAAGCGCATCTTTATTAGCGCATCAACCAAGATTAATGCAAAAATCAAGAAGCGCGTCTCGACACTGCAAGTACGCGCTTCGTTTTTATCTATTCGCCATCGCCCCCATTAACAATAAGCGCAATATTGTATAGACGGTTTACGGCATGGTAATTGATTGAATTTTTGGGGTAACGACCTTTACTACTTAATTTACCCGCTTCCTGTTCCATCAAAATAGATAGCGCGTCATCAACGGTCTCTACAGTGTAAATATGGAACAGCCCTTTTTTCACAGCATCGATAACAGTGGCGTCTAATACCAAATTAATCGCATTTGATTTAGGAATAATCACGCCTTGCGTGCCGGTGAGGCCACGGTGTTGACACAAGTCGAAAAAGCCTTCTATCTTTTCGTTCACACCGCCAACCGCTTGCACTTCACCATACTGGTTTATGGAACCCGTGATAGCCAAGGTTTGTAAGCAAGGGATTTCAGTCAACGCAGAGATAAGCGCAACCAGTTCACCAAGGGATGCACTATCGCCATCAATATGTCCGTATGACTGCTCTAGCGCTATATTTGCCGATAGGGTTAACGGGAAATGTTGGGCATACTTGTTGCCCAAGTAGCCGTTTAACAACATGACGCCTTTTGAGTGAATAGGCTGTCCAAGCTCTACCTCACGCTCAATATCAACTACACCACTTGCGCCGGCAAATACAGTAGACGTAATGCGTGCAGGCGTACCAAATGCAGTGTCACCAATATCCAATACCGTTAACCCGTTTACTTTGCCTACCGCTTTTCCTTCAGTGGCAATTAGCACGTGCCCTTCTTTAATATCGTTTAATAGTGTTTGACTGACGCGGCCGGTGCGACGCTTCTTGGCACTTAATGCTGTTTTTAAATGATCAAGTTCTAGTGTGTCGGCATTAGATTTCTGACAGAAATAATAGGCTTCATTAACTAGCTCGATAACTTCAGCGAAGTGCGCAGATAGCTTTTCTTTATGTTCAGCCATTCTTAACGAGTACTCAACTAGCCTGCACATCGCGTTAGCGGTAATGCCTTTAAGTCCTAACTGAATAAGATGCGCGCGTACTTTGCCCACGAAATCAAAAAGCGCCTGTCTGGTGACGGGAATTTCCAAATCAAAATCCACCAACACTCTAAACAGTTCATCAAACTCGTCATCGTAATCTTGCAGCGTGTAGTATAAATCACGCGAGCCTAACAGAACGATTTTCACATTTAAGTCGATGGGCTGTGGATTGAGCGTAATGTTGTTCACCATACCCACATCTTGCTGGGGTAAGTCCATGCGCAAGCGCTGCGACTTGATGGCAAGCTTAAGAGTATCCCACACAAAAGGTTGTTCGATAAGTTGGTCCACATCCAACAACAAATAACCGCCATTTGCACGATGGAGCGCACCGGGCTGAATCATGCGATAGTTGGTAAACACGCTGCCGTGAATGTTGGTGTACTCTATTTTGCCAAACAAATTTTGATAAGTAGGGTTCGGCTCATAAATAACAGGGGCTGCGTCATCGAGTTTATTCGACACCAAAACGTTAGGAAGAAATTGCTCTTCTAAAAATATCTTCTTGTCGAAGTCATCACTCTTCTCTTCTTTCTGCTCTTCACTGTGAATGACTAAGATAGCGTTGACCAATGCAGTTTTAAGCTGCTTGAGGTACTTCATTACCCCTAGCTCAGACGCGTATTTGTGCTCAAGCACTTTTAGCAGCGGCTTAATTCCCTGCTCTGCGGTCTTTTTGTCAAGCTCACGAAGACGCTCAGAGTTTTCGCGTTTCCACGTAGGCAGGCTTAACAGGCCTTCGCTTAATCTGTTTTCTAGTTCGTCAATAAGAGTATAAAACCCTTCCCGTTGTGCGTCAGTTAATGACGCAAACTCTGTGTCACTTATTGGCTTGCCGTTAACGATAGGTGAAAACGTAATAGAGCCACCCTCTTCGTACAGCGCAACATCATTCGCTTGTGCGTAACGCTCTACCGCATCGATAGCCGCATCGTACTTTTGCTCGAACTCTCTGGAAATTGACGCGCGACGGCGCTGATATCCCGGGTTATCAAAGGCAATGGGCAGTGAGTCTAAGACATCGTCAATAAGCGCAGCCATGTCCTTGTGGAATGCTTTTCCACCACCGGGAGGAAATTTTAGCGCAACAGGTTCGCGCTCTTCGTCAAAATTGTTGATATAACAACAATCATCAGGCGCCGGTAGCTGGGCAACTTGGCGTTCAATGTAATCCTTCACTAGAGTGAAGCGCCCCGTAGCGGGCTCACCCATCACATAAAGATTATAGCCTTTGGTGTTAATACCTAACCCAAACGTAAGTGCTTCACGCGCACGCTCTTGCCCAATGAAGGTCGCATTTAGCGCTTCATCATCTTTTAAGGCACTGTTTATCGCTCGGCGATTTATGGTAGGTGAAAGCGCGTCTACATCTAACGCATATAATTTACTGTCTACAGACATGTCTGTTCTATCTTTGTTTCTTTACTTAAGTGAAACCCTAATTAACATTAGTGTCAAACGCTTATCCTGAATAAGGCAGCTTTGCATCGCTAATTGCACAACAAACAACCACCTTCATGATTTTAGAGAGGAATTGGCAAGCACTACGAGCTTTTTGTGGCCTTCATTAGAACTGATACCTTGCGACACAGGGTGTAGCGTTTAATTAAAGCCGAAAAGGAGTTAAGTACGAAAGAACTTACTTCAATTTAACCGCTGCATTTATTTCTTCCACATAATTTGGAACAGGGCATTAAAATCACAGCGTTAAGAGAAGCGCGCCAAGGTCAGAGCCGTAAGGACAATGTGGTCAAGACAAAGCTCTGAAGAATCCTGTAACAGTAAGGCTTTAAAGTAGGTAGCAACGCAAGCTGCTTTCAATTACCTTAGAAAACACAAAAACCGAAATTCGTTTGGCGACGAGACCAGGTTTCGCGCGCAATAACCAATGAACAAAAACAGGGTAATAACAATGACAAAAAAATTGAAAACTCGCTCACCCCTTCTGCTCACCTCCTCTTTCCTTGCTATCTTTCTGGGTACGGCATTTTCTTCAATGAGTATCGCTAACGTAAACTATGCAGATAACTCAGGGTTTTCTATTACCAATGAGAGTGAAAGCTATGCGCCAGTTGAAGTCGTGTACTCTCATTTTATTCAACATGTGGATATGTGGTGGCCGAAAGACCACACATGGTGGAAAGGTGCTTTGCGCATAGATGAGCAGGCTGGTGGCTGTTTCTGTGAAACGACAGACACGGCGAGTGCAGCGCATATGCAGGTAAGCTATGTTGAACCGAACAAAAAAGTGGTGATGACAGGTGGCTTAGGCCCGCTTCAAGAGATGGGTATGTCAGGTGCACTGACATGGGAATTCAGCACAATAGCATCGAGCACTTCATCGGATGCAAACACACAAGACGGTCGCATACCGAAAACTAAAGTCACTCTTACCTACCACGCCTCAGGCAATATTCACTTTAATGGCCAAAAAGCATCTAACGAAGACGCCGCCAATTTAGTTCGAGTAGTAGACAAAGTGCAGGCGCAACAACTAAATGCGCTAACCGCGTTTAGTGACAATAATTAGATGTGACACCGAGGCCTGTTTATCGACAAGATAAGATGGCGCCAAGAGAAAGTAAGATGAGCAAATGGGGCGAGTTCTGGTGTTCAATCGGCGTAAACTGTGTCATTAATGCTCACTTTTCAAGCAAGCAACAATAAATATTGCCAAGTTCGGTGTTAAGCTATTGAGGCATGGCTTAGCGCTGGGTTATTCTACTGGGCTATATGTATGTTAAGTGGGTGAATCCCACGCGCGGTTAGTTGGCGTTGCTACAAACTCGCCTTATGCCGCCCCATAAACGTTTTAACTTTTAATGCGGAAGCCTAAGTTTCATGGCCGATAATCAGTACAATCCGAAAGACATTGAACAACGCGTTCAGCAATACTGGGAAGAAAACCAATCGTTTAAAGCAAATGACGACGTAGAAAAAGAAAAGTTCTACTGCCTGTCTATGTTCCCATACCCTAGTGGCCGACTTCACATGGGTCACGTGCGCAACTACACCATTGGTGACGTGATCAGCCGTTTCCAGCGCATGCAGGGTAAAAATGTATTGCAGCCTATGGGCTGGGATGCTTTTGGTCTTCCGGCTGAAAACGCAGCAATTAACAACAACACTGCACCTGCGAAATGGACATACTCAAATATTGATTACATGAAAAACCAACTTCGCTCGTTGGGTTTCGGTTACGACTGGGATCGCGAAGTAACCACATGTAAATCAGATTACTATCGCTGGGAACAGTGGTTCTTCACACGCCTTTACGAAAAAGGTCTTGTTTACAAGAAAAACTCTACTGTGAACTGGGACCCTGTAGACCAAACTGTTTTGGCTAACGAGCAGGTAATCGACGGTCGCGGATGGCGCTCTGGTGCGCTGGTTGAGCAAAAAGAGATCCCTCAGTGGTTTATTAAAATTACTGACTACGCCGAAGAACTTTTACAAGACTTAGAACAGCTTGAAGAATGGCCAGACCAAGTACGCGCAATGCAGGCGAACTGGATTGGCCGCTCTGAAGGTGTTGAAATTACCTTCGATTTAGCGTCAGCGGTTAACGACATTGCCGATTTGACGGTATATACCACGCGCCCAGATACCTTCTACGGCGTTACTTACGTTGCAGTGGCTGCGCAGCACCCTCTTGCCGAATTCGCAGCAAAATCGAACCCAGATTTAGCGGCCTTTATCGACGAATGTAAAAACACCAAAGTTGCTGAAGCTGAATTAGCAACCATGGAGAAGAAAGGTTTCGCCACGGGTTTTGAGGTTGTTCACCCACTAACCGGTGAAAAGCTTCCAATTTGGGTCGCTAACTTCGTGTTGATGGACTACGGTTCAGGCGCGGTAATGGCTGTTCCTGGCCACGACCAGCGCGATTGGGAATTTGCGACTAAATACAACCTACCTATTCAACAAGTCATTGCGCCAAACGCAGGTGATGAAGATAAGTGCGACCTTACCGCCTCTGCATTTACTGAAAAAGGTAGCTTGATCAATTCATATAAGTTCGACGGTCTTGAGTTCGATGCCGCATTTAATGGTATTGCTGATGAACTTGAAAGCAAAGGCTGTGGAAAGCGCAAAGTAAATTACCGTCTTCGTGACTGGGGCGTAAGCCGTCAGCGCTACTGGGGCGCACCTATTCCAATGCTAAATTTGGAAAACGGTGAATCTGTTCCGGTTCCTGCTGACCAACTACCGGTTGTTTTGCCTGAAGACGTAGAAATGAATGGCGTTACCTCGCCAATTAAAGCTGACCCTGAGTGGGCAAAAACCACATACAATGGCGAAGCCGCGTTACGTGAAACGGATACTTTCGACACCTTTATGGAGTCATCGTGGTACTACGCGCGCTATGCCTGTGCTACTAACAACGACGCCATGCTTGATCCAACATCAGCTAACTACTGGTTACCAGTAGATCAGTACATTGGTGGTATCGAGCACGCTATCTTGCACTTACTTTACTCGCGTTTCTTCCACAAGTTGTTACGCGATGAAGGCTTGGTAAACTCTGATGAGCCGTTCAAGCGTTTGCTGTGTCAAGGCATGGTATTAGCTGACTCGTACTATCGTGAAGACGCGTCTGGTAAGAAAACCTGGTTCTCGCCTACCGAAGTAAGCACTGAAAAGGACGATAAAGGCCGTATTGTTAAAGCATGGCTAACCGCTGACGGTGAAGAAGTTATTCACGGCGGTATGACGAAAATGTCTAAGTCGAAGAATAACGGTATCGACCCTCAGGAAGTTATTGATCAGTACGGTGCCGATACGGTGCGTTTATTTACCATGTTTGCTGCGCCACCGGAGCAAACCCTTGAGTGGGTAGACTCTGGTGTTGAAGGTGCAAACCGTTTCTTACGTCGTATCTGGAAATTAGTGACCGAACACGTTGAAAAAGGCACGCCAGAAGCGATTGATGTTAAGGCACTGTCGAAAGACCAACAGGCACTTCGCCGTGAAGTACACAAGACCATTGAAAAGGTGTCTGATGACCTAGGCCGTCGTCAAACCTTTAACACTGCGGTTGCAGCGGTGATGGAATTGTTAAACCACCTTCAAAAAGCACCACAAGAAAACGCGCAGGACATCGCAATTATGCGCGAAGCCTGTGAATCTATCTTGTTGCTTCTAAACCCTATTACGCCGCACATCGCTCACGAGCTATGGAAAGTGTTGGGTCACAGTGAAGATATCGATTTAGCGCCATGGCCACAGGCTGATAAAGCCGCATTGGTTGAAGACGAAAAGCTAATCATCGTTCAGGTTAACGGTAAGGTGCGCGCTAAGATGACAATTGCTGCTGATGCAAGCAAAGAGAGCATTGAAGCATCTGCGAAAGAACAGCCTAACGTTCAGCAATTCATCGAAGGTAAAACCATTCGTAAAGTGATTGTTGTGCCTGGCAAGCTTGTAAACATTGTAGCTAACTAGGTCAGATACTGATGAAAAAGCACTTACAATTCGCAGTCGCTGTGTTGGGAACCGTATTGGTTACTGGCTGTGGCTTTCATTTGCGAAGTAGCCCTAGCTTACCTGACGACATAAACACCGTTGCTATTGAAAGTGCCCGAGCACACGCGCCCTTGGCGCGTGCGCTTGACAAACGCTTAAACGTTTACGGTTTATCCAGTGTTAGCGTAGATAAAACATCGCGCTCTAACCAAAACGTAAACATCTATTTGCTTCCAGAGAAATTAGAACGTCAGCTGCTGTCGGTTTATCCTTCGGGTCAAGTTGCTGAATATGAACTGATATATGTTGTGCGTTACCGCGTGCAGTTTCCTGGTAAGGAAGCGGTAATGGTGCAATTTGAAGTAGTACGTGACTATCAAGACGACCCTGACCAAGTGTTGGCAAAGTCTCGCGAACTTGAATTGATGCTAAGTGAAATGCGCGATGAAGCCGCTGATATCATGATCAGACGCCTTTCCAGTCAGGCAGCCGCTGCACCAAATGCATCAACTTCCGTTAGTCTGTAAACATCAGAATTTTTCATGCAGATTTATCCAAACCAATTTAGCCAAGATATCACCAAGGCACTTCGCCCGTGCTATCTGGTGTTTGGAGATGAACCCCAGCAGAAGTTTGATGTCATTGAGCAAATACGCGCTAAAGCAAAAGCCAATGGCTTTGAAGAGCGTACAGTACTAGTTGCTGAAACAGGCTTTAACTGGAATCAGTTGATTGAAGCCACACAAAGCATGTCGCTTTTCTCAAGCCAACAGTTCATTGAATTAGAGCTACCTACGGGAAAACCGGGCACTGAAGGCAGTAAAATGCTGCAAGAAGTCGCGGCGTCATTAAACCCCGATATTTTGTTGCTGGTTCACGGCCCCAAAATTGGCAAAGACGTGCAGCGCGGCAAATGGTTTAAAGTGCTTGATGATTTGGGCGCGTCGGTATTGTGTTACCCGTTGGAAGGCAAGCAGCTCAATGCATGGCTAAACCAGCAGTTAAATGCCCACCAACTCTCCGTATCAGCGTCGGGTGCTAAGATGATAGCTGATTTCTGCGAAGGCAACATGCTTGCTGCTAAGCAAGAAATTGATAAGCTCGCCCTACTCTATCCACACCAGTCTATTTCAGACGAACAAATTGAAAAGGCGATGGTCGATCAGTCGCGTTTCAACGTGTTTCAACTGGTTGACGTTATGCTTAGCGGCGACAGTACCCGCTGCATAAAAATGCTATACCGATTAGAGAGCGAGGGTCTGGAGCCTAACATCATTATTTGGGCGCTGATTCGAGAGTGGGAGCAGTTATGGAAACTAAAACTAGCGCAGCAAAGCGGTGCCCCCATTCAGTGGCAAAAATTCGGTATTTGGCGTAATAGACAAGGTTTTTATCAAAGTGCCTTGAATCGTCTGAGCGTCGCGCAGCTAGAAGACATCCAAAAAGCGTTGACTCAGTCAGATCATGCATTCAAACAAAATGTCATTGCCCGCCCTTACGTCGAAATGTGTCACCTGTGCATGATGTTCATGGGTATGGACCTTCGCGAAATTCCTTTGTTACAGGCATAATGGGCAAGTCTAAGTGAGTCTTTCCGGCGCTTCTCGAGCATATCCAACGGTGAAAGCCATTCTTGGTGGTACGTTTAATCCGCCGCATAAAGGCCATATTGGTGCGGCACTAAAAGCGGCAGATGAAATTGGCGTAAACCAAGTTCATCTCATGCCTTGTAAATTAGCTCCGCATAAGTCAGTAGGTGTGTCAGAAAGCCACCGGGTAAAAATGATTGAACTTTGCGCCCAAAACAATGACAGACTTATTCCAGAGTTAATTGAACTGGCGCTTCCGTCACCCTCTTATACAGTTAAAACACTGCGTGCACTTAAAGAGAAAAGCGATGACACAATCTGTTTTTTCATTGGCGCAGATTCACTGTATAATCTGGACAAATGGTACGAGTGGGAACACCTGCTCGATTATTGTCACTTAGTGGTTATGCGCAGAGACGATGAGAAATTTTCGCCTCCTCCCGCAATACAAGCTTGGTTAGATTGTCATGTGGCTAACGATAAAAGTGTTATTCACGCAAAGCCTGCAGGCCATGTAGTGTTAACCAACACACCGCTTTTTAGTGTTTCATCTACTGAAATTCGTGACGTACTAGCAAGTGCTGCCACGTCCGAGAAATCGGGTACGCCAAACAGTTCAAATGCTGACCTATCTAACTTATGGTTAGAAGAAAGCGTTTTAGATTACATAAACGAACATCAGTTATATAAAAGTTAAGTAAGTGAGGAAAACTCTTGGAGAGTCAACAGCTCAAACAGTTTGTTAAAGACAAAATTGACGATATGAAAGGCCGTGATGTTATTGAACTAGACGTTCGCGGCAAATCAAGTATTACAGATACCATGATCATTTGTTCAGGTAACTCAAAGCGCCACGTTTCATCTATTGCAGAAAATGTCATGGTAGAAGCGAAGAAAGCGGGCCACGCACCTGGAAGCGTGGAAGGTAAGGAAACCGGCGAATGGGTTCTGGTTGATTTTG
Organism: Alteromonas sp. R7; assembly: GCF_055755235.1. NCBI lineage: Bacteria > Pseudomonadati > Pseudomonadota > Gammaproteobacteria > Alteromonadales > Alteromonadaceae > Alteromonas > Alteromonas sp. R7. Next base: position 126,836 of record NZ_JBVTQX010000012.1, on the reverse strand, counting down.
GTGATGTTATTTTGCACGTTATGCAAGATGAAACCCGTGATTTCTACCAGCTAGAGAAACTGTGGTCGTAGTGGCGTAAACGCCTGCTATAAACATGCAGTAACACGGTCAATAAAGGCCATACTCAAATGCGTATGGCCTTTATTGTATAAGTGAAATACTAATTCCTGCGGTAAGGGTAAAAGAAGTGCGTATACAAATCGTCGCGGTCGGAACAAAAATGCCAAGCTGGGTAAGTACAGGCGTGGATGAGTTTATTCGTCGTTTCCCTAGCGACATGCCAGTGTCCTTTACTGAAATACCCGCCGGAAAGCTAGGCAAAAACGCGGATATTAAGCGCATTTTGGGAAAAGAAGGCGAGCAAATGCTAGCCGCTATTCCCAAAGGAAATCGCATTGTTACGTTAGAAGTAACAGGTAAACCCTGGGACACTCCCACGCTTGCTAAACAACTCGACAATTGGAAAATGGACGGGCGCGACGTAAGCCTGCTTATTGGTGGTCCAGAAGGGCTAGCACCAGAATGTATTGCTGCGTCGGAACAAAAGTGGTCCTTATCAGCCTTAACTCTACCTCATCCACTTGTTAGGATCATTCTTACAGAAAGCTTATACCGCGCGTGGTCGGTGACGCAAAATCACCCTTATCACCGTGAGTAATTGGTCGCTTTATTAATGCAAAGGAAGTCAATGCAACGAAAACGTCAAGCAATACGGGACCACTCCGCTGAAGCGAACTTGTTCGCGCGCCGAGCGACCATTGCTTTTATTATTGTTGTGGCCATGTTGGGCATTGTACTTAACAACCTCTATTCTTTGCAGGTCACCCAGTTTGAAGATTATCAAACCCGGTCTAACGGTAACCGAATTAAAGTGCTGCCCGTAGCGCCTAACCGCGGTCTCATTTATGACCGTAACGGCGTGCTTTTAGCCGAGAACCGTCCGGTTTTCAGTTTGGAAATTATTCCAGAGCAAGTGGATGATATTGAACAAACCCTTGCAGATCTGACCGAATTAATGAGCATCACCAGCGATGAAATTGAACGCTTTCAATCTACGCTAAAAGGAACGCGGAGATTTAAACCCGTTGCGCTTCGCACTCAGCTAAGCGAAGAAGAAGTAGCGCTGTTCTCTGCCAGCAAACACAAATTTCCAGGTGTTCAAATTGAAGCGCGTTTAGCTCGTCATTACCCTTATAAAGAAACGCTTACCCATGCACTGGGTTATGTTGCACGCATTAACAAGCGAGACTTACAAAAACTCGTTGAAGCAGGCCAAGAAGATAATTACGCCGCAACCCACGATATCGGTAAGCTAGGTATAGAGAAATACCACGAAGAGCTGCTTCATGGAAAAGTGGGTTATCAGCAGGTCGAAGTAAACAATCAAGGCCGAATTATTCGTGTACTCAGTGTTGAGCCACCAACACCGGGCAAAGACATCGTACTTAACCTGGATTTAGAGCTTCAGTTAGAAGCCCAGCGAATAATAGAAGGCATGCGCGGCGCTGTAGTGGTTACCGACGTTAAAACAGGTGGCGTACTGGCACTTTATTCTAACCCTAGTTACGACCCCAATTTATTCGTGCACGGTATCAGCAGCAAGAATTACTCTGCGCTACTGAATTCGCCAGACCGCCCGCTAATTAACAGGGCGACACAAGGACAATACCCTCCCGCTTCTACCATTAAACCGCACCTTGGTTTTGTTGGACTAGAAGAAGGCATTATCACCAAAGACTACACCATTAACGATACAGGTCGCTATCAATTGCCAAATGTGTCGCACGTGTGGCGCGATTGGCGTCGATGGGGACATGGCAAAGTTAACGTATCAAAAGCAATAGAAGTGTCGTGCGATACTTATTATTACGAGCTAGCGTATAAATTGGGTATCGATAAAATCAGTGAATCTATGTACGAATTCGGATTCGGAGATTTCACGGGTATCGATCTTTACGAAGAGTCAGATGCCAACATGCCTAGCCGAGGCTGGAAACGCGCTCGCTTTAATCAACCTTGGTATATTGGTGACACCATACCCGTTGGTATAGGACAGAGCTATTGGACCACCACGCCGGTACAGTTAAATACATCGGTTAACACGCTGATCAATGCTGGGGAACGCTATATTCCACAAATCATTCGCGGTTATATGAACACCGATAGTTCTGTCGACCTCATCCCACTTAAGTCGCTGCGGCCTATAGAAATTAAGAACCGTAACAATTTAGATGTGGTGTTAAACGCCATGCGCGATGTTGTGAGTGGCGAAGAAGGCGGCGCGCGTCATGCATTTGCAGATACCCCTTACGACTCTGCGGGTAAGACAGGAACAGCACAGTTGTTTACCGTTGGCCAAAATGAAAAATATGACGCTACTAAAATTGATGAGCGTCTTCGAGACAATGCCATGTATGTTGGCTTCGCACCGTTCAATGATCCAGAGATATCGGTAACCGTGGTCCTTGAGAACGTAGGCGGTGGTAGTAAGAACGCAGCACCCGTCGCCCGTCAAATCATGGATTTCTATTTCAGAGACCGTGTTTTTGAAACTGCCGAAGCTGACTCGGCAAACAATGATAATGAATTAGGGACAAACTAGTGAAGAGAACCACCATAAACCCTAATAAAATGAGTTTTCTTCAGCGCATTCATATCGATGGATGGCTGTTAGTCGGGCTACTCGTGCTAAGTTGTGTTGGGCTATTTACTCTGTACTCGGCGTCAGGTCAGGATATGGAGCAAATGGAGCGCCAGTTTATCAGGCTGGGATTTAGCTTTATCGTTATGTTCGGATTAGCCCAAGCCCCTTTGGGCGTGTTTAGGTTTTTCTCAACCTATGCCTATGGTGCAGGCCTGCTCATGCTAATTGCCGTTTTATTATTTGGTGATATGGGCAAAGGCGCACAGCGCTGGCTAGACCTGGGCTTTATCCGTTTTCAGCCCTCTGAACTGATGAAGCTTGCCGTGCCTATGATGGTTGCATGGTATATCAGTAAATTCACTATGCCGCCACGCACCACCCACATTATCGTTGGGTTTGGTTTGGTGGTCGTGCCCACCATTCTCATTGCAAAGCAGCCTGATTTAGGGACCTCATTACTCATCGCCAGTTCAGGTATCTTTGCCATATTCCTGGCAGGTATGAGCTGGCGTCTTATTTCAGTAGTGGGCGGCCTCATTGGCGCGTTTGCGCCTGTGATGTGGTTCTTTTTAATGAAGGATTATCAAAAGCAGCGGGTTCTTACTTTTTTGAACCCGGAAAGCGATCCACTAGGTTCTGGCTACCACATAATCCAATCTAAAATTGCCATTGGTTCCGGTGGTGTAGACGGCAAAGGCTGGTTACAGGGTACGCAGTCACAACTCGAGTTTTTACCCGAACGTCACACCGATTTTATCTTTTCAGTATTCAGCGAAGAGTTTGGTCTTACCGGTGTAATGTGCTTAATGGCAATATACATTTTTATAATTATGCGCGGCCTTATAATTTCTAGCCGGGCACAAGACGCCTATGCAAAATTGCTTGGTGGCAGTATTACCCTTACTTTTTTTGTTTATGTATTTGTAAACATGGGCATGGTGTCCGGATTACTTCCCGTGGTGGGTGTTCCCCTTCCTCTAGTGAGCTTTGGAGGAACATCTATGGTGACTTTAATGGCAGGTTTTGGCATTCTTATGGCCATTGCCACTCAGAAACGTTTAATGTCTAGATAACTTGTATGTTGCAACGCCTTTTTTCGGTACTTGATTTTGTAAAAGCGGGTTTAGTTAATGCGGGTCTTGTTGCCCAAAATCTGGCAAACGGACAGTTCTTTCGCTATGGCTCAGCTGTTTTTATAGTTTTGGCATTAGTGGGATGCCAAAGTGCACCTACACAATCTGGTCGCTATACTCAAAAGCAAGACTCAGCGCCTAAGCACGTTGCCAAGAAACCAGAAACACTTGATGCTGTACCAAAATACGAAGCCTACCGCATGTTTAACAGCAGGCCTTACAAGGTACTAGGCAAGCACTACACGCCAATGGATAGTGGCAAAGGCTATGAAGAGGTCGGCTATGCCAGTTGGTATGGTCAGAAGTTTCACGGTCACTTAACCTCAAATGGCGAAACTTACAATATGTTTGCCATGAGCGCGGCTCACAAAACATTGCCACTGCCCTCTTACGTGCGTGTTACTAACTTGGAAAATAACAAACAAGCGATCGTCCGCGTTAACGACCGCGGCCCTTTTCACGATGATAGAATTATCGATTTGTCGTATGCAGCCGCAGTAAAACTAGGCTACCACAGCAAAGGCACAGCGCGAGTCAAACTTGAAGTTATCCACTTTGACGAACAAAACAATGTGACGGTGGGAAACAGTCCAACCGTTACTTACGATGAATATTTGGGTATTGCGGTAGTACCCGCACCGGCCTTGGCAGCAACTTCACCCACCCCGCCATTAGCCCCCTCTTCGAACACCGCGGATACCAACTCAAGCAGCAGTGAGAATAGTAGCAACGTGGTAAGTGATGCGATTTATATTCAAGTTGCTGCGCTTTCAAACGCCGAGAAGGCAAAATCTATCTCTAACGTGCTATCGGCGTTATATCAAATTCCCGCTCACCTGCCAGTAGCAGATAACATTTATAAACTACAGCTTGGCCCTATCCACGATGAAGCTGTCGTCGCGGAGGTTCTTGAACAATTAAAGCAAAATGGCTATCCCAACGCTTACGCGATTACGCAGACCATGTAGTTAGTTGGGTTGTCGCACGCTCATAAAAACAACGACATTGTGGCAGCATTGTGTCATTCAGCAGGCAATATCACGGTTTCTTCGCCTAATACCTACAATCGCGTAAACTTTTTTGATAAAACCTAGTCTTATAAGCAGCCTTTCGTTAAGATCTCTCGTCACCTCAGCTAATAAGTAGGTGAAACAACAGAATTCGGTTACGAATTGGACAAAAGCTAAAATTGGGTAGCCATGTTTTGCGGTCATCGTTTCGCGGTCATCGCAACAATAGGGTAAGCTTTAACTCACACGGATAAAACGGTCAAAGAAATTAGAACCATGCTCAGAATAATTCAACGCGCTAAACCGTCATTACTTTCATTTGCCTTTTTGGTGATAGGCACTTTACTACACACAGCAAATGCTGCCGTAGTCACTCCGCCTGCTCCTTCAGTTGCCGCAGAAGGTTTTCTTCTAACCGACTTTGAAACGGGTCATGTGATTGCATCTAAAAATGCGGACATGCAGCTTGCTCCTGCGAGCTTAACGAAAATAATGACTATTTATGTTATTGGCAAAGAATTACAGGCCGGTAACATCAGCTTAGACGACGAAGTGACTATCTCGGAAAACGCATGGGCGAAGAAATTCCCTGACTCGTCAAAAATGTTTATTGAAGTAGGTACACAAGTTTCAGTACGTGACTTACTGCGTGGCATTGTTGTGCAGTCAGGTAACGACGCCTGTGTTGCTATGGCAGAACACGTAGCAGGTTCAGAATCTGCTTTTGCCAGCATGATGAATGCACACACGGCATCACTTGGCATGAGTGGTTCTCACTGGGTTAATGCTCACGGTCTTCACGACCCTGACCACTACACTACCCCTCGTGACATGGCGATTCTGTCTCGCGCGCTTATCGCAGAAACGCCAGAAATGTACAAGATTTATAGCGAGAAGGAATTCACCTACAACGGCATTAAGCAATACAACCGCAATAGCCTGTTGTGGGACAAAAGCTTAAACGTTGATGGCATTAAAACTGGCCACACGTCTGATGCGGGCTACAGCCTAATCACTTCTGCAGAGCAAGGCGGTATGCGTCTAATCTCTGTAGTTATGGGGACTGATAGCGAACGTGCACGTAAAGTTGAAAACAAAAAGCTACTTAAGTATGGCTTCCGTTTTTACGAGACACTTACGCCATACCAAGCTGGTCATAGTTTCGTTGCTCACCGCATCTATATGGGTGATAGAGAGACAGTAGACCTTGGAATTAATCAATCTACCCCCATTACTATTCCACGCGGTCAGGCGGCTAATTTAGAAGCTAACTTCGAACTTGATGACAAGCTTGAAGCACCACTTGCAAAAGGTCAGGTTGTTGGAAAACTTTATCTACAACTAGACGGTGAAGATGTGGCTAGTTATCCCCTAGTTACCCTTCAAGAAGTAAAAGAAGGCAGCTTCTTTAATCGCATGAAAGACTACATTATGCTTCAGCTAGGATTTGACGACGAGTAAACACCTTTACTGAATACGTTAAAAAGCTAGTTGTGAAGCGGCCAGATTTGTTACAATCTGGCCGTTTTTTTATATGATATTTTAAGTACCAAGGATATCGCATGGATACCCGTTTCGACGAATTACTAGATTTTCCAACAAACCAAACGTTTAAAGTCATGGGCGTTGCTCATGAAGACCTACCTCAACAGGTAGTGAGCTGCCTTCAGCAACATGCGCCAGGCGATTACTCGCCTAACGTAAAACCAAGTAGTAAAGGTACTTACCACTCGGTGTCTATCAGTGTGCGTGTAACCAGTAAAGAGCACATGGAAACCATTTACACTGAACTTGCCAAATTAGAGCTGGTTAGGGTTGTACTTTAAGTGAATGAGCAGTCGATAGCGTCTGACGCAAACGGCGTTATAGTACGTCAGTTAGGGCGTCAGCCGTATGAGCCTATCTTCGAGGCGATGAAGCGCTTCACCGATGAACGCGACCAAAACACCCAGGATGAAATTTGGCTTGTTGAGCACGATGCTGTCTTTACGCAAGGACAAGCGGGCAAAGCTGAACACATACTTATGCCTGGTGACATTCCTGTTGTTCAGGTTGACCGGGGCGGCCAAGTGACCTACCACGGTCCAGGGCAACAAGTTATTTATCTGATGCTAAACATTAAGCGCAGAAAACTGGGTGTTCGTCATTTAGTCACTGCTATGGAAGAAGCGGTGGTCGGACTACTCGAAAAATATGGCGTAACCGCGTACCCAAAGCCCGATGCGCCTGGCGTATACGTCGATGAGAAGAAAGTTTGTTCATTAGGTTTAAGAATACGTAATGGCTGCTCGTTTCATGGCTTAGCTTTAAATGTTAATATGGACCTATCACCGTTTCAGCGTATTAACCCTTGCGGTTATGCCGGTATGGAAATGATCGATACCGCGCGCCTCAATGGTCCAACTACGCTTGAGACCGCTGGTAATGAATTAACGCATTTGTTGCTAGAAGCGCTTTCCATTGCACAGCCAACATACAAAGAAGGTTTTGATGAGTAATGCACGACCTCAAGCGGGGGTAAAACTCCGTGATGATGAAAAAGTAAAACACATTCCCGTCACTATTATTCCTACTGAAAAGGAAGAAATGCTGCGCAAGCCGGAGTGGATTAAAATCAAGCTTCCTCGTACTACCGAGAAAATTGATCACATCAAACAGACACTTCGCAAAAACAATCTTCACTCTGTGTGTGAAGAAGCGAGTTGTCCTAACCTTGCCGAGTGTTTTAACCACGGTACAGCCACCTTTATGATTCTTGGTGATATTTGTACCCGTCGTTGTCCTTTCTGTGACGTAGCCCACGGTAAACCACTGCCTCCGAGCGCAGAAGAGCCTGAGAAGCTGGCTAAAACCATTGCAGAAATGAATTTGCGCTATGTGGTTATTACTTCTGTTGACCGCGATGACCTTCGCGACGGTGGCGCTCAGCATTTCGTAGATTGTATTAACGCCATTCGCGAACACAGTCCAACAACGACAATCGAAGTATTAGTACCCGATTTTCGTGGACGTATGGATCGTGCACTTGAGATTTTCAAAAACGGCGTGCCTGATGTGTTCAACCACAACTTAGAGACGATCCCGCGTTTATACCGTGAATGTCGCCCTGGCGCGAATTACCAATGGTCGTTGGATTTGCTTAAGAAGTTTAAAGCGCAACACCCTGACGTGATGACCAAATCTGGTCTGATGATGGGTATGGGCGAAGAGAACGAAGAAATTCAAGGCGTACTTGATGATCTGCGCGCTCACAATGTGGACATGCTTACGCTGGGTCAATACCTTCAGCCAAGCCGTCACCACTACCCGGTTAAGCGCTACGTACACCCTAAGGAATTCGACGCCCTTGGTGATTACGCAAAAGAAATTGGCTTCACGCATGCAGCATGTGGCCCTATGGTCCGCTCGAGCTACCATGCAGACCAACAAGCAGCGGGTAAAGAAGTTAAGTAGTACCGAACTTCAGCATAGGGCTCAGCCTAACGTTGCTAAAAAGTTGATACAGAATAAAAGCGGTGATCTTCACCGCTTTTTTGTGCCTTCGTATTTCAGGGTGACAAACCCGTGGGTATTGTTAGAATGCCCGTCAAATTACGCTATCCCCTTTTAAAAAGTATTCCCAAATTAAGGGTAAGGTCATTTCATGCGCAAACATATATATATTGCCTATACAGGTGGAACTATTGGTATGAAGCCGTCTAAGCAAGGCTACGTACCCGCTGCAGGCTTCTTGTCAGACACACTGAAAAAGATGCCGGAGTTTCACCGTTCTGAAATGCCCCTTTTTACACTACATGAATACGATAACCTTATCGATTCATCAGACATGGATCCGTCTGACTGGCAGCGTATTGCCGATGATATCGCCGACAACTACGACAAGTATGATGGCTTCATTATTTTGCACGGTACAGACACCATGGCATACACCGCCTCGGCGTTGAGTTTCATGCTTGAGGATTTGTCAAAACCTGTCATTGTTACCGGTTCTCAAATTCCACTGGCAGAGCTTCGCTCAGATGGTCAAGTCAACCTTCTAAACGCGTTATATGTTGCCGCGAACTTCCCCATTGCCGAAGTCGGACTGTTCTTCAACAACAGACTACTTCGTGGCAACCGCAGCCGCAAAGTAGATGCAGATGGATTCAGTGCCTTTGACTCCCCTAACTTTCCTCCACTGTTAGAAGCTGGCATTAATATTCGTCTGAAAGCCGGTGAATTAGCGAAGTCACCAAATAACACCTTAACGGTATCGAACGTCAAAGCCCAACCGATCGGCATGGTTAGTTTGTATCCCGGTATTGCGCCAGAGGTCATTAAAAACACGCTGCAGCAGCCGGTGAATGCACTGATTTTACTGAGCTATGGTGTGGGCAATGCACCTCAGAACCCTGAGCTTATTGCACAGTTAAAATACGCAAAAGCCAGAGAAATTCCTGTTTTGAATTGTACCCAGTGTATGCGCGGTCGCGTAAACATGGGTGGCTATGCCACTGGCCATGGCCTACAAGAAGTAGGAGTTTTATCGGGTAGCGATATGACGCCCGAGGCTGCCCTCGCGAAACTGCACTACTTATTAAGTAAAGGGCTTCCTTTTGAGGAAATAAGCCATCTATTAACGCAAAACCTGCGTGGCGAATTAAGCGACTAGCAGCGTTACAAATAAAGTTTTTAAGAAAAAGGTTTCAACAAGTGATAACAACATATTCGGGTATGCTAAAAAAAATGCGTACCTCCGCCGATGAAAGCAATACCGTGCACTACTCGCTTCCAATTGGTGATGAGCTGGTAGATATCAATTCTCTTATCGGCAAGGAAGTAACGGTAACCTACTCTGGTGAAATCAACTGTGTTCACTGCAACCGCAAAACCAAAAAAAGCTTCAACCAAGGATACTGCTACCCGTGTTTGATATCGCTGGCACAATGCGATAGCTGCATTATTAAGCCAGAAAAGTGCCATTACCACGAAGGGACGTGCAGAGAACCTCAGTGGGGTGAAGAACATTGCTTTAGCGAGCATTTTGTTTATTTGGCTAACACAGGTACGGTAAAAGTGGGCATCACTCGTCAAGTCACCGAAGGCGTGTCTACGCGGTGGATGGATCAAGGAGCTACGCAAGCTACCGTAATGCTGCGAGTTCCTGACAGGCTTACCAGTGGTTTGGTTGAAACGTTATGCAAGGATCACATTGCAGATAAAACCAATTGGCGAACAATGTTAAAGGGCAAACCTGACGAGGTTGATCTAGAACAGGTCAAAACCGAATTAATGGGTAAAATTGAAAGTGAGCTAGAAGCGCTGAAGCAAGAAAAAGGGCTTCAAGCAGTATCAGAAGTGACTACGCCTATCCATGATATTCATTACCCTGTTGAAGATTATCCGGTAAAGATAAAATCTTTAAACTTAGATAAGACACCGTCATTTACTGGTGTATTGCAAGGTATCAAAGGGCAATACTGGATGCTAGATGGCGATCGCGTTATTAATATCAGGAAGTTCGCTGGTTATAATGTAGACCTATCTTTCTAGGTTAAATGTTAGGGTCTTATTTTAGCTTACTTATAAAAATAAGACCCTTATTACCCGCCGCTAGCTATCTAATGCGGCAGTTTATTCGAATAGGTATCAACTACTGCCAGAATTCAAAGTAGTCGTTACTATTTCTTTGCGGTTTAGGTGCAGGCTCAAACGCTGGTGTTCCTAAATATAAGAAACCTACCAGCTCGTCTTCTTCACTTAAACCTAATCCGTTTCTTACCGTCTCACAGTGTGCGTAGCCACCGGTGCGCCACATGCCGTTAAATCCTTGTGCTACTGCTGCCATTTGCATCGCCATAACGCCACAGCTTGCCGACGCTATCTGCTCAACACGCGGTACCTTTTCATGTTCCACATGCTTTGCGATGGCTACGATAACCATAGGAGCGCGGTGAGGAAGCTGCACGGCACGTTCAATTTCTTTCTGCGACTTTTCATTTTCAATAGCGGATTGCTCATAGAGTGCACCTAGCTTATCCAGCCCTTTTCCTGTGCACACGATAAAACGCCACGGAGTAAGACAAGCATGGTCTGGGGCACGTAGTGCAGCCTGCATAATATTCTCTAAGGCATCTCCACTAGGTGCTGGCGCTTCCAATCGAGGCTGAGAACTTCTGTTGAGTAACAATGTTAATGCGTCCATTTACGTCCCTACTTTATTTTTTCGCGTTGCTATTATCACGCTTCGATTTTCACAATCGAGACAAGCGTGCCAACAACAATAATTTACCTAACCTGAATGCTAGATCCTACGGTTCATAAACGAAAAAGACCAGAAAATTCCGGTCTTTTGTACAGCAAATGGAGCGTCCCTAATTACTTTTAGAACGCATGGCTTTATTCACATAGTAATCGACACTAAAGAAGCGTCCACCACCATAGATAAACAAAACTAAAAGCATAATAAAATAGGTCGCAGCGAATTCGATGCCGTTGTTAAGTACCACAAAGTTACCGCTGGATGTAAGCCAGTCATAATGGCCATGCTCTTGTAACAATGATTTAGCTGCCGCAAGCTTTTCTGGCGCAGCCATAATGTTTTCATTCAGTAAGATTGTACCGTCGGCTAACCATGAAGACGCATCAGCAATAGCGAGCCATCCATTCTTAGCGTGAACACTCACCATAGCGACTATCATGGTTACCATTAATGGAATACTCACCAAGCGCGTCAATGCTCCCAATAACAATAGAACACCGCCCACGAGTTCTGCGGCTGTAGCTAAGAACGCCATTACCAAAGGCATTGGTAAACCAAGCCCATAATCATCGTTACCAAACCAATCTACAATACTGTCGAAACTGGATGCTTTATTCCAGCCAGCCTGTATCATCACTGGTGCTAAATACAAGCGTAATAAAAGTAAAGGAATGCCATCTGCCACTTGCAGTCGGGCTACGATTTGTTGGTAAATGTGTGTCATTGTTTTGCCTACTTTGTGTGATTAAGAAATAAGAACGGCACTTTATGAAAAAAATTTCATCGCGCGAAAATAAGCCCTCACCGTTTTTACGACTAATGAAAAAGGGCCATGGAAAAACCGGCTATAAAGCAAAGAATGGAAAATTTCTTATGACGATGAGCGAGGATAGTCACAAACGTATTGCCTCCCTCATTCGAAAGTGGCTGGAACAAGACGAAAAAAAGAACGCAAAATAAAAGTCATCGTAAGTCGCCGAAAACAAAGACACTCACAAAAAATTACAATTAAGTTCGCGATCTTACTCGATTTAGGTAACATAATAGAATGCAGTACGTGAGTAAGGTATGCCTGATCTATCTTGCTCTGGTTAGTTAATTCAAAAAAAGGTAGTGATTAAAATGGCAGCCAAAGGAAATTGGACTAAATCCTTGTTTATTGGCTTGTGGACGGTGCTTAACTTCACCCGCAAACTTTTCTTTAATTTGATATTCATTGTTATTTTTGTTGGATTGATAATCGCAATAACTGGTCAGGACGATGAACAGTTTACCGTAAACAAAGACAGTGCTTTGTTTCTTACGCTTAACGGCAAGCTAGTTATAGAAAAAGAAAGCATTGATCCTTTCGAACAGTTCTTACAAGAATCGCTAGGCAGTGAACCTGAAAACCCAGAAGTACTGGTACGCGATGTAGTGAAAGTGCTTGAAAATGCGCAAAAGGATCGCCGTATTAAAGCTTTGGTTCTTGACCTTCAAGGTCTTACCGGCGGTGGTTTAGACAAGTTGCGCACCGTAGCTAATGCTATTGACGCGTTTAAAGAATCTGAAAAGCCCGTTTATGCCATTGGCGATTACTTTTCCCAAGACCAATATTACTTGGCAGCACACGCTGATAGCATCTATCTGAACCCAATGGGCGGGTTAATGTTTGAAGGCTACGGCCGTTATGGCATGTACTTTAAAGACATGCTAGAAAAGTTAAAAGTAACCACGCATATCTTCCGGGTTGGTACTTATAAATCTGCTGTTGAGCCTATCATGCGAAATGATATGTCTGAAGAAGCAAAAGAAGCGGAGAAACAGTGGTTAGATGGTTACTGGGCGCAATACAAAGCGGACGTAGCAGCAGCTCGCGGTATCGATGAAGCAAACTTTGACGAGACCCTTGAAGGTTTATTAGCAAAGTTTGAAGCGGCAGGCGGCGATTTCGCACAGTATGCGCTTGAGAATAATTGGGTAGACGCATTGAAGACCCGCGAAGAAGTAAGATTGGAGCTCACTGAGTTAGTCGGTGAAGATGAAAACAATCACGGCGTTAACCTCACTTCGTTCAATACCTATCTTAAAGTTGTTAACCCGCCTATGCCGGTTATCGAGTCAGACATGGATAAAGTGGCGATTGTAGTTGCCAAGGGCACCATCTTAGACGGTAATCAAAAAGCCGGTACTATAGGTGGAGACAGCACCGCTCGTCTTTTAAGAAAGGCACGTCTAGACGACAACGTAAAAGCAGTGGTTCTTCAGATTGATTCTCCTGGTGGCAGCGCATTCGCCTCTGAAATTATTCGTCAGGAAGTGTTGCAGCTACAACAAGCAGGCAAGCCCGTTATTGCTTCTATGAGCACCTATGCAGCTTCAGGCGGTTATTGGATTGCAGCAAGTACCGATAGAATAATTGCAAGCCCTAGCACAATTACAGGCTCGATTGGCGTGTTTGGTATGTTTATGACCTACGAGAATTCTCTGGATTATTTAGGTATTCACAGTGACGGTGTGGGCTCTACAGAGCTTGCAGGCTTCTCTACTGTGCGTCCACTAGCACCAGAATTCGGTCAGATTCTTCAGCGCAACGTTGAAAACACTTACGGAAACTTCTTGTCGTTGGTTTCAAATGCTCGTGGTATGTCGGTAGAAGAAGTGGATAGTGTTGCCCAAGGACGCGTGTGGATTGGCGAAGATGCAATTGAACTTGGCTTGGTAGACCAGCTTGGTACGGTTGACGATGCTGTAGTTGCTGCGGCCGAGCTCGCCGAGCTAGAAAATTATGATACATTCTACGTACAACGTACGCTGAGTGCCCAGGAAATTTTCTGGAAGGAATTCTTTGGCCAGGCAATGACGTTTGTGGGCAAATGGCAATTTGCCCATGCCGACTCTGCACTGGTAAATGAATTTAAGCGCGTACTTAAAGAGTTCAGTTTAGTAAACCAACTAAACGACCCTAAGGGTACCTACGTGCTATGTTTACCTTGTGACGTTAAATAATACGCGCAGCAAATAAGTAGAAACAGTAAAAAGACAGAGGCAGCAACATCGCTTCAAATGACTTAACTCAAGAACAGCGTCGCGTTATTACCGACGCTGTTTTTTATTGCTATGAGCAAGCAGAGCAATACTTCAAGCAAACGTTCAAGCGCCCTACCATCACTTTTAGACGGTCGGGGAAAAATGCGGGCACTGCGTTTTTACAGCAAAACCGCGTGAATTTTCACCCACTTCTGTTTAAAGATAATATCGATGCCTTTTTAAGTGACGTGGTACCACACGAAGTCAGCCATTTGTTGGTATGGGTTCTGTTTGGCAGAGTTCAGCCCCACGGCAAAGAATGGCAGTCGATAATGCGCAGCGTATTTAACTGCACGCCTAATGCTACCCATCAATTTGACGTGAAACGGGTAGCCCGCACTTTTCATTATGTGTGTGACTGTGACACTTATGCGCTAAGTGCACGCAGACACAATAATATTTTAAAAGGGGCACAATACAAATGTAGGAAGTGTCAGGCCTTGCTTAGAACGTCCTAAGCGTTTCGCCAAAAACAGTGGTAAGCGAAGGGCTGACTTAGGATGCGTCGCTATCTTTTAGTTAAACCAGTGCTTCGTGAACGCATTGTCTAGGTCGTTGAAGGCTGTTTTAAGCAGTTGGGCTAGCTCTTTGTACTTGGGCTTTGACTTAGCATTGGTTATAGCCACTCCTTGCGAACGCATTTTAGAGTGGATTTCTTGATACCAGCTTTTCAGCTGGGGCGGTAAGTATTGATCAGAACGATGGCCTAACCAAAGTAAACCTTGCATAGGTAAGCTTAAGAAAAAAGCACCTATTGTGATGGTTTGAGGCAAATAATCAGCACCTAGGTTCTGATAAAGTAACGCGCATGACACCATCGCGACTGGTGGCATAGTTTTAATCGCGAACTTAGTCGCAGCGACAACGCGGCACTCTGGAAAAAAGGCATAGAGTTCTTTTCTCACAGGCCATGTCTTCATGTACTGCTGACCGTTTTTCAACATTGTCATTATTGATTGAGACATGCCTCACCTCTTCATTAAACCACTTCTACCGGCCTCAGTACCGATATTACTAACGTCATTATTCGATAGATCTAACTAAATTGTAATCCGCTTTTTGGCTAATACAAACTGGTTCTACTAAATCAGTACGTATTTGCAGCAAGAAGCTATCACTGTCGATTTTAGCAAATTAGATATCTGACTTGTTAATTAAGTTTCGTTGAAATAGCGGTTTCAGATGGTGGATTGACAATTCACCCCGACACGCCGTTTCAATAATCGCTATCCACTTTTTAAGCGTCATTGCTGTAAGCTTGGCTCAATAATTAAATTAAGAAGCGTTAAAATATCAACAACGCTAAGAATTAAAAGGCATAAGTTCATCTTATCTTTAAGTGACATTTTCGTCGCTTAAAGGCATCATATAGCTTTTGAGCCTAATCTTTATGCTGCATGGCTTTGTTGTGTCTTTCTTTGAAGCGTGTCGACATCCCCTGCAGATTCTGTATTGGCAAATTACTATAATAAAAGTAACTAGGTGTTGAGCTTGATTTACAGATTTTCGCCCCTACCTAGCTTTCTAAGAGAAATTTTATAAGTAACCCTATTGGGTGAATTATTTGGAGAGGAAAATGGCAGAAAGCAGACACGTCCGTCTACTTATCTTGGGTTCAGGCCCTGCAGGTTATTCAGCAGCGGTTTATGCTGCACGTGCAAACCTTAAACCTGTACTGTTAACTGGTATTCAACAAGGCGGACAGCTTACTACCACGACAGAAGTAGAAAACTGGCCGGGCGATCCTGAAGGCCTTACTGGTCCTGATCTAATGGTTCGTATGCAAAAGCATGCTGAAAAGTTCGATACTGAAATTATTTTCGATCACATCAATAAGACCGACTTTTCGAAGCGCCCTTTCACGCTTTACGGAGATAGCGGTACTTATACGTGTGACGCACTAATCATTGCTACAGGTGCTTCAGCTAAATACCTTGGTCTTGAATCAGAGCAAGCGTTTGTGGGTAAAGGTGTATCTGCTTGTGCAACCTGTGACGGTTTCTTCTACCGCAATCAAAAAGTAGCGGTAATTGGTGGTGGTAACACCGCTGTTGAAGAGGCGCTTTACCTTTCAAACATTGCATCAGAAGTACATGTTATTCACAGAAGAGATAGCTTTAGAAGTGAAAAAATTCTTGAGCAACGCCTTCGTGATAAAGCAGAAAACGGTAACGTGGTATTACACTTAAACCGTACACTAGATGAAGTGCTCGGTGACGAAATGGGTGTAACCAAAGTCCGTATTAAAGATACGAACAGTGATGCCACTGAAGAGCTTGATGTTATGGGTCTATTCGTTGCTATCGGTCACAAACCGAATACCGATATCTTTGATGGGCAGCTTGAAATGAAAGATGGCTATATCGTTGTAAACAGCGGTACAAACGGCAATGCGACGCAAACAAGCGTTGAAGGTGTGTTTGCTGCAGGTGACGTGAGCGATCATATTTATCGTCAGGCCATTACATCAGCAGGTACAGGGTGTATGGCGGCGCTAGATGCTGAAAAATACTTAGACGGTACGATGCCTGAACAAGGTTAGTACTGTTTCCCAAGCCCTGCTGTTCAGTGGGGCTTTTTTCTGGCCCGATTATGATAGCGTTACATTACATCGAAGAAGGCGCGCCCTTCCCTCCAGTCGACACTGCATTAGACGAACCTAACGGCCTGCTAGCATTTGGTGGCGACCTCAGTCCTGCACGTTTATTTTCTGCCTACTCACAGGGCATTTTCCCTTGGTTCAGTGATGACGAACCGCTGCTGTGGTGGTCACCCGACCCCAGAGCCATTATTGAACTCGACAATTTTGTCGCATCGAAAAGCCTTAAGAAGCTTGCTCGAAAACAAAAATACACGGTAACGTTAAATTACGCGTTCGACCGTGTAATTGAAGCCTGTTCATCAACCCCTCGTAAAAATCCAAACACAGGTGAACTCAATAGCGAAACATGGATTACCGATGACATGATTGGGGCTTACCGGCAGCTCAATGGTTTGGGTTTAGCACACTCTGTGGAAGTTTGGGACGGCGAAACACTGGTGGGTGGACTATATGGCGTTGGAATTGGCAAGGTATATTGCGGTGAATCGATGTTTCACCGGGAAAGTAATACGTCAAAACTTGCTATGATGGCGTTGGTTGAGCACATGAAGTCTCACGATATGGCCTTTATTGATTGCCAGCTTCCTACCGATCATTTGGCATCCCTTGGTGCGAATGTGTTATCCCGTGAAAACTTTATTGAAAAACTGGAAAACAACAACCACACTTTAACTGAAGACGGTAGGCTGTCAGAAGACTACCTTAATCGTTGGAAGCCAAGAGTGATTACTCCGTGAAGTTTGGTATAACCCAATCATTTTCATGTAGCTATTTGCCCGATGAGCAAGAGCAATTATTAGTATACGCCGAAAACAATGATTTTCAGGCGTGGCGATACTCGCAACTTATTCAAGTGGGATTTCGACGAAGCGGTGAACAAATTTACCGTCCACACTGCCCAGCCTGCAAGGCGTGTAAGTCGGTGCGAATTCCGGTGAATGCTTATACCCCCTCTCGCAGTCAAAAAAGGCTATTAAAGGCCAATCAAGGGTTTCGCGTTCAGCTAGTTAGTGAAACTAAAAGCACATACTACCCGTTGTATGAACGCTACATTACGGAGCGACATGCCGACGGTAGTATGTATCCGCCGTCACGAACCCAGTTCGACAATTTCGTTTTGTGTGATTGGATGACAACCCATTACCTAGAGGCCTATGATGGCGACAAGCTCATTGCAGTGGCTGTAACTGACGTTGTCGATGCTAACGAACATATGGGTGCACTCTCTGCGCTCTACACGTTTTTCGACCCTGACTATGGCTCTGCGTCTTTAGGTACATGGATGATACTCATGCAAATTCAGGAAGCGAGGCGTTTAGGCCACCACTATGTTTATTTGGGCTATTACGTAGAGGGCTGTCAAAAAATGTCTTATAAACACAAATTTTTGCCATTTGAGCAGTTTAGTGACAATGAATGGCATCTATTTAGCAAAAATAGTAAAATACCCACTTAATTGCTTTACACCGAACCCAAGATTGGGTAAGGTCTGCGCGGCAAAAATTTTGAATTACTGAGGTAACTGCTTTACATGGCAAAAGAAGATTGTATTGAAATGGAAGGTACTGTGTTAGACACGCTACCTAACACTATGTTCCGCGTTGAACTAGAAAACGGTCACGTAGTGACTGCACACATCTCTGGTAAAATGCGTAAGAACTATATCCGTATTCTTACTGGCGATAAGGTCACCGTTGAGATGACTCCTTACGATTTGACCAAAGGTCGTATCGTTTATCGCGCAAGATAATGAGCCATTTAAGCGGTAACGCATAAAAAAAGCCCGATTAAGATCGGGCTTTTTCGTATCTGGGTTTTACCTATTTCATCCTCGAAGCGCTATCGCTTAGAATCAAAATTACTAAAGAAGATTTAGCGCTTGATAGACGACATTAGTCTTTCTACCTAGCGCTACTTGCTTTATTACATTAGGTTGGCTCTGCTTCTTCAGACGTTGCACCTACACCTGTGTACTCAAAGGTAAGTTTGTCATCAACGCAGTCTACTTTAACGTTTCCGCCTTTAGATAACTCGCCAAACAATAGCTCGTTCGCCAACTCTTTCTTAAGGTCATCTTTAATGACGCGCGCCATAGGACGTGCTCCCATTGCCTTATCATAGCCTTTCTCAGCCATGTAAGCGCGGGCTGCACTGGTGACCTCTAGCGACACGCCTTTAACGTCAAGCTGTGCCTGAAGCTCAATAATGAACTTGTCTACCACCTGCAAGATGATTTCTGGATCAAGATGATTAAACCAAATAATACCGTCCAGGCGGTTTCTGAATTCAGGTGTAAACACCTTATTGATTTCAGACATCGCATCGTGACTGTGATCTTGCTGCTTAAAGCCAATAGATTTACGTACGGTTTCTTGAACACCTGCGTTGGTGGTCATCACTAACACCACGTTTCTAAAGTCAACCTTACGTCCATTGTTATCAGTGAGCGTACCGTGGTCCATAACCTGAAGAAGAATATTGTAGATATCGCTATGCGCTTTCTCAATTTCATCTAACAGCACTACTGAGTACGGGTTTTTGATTACTGCATCTGTTAACAGACCGCCTTGATCAAAACCAACGTAACCAGGAGGCGCACCAATGAGGCGGCTAACTGCATGACGTTCCATGTACTCAGACATATCAAAACGTACAAGCTCAACACCCATGATTTTAGCCAGCTGTTGGGTTACTTCTGTTTTACCAACACCAGTTGGACCGGCAAATAAGAAGCTACCAATTGGTTTTGCTTCAGCTCCAAGTCCAGAACGTGATAGCAATATAGCGTCATTAAGCGTCTCTATAGCCTTATCCTGACCAAACACGACCATTTTAAGGTTGCGGCCAAGGTTCTTAAGCACCTCTTTGTCAGAAGCCGATACAGACTTCTCAGGGATACGCGCCATTTTTGCAATAATTTGCTCAATGTCGCCCACACCTATCGTTTTTTTGCGCTTAGAAGGCGGCAACAGACGTTGGCTTGCACCCGCCTCATCCATTACATCAATGGCTTTATCTGGAAGGTGACGCTCGTTGATGTATTTAGCCGACAATTCCGCCGCAGCTTGAATCGCTTTTTGTGTGAAACGCACATTGTGGTGCTCTTCGTAGCGACTCTTAAGGCCAAGCAGTATCTTTGTGGTATCGCTGACGCTAGGTTCAGTAACGTCAACTTTCTGGAAACGACGTGCAAGGGCGCGGTCTTTTTCAAAAATACCTTGATATTCTTGATATGTGGTTGAGCCGATACAGCGTAGTTCACCGCTTGATAGCTTAGGTTTAAGTAAATTTGACGCATCCATTACACCGCCCGACGCAGCGCCAGCACCAATAATGGTATGGATTTCATCAATAAACAAAATGGCGTTCTTGTCTTTGCCAAGCTCTTTCAGAATTGCTTTCAAACGCTTCTCAAAGTCACCACGGTATTTGGTACCAGCAAGAAGGCCACCTAAATCCAGTGAGTAAACGGTACTTTCAGCAATAACATCAGGCACGTCTTCGTTAACGATTCTGTATGCAAGACCTTCTGCGATCGCCGTTTTACCTACGCCCGCTTCACCTACTAGCAGCGGGTTGTTTTTGCGACGACGACATAGAATTTGAATAGTGCGCTCTACTTCCGAATCGCGGCCAATCAACGGGTCTATTTTGCCGTCTTTCGCGTGACGATTCAGGTCAGTTGCGTATTTGCTTAATGCTGAGCCACCTTCTTCGCCTGCTTCAGCCTCTTCCGACGCTTCGGGGTTTACGGGCTCATCATCATCCGCTTTGCTTACACCATGGCTAATGAAGTTCACCACATCCAAGCGCGTTACATCCGCCTTCTTGAGAATATAAACGGCCTGAGACTCTTGCTCGCTGAATATAGCAACAAGTACGTTGGCGCCAGTAACTTCGTCCTTACCAGACGACTGAACGTGGAATACCGCACGCTGCAGCACGCGCTGGAAACCGAGCGTGGGCTGAGTTTCGCGTTCGTTTAACTGGTCATCTAAAATGAGAGGCGTAGTATCTTTAACAAAAGCTAACAGTTCGCTTTTAATTGCCTCAATATCGGCACCACACGCTTTGAGCGCATCGCGAGCAGCTGAGTTATCAAGCAATGCCAACAACAAGTGCTCAACCGTCATAAACTCATGACGATGCTCTCTGGCAAATACAAACGCGTTATTTAACGTTTGTTCTAATTCTTTATTTAACATATTGCTCGCCCTCTACAAAAAACCTTATGCCTGCTCCATCGTGCACATCAACGGGTGCTGATGTTTGCGTGCGTACTGATTAACCTGCATCACTTTTGTCTCTGCTATCTCAGCAGTAAAAATGCCACACACGGCTTTTCCTTGATAATGAACGGTCAGCATAAGTTGGTTGGCTTTCTCAGCGTCCATATTGAAAAACTGCATGAGTACCTCAATGACAAAATCCATCGGTGTATAGTCGTCATTGTTCAACAACACTTTATACATGGGAGGCGGCTGCGGCTTCTGTCGCTGCGCGTCTTTCTGTTTTTCCTTTTCGATACTAATAGCGTTGTCTTTACTCATAACTTAATAATAGTGGTTTAATGGCACATATGTGTACAAACTTTTGGATAAATTTATTCACATTTGCCCTTGACATAATATGGTTAAAAAATCTACATTTTGTATAGTGGTTTTGAGTATTGCACGTTAGCTACGACATAACTTACTGCGTAGCAGCTACAATCAATACTCTTTCCATCGTGTCTCCGGATCTATAATGGGGGCATATACTCGTGAGTTCAAGGATTAAGAGGAAGTCGAAGTATGGCGGTTGGCAAAGTTAAATGGTTTAACAACGCAAAGGGTTTTGGATTTATCGTTCCTGAGGACGGCGGCGAAGATATTTTCGCGCATTACTCTACGATTCAAATGGAAGGCTACCGTTCGCTAAAAGCGGGTCAAGAAGTAACGTTCGAAGTTCAGCAAGGGCCTAAAGGTCTTCACGCTGAGAACATTGGCTTCAAAGAAGAACCAGAGCGTTAAGAAAAGAATTTTTAAAGCCTGACCTTTTACGTCGGGCTTTTGCTTTTCTTGCCATTCAAAATGTGTAGGTGCAGTAAAGCGCCTGTGCGGATAAGTGCGTTTTAATTTTCCCTACAAAAATAAGCATTACGTTGTCTTAACGTTGTGTATTAAAGTTGCGTAATAGTACAAAGTAAACAATCAACGAGCTTTTTTCCTGTTCCTTTTATCTCCCTCTTATACATTCCTTTCCAAAACATAAGGTATATCGCCCTACCCTTTATTAGCCCTTATACCAGTCCGCGTAGACCATTGCCTACTCAGCTAGGCTTAATACCAGTCCGCATAAATAATTACCCACTCAGCGAGAGTTAAAATGTTCGTAATCGTGGCGTGTTACCGCAGGTATAGTGGATCTACATCAAGGTGACACAACAAAGAGTACGGACATTTTAAACTCGCCCTTCGGGAAGGCCTGGTAAGCTTCCTAGCTTCATTCTGGGAATTTGAAAGGGAACAGCCATTCCTGCATTCCCACGCTTCGCTAGGAAACTTGCCAGCGCCTTCTGAGAGGGCAATTATCTATGCGGATTGGTATAAAATGTTCGTAATCGCGGCGTGTTAGCGCAGGTATAGTGGTTCTACATAAAAAAAGCCCTCTCGTTTGAAGAGAGGGCTTTTAAACGTTGTTTTGAAATAGCTTCTCAGGTTTGAGAATACTATTCTATGCGCTAGACCTTTAAGCCTAACGCATATACACAAAATACTATGCGCCTAAGATAGCTTTTAATGTCTTACTTGGAGACATGGTTGCGAAAAGCTTGTCTTCGTCAGGGTAGTAGTAACCACCAATTTCTTGCGCGCTACCTTGCGTTGCATCAATCTCAGCCAAGATGTCGTCAATTTTCGCAGACAACTCTTCATACACTGGCTTAAATTGCGCAGCTAGATCTGCGTCTTCCGTTTGGTTCGCTACTTCTTCAGCCCAGTATAGACCTAGGTAAACATGGCTACCACGGTTGTCCAACTGACCTGCTTTACGAAGCGGAGACTTACCATTGTTTAGTAGTTTTTCCGTTGCTTTATCAAGTGCAGTAGCAATAACTTTTGCTTTAGTGTTGCTGTGCTTAATAGCAACATCTTCTAGCGATACAGCAAGTGCCAGGAATTCACCGAGTGAGTCCCAACGCAAGTGACCTTCTTCAACGAACTGTTGCACGTGCTTAGGTGCACTACCGCCCGCGCCCGTTTCATAAAGGCCACCACCAGCCATCAACGGAACAATTGATAGCATTTTAGCACTGGTACCAAGCTCTAGGATTGGGAACAAATCAGTAAGGTAATCACGAAGTACGTTACCCGTTACTGAAATGGTATCCAGACCGCGAATTGCACGTTCCATGCTGTAGCGAATAGCGCGTACAGGAGACATAATTTGAATGTCTAGACCGTTGGTATCATGGTCTTGTAGGTACTTTTCAACTTTCTTGATAAGTTGCGCATCGTGAGCACGTTCGTCATCTAGCCAGAATACCGCAGGCATACCAGATTGACGTGAACGCGTTACTGCTAGCTTAACCCAATCTTGAATAGGTGCGTCTTTCACCTGACACATACGCCAGATATCACCTTCTTCAACATCGTGAGAGATAAGAACATTGCCGTCTTGGTCAATAATCGACACAGTACCGTCTGCTTCTAGTTCAAACGTTTTGTCGTGTGAACCGTACTCTTCTGCTTTTTGCGCCATTAGACCAACGTTAGGCACTGTACCCATCGTTGTCGGGTCGAATGCACCATGCGTTTTACAGAAGTTGATAACTTCTTGGTAAATGGTTGCATAAGTACTTTCTGGAATAACTGCTTTAGTGTCGTGCGCCTTTCCATCTGGCCCCCACATTTGACCCGAGTTACGGATCATTGCAGGCATAGAGGCATCAACAATTACGTCACTAGGTACGTGAAGGTTCGAGATACCTTTGTCAGAGTTCACCATCGCCATTGGAGGGCGGTCGGCATAACATGCGTTGATATCTTTTTGAATTTCTGAGCGCTGGCTTTCAGGTAAGCTCGCAATTTTGTCGTAAACGCTACCAAGACCATTGTTAGGGTTAACCCCTAGCTCTTCAAACAAGTCACCCCATTTGTTGAATAGATCTTTGTAAAATACTTTTACACAGTGACCGAATACGATTGGGTGAGACACCTTCATCATGGTCGCTTTTACGTGTAGTGAGAAAAGAATGCCTGTGTTTTTCGCATCTTCAATTTGCTCTTCGAAGAATTCACACAGCGCTTTTTTGCTCATAAACATGCCGTCGATAACTTCGCCAGCTAGCAAATCTACACGCGGTTTAAGGGTTTTCTTGCTGCCATCTTTACCCGTAAATTCGATGCTAACGTGACCGTCTTTTTCCACGGTTACAGACTTCTCACCAGAGTAGAAATCGCCACCGCGCATGTGCGCTACGTGCGAACGAGAAGCTTGAGACCACTCACCCATTGAATGCGGGTGCTTACGGGCATAGTTCTTCACCGCTGTCGGTGCACGACGGTCCGAGTTACCTTCACGTAGCACAGGGTTTACCGCACTGCCTAGTACTTTACCGTAACGCTCACGAATTTCTTCTTCTTCAGCTGTTTTCGGTGAATCAGGGAACGCAGGTACGTTGAAGCCTTTAGCGTTTAATTCTTTGATAGTTGCACGAAGCTGTGGAATTGAGGCACTGATGTTTGGAAGCTTGATGATGTTAGCGTTCGGGTCTTGGGTCATCTCACCCAGTTCAGCTAGCGCGTCTGGCACTCTTTGCTCTTCAGAAAGATACTCAGGGAAATTTGCCAAAACACGTGCAGCAAGTGAAATATCGCTTAGCTCAACGTCGATATCTGCAGCCGCAGCAAACTTCTGGATGATTGGAAGAAGTGAGTAAGTCGCCAGCATTGGCGCTTCATCAGTCTTCGTGTAGATGATCTTAGACTTGGTCATTATATACCTCAATTTTCTCGACAGGGTACTGTCGTCTTTAGTCCATTAGGTCGCAACAACCCGCAACATGTTCATGTCACGCCCACAGTCATTGCGAAACGTATTTGATGTTTTCCACCTTTTGCTTTTATTAAGCACTAGGTCACTTGCTGTTTTCTTCCCTACATATTATTCAATTCCCTATGTTAGCAATATGCATCTCATGGCTTTGCACTCGACTACCTAGTCGTACGCAATTTCGAGATACGATGTATAAGCAAGCCCGCTTATCACTGCTAAAACTGTCTAATAATTATGCAGATGCGCTCTCTTATAAAAATGGGAGCGACCATTAGTATAGGGTCGAAAGTTTGAGTTACAAGTCATACCATTGTCTTAACTCATAAGATCACCGAATTTATCGACAAACTTCATTGAGCAAACCACTATTTGCGGTTGATTTTCCCATGCGAAGCATCGTCATTTGTCGTAAAATCCCCCCCGAAATTTTGAATTTAAACAAGCGGAAGTAATATGTCTTCAAACGCTAAAGTGGTGCTTTTTAATAAGCCCTTTCAAGTTCTTTCTCAATTTACTGATGCAGACGGTAGAGAAACCCTAAAGGACTATATTGATGTTCCCGGTGTGTATGCCGCAGGACGACTCGACAGAGATTCGGAAGGTCTTCTCGTACTCACCAATGACGGAAAGCTTCAGCATAAACTTGCTAACCCAAAAGCTAAAACCAGCAAAACCTATTGGGTGCAAGTTGAAGGTATTATGGACGAAAAAGCAATGCAGGCGCTGCGTGACGGCGTGGAATTAAAAGATGGAATGACTCGCCCCGCTAAAGTAAAGGCCATGGAAGCACCTAGCGTGTGGCCGCGGAATCCGCCCGTACGCTTTAGACAGTCGATCCCTACTAGCTGGGTAGAAATTACCATTACAGAAGGCAGAAACAGACAAGTGCGACGTATGACGGCGCACGTCGGCTACCCCACCCTTCGGCTCATCAGATATCGCGTGGGTAATTGGACCATTGATGGTATTGATAATGGCAGCTACGTTCACTTTTAAAGGCAATTCAATTTCTAATACTTGAAATCACCTTCCTTGACCACACTAAAAGAGGCACCGAAACGTCACGGATTTTTAGCGCTGTTAAAGGTTGCTGTTCATCTATGCATATAGACAATTTTTTACAGCAAAAACCAACGGCCGCTTGGCACATATTTAATTACTTAATCAGATAAGGATTAAATGTGAATTAGCTAACGGAATCTGATAAAATCCGCGACCTCGAAAACGGGCCGATTTGTAAGTGGCTGATTGGTGGTATAGCCCACTGAGTGGGTAAGCGCCTTAGCATATTTATCAACATGTTAATTGGTGACTGATTTAACAAATACGGTTTCTTTTTTATTAATCAAATGAGTGTGCAATCCATAGTGAGTGATATTGAATCTAACGCCAGCAAAAAAGTGATCGTCGGAATGTCCGGCGGTGTCGATTCGTCTGTTTCAGCCTACCTACTCCAACAACAGGGTTATCAGGTTGAAGGTCTTTTCATGAAAAACTGGGAAGAAGACGA
The DNA here is from genome assembly GCF_055755235.1 of Alteromonas sp. R7. Lineage (NCBI taxonomy): Bacteria > Pseudomonadati > Pseudomonadota > Gammaproteobacteria > Alteromonadales > Alteromonadaceae > Alteromonas > Alteromonas sp. R7. The sequence continues at coordinate 100,590 of NZ_JBVTQX010000012.1, read as the reverse complement.
CAACGATGAATACTGTGCCGCAGCGGAAGATTTAAAAGATGCACAAGCGGTTGCTGACAAACTTGGCATTGAACTGCACACCATTAACTTTGCAGCAGAGTACTGGGATAACGTGTTTGAGTATTTCTTAGAGGAATACAAAGCGGGCCGTACGCCAAACCCAGATATTATGTGCAACAAAGAAATTAAGTTTAAAGCGTTTCTTGAATTTGCAGCAGAAGACCTTGGCGCTGACTACATTGCAACTGGTCATTATGTTCGTCGCCGAGAAGTTGACGGTAAATGGCAAATGCTACGCGGTCTTGATAACAATAAAGACCAGAGCTACTTTCTTTACACGTTAGGCGAAGAGCATGTTGCAAAAACGCTCTTCCCTGTGGGCGACATCGAAAAGCCATTAGTTCGCAAAATTGCCGAGGAGCAAGGTCTTATCACTCACGATAAGAAAGACTCTACCGGGATTTGTTTTATTGGTGAACGCAAATTTAAAGACTTCCTTGCTCGTTACCTTCCAGCTCAGCCTGGCGTTATTGAAACAGCAGAAGGCGAAGAAATTGGCCAACACGAAGGCTTGATGTACCACACGCTAGGTCAACGTAAAGGCTTACACATTGGTGGATTAGCCAAATACGGTGACGACCCTTGGTATGTGGTAGATAAAGATGTTGCTCGCAACGTGCTTATTGTGGGCCAAGGTGCCGACCACCCTCGCCTATACTCGAAAGGCTTGGTAGCAAAGCAGCTACACTGGGTGGATAGAAAAACAATTACAGAGCCTGTGCGCGCGGTAGTTAAAACCCGTTATCGTCAGGCCGATATCCCATGTACAATAACGCCAACTCAAGACGACACCATTGAAGTGATGTTTGATGAGCCGCAGAAGGCGGTAACGCCGGGTCAGTCAGCGGTGTTCTATAGTGACGAAGTTTGCCTTGGCGGCGGTATTATTGAGAGTTATATTCGCTGATGTTAGATACCGACATAGAAAATAACCTAGCTCTTGCTGGTGTATGTCAAGCTGCTGCGCTGGTTCAGCAGCTTGCCAGACGAGGTTCTGCCGATAACGAGGCTATAGAGGCCAGCTTATCGAGCATACTGGTTACTGACCCAGAAACACCTCAACAGGTTTTCGGCCAGCTCGCTAACTTAAAAACCGGTTACACCACACTCGCAGCACAGCTATCTGACAAACAAGCAACAAAAGATACGGAATTAACCCGCTATATTGCTAGTATTCTAGGCCTTGAAAGAAAGCTAGCGAGAAAGCCTAAAGCAATGCAGGAACTGGGCGAACGTATTTCCCATGTTCAGCGCCAGCTTGCTCACATCGATTTCCAAAACCCACAAATAGTCTCCTCCTTAGCGAGCATTTACAGCGATATCATCAGTCCGCTAGCACCGCGTATTCAGGTAGCTGGTAACCCAGATTATTTAAGCCAACCTGCCACTCAGCATAAAGTGCGTGCGCTTTTGCTTGCAGGTGTTAGGGCTGCAGTAATGTGGCGTCAGATGGGTGGAAAACGAAGAAACATTTTATTTAAACGCAAACACATTCTTAACAGTGCTGTTAAAGCACTACGATTAATAAACTAGTGAGGAGCTTAAGGTGGAACTGAGTCAGTTAACTGCAATTTCCCCTGTCGATGGTCGATATGCTGGCAAAAGCGTAGAATTACGCAGTATTTTCAGTGAGTACGGCTTATTAAAATACCGTGTAGAAGTAGAAGTACGTTGGTTACAAATGCTGTCTACTAACCCACAAATTGAAGAAGTTCCTGCTTTTACAGACACGTCAAATGCACTACTAGACAAAATAGTAGCTGAATTTAGTGTTGAAGATGCCATGCGCATCAAAGAAATCGAGCGCACAACAAACCACGATGTGAAAGCGGTTGAATACTTTCTTAAAGAGAAGGTTGCCGACAATAGTGAGCTTTCAGCAGTAAATGAGTTTATCCACTTTGCGTGTACGTCTGAAGACATCAACAACCTTTCACATGGCTTAATGCTTCGCGAAGCCCGCGAGACCGTTATTCTTCCTTACTGTGACAAATTAATTGAAGCGCTAGTAGAGCTTGCTAAGCGCTACCAGAACGTACCTATGATGGCACGTACTCACGGTCAGCCTGCTTCACCTACCACCATGGGTAAAGAAATGGCAAACGTGGCTATTCGCCTAAAGCGTCAGCGTAGCCAAATCGCAGGTGTTGAGTTACTTGGTAAGATTAACGGTGCAGTGGGCAACTACAATGCACACTTGTCAGCGTATAAAGATGTAGATTGGCACGAAGTTTCAGAGAAGTTTGTTACCTCACTAGGTCTAACCTGGAACCCGTTCACTACGCAAATAGAGCCGCATGACTATATTGCAGAAATGTTTGATGCCATTGCGCGCTTTAACACCATTCTTATCGATTTCGACCGTGACGTTTGGGGTTACATTGCACTGGGTCACTTCAAGCAAAAAACGGTAGCTGGCGAAATCGGCTCTTCTACCATGCCACACAAAGTTAACCCTATCGATTTCGAAAATTCAGAAGGTAACTTAGGTCTGGCGAACGCTATTTTTGACCATTTAGCAGCTAAGCTTCCTATCTCTCGCTGGCAACGTGACCTTACTGACTCAACCGTACTACGTAACCTTGGCGTAGGTGTAGGTTATGCGGTTATTGCGTATCAGGCTACTTTGAAAGGTATTAGCAAGTTAGAAGTTAATGAGCAAAGCTTACTTAACGAGCTAAACAACAATTGGGAACTGCTTGCAGAGCCTATTCAAACTGTTATGCGTCGTTACGGTATTGAAAAGCCATACGAGAAGCTAAAAGAGCTGACCCGTGGTAAGAAAGTAAACGCTGAGGTCATTGCTGAGTTTATTGATAACCTAGATATGCCAGAAGCGGCCAAAGCAGAGCTTAAGGCATTAACGCCTGCTACATACATCGGTGATGCAATCAGGCTTGTAGATCAGTTATAAGCCCTTACGCTTTCCACTACACTGAAAAACGCGGTCATTAGTACCGCGTTTTTTTTATTCCTAAATTTCTCTACATTGAATTTTCACATACCCGTGGGAGCAAGCAAATGGATTTACGCAACACGAACCACACTCCTTTCTCATTGCAGGAAAAACACTGTGTTGTACTTTCCCCCACGGTTTCGAAGGTGTTAAGTCCAACGCTAGAAACCAAAAGTAGTGCCGCGAATTTAAAAAACTGTATAAAAAATGCCGTCGTCATTTTTTGTGACCTATCAGGCTTCCAACAACTCTCAGTTAAATATGGCGACATTACATGCGCCAGACTTGTAGATAGCCTGTTTTCTGAATTCGATGTGCTTGCCGCTGATTTACACCTTTCGCCATTAAAAACAAACGGCGATCAATATATTGCGGTTGGTTTTAACGGCGAACACAGTAGTACAACACACTCGCTTTTGAACGCTCTGGTGAACGCCATCGAATTCGCATTTCGCGCTCGCGAGCTTGTAAATAGCAACGACCTTTTAGCTTCATCTTCAAGCCAACTGCGAGTTGGCATTGCGACAGGCTCTTTACTTGCCGGCCAATCTTCTCGCCCGCTTGCAGGCTTTGATATTTGGGGGACTACGGTAAATAGGGCTGCAATGTTAGAGCAATACACAGCACCTAATACAATTGCTATTTGTGAGAAGTCTTACAGCCTGGTTAAACGACAGATTATTCATCGCTCTAGCGCGAGTGCGAATAACCCTTGTTCCTTTAATACGTACTTCACTTGTGGTTCAAATATAAACGCTAACACTGAGCTTTCAACGCGTGAACACGACAAGCGGAAACTCAGTGAGTCAAAAATGTGTGGCGAAAATCGCAAAGAAACCACATTCCTACCAAAACAGCTGCACACGAAAACAATGCTAATGAGCGCATACGTTTGCTAACTCCTGTCTAGCGCATCTGATAACCACCCATGTCATGTAAACATTGAGCTAAAAAGCACGTGATTTCTAAGTTAGATGAATTACACCTGCAGTAACTCGCCGCGAGTACGAACATGTTAAGTTTCGCTGAGTGGGTAATTATCTATGCGAACCGTTATGAATTCGGCTCTCCCTACTGAATCAGGTGAAGCAAATGCAAGGTAGCAATAAACGTTTCAATAATCGATAATGCCGCCCATAAGCTTCAACCTCGCTTTTGACAAAGTGCTAACGCTTACCGCATATTTGTAACGCCACGCACAATACTTAAATCAACAGATTAAACCCATTTAATTGGCTTACTATAAGAGACACTATGCCCACTAACGACAATTCGTACATTATTGATGCACAATCTGGAAACGGCTTTAATGCAGAAACCTTTCTAAAAAACTACTGGCAGCAAAAGCCGGTAGTCATCAAACACTTCTTTGACAACTTTGTAGATCCTATCGATGAGAACGATCTTGCCGGTCTAGCACAAGAATCGGAAGTGGATGCACGTATTATTAGCAACGTGAAAGGCAGCTGGCATGTTGAACAAGGGCCAATTACCGATTTTGACAAAGCATGTCATGGCAAATGGACATTACTAGTTCAAGGCGTAGATAAATATGTGCCCGACGTAACCCCTCTACTAGATCCCTTTTCTTTTATCCCTAATTGGCGATTGGACGACCTGATGGTGAGCTTCGCCACCAATGGTGCAGGCGTTGGTGCTCACATCGACCAATATGATGTATTTTTAGTTCAAGGTAAGGGCCGAAGACGCTGGCGTGTGGGCAAGCCGGCGGACTATAAAGAAGTTTTTCCACACCCAAAATTAAGACAAATTGAAGGCTTCGACCCTGTTATAGATGTTGTGGTTGAGCCTGGCGATGTGGTGTACGTACCACCGGGCTGGCCTCATGATGGAGCGACAATTGAAGATAGCCTCACCTACTCTGTGGGTTATCGTGCTCCGGACAATCTGCAACTAGCGGAAAGCCTGGCTATGATGTTGGATAAAGGCGCACATAATTATCGCTTTACCGATGCAAGCCGCTCTATGCAAAGCAATCGTGCTTGGGTAAATCCAAGCGATGTTGCCTTTCTTAAGCAGCAGCTCATAGATGCGATAAACGGTGAAGACTTTACTTTGGCACTTCTAGAAGCCATGAGTGAACAAGGCATTGCTGAATATCCGCTAGAAAATGAAGTATCGTTAGAGCAAATTTCAAATGAGTTTGCCGCAGGCATTAGCTTTGTTCCTGCACCGGGTGTGCGTGCATTACTATGTGACGGTAAGCGTGGTCTTCCTCGCGCACTCTTTGTAAATGGCAGTCAGTTCGAATTTGGCAAAAGTGACCAAGAATGGTTTGAAGTGCTGGCATCAGGAGGCGTTTTGAACGCAACGTGTTGCCAAGACGCGCCTTCTTTTACATTTTTAGAAACCTTAACTACACTTATCAATAATGGTTACTGGGAATGGTTCGAAGGTTAACAGGTAAGTATGGCGTTTACGATACAAAACGTCGATTGGGAAAAGGATAAACATCGACTGAAAGCACTAAGGGAACATGTATTTGTTTTAGAGTGGCGCGTCCCCGAGGCAAGCGAGTTCGACGAACACGACAGTTCGGCGTGCCATGTGCTTATCGTCAATGATGAAAACGAACCCATTGCCACTGGGCGCTTAACCAAACGAGGCGAACTAGGCCGAATTGCTGTTAAGCGCTGCCACAGAACATTGCCTGTTTATCGCGCTTTGTTTGAAGCGCTGATTAACACGGCAAAGCAAAACAACGTCCCCATTATCAAAGTAGTCTGCAATTTAGAAAGCGTGTCCTATCACCAATCCATTGGTTTTATTCCCGACGGGCAAGTATTTATGGACGCAGGCGTTCCAAGACAGCGCCTAAAATGTCCGGCAGAGCGATTTCCTCTTCCGGACGTGACTCAACTTCATTAAGCTATGTATTTACAAAACGTCTCACTAATACAGGCTATTGCCTGGAATTAGTTCCAAAGATCTGGCGCGTTCTGCATGGCAAACAAGCTTTCAGCACGATTAATTAGTAAAGCACCAAACGCCTTTTGAGTATCGTCTGCGCCCTCTGCATTAATGAGATTTTCTGCTTTCAACTGCCAATGCATAGCAAAGTGACGCAGTACGTCCTTGGCGTCTTTGGCGTTATCGACTGATGTGTAATCAGAAGGTAAATCACCACTAATAACCCAATAGCGTTTACTGTCCATTGCTCTAATTTTCCAAACTGCAAGGTACGGCATTAAATAACGACTTTCTTCGGTAATAACAGAATCAAACAACACGCCATTTTCCGCTAAAAATTTGTTTGCCTTTTGAAACTGTTCTCGTACCCACGTTGCGCGTTCTTCATCACTGATTGGTTGGTTTTCTGGTTGTTCTGCCATTTTTACTCTCATTATTATCGTTATCTGTTCTTACTAGTACTGCTACTTGATACCCATGTCTCAGTTACCTTCTAGGCAGTTTTGCCACTAGTTCGTAGCGTACGCCTTTTTTATCTTTGTACTTTATTTCATCCCTGCTTTCCACCGCAATTAGGGCATTGTGCCCACCGAAGGTGTTAACCGCTTACTTATTCGACAATCTTTAAGAATACCCAACACCCAGTTATTCAAAGATCGGGCACAAACATTTACATTTTTCATATTGGCAAATGTGCATCTTTGGGCGAAACTGTGAGATGAAAACTTCACCAAGCCGAGTGTTTATACATGCGAATAGTAAGAATTACCCTTGGAGCAATCTTGTTTATCGGCGGTATTGTTCTAACATTACTTCCGGGCTCTATCTTGTTAGTGATAGGCGGTTTAGTGCTCTTAAGTTACGACTGGCCAAAAGCGCGAAGCTGGCTCAAATACAGCCAAAAAACAATGACGAGTGGTGCCCGTAGAATTGATCGTTTTCTTCTTATGCGAAAGCTGCGTTAATTGTTTTTGTTCTAACAGGTGTGCTTTTAGAAAGTTGAGCACGCCATAACGCATAGTGCGTTTCGCCCCCCTCTTCATCTCTCACCACTTTGTCGCAAAGTGTTAGCAATTAAACTTATGTAAATGCGTAATGATGCAATGCGTGTTAACGTAAACTAAAGTATAAATTGCGAAGCCTTTAACAATAATAATAGTGGCAATTATCTGAGCATGCTCAGCATCTTAGATAGTTCGTATCATCAGGCAATGTAACCGTATCGATATGATTTTGTGCAATGCGTTGACCCCGCATTGCGCTGCTTGGGTAGGCCAGATTTAAACAATCTGGTCCAAGTCATATCTTTCGCTTACCTATGGAGACAAGACCATGATCACGTTTACCGTTAATGGTAACAAACACGAATTTTCTGGTGACCCATCAACACCAGTGTTGTGGTACCTTCGTGACGAATTAAATCTTACAGGACCTAAGTTTGGCTGTGGTATGGCGCAATGTGGCGCTTGTACTGTTCACATTGATGGCATGGCACAACGCTCTTGCGTATTGCCTGTATCAGCCGTTCAAGGCAGAAAAATTACCACTATTGAAGGGCTAAGCGAAAATGGCGATCACCCTGTCCAAAAAGCGTGGGTAGAACACAAAGTACCACAATGTGGTTTCTGTCAATGTGGGCAAATCATGCAAGCTGCCAGTCTATTATCAACCAACCCAACGCCAAGTGACGAAGAAATTGTTCAGAATATGTCGGGCAACATCTGTCGTTGCGGCACGTACCCTCGCATTCACAAGGCCATTAAGTCTGCGTCGAAATCAATAAGCAGCAACGCTGGCGTTAGCTACTTTGACCCAACCCAAGCGGGAGAAGAAGCATGAGTGAGAATACCTATTTTGATATGAATCGCCGCAGTTTCTTAAAATCGACAGCAGCGGCGGGTGCACTGGTTCTTGGTACCTATTTTATGGGTGGTGCACCTCGCGCCATGGCTGGCGTATTAGCAAAGCCAGCGGAAAACGCAAAGCGCGCAAACTTGTTCATTGCACTTCGCCCTGACGGCATGGTTGAAGTAACGTGTCACCGCAGCGAAATGGGTCAACAGATCCGAACCGCCATTGCGCAAATTGTAGCTGACGAGATGGAAGCTGCGTGGGACAAAGTCATTGTTATTCAAGGCAAAGGCGACCCCAAATACGGTGACCAAAACACCGATGGCTCGCGTAGTATCCGCTTCAATATGCAGCGTCTTCGAGAAATGGGCGCAAGCGTGCGTTATATGATGCAACATGCAGCAGCTAAGCGTTGGGGTGTTGAGCCAAGTACCTGTGTTGCCGAGCAGCATGTGGTAACACACACTTCAGGTAAAACGCTTGCTTATAAAGACTTAGTAGACGATGCATTAACCATTACGCCGCCAGAAGCAGATAAGCTTAAGCTTAAAGAAAGGAAAGAATGGCGTTACATCAATACCGGTATGGCGCATATCGACCTTCAAGATATCGTTACCGGTAAAGCAACCTTCGCCGCCGACGTGCGCGAGCCAAAAGCACTTGTTGCTATAATCGAACGCCCACCTGTAGTGGGCGGTAAGATGAAAAGCTTCAATGCAGATAAAGCAAAAGCGGTTAATGGCGTTGTTGATGTAATTGAAATTCCAGCGCCAAAAGGTGCGCCTCAGTTCCAACCAAAAGGTGGGCTAGCCATTATAGCTAACAACACATGGGCAGCATGGCAAGGCCGCAAAGCATTAGACGTCACCTGGGACGATGGCGCAAATGGCGACTATAACTCAGCGAACTTTAAAGAGCAGTTGCTTAACACAGTAAATGCACCTCAAGCGCTTGTTAGAGAAAAAGGCGATGCGTTGAGCGTTTTAGAAAAAGCCAGCGACAAACTGGTTGCTGACTATTACGTGCCGCATTTAGCACAAGCCCCAATGGAGCCACCATGTGCTACTGCCATGTACTATAAAGATCGCGTTGACGTATGGGCAGCAACACAAAATCCGCAGGCTGATATGGAAACCGTGGGCGCTATGGTTGGCATGGACAAAGAAAAAATCAATGTTCACGTTACCATGCTAGGTGGTGCTTTCGGGCGTAAGTCTAAGCCTGACTTTTCAGCGGAAGCAGCATTCCTATCAATGAAAACGGGCAAACCAATTCGCGTTCAATGGACACGTGAAGATGATATTCAGCACGGTTTCTATCACGCGGTTTCCGCTCAACATGTTGAAGCTGCACTTGATGAAAACGGTAAAATTGACGCTTATCTTCACAGAACCGCGTTTTCACCTATTGCCTCTACGTTCCAAGAGGGCGCGAACGCACCCTTTAGCTTTGAGTTAGATTTGGGCTTTACGGATAACCCTATTCTTACGCCCAACATGAAGTTAGAGCGCGGTGAAGCGCCAGCCAAAGCCCGTATTGGATGGATGCGTTCAGTATCGAACATCTTTCACGCGTTTGCTGTACAGTCGTTTATTAATGAAGCAGCCCACAAAGCAGGCAAAGACGCTAAAGATTACCTATTGGAAGTAATTGGTCCTGATAGAATTATTGATGTGACGGATCAAAAAGCCGAATATCAAAACTATTGGGGTGATAAGTCGGTTTATCCTTTGGATACAGGTCGTCTTCGCAATGTAATTGAGAAAGTATCTGACATGGCAGGCTGGGGCCGCAACATGCCTAAAGGCCGCGGACTGGGTATTGCTGCGCACCGTAGCTTTTTAACTTACGTTGCTACTGTGGTTGAAGTTGAGGTGTCTGACGCTGGCGATCTTAGCGTGATTAAATCATGGGTAGCGATTGATGCAGGTACTGTAGTTAACACCGATACGGTTAAAAACCAAACCCAAGGCGGCTCGGTTTACGGTATCACAACAGCAATCAGTGACGGTATAACGTTTGATAAAGGGCGTGTACAGCAGAGTAACTTCCACAACTACCGTGTACCGCGCATGAGCGATTCACCACTAGAGGTAGAAGTTGAAGTAATTGAAAGCGATGCGCCGCCAGCAGGTGTAGGTGAACCTGCAACCCCCGTGTATGCGCCAGCGCTGTGCAATGCCATTTTTGCTGCATGCGGTAAGCGTATTCGCCAGCTACCTATTGGTAACCAGCTTAAAGCGTAAGCATTCTATAGATTCGGCTTAATCGCTGGTTTGATGAATAAATACTAACGCTATTTAAGACAGGCAATCATATCAAAAAGGGTTAACACACACTGTGTTAACCCTTTTTTATGGATGTATGCTGTATTCGAGTGTGTCTCAATAGTAGCGAAAAAACGAATTGCTTTATGAATAATAGAAAAGACTATATAAGTTATAGATACTTAGGCAAAAACACGCTATCGAGATAACAACGCAAGCAACAAAAAGGTGAATAAAAACACCATAACTTGCATAGGCGAAAACTGCACATATCAGACCAATAGTGAATTCAACCAGCGCAGCTTCACAGAACGTTCTGATGTTACTGATTACAGGTTGTGCAAAAAACTTAAATTTATAAGCCATCTTAGTTTCCCTCCCTGCCTCATGCATACTGTTAGCCAAACGTTATTTACAATAGCACACTAATCCAACCGGACATAATTTAACCAAGTAATATAAGAAGGTCTTGAGTTTTGTTGCACATCAAAAAGGCGAAAAAACCTAGTCATTAGCATATTCGCCATTTCCAACTAACTAAGCCATTGCTTAAGAGCAGCAAACAACCATTAGAGACAAAAAAGGAGGCCAACATGACCTCCTTTCATTCAAACTGTAAATCAACCTGTAACCTTACAATTAGAAGGAAAACACTTTCAGTGTTTGACGGTTAATTCCCGCCTTATTCTAACAGGTTATTCTTACTCGTAGTTGCGTTCCATCCACATTAACTGCATTTTAAGCTCGTTAATTTCTTTTTGCGCTTCCGCCAACTGCTCTACCACAGAGCGTGATTGCATAACGTTTTCTTCGGAAGTATTTACTGAAACTGCGCTGTCATTATGTGCCATGAGAATTCAACCAAGTTAATTATTAATCAAAGATTCAAAGTGAAAGTCACTTTGTAATATTACATTTTTAATTACACAAAGTCATGTTTTCAACACGCAAAAATGCATAGTTTTGCTAAATAACCACAGTTTTTTTAAGGAATGAAACACGAGCAAAGATTTGCTTCTAGATGAGTGGCCATCACTTTAAGTTGCCTAACAAAAAAAGAGACCTTATGGTCTCTTTTTCAATAATATCAAAGCGATAACGTCGTGAAATAACACGACGTTAGATGGAAAACTAGATAATTCTGACCCTATCTCGCCTTCACATCCGAGCTACGTAATTAGCCGTGCTTTTCAGCCAGGTAAAGCCAGGTTTCAACCACGGTATCAGGGTTAAGTGATACCGAATCAATCCCTTCTTGTACCAGCCACGCGGCGAAGTCTTCGTGATCTGATGGACCTTGACCACAAATGCCCACGTATTTTCCACGCTTCTTCGCTGCCTGAATTGCCATTGACAACAGTGCTTTGACCGCTTCATCACGTTCATCAAACAAGTGCGCGATAAGACCACTGTCGCGATCTAGACCTAGGGTTAACTGCGTTAAGTCGTTAGACCCAATAGAGAAACCGTCGAAAATGTCTAGGAACTTATCAGCAAGCAAAGCGTTTGATGGCAGTTCACACATCATGATAACGCGAAGGCCATTTTCACCTTTCTTAAGTCCCTGCTCTTCAAGAAGCTCGATAACTTGACGACCTTCTTCTAATGTACGAACAAACGGGATCATGATCTCAACATTGGTCAAGCCCATTTTGTTGCGAACGCGCTTTATGGCTTCACATTCAAGGGCAAAACAATCGCGGAAATCTTCAGAGATGTAGCGGCTTGCACCACGGAAACCCAACATTGGGTTTTCTTCGTCTGGCTCGTATTGATAACCGCCCACTAAGTTGAAGTATTCGTTCGATTTGAAATCTGACATACGAACAATAACTTTCTCTGGCGAGAATGCAGCGCCAATGGTTGAAATACCTTCCACCAATTTCTCGATGTAGTATTCCGTAGGCGACTCGTAGCCTGCAATCATATCGCTAATTTCTTCTTTCAACTCTTCAGGCTGGCTGTCGAAATTAAGTAGTGCTTTAGGGTGCACACCAATCATGCGGTTGATAATAAACTCAAGACGCGCAAGACCAACACCTGCGTTTGGCAAGCGAGCAAAATCAAATGCGCGGTCGGGGTTACCCACGTTCATCATGACTTTCAGCGGTAGGTCAGGCATTGCGTCAATGCGTGACGTCACTACATCGAACTCTAGTTCGTCACCGTAGATAAAACCGGTGTCACCTTCAGCACAAGACACAGTAATTTTGTCGCCATTCTTGATACTGTCAGTCGCGTTACCACAACCAACCACAGCTGGAATGCCCAACTCACGCGCGATGATTGCCGCGTGACACGTACGGCCACCGCGGTTGGTAACAATAGCAGAAGCCTTCTTCATGATAGGTTCCCAGTCAGGGTCTGTCATGTCAGTTACCAGAACATCACCAGCCTGGATTTTGTCCATCTCTTCAATTGAATCAAGCACTTTCGCTACACCAGCACCGATTTTGTGACCAATTGCACGGCCTTCACAAACAATGTTGCTTTGACCTTTCAACTGGAATCGCTCGATGCTCTGTGAGTCTTCACGGCTGCGTACCGTTTCAGGGCGAGCCTGAACAATGTATAGTTTACCGTCTGCGCCATCTTTTGCCCACTCGATGTCCATAGGACGCTTGTAGTGGTTTTCAATGATCTGCGCCTGTTTAGCAAGCTCCATTACTTCGTCATCAGTTAACGAGAAGGTTTTGCTGTCAGCTGCATCAATATCGACAATAGACACTTGCTTACCGTGTGCTTCATCATCTGAGTACACCATTTTAGTCAGCTTACTACCAAGGTTACGACGAACGATAGCAGGCAAGCCTTTATCAAGTGTTGGTTTGTGAACATAGAATTCATCAGGGTTAACCGCACCCTGCACCACCATTTCACCTAAACCAAATGAGCTGGTAATAAATACAACGTCTTCAAAGCCAGACTCTGTATCGATAGTAAACATAACGCCCGATGATGCGATATCACTACGCACCATGCGTTGAATGCCTGCAGATAGCGCCACGCCTTTGTGGTCGTACCCTTGGTGAACGCGATATGAAATAGCGCGGTCGTTAAATAGCGATGCGAACACGTGCTTAATTGCCACAAGCACGGCTTCATAGCCTTTAACGTTTAGGAAAGTCTCTTGTTGACCTGCGAAAGACGCATCAGGCATATCTTCAGCCGTGGCTGATGAACGCACTGCAAATGACGCTTCTTCACCTGCATCACCCTGTAATGTGACAAACGCAGTTTTGATTTCTTCTTCTAACTTTCCTTGGAAAGGTGTGTCGATGATCCACTGGCGGATATTCTTACCCGCTTCGGTCAGTGCGTTTACGTCATCTACGTCTAACGAGTCTAAGACTTCGTGGATACGCGCTTCTAGGCCACTTTGCTCTAGAAACTCATTAAATGCCTCGGCGGTGGTAGCAAAACCTCCCGGCACCTGCACACCGGCGTTCGCCAGGTTTGAAATCATCTCGCCTAATGATGCATTTTTGCCGCCTACGCGACCCACATCATGCATGCCCAGTTCTTGATACCAAAGTACGTATTCTTGCACAGCCCAAGCCTCCAGCTTTTTTATGTGTAGGGTATGAGGTTAATTTCAGGTTTGTGCTTTTTGTCACCTGAAACTCATCAAATTGTAGTCGATATGTGGTGAAAACCACTGTTAACGCTGTCCATTACGTTTGACAGCAAACCTATTGATATTTGCCATCATTCACAAGAACCGTGTAGCTTTTCGACGAAATCATCTTAGAATGGGGAAATTCAGAATGTAAACCCTTTATTACTTTTGTAATAAAATTACACCAATGTTAAGGATATGTTGTGCGCACAGCTTTTTATATTTCAGATGGTACAGCCATCACTGCAGAGGTCTTCGGCCACGCCCTGCTTTCCCTGTTTCCCGTTTCTTTCAATCACAACACCATTCCTTTCGTTGAAACTGAGGAACAAGCTCACAAAGTTTTACAGCAAATTTCTGAAAGTTTTCAAGACACCGGAGAAAGGCCGCTCGTTTTTTATACAATTGTGAATGTAGATATTCGCAAAATAATCTCGAAATCTGTGGGCATTAACTATAATTTTCTCGATCAATTCGTAGCGCCACTGGAAAAAGTATTGGGTGTTCCTTCAAAACCAGAAAAACATCGTACACACAGTATCCACGAAACCACCTACGATATTAGAATTGAGGCCGTAAACTACGCACTGGCTAATGACGATGGCTCTAATCTAAAAGATTACGATGAAGCAGACATCATTCTTACTGGTGTTTCACGTTCGGGTAAAACGCCAACAAGTCTTTACTTAGCCCTTCAATACGGAATAAAAGCAGCGAACTACCCTTTTACAGAAGAAGACATGGGCGACATGCTTAAGCTTCCCCCTGCCCTACGCAGGTTCAAACATAAGCTTTTTGGGCTAACGATTGCAGCGGATAGACTCCATCAAATACGTTCAGAGCGCCGTGCAAACAGCAAATATGCATCGCTGCCACAATGTCGAATGGAACTGCGTGAAGTAGAAAACTTGTATAGAAAGGAAAAAATCCCGTTTTTAAATAGCACTAAGTACTCGATTGAAGAGATCTCAGCAAAAATATTGGCAGAGACGGGGCTCAAACGTCGTAAGTACTAAGCGGGCTTTTAAGTATTCAGTAACTTTGTACGAAGCTGCCATATTTACCCGCTGTATTTTATACAACACTTTTTATGTCGCGGTGGTGCCTTTAACTATGTAAAGCGACAAGGCACCACATTACCTAGATTCTGGTCAAGTTTAGGCTAACTAGGCGATAGTAGCTCTAGTATTTGCGGTCTCGCTTGCCCTTTTATTATTTACTATTGAAGCGTCATTTCTTGTTGCTTTCTACCAATTCTTCAAGCGCTACACCTGGGTCTTCTTCACCTGCAACAGATGATGCATAAGGGCTCGCAGCTTCTGCATCCTGATGTGAAACGTCCGCTTCACTATTGGATTGGTTTTCTTCATCTGAAGACAGCGTCATCTTTTCCTGTGAACTTTTTTCTTTTGCTTTCATACCTCTTATCAACTCCTCTATATAAGGTAAAAACTCTAAAACGGTAGCAACGGCGATAACTGATAGTAAATACCATGTTGGAAGGGGCTCTTGCTTAAACCGCAGACCAAAATCAGCAGGACTTTCACCCAGTCCGAATAACGCTATAAAATGAGACCAATGTCTGGCAATTACTAGAATTAATGCGAGCAGCGGTATCATTTCCAAAAAGCTGTGCACATGTTGCTCAATAGGCCCCACTCTTCTTTTCGATACCGCGTAGCTAACGTCCCACAGTGCTGTTATTTCATGTAAGAAGAAAAACAAAATACCTGCAGCAATAATTAAGCTATTCACCTCAAAGAGGAGGACCATAAAAAGAGGAATTCCTACCTCTAAAAACATCAATAGATGAATTAAGGACTCCTTCGGCCCCGCGGTAGCAGCAATATTACTGCTGCGGTGGCAAAACCAGTCGACTATCCCTGCTGTGAACCACAGCGGTATAATGAAATACATCAATATTAGCTGTGTAACGTCATTCATGACTAAACCTTCCACATTAAGTCTAAGCATTACAGATGTAAGAGCTTTTAAACTCGACATCAGATAACGTTGTAACGTTGAAAACAGAAGATTAGATTAAGAATGATTAACATTTTTTAATGTCTAATAGATAAGAGGTTTTCTTATTGGAAAAGTTGGAGTTATGCAGTCGACAGGTCGTAGCGCTTACTGATAGAAAATGACTATCACGGATAAACAGTTACAATTCATTAATTTATCGATATTGCAAACAAACCAAATGATACAATATAACATTACACATTATCTCAGGAGAAATAACATGTTCACAGAAGAAATGGTTCATACCGCACTACAAACTTGGTGCGACAATGTAGTAGCGGTAGGTAAAGTGCACGCTGAAGGTGGCGATGTAAAAGCATTCGCTTCACAAGTGCTGTCAGATAACTACGACTACGATAATGGAAAAGTACTCTTTAAACCTACGCTTACTTTTGGCTCTCAAACATTTCGCCCAACAAAAGAAGGCGCTTTATCTTATTTCGTAGGCGGTAATAGCGACTATCCAAACGACAATGGCTTTAAATTAAAGCCATGGGTGAAGGTTTGGTATAGCAAAGAAGACTTTATCTTAAACGGTGAGCTTGCCATTGTTCAGTGTAACGTAAACTTTATCGGCGAAGACGGCAGCCATATTTTTGTAAACAAGAGCTTTGTTTTCAAACAATGTGAAGACGGAAAAATTCGCATTATCCTTCATCAATCTTCGCTTCCGTATCAGCCTTAAAAGGTAGTTGAAACGTTTTAACTAATTAAAAAAGAGTCATGGCTTAAAGACAGCCATGACTCTTCATTTTTGGCTATCCATTAATTATCTGTCTTTGAGGTGTCTCTGCTTAGTGCTTGTTTAAGCTCAGCTAAATAGTTTTCAAAAGGCTTCCACTGCCCCATCCCTGTTTTGTATATAGGTTGGCGAACCTGTTCAGAGCTTGGCGTCTTTATCACCCGTTTGGTTTGGTGAAATGCTAAGCATGCTTCTTCAAAATCTAACCCACAAAAATCTAGAATGCGTTTAACTTGCCCTTCCAAATCATCCAGAACATCTTCGTGCTGTACAGTAAGAATTTCCCTAGGCAATACACTATGCCAATAATCCATAAGCTGTTCATAAGCATTATAGTAACGGCCAATATCGTCAAGCGAATAGCTGAACTCTTGCCCCTCACCGAATAGCTGTTTAAAGCCACTAAAACAGCAGTCCATTGGGTTTCTGCGTGCATCAATAATTTTGGCGTTAGGCAGTATCTTTTTAATTAAGCCTATGTGAATGAAGTTATTGGGCATTTTATCAATGAAAAATGCCGCGCCCTGTCGGTAAGCTTTAGTTTGCTCAATATAACGGGCACCAAGCTTTTCAAGGGTTGCACTGTCTAGTTCGCTAACGTTAAACGGATAAGGTGTTTTTTGATGACTTAATGAGGAAGCAATGCCTAATATATCGTGTAGCTCCATGGTGCCGTCTACGTGCGAATGTGACGCGAGGATTTGCTCTAATAATGTCGAACCAGCGCGGGGCAAGCCCACAATAAAAATAGGATCTGGCGCGTGGCAACCCTGTGTATTTTTGAAATCGTCTTGACTAAAAGCCTGTTGCTGAGCATCTAATGCTTGCTCGGTTTTCCCAATATCGAATTGAAGCGTACTGCGTTTAAGCGCATTACCTTGCTGGTAATACGCAAAGGCCTTGTCATACTGAGCGTTATCTTCAAACCCTTTTCCGAGCGCAAAACAAATATGAATTTTATCGTCTAAGTTAATTGCATCATTGCTGGCTTGCTCAGTCATTTGCTTAAGCATCTTGTCACTAAACTTATACGTCTTCGTATTCGCCAAGCTCCAATAGGCATCGCCATAGTCGCGGGCAAAACCTACCGCTTTTTCGTAAGCGTTAACCGCATCGGCAGTATCGCCTTTGGCTTTTAGTGCATGACCCAACGACACCCAAACTTTAGGTCTATCTGGCGTTTGTTCTAGTACGCCATGGTAAATATCTATCGCTTCATCTAATTGCCCTACACCAACAAGCGCATGGGCAAGACTGGTTTTAATAACAAAGCTGTCTGGGCTTTTTGAGAGTCTTTGTCGCGCAACGTTTACGGCCTCGGGAAACTTACCCAACTTTGAAAGCACGTTTTGATACGCTAGCGCCGCTCGCTCGTTGTCCGGGTATAATTCCACACAACTTTCCAACAAAAATTCTGCATCACTGTACACCTTCAACTGCATACCAATCTCAGCCAACAACATCATAGCTTCAGGGTGATGCTTTTGTTTAGCCAAAAATTGGCGGCACACTTGCTCTGCCGCAGCGAACTGCTTTTCGTACATAAGGTCGTAGGCACCCAGAATTGGCGGAGGAAGAGACTGCAAATGCGCAATCTGATTTGATGCCATTTGTTCAGCGGTAGCGTCGCGATGATTTTGATAGATTAAGAGCAGCTTTTTCCAACTGCTTATAAGAGCGGGGTTAAAATGCGTTGCTTTAAAGAACGCACTTGCTGCGTTTTGCTGGTCTCCCACAGCTTCATGACAGTATGCAAGCTCTTGGTATCCCCTGCCGTAATCTGGGCGAAGAGATAGAAGAGTGTCGATAGCCTTAAAAGCATCGCTATGTTGGTTCGAGAGCCTGTAAGTGACAGCGGCCAAATAAAGTACTTCTGCTTTTTGCTGCTCATTTACCGACAAGGACAATAAATCTTGAATATACGATTTCGCAGTTGATAACTGACCGCGTTGAAGCGCTTGCTTAATAGCGCGAACTTGATTTTGAAAATCTTCTGTTGTCATAGCCTTCGTTATAATTCTTGGTAGCGCAGGTGATAATTGGCGAGAGCCAAAAGGGTATGTATTTAATACTACCGAATTTTTCTAAGATAAGTAATGAAAACGGCAGGCCTAGGCCTGCCGTTTAATGCACTGTGTACAATCTACTTCTTCGTTTACGACGAACGACTATTAATAGTAATCGTAAGAGAAGCGAAGACCTATAGTACGAGGGCGATTAGTCACAACCTTAGGCGTATACTGCTGTGTATCAATGTTCAAGATTGCAGATTTGTCGAAAACGTTATCAACGAATGCTTCAACTTTCCAGTTTTGATACGTCATCCCCACAGATACATTACCAATCACGTAACTTTCCTGAATGTAGCGGCCACCGCGAATTGTTTCACCATCTGCACCTGGATATGTTGCGCCTTTAAACTCGTCACCCTCATCTTTAATTTTCAGACCCGAGCCCGTGCCATAAATCAATCGAGTTGCATCTTCCATGGCATAGGCGTTCATCACCATGCCAGCAAGACGGTCGCCGGTATAGGTAAGTGATGCATTAACATACCCTTCTTTACCGCCATCTAACTCAAAGAAATAACGTGCGCTAATGTTGCCTGAGAAATCAGCAGAGTACGGAAGCTCACTGCCTACGCCAGCCGCAATACCTTCTAGTTCAGGGTTAATACTAACCAGTTCAGTATCCAGTACGCTAAATGCTGCGTTAATGACTAGGTTATCTGTTGCTAACCAAGTAATGTCTGCATCAATCCCTTTAACTTCTGCATCACCAACATTATCGGTAAAGACTAAGAAACTAATATTCGCAGGATCGAAACGCGACGTTTGCAAGTCGCTGATTTCTGAATAGTAACCAGTGGCATTAACACGCAAAATACCGTCTAAGAAGTCACCTTTCAGGCCAATTTCGTAGTTATCCAGCGTATCTGTTGTTGAGTAAACCGGAACACGGAAATCCGCAAACGCCCCAGTGTCATTTGCCGCTGCGTCACCGCCGAGTCTGTTGGTTACTGGTGGACGGAAGCCTTCTGAATAGTTCGCGAAAAGCAATACGTTTTCATTTACTTTCCAGTCGAGGCCGAATTTGAAAATGGTATCGTCAACCGTGAGTACTCCGTCACCGTCTAGTAAGCCAATTTCCAATGAACCATCTTGGATAGCATCGACAACACCTTGGCCGTCAAGACCCAAACCATCATACACGGCGGGATCTAGCACGCCTTGACCATAGGCTTCTAATCGGCTTGTTACGTCGCGTGTTGACGTAGCGCCGCGATAAATATCGTCAATTTGATACCAGCGTGCACCAATGGTAGCGGTAAGCGTATCAGTAATTTCATAGCCTAGCTGACCAAATACTGCGATCTGCTCGATAGTATGCGTAACATCGTTTACAAAGCTAATTTCAGGAGAGAAAGGGCCACCATCGCTGTTAATTCCACGGTCACCCGCCAGCGCATTCCATGAACTTGCAAGGTTCTCAAAGATTTCAGGGCTTGCGATTTTAAACTGGCCTACTGAGCCTACTTCCTGTTCGTCATAAAACACACCCGCCGTCAGCTGCCATGGTGTATCCATCGTTGTGCTGAAACGTAGTTCGTGGGTTAAGCGAGTGCTAGTAGTGTCTTCTTTGTAGTATTTACTTGGATCGAGGCAGCGCGCGTCATCTGGATTATCTGGCGTTTCATAGTGCGTACACACATAGTACGCGGAAAATAAGCCGCCGTTGGTGTAGCCTGTGTAATCGGTAAGCGTGTCTATTTCACGATCGAGGTAACCACCGGTATACACCACATCTAGTTTTTCCAAACGACCATTTAGGGTCCATGTGGTTAAGCCAAATTCGTCAGAGTTTTCATCGCTTTGAAAGCGAATTGCCGAGCTTTCGCCTTCCACTGTTGGGTCGTAGGCAAACACACCTTCAGTATCAAGAGTTTGCTGAGTGTGTTGAACCAGAACATCCCAATCTTCATTGATAATGTAAGACAACCCGAATCGCGCCCCTGAGTAAACCGCGTCATTAAAGTTATCTTCAACATGTTCGCTGTTTCTTGGCGACACAACGGCGGCTTCACTGCGGGTAAAACCATTAATTTCACGACGTGCATCCATAGCAGCCGGATCGATGCCCTGTTTTTGCAATGCATTTCCAGAAATACGATCAATAACTACTGCACTTCCAATGTAACCACCATTTCCTAGCTCATTTTCAATGTTGTCAATCCAACCGCCCTGACTTTCATTGTAGGCAGCCACACGCAGCGCAAGGTTGTCAGTTGGAGTAACGTTGAAATATGCCTCCACCATGTTACTCATATCTCCGCCTTTTGTGGTAGAGATACTGGTATCGAAGCCTGCAGCAAATCCAGAATGATCTGGCTTGTTTGTGATTAGGCGAACTGTACCTGCCTGAGAACTCGCACCAAATAACGTACCTTGCGGCCCAGGTAGAACCTCTACACGCTCAACGTCGGTAGCAAAAATATCTAAGTTTCGGCCAGCCATAGAAACAGGCATTTCATCAAGGTAGAAAGCCACTGAGGGCTGAAGTGCTTGAACAGATGACAGGGTAATGCTTGATTGCGTGGTCGCCGCACCACGAATGTATATTTCGTTTTGCCCTGGACCTGTACCTTGGAATACCACATTCGGTAAAAACTCTACGTAGTCTTGGAAGTTATCAATACCGAGGTTTTCTAATGCTTTTCCATCTAACGCAGAGACTGCGACAGGGACATCTTGGATTGATTCACTTCTTTTCGTGGCGGTAACTTCTATGGTTTCAAGTTTAGCGGGCGCTTTAGTTTCTTGCGCAGCCAGAGAGGTGGATGCCAGTGCAGCGATGATTGCACAGCTAAGCTGAGTTTTTCGCATTTGTGTGTGTTTCCTTCAATTGTTTTTTTATTCTTCGGACAGTGTTTACTTAAAACACATATCAAAAAGATCATATATTACGATACACAATCTATTAATTATTTCTACTCTAACGATTAACAATTAACCAAAAACACCTAAAACCTAGCAGAAAGTCTAATTTTTATCGTAAAAACAACTACAAAAAAAAGACTGCACTTTGACTCATTGACCAAATACATACAAATCAAATAATTTCATCTGATGTTTATAAAAAATGCTCCATGCGGTATATTTCTGCGTATAAACCGAAATTTATAAAAGGTGAAAGGAATTTACTGCGTGATTGAGAACGAAAATAAATCTCCACTCAACAAGCCGGTGTTTATTACATCGTCAGCTTTAATCCTATGTTTACTTATCTTCGCTGCTGGTACTCCTGAAACAGCAGACGCGCTTTTCCAAAAGCTTCAGAGCACAATTGTGACCAACGGTAGTTGGTTTTATGTATTTACTGTCGCAGTAATTGTGGTGTTTGTTGTTTTCCTCGGCATGTCACGCTACGGCGAAATTAAGTTAGGCCCAGATCACGCAAGCCCCGAATTTAGCTTTGGGACTTGGCTTAGTATGTTGTTTGCAGCAGGAATGGGAATTGGGCTTATGTTCTTTGGCGTTGCCGAGCCCTTAATGCACTTTTTAGCGCCCCCCACTGCACAGGCTGAAAGTATTGATGCTGTTCGCGAAGCAATGAAAACCACATTTTTCCATTGGGGTGTCCATGCTTGGGCAATTTATGCGGTAGTGGCGCTGATTTTGGGCTATTTTGCGTACCGTCAAAACTTACCTCTTACACTGCGTTCTGCTTTATATCCTTTAATTGGTGACCGGATTTACGGCTGGCCTGGGCACGTGGTTGATATATTCGCGGTTACATCAACGGTGTTTGGTGTATCGACGTCGCTAGGCTTTGGCGCTTCGCAAGTAAATGCGGGGTTTAACTATTTATTTGGTCTACCGTCAAATACTGGTGTTCAAATAGCTATAATGGCAGGCGTTGTTGGTTTAGCCGTAATTTCTGTAACTACTGGCCTGGAAAAAGGCATACGCCGTCTTTCAGAAACCAATATGGTTTTAGCCTTACTGCTACTTTTAATTGTTCTTGTTTTAGGCCCAACCGTATTTTTACTACAAGCGTTTATGCAAAACACTGGGGCTTATCTGTCTGATTTAGTGCGCAACACATTTAACCTGTTCGCCTATGAGAAAACAGATTGGATTGGTGGCTGGACCATCTTCTACTGGGGTTGGTGGTTAGCATGGGCACCATTTGTTGGCCTGTTTATCGCGCGTATTTCGTACGGCCGAACTATTCGTGAATTTGTCATGGGTGTATTACTAATTCCATCAGCGTTCACGCTATTTTGGATGACCGTATTCGGCAACGCCGCTATTGATCAGGTGTTAGTACAAGGTAAAGACGTACTTGCACAAATGGTAAATGAAGATACCTCAGTGGCACTGTTTGTATTTTTAGAGCAGTTCCCTTTCGCTTCAGTACTAAGCCTTATTGCAGTATTGATGGTCATTGTGTTCTTTGTAACCTCATGTGATTCGGGTGCCATGGTTGTCGATATGCTGTGTTCACACGGTGAAAACAATACGCCGTTGTGGCAACGAGTATACTGGGCTGTTGGCGTTGGTGTGGTGAGTTCAGTGCTGCTTTACGCTGGTGGGCTTGGCGCTCTGCAAACTATGACGATCGCCGCTGCACTGCCATTTGCTATTGTGTTGCTTATCGCTATATCGGGACTATTGAAAGCCCTTCGTATCGAGGCGTACAAACGTGAAAGTTTACAAGTACTAACGGGTACGCCGCAGCATAATGACTCTGACAAAAACTGGAAAGAGCGCCTTGAAAATATTGTGACCTTTCCAGATGAAACTGCCGTTCGTCGTTACATCAACAAAGTGGTGAAGCCTGCGCTAACAGAAGTAAGCGAGGAGTTTAAAGCGCAGCAATTTGAAATAAAAATTGAAGATACCGACGAAGCACTCATATTAACCGTTGATATGGGCAATGACCCTGAGTTCATTTATGCTGTGCATCCTGTATCGACAGAACAGCCTGAATTTGGTCCAAGTGACACACCAGCACTGGACGAAAACAAAAAGGCCACGTACTATCGCGCCGAAGTGCACCTTA
Source organism: Alteromonas sp. R7 (assembly GCF_055755235.1). Taxonomy (NCBI): domain Bacteria; kingdom Pseudomonadati; phylum Pseudomonadota; class Gammaproteobacteria; order Alteromonadales; family Alteromonadaceae; genus Alteromonas; species Alteromonas sp. R7. The sequence continues at coordinate 77,074 of NZ_JBVTQX010000012.1, read as the reverse complement.
GTGAAGGTGGTCAGAACTATGATATTATGGGCTGGTCGAAGATTTCGGTCATTAATGACGTCATCGATCACTATCATAAGCACCAACATTTTATTCATTTGCTTAAGTAACCGCTGGGTTACGCATTTGTTGGAAGTAACATGCGAAAAGAAGAAGAACTATTAGTGGCACTACGGCGCGTAATACGCGCTGTAGACCTACGCAGCAAGCAGCTAAGTAAACACGTGGGTTTAACAGGCCCACAGTTATTGGTGATGCAAAATATTGAAGAGCGCCCGGGTATAATGGTGCGCGAAATTGCAGAGAATATTAACTTAAGCCCTGCAACCATCACGAATATTCTAGATAGACTAGAATCACGAGACTTAGCTACGCGCATAAGAAGTACGCAAGATAAACGAAAAGTGGGCGTATTCTTAACAGAACGCGGTAAAGAGGCAGTGGTTGACGCACCTCGCCCTCTTCAAGAACACTTTGTCGAGCGTTTTTCACAGCTTAAAGAGTGGGAGCAAAGCCAAATGGTCGCTACCGTTCAGCGAATTGCTAGCATGATGGATGCTGAAGATATTGATGCCTCCCCTTTTCTGGAGTTAGGCAGTATTTCAGACAAAAGCTAATAGCCTTTGTCTTCTTTACAAAAAATGGCCTTCACTTGAAGGCCATTTTTGTATCTATCTTTGGCGCTGGTGTAGAAGCGCTCAGCTGACTGCTATGACTTCGCCTTAAGTGGATTTACCTTTCCACCTGTGACTTTGTCAGCGCGCCCTTCCTCTTTCGCTTTCTCAGCACGGCGCTTGCGGATTTCTTTAGGGTCAGCAATAAGCGGGCGGTAAATTTCAATACGGTCGCCATCGGTAAGCGTGTCGCGAAGCTTAACCACGCGGCTCCAAATACCCACTTTCGTTGCTTTCAAATCAATCTCGGGAAACTGCTCAAGCACGTTAGACGCGTTTATCCCTTCTTCCACCGTCGCATTTTCATGAATAGCAACATCAATGATAGTTTGCTTGGTGGGTAACGCGTAGGCAACCTCAATATTGATGAGCTTCTTACTCATGCGTAAACGCTCCGCGCTCGGTCTGTAAACGCTGCAACCATACTGCTGGCTAAACTGTTAAACACTTTACCAAAAGCCATTTCAGCTAGCTTATTGCTGAATTCAAACTCTAGGTTTAATTCAATTTTACAGGCTTCTTCTGATAACGCTGAAAATGTCCAGCCACCGGTAAGCGAGCGAAACGGACCGTCGACCAGTTGCATTTGAATACTTTTACCTGGCTCTAAAACATTGTGCGTTGTAAACCATTGCTTAATACCAGCTTTTGCCACTAACAATGACGCTTTCATGCTTTGCGCTGAAGTGTCGAGGATTTTGCTATCGGTACAGCCTGGCAAAAACTCTGGGTAGGAAGCTACATCGTTGACTAAGTTAAACATGGCTTCTGCGCTATGGGCTACCAGCGCGCTTCTATGAATACTTGGCATTGATTCCACTACAATTAAAACTCTTGGTCGCATTGTATCACAGAAAATTTGGTTCGCTCGTATTCGGTTTTGAACCAAATGCCCCAATATAAGATAACAATGACAACTAAAGACATTCCTTTGAACAATCAGTATAATAGCCAGCATGAAAAAGAATAAAGCCAACAAAAACACCACAGGAAATATCGCGCAGAATAAAAAAGCGCGTCACGACTATTTCCTAGAAGACAAGTTCGAAGCCGGACTTGAGCTTCAAGGGTGGGAAATTAAAAGTATTCGTGCCGGTAAAGTGAACATTACCGATGCGTACATTATTATCCAGAATGCCGAAGCGTATTTGGTAGGGTGTAGAATTAGTCCGCTGAATCAAGCCTCTACCCACGTTATCGCTGCTCCCGAGCGTGCTCGCAAATTGTTGCTGAACAAACGAGAAATTGACCGCTTAATGGGTGCGCGAGACCGCCAAGGTTATTCAATCGTTGCCACGTCTATGTATTGGAAAAAGTGTTGGGTGAAACTAGAAATTCACCTAGCAAAAGGTAAGCACGCCCATGACAAGCGTGACACCATTAAAGACAAAGATTGGCAACGTCAAAAAGAACGAATGATGAAACACAGCGTTTAACGCTGTGTTTTTATTTGGGCTGCCAAAAAGGAAGTGTAGTAGGTTTAACCTACATCTCGTTTCGTCATTTTCTTGCGATGTAGCATATCAAGAATCAGACTCCACAGCGGTGACGGGTTTCTTAAGGTAGTTAGGTTATTCCCAAGGCGTCTAAGTTGTCTTCGCACCATGGCCATATTCGCAAGGCTTGCAAGCGATTTATCTTTCCAAGAGCAGTGTGGAATTATTCCCGAATACGCCCACTCTTGTTGCCACTTTTTAGCTAAGTCGGGCGTAATAGCAAGGGCGCTGGCTAATCCAACAAGAGCACAGCCCTGCTCAATCACTTCCTCTGCTACCTCGGCCCTTTTTATACCGCCAGTTGTCATAAGCGGAATATCAGTTTTACTTACCAGTGCCTGCGCAAATTCCAAAAAGTACGCTTCTCTGGCCAGCGTGGTGTCGTCACGGGTTTGCCCTTGCATGGCAGGCGCTTCATAACTGCCGCCAGACAACTCTACAACATCAACACCCAAGGCTTCCAAGCGATTTACCACCTCACAGGCATCATCAAAAGAAAAACCATTTTTCTGAAAGTCTGCAGAATTTAGCTTTACCATAACAATAAAGTCTTTAGCGCAAACCGCTCGAACCTGACTGACTATATTTATCAGCAAGCGGGCGCGGTTAATAATAGAACCGCCCCACTCGTCTTGGCGCTGATTAGTAAGCGGTGATAAAAACTGCGTAAGCAAATAGCCGTGGGCAGCATGAATTTCAACGCCATCAAACCCGGCTTTTTCAGCTTGCTTAGCAGTTTGAACGAAACGTTTGCATACATCGTGAATGTCTTGGCAGGTCATTTCTCGTGGTTGAGCAAACAGCTTGGAGTGTTTACCCATATCAAGCGGTACAGCAGAAGGCGCAATAGCTTTGCCTTTCATCGCTTTAAATACCTGTCGACCAGGGTGATTAATCTGCATTATGGCTAAAGCACCATTAGACTTAATGATTTTTGCCCACTTTTGAAACGGTGCGATGTCGGTATCTTTTTCTAGTGCAACGCCACCTGGCCCTGTCATGGCGCCTTTATCGACCATAACGTTGCCTGTGATCACCATGCCTAAATTGCCGTGGGCCCAATATCGATAGAGTGAGTACAAAGACTCTCCGGGAATATTTCCCATACTCGACATATTTTCTTCCATAGCAGCTTTAACAAGACGGTTTCGCGCTGTTACGCCACATGGCAAGGTATACGGAGAATACAATATGGAATCTGAAGACATTTACACTACAAGCCTTTTAATTATGCTCACGTACTTTAATGGTTCTTGCTACTAATTGCATCATTACATCAGCACTATTTCCTTAAAAATTCGCTAAAGTAATCAAATAAAAAGCGCTAATTTAGTTTATAAATTGCGTTTCTTGTACAGCCCTTGTGCGCTCGGCACTTGAATTATACTCAAGCAACCACATATCTATGTTAGTTCAATAATACTCAATGTTTGTGAGTTGCTGTTTAAGCAAAGCTTCAACTGAAGGCCACACAGGTAAGCTTTTGAAAAACTAGATGTTATTTTTGATTGATTTATAGCCAAACCCTTAAAATTTATAGTAATTTTCAAAAGAATGTATTTCACCATGTAACAATTGTGCTATTATTGAAAATCACACTCGGGGCTGATTAGGATTCGACAGGATCTAGGAAGCCGGAGGTGCATGCAGAGGAGCGGTTTGCCTCTTAAAAAGCCGCATTTAAATAGTCGCAAACGACGAAACATACGCACTAGCCGCTTAATAACCGGCATAGGCCCTTCCACCCTAGTCTTTTCCTGCTAGCGGGGATTCGGAAGGTCATCCAAGTAGGATAGCGAGGGAACCTTGTCTAAGGGTGAACCGCGAAACAGTATTAGGCCAGCTGCAAGGAAATCCTGTTTGTCGGAGTTCCAAGCAGTTAAATAAATGACAAACTAAGCATGTAGTACCAAAGGTAGACATTTTCTGGACGCGGGTTCAAATCCCGCCAGCTCCACCAATTCCAAAGGCTTGCCACTCGGCAGGCCTTTTTCGTTTCAGCTTCCGAAATTTGTAAATTGTTTCTAATTAAAACAAAACACACACTACCTAAATAAAAGCTATTCCCATCTAGATAGTTATATTATAACATTGCAGCACGATTCTAATGTATAGCTTCTCCAAACAATGCAAACAAATTCAGTGATATGCGCGGATGCGCTTACCGTGTGTGTTGACGATCGCACGCTTCTAGACAATCTCAATTTTAATGTAGGAAAAGGCGAAGTATTTGCACTTTTAGGTGGAAATGGCGCAGGTAAATCCACCACCCTTAAAACTTTTTTAGGGCTTATGAAGGCAAGTAGCGGTAGCGCCACTGTATTAGGGCATAATGCCTCTAACCAGCCAAACCAAGTTCAAAAGTCTGTTGCCTACTTACCCGAGTCTGTCACCTTATATGGCCATCTTTCTGGCGTAGAAAACATTCGTTATTTCTTGTCAGTGGCTGGAGTCGATAAGTCTGACGACGATATGTTCGCCGCACTTCGCAAGGTCGCACTTCAAGAAGATTCGTGGAATAAGGCGCTATCTAATTATTCAAAAGGCATGCGTCAGAAGACCGCAATTGCCTTGGCCCTACTGCGCAATGCGCCTGTACTGTTCTTAGACGAACCTACATCTGGGCTAGATCCAGCAGCCATCGACGAATTTAATGCGCTAGTGTCAGAGCTGGCAGCGGGTGGCGCTACTATTTTTATGGTTACCCACGACGTTTATGGTGCCTGCCAAGTTGCCCATCGAATTGTGCTTTTAAGTAATGGCAAACTCACAGGTTCCTTCGAGCGCGCTGGCGATACGCCAATAGATACTGAAGCCGTTCACGCAGCATTTGCAGGGCGTAATGTATGATACTGAATGTTGCTAAAATCATTTGTGCTGAACAGTGGCGCTATTGGTTGCGAACAAAAGTAGCAGCGACCGTTTTATTGCTAGGCGCTATGCTTACCATAGCTGCACTGGTAGTTAACGCCTTTCACATCGATGAGGCTGCCCACACCAGAGACCACCTTCAAACAGAAGCTGAACAACGCTTTGAGGCACAGCCCGACAAGCACCCTCATCGCATGGTGCATTATGGTCATTATGTATTTCGTGCCCCCACTCCACTGAGCGTAATTGAACCGGGTGTTGATACCTACACGGGGAACGCTATATTTTTAGAAGGACACCGCCAAAATAGTGCGATGTTCGCCGAGCAGCGCCAATCCGCAGGGCTTACACGCTTTAGTAGTTTAACACCCAGCTTTTTAGCTTTGGTTCTCGCACCTTTATTTATTATTCTAATTGGCTACGGCAGCGTCTCACGTGAACGCGAAGCCGGCACGCTAACCTTACTGCTTTCTCAAGGCACCACCCGTTGGCAATTGCTCTTAGGGAAGCTTCTGGCTCTCGTAATCGCTAGCAGCCTATTTTTACTCCCGCTACTGTTTGCCTGTCTTTATGTCGCGTTTTCAAACGAAAGTGCACTTGTCGTAATACTCTTTTGCCTTAGTTATGTGGTTTACTTTTTACTGTGGGCCACGGTAGTCACTGCGTGCTCGGCCATATTTGAGAAAAGCAGCGTTAGCTTCACCGTACTTGTTGTCATTTGGATGAGCGCTTGTGTGTTGCTTCCTCGTTTAGGGAGCAGCGTTGCCACAAACATTGCCCCTTCAATGGGAAAACTTGAAGCCGATTTCAAAGTGGAAGAAAAACTTAGAAGTTTAGGTGACGGTCATGACGTTAACGATCCTGCATTCAAAAAGCTAAAAGAAGATTTACTAGCTAAATACAATGTAGATTCAGTTGACGACTTACCCGTTAACTTCAGGGGCATTGTTGCCCAGTACTCCGAAGGTCGACAAGCCAAAGTGCTTAATGAGTTTGCTGAAACCCGCATGACCGAAGAGTTGGAACAAGCCCAAATAGCACGGCAGTTTGGCTGGCTTTCGCCTACGGTTGCGGTGCGCTCTATTTCTACGATCCTTGCGGGAACTAGCCTCGAGACACACCACCGCTTTTTAAGGGAAGCGGAAACGCTGAGACTTGAGTTTGTTCAGGCTTTAAACAAGGTTCACGCTGAAAAACTCGATTACAAGTTAGATATGAACCGCAACGCCAGTGAAGAAGCAGCAGACAAAGCTGTGGTTGGCGCAGATAACTGGGCGATCTTAGCAGAGTTTGATTTTAAACCAGAAGCAGGAAGCACACGCATCAGTAACGCGTTGATTTATTTTATTCAGCTGTTGCTTTGGATGGGACTTACCGCACTACTTCTTCAAGCTGCAGTTAGGAGATTAAATCCATGATGCGTTATAGCGATATTAAACGAGAAGCGGGTTTCGTATTTGGCCATCGTCAGATAAAACTAACGCTTTTGGTCGTGTTTCTTTTAAGCTCGGTGTCGTTGTGGTCTGGCTATTCGGAAATGCAAGAACAGCAAGCCACTATTGAGCGCTTGTTAGATAAAGATGAAACAGAGCGCAACGCTGTCCTTACTCACCAATCTAATTATGGCATGGTAGCCTATTACGCCTTTCATTTGACCTATGCCCCGCCCTCGCCGTTGGCGTTTGCTGCCGTAGGAGAGCGCGATGTGTTTCCGTGGAAGCACCGTATTAGAATGCTAGCGCTAGAAGGTCAGATTTATGAAAGCGATACAGACAATCCGGAGCTTGCTTTCTTAGGGCGTTTTGACTTTGCTTTCGTTACCAGTGTGCTGTTGCCTCTGTTTATCATTTTGCTCCTTTACGACTTAAAAGCGAAGGAACGCGAAGCCCGCCGTTTTGACTTACTTAATGTAACCGCACGCAATTCGCATGCTATTTGGTCATCACGCGTATTGGTAACCCTGGTGCCCTTGGCACTAGTTACACTTATTCCGTTTATTGCCTTTAGTGTAGTGAATGGCGCGTCTGTGTTTCAAACAGTAACGATTTGTACCATCGTCATTGGCAGCATAATTGTTTGGAGCGCTATTGTGCTTGCTATAGGTGCTGCTAAGCGTTTTGCCAATTTCAGCGCCACGCACCTAGCTTCAATCATGTTAGGCGTATGGCTTGTCACAACGGTTATTGTGCCAGTTACCGGGCACACCATAATTAATGCGTCGGTCGATACACCTGAGGGCGGCGACATTGTGCTCACGCAGCGAGAAGCCGTTAACAGTGCATGGGACAAACCTGTTGAACAAACATGGGAAGCGTTTATTGAAACTCACCCACAGTGGGCGGATAAAACCGACTTTGATCCACAGCGAGACAGTTCATTTAATTGGAAGTGGTATTACGCATTTCAACAAGTTGGCGACCAAACGGCAAAGGAACTTTCAGAGGCTTATCAAGCCGCCACCTTACGCAAAGATAAAATTGCAAGCTATGTTGCTCTGCTATCCCCGTCTTTGTTAACGCAACGCTTATTAACGAGTGCGGCTGATACCGATGTTAAAGCCATGGTTAACTACGAAAATAATGTTCGCGAGTTTCATGCGTCGTTGCGCAAATTCTACTATCATCACTTGTTTGAAGCCCCGGAGTTTTCATCGGCCAGTTTTAAACAGCTACCTCAATTTTCACCAAAAATAAGAAAGACACAGGAAAACACTAATGAAGACTAGTTGGGTAAAATCTACCCTCGCCCTTTCTATCGCAACGCTTTTGAATGCGCCTGCAAATGCGCAAAATACTGATATTCAATCGGAAGCGGATGTAGAGAAAATTACGGTGCATGGTATGCACCGTGCGTATCAAGGGGCATTTGAATATAAAGAAGTGCCGGCAGCAGCGCAGGATATCGACCTTGGTCTCATCAATGATGCAGGCGCTATAAACCTTAACGACGCTTTAGACCTGTCCGCTTCGGTAGCAAGGCAAAATAACTTTGGTGGCCTTTGGAACAGCTTTGCTATTCGTGGTTTTTCAGGTGACGAAAACTTACCTAGCGGGTTTCTGGTAAACGGTTTTAACGCAGGACGCGGATTTGGCGGACCTCGTGATCTCTCTGGCATTGATCATGTTGAAGTATTAAAAGGCCCTAAAGCTGCGCTGTTTGGTCGCGGTGAACCAGGTGGAGCGGTAAACCTTGTTACAAAGCGCCCCCAGTTTCGTCAAGGTGGTGAAATTAAAGCAACTTACGGAAGCTGGTCGCAGAAGCGCATTGAGGCTGATGTACAATCGGTTGCAGGCATTACTGAAAATGTAGGTGTACGCTTAGTAGGCTTTTATGAAGATGCTGAAAGTTTCCGCGATACAGTAGAAACTGAGCGTTTTGGCTTTTATCCATCGGTTACGTGGGAAGCATCAGCAGACACCACGGTTACGTACGAACTCGAATACACCGAGCAAAAAATTCCTTTCGACCGTGGCGTAGTGGCCATCGATGGTAAGTTGGGCCATCAGCCAATTGAAACCTTTACTGGCGATCCTAATGGCGACACCATCGATACGGAAGTGGTTGGTCATCAAATTGAGATTTCTCATAAACTTGCTGACGAATGGAACCTGCTTTTGGGTGCTGGCTTACGCGATACCACTTTCGAGGGTAATGCATTAGAAAACAACTTTGATGGTCGCCAAACGTTATTTATCGATCGTAATCAAGCCTTGTTGTCTCGTTTTAAGCGCTACCGTAATTTCCAAACCGATTACTTCGTTTTACGCGGCGAAATAGCGGGACAATTCGATACTGGGTCGCTATCACATCGCGTGATTATTGGTGCTGACTACGATAAGTTTGAAAATGACCAGATTATTCTGCGCTATCGCCCGCCATTCTTTTCAAGCGATACTGACATTAACGACTTGGACTTAGAACAGTACTTAGTGGTCGATATTTTTAATCCGGATTACTCACCACTTCCAGATGTGGAATTGTCTGACAACTTGGACCGTTTTGAAGTTCAGGAAGCGTGGGGTATCTATTTCCAAGACCAAATCAACATCACTGATAATTTCCAAGTTAGGCTGGGTGGTCGCTTCGATAAGTTCGAGCAGGAAATTGATAATCGCCTGGCGTCACCTGTAAGTACCACATCACAAGACGACACACGCTTTTCTCCACAAGTGGGTGCTGTTTATCTGTTTGATGACACCACAAGTGTGTACGCAACTTACGGTGAAGGTTTCCGTCAGCTGACGGGGTCGGATTTCGCCGGAAACCCGTTTGAACCTAACGAATCGAAGTCTGCGGAAATTGGTGTTAAAGCCGACCTCACATCAATGTTTAATACTATACGGGGTGATATCACCTTCGCCGTGTTTAATATCGAGCAAAGTAACATCCTTGTTTATGATGATAGCCCTGAGGCGTCTGACGGCTTCTTCTTAACCCCTGCTGGCGAAGCGCGTAGCCGTGGTGTTGAGTTAGACATTAACGCTGAATTTGAAAATGATATTTCGCTTTGGGTGTCGTACACCTTCGTAGATGCTGAAAGTACAAACGATGCGGCGGATGCTAACTTTGTTGCAGCCATTGAATCTGGCGATCCTTTAATTAACGTTCCAGAAAACCAATTGAGCATTCAGTTGAGCAAGGGACTTACATTTGCTGATATGCCAGTACGTATCGGTTCAGGACTGTTGTATGTTGATGAGCGTTTAGGTCAAACCGCTACCGACTTCTACTTACCAAGCTACACCACGGTTCGTGCGTTTGCTGAAATAGAGCCTGTAGAAAACTTGTCAGTTAAAGTTGCAGTAGATAACCTGTTTGATGAAGAGTTTTATACTAACTCTTTCGCAGATGTGTGGGTTGAACCTGGCGCGCCTCAACGCTTTAGGCTTACCGCCGCCTATCGCTTTTAAGGTCTAGAATTTAACGTAAAAGGAAGCGGGACTTATTACCGCTTCCTTACTACGACTTTTGAATGTTTAATTTTTGTGTAAATTAAGAGTTTTGTAAAGTCTGGATTGGCTCGATGTCAGACGTATTATTCTTGATAAATGACTCTATATCGTTAATTTTCTCTTTAGAAAATCCGAGTCTTGCTTCTATACCAGTAGTTCCGTCAGCGTTTTCAATGATATCAAACTCGTTTACACCTAAGGTGCGCGAAAATGCAGTGTGAACCTGATTATTGTTGATATCGACAATTTTAATTTTCGTCGACGTTCTGTATATAGCCAGTGGACCTGACTGCGTTTGTACCCAATTGATTGACCAGAAATAGTGACTGTAATTAGGTAAGCCAAGTTTTGTGTAAAGCGACTCTTTGAAATCCACGTTTTCGCACTTGTTCATCACAGCATTTTGACGTTCGCAGTTTGAGTATTCTGCAACATCCTTACCTCCTAATCCAACATCCATTGGAACGATGGTCTTCCCGTCTAGGCTAACTAAAACATAGTCATCAAACTTGTTAAGTCCAAACGTATTACCTATTTCTTTAAAGGAGTCTAGCAATCCGCCCACACTGTCGCCTTTGTCTCGAGGATCTTTCTCTAACAAAATAAAACCTGTAGATGCAGCATCGCCCTTCTGATGTTTAGCGATGTGGTAGTTATCTAAAAGTGTAATATTTTTTACGTTATCATTGTCTATAAAATAGCGAAAAGCAGACCCCGGACGGCCAATAATAAAACCGTCTGAAGTAGGAATTACACTACTACCTGTTGCAGTTTTTCCGGTAACTGTTTTTACTTCATACCGGTCACCACGCTTCCACACCGTTGCAATTTTTATAGGTGCTTCAGTTGATTTGGCTTTGTGATATTTGAGTGTAAATGAGCCATCGAAATTTTCTACCGCATAGGTAAACTCACCAGTAAACCTATTACCTCCGAAGTTGGCAACTTGTCCTTCGAAGTCATTAAACATCTCCCCATCTATCATGATGCCATCTTTCTTACGATAAAAAATCGCTGCTCCGCCGGTTTCGTCAATTTTCTGTTTTTGTGCTGTAAGTTCAGTCGCACTGATAACGATTTCTGGCTGGGGTGCAGCTTGCTGTTGCTGTTGCTGTTGGGCAGCAACAGGTAAGGACATGCCTTGAATTTTCGCAAGAAACGCTTGCTTCATTTGGTTCGCCATTGCCTGCTCTTCTGGCGAGGGTGGTGTACTACCACACGCAGTAAGAAGTGAAACTGCTAATAAAGATGGAACTAATAGTTTTGCATTCATGTGTTTTCTCTGTTTTTCGCTTTAGCTAAAATATTTAGAACTGAAGCTTTTTTTATGAAAACAAAGGATTGCACATGACGAGACTTCACCATGCCGTCCTGCATAGTTGAGTGTACTATTGAAATGTCGCAATCCCTTGCGAGCACTATTAAAGGATATTCCAGTCTTTTTTTCAATTATAAGATTCTGTTTTTAGTTTATTTTTTAGTCACTTAGCATCGAAACAAATGAGTATCTAAAAACGAGCTCAAATTTCATTGGAGACAGGCCACTCTCGCTCCGTCAAAATATATGTATTGATAAGACGTTGACGCTTACTTTCAATAACCTGTTTTAGTTCATCTCTAATTAATCTTACCGCTGGCGTAATAAGATGCCGGCTAGGCAGCATGAGCCACATTTCAGTTAGCGGTACGTGGTAACCAGTCAAAATACGCTGCAGCTTTCCGCTCAGTAAATCCCCCGCAACGTCTATACATGACTTTTTAGCGATCCCCTCTCCATCTACGCACCAGCGCCGAACAATATCACCGTCATTCACAGCGCGATTACTGTTCACTTTCACTTTAACTCTCTCGCCCTCGTTGATAAGTTCCCACGTATTGTGGGTTTGGTCGTAGAGCTTATAAAGAAGTGCGTTGTGCTGCGCTAAATCAGTCAAAGTTGTAGGCTCACCGTTTCTTTCTAAATAATCGGGAGACGCGCAAATCACATGCGGAATATTGCACACTTTAAAACCATACATCTGCGATTCTTTAACCGCTTCTTTTGTCATGGCTCTAAGTGCTACATCTACACCATCGCGGTAGAAGTCCACCCGACTGTCGCTCACATGTAATCGCAATGAAAGTTCTGGATTTGCGCGCTGCACTTTATTTAGCAGTTCACGCATTAGGTTGCGCCCCATTTCCGAAGACATCGCCATGCGAAGCTCACCATGAATACTCTGCTTCTGCTCTGTTACTAATGCAAGGCCCTGCTGTAAGGTGTCGAGTGCCTGCTTTGCCATAGGCAAATACTGCTCTCCTTCAGGTGACAATCGAATTTTGCGTGTACTTCGCACGAATAGCGCTACGCCAAGCTGCTCTTCTAGACGTTTAACCGCCATACTTGCAGCAGATGAGCTAATATCAAGTTTTATCGCAGCAGTGGTTATCGAGCCCACTTCAGCCACCTTTACGAACACAGACAGGTCTTCGGTTTTCATACTTCCCTCAACGTTTATTTCACTCTTTTGATTTCAAGGCGAAAAAGACAAAGCAAAATGGATCACCTCTATTATCCACATTTTCAGGAAAGTCTTTATTGATTTTGGTCGTTTATGAGACTTATTCGAAATAATAGACTGTGCCTGCCTGTTAAATAAAACCTACGACCAACAAAAAGGAGGTTTGAATGAAACCAACGAAACGAAACAAACTTACAATAGCATCGCTATTATTGAGCACCTGTTTTCTTCTTGTACCCGGCGCACAAGCACAAGACAAAGTTATTGCAGCCAAGGATGTAGAATGGGGTTACTTGAACCCAGCCCGTGGCGACAAAAGCCCCGGGGCAGCAGACTTGTGGGGAGACCGAACAAAAGACACGGCAACGGGGATGTTAGTGCGATTTAACAAAGGCTTTGAATCGCCACCGCACATTCACAACATAACCTATAGAGGTATTGTGATTGAAGGTGAAATGCACAATGACGATCCAAACGCAGCAAAGATGTGGATGCCAACAGGTTCGTTTTGGACCCAGCCAGCAGGTGAAAATCACACCACTGCGGCAAACGACAAAACCAACCTGATTTACCTGGAAATTGATGAAGGCCCATACCTTGTAAAGCCATCAAAAGAACATTTTGACAACGGTGAAAGGCCAATCAACGTTCACGCAGACAATATGGTGTGGCTGCAAAAAAGCGACCTTGTAAATATAGCGGCCGACGGTGTTTCTGTTGCCTATTTGTGGGGCGAGACAAGTAGTGTATACGGCACCCTTGTCAAGCTTCCAAAAGGATTTAAAGGTTCAATAAAATCTAATGGTGATGAATTTAAGGCAGTGGTTATCAAGGGAAGTTTCAATTATACCCAAAACAACGCCTCCAGACAGATTGAATTAAACGCAGGAAGTTATATTGAATCATCAACTGCCGCACACCATTCTTTTGAAAACGCAAACCAAAGCGAAACCATTGTATACGTAAGAACGTCGTCAAAATTTAGCGTTACAGATTAGTACGCTTTTTTCAGCTCACTTACGCGGGGCATTTCCACGCTTGCTTCGCGTATTTTCTAGGTATTCAGCAATCATAGAATAACCGTTTTGCCTTGCAAGCTGCTCTGGTGTATTGCCATCATAACCTTTCAAATCTAACCTAGCTCCTGCTTCCACCAATACTTTCGCTGCCTCTAAATGCCCATGCCACACTGCGTCATGAAGCGGTGTATACCCGTTGTTAGGACCTTGCGCGTTAAGCACTTCCTGAAAGCCAGGATATTGACTAAGTAACGTCAGCATGTCTGCACGCCCAAAATATGCGGCTTTGTGTAAAGCAATTGCGGCCATGTAGGCGCCGGTAAGCGTTTGATCTGCGCCGTTATCTAGCAACAGCTTTGCTACTTTCAGGTAGCCTTTCATCGCTGCAAGCAGCAGCGCGCTATGAAAATCACTGCCTTGTTTCAATACGGGCGCAACCGCATTAACGTCATACCCTTTTTCTAGCAGCACTTTTATTTCAGCTACCATTTCTTCTTCAGACAGCGCTTGGTTAGCAACGATCATATAAATGGCTGCTTTTTCTTGCGCTTGCTGCAGCGTTTTTGCTTTATGAGCCGCGAATAGCGCGTTAATAGTGGCAACATCTTCATTTAACGCTTTATCGTTTGCTTTTGTACCGCTTCGATTAAACCCAAGGGCTGTAGCGCCTGCCGCTGAAATAACGGTGGTATCGATGTCGGGCAAACTTAATAAATATTCCACCGCGGGAATATTTCTGTGCCACACGGCCAATAGCAGTGGCGTTCCGCCCAGGCGTACTGACTGCAAATTTACGAATGCTCCCTCTTTCACAAGCAGTTTAACAAGGTCTAAGTTTCTTCCTTGAACAGCCAGATGAAGCGGCGCTACTCCCATTAATCTATCGAGTCCGTTAACATCTGCGCCGCTGTCTATAAGTGCCTTAACACGTTGTATATCGTTATCCCACACTGCTTTGTGCAGCGGTGTTAGGTTCTGATTTATGTTGCTTTCAAACTTACTTGAATAGAGCGCCCCGATTGCTTCGTTTACCGCGGCTTCGCTAAACGAAGCGGTAATGCCCATGCCAGAGAGCACAATTAACGCCAGAGACTGATACGCTTTTCTTGTATTTGGGATAGGTTTATTCATTGTCTCGCCTAACGTTTTAAATGCTTTTTGCCTTGGTTTTAAATTCTGGTTTTGAGTTTTTAGCACGTTGTTAATCCCTACAAAGGACTAACAACGTAACTGTCGATGGTTACTTTACCTTCGGTATCAATATGCACATGCCAGCGCTCTTTTACCTGTACCTCAACCGATTCCCCTTTAAAGTCAGACGATTCAAATGTGTCAGCGCGAAGGTTAATTCGAAGGTCTATTATAAATCCATTGGGCTTCGCTGAATCAGCATCGGGTTTGATATCAATTTGATCTACACGGTGCTCACAGTTAGGTTTAAACGTCTTGCGTGCCCACGCGTACCAGTCGTTGAATCCAGCATGGCCTTGAAATCGTCCCTCTGGCGCTTGCCAGACAACCTCCTCGCTGAGATTCGGTAGAAACGCTTCACTTGACGCCGGTAATTGATCGAACTGCCCAAACCACGTCGTTACAAACTGTTTAATACGCAATTCTGGAGAGTTCATCAAAACATCAATAGCATCGGCTACCCGCTTACCATGTTGATCACCACGGGCCTGAACGTCTGAAAGCGTGTTGTAAACACCTTCAATGTACACCATGCGATGGCTGTAAATTGGCTTGTGGTACTGCATTTTTGCAAGGTAAGCGAGCTGTTCTAGCGGGCGTAAGAACTCTTCCACACTGAAATGGTTATAGCCTAGCGGTCCATAAGACTCTTTTGGGCCACCTACCGAAATGGACAGTAAAAAGTGCTTATTCGCCAGCTTGTCTCCTTCAGGGCCAAACGCAAAATTATAAGTAAATACTTGGTCAATCCAGCGCTTAAGTAAAGCTGGTACAGAATACCAGTAGAAAGGAAACTGCAGCACAATTACCTCAGCTCCAAGCAAGGCTTTTTGCTCTGCCTCTACATCAATTGGGTTGTTAGAATAAAGGGTGTCCAAACGTCTAACTTCAATGTCGTCTATGCGCTTAGTCAGGCTTTGCAAAATAGCGCTATTAGCATTGGACTGGTCTAAATTAGGATGGCCGGAGATAACTAATACTTTACTCATTACTTCTACCTTTGCGTGATAATTTTATGGTTGGTTCAAAGTGAACAGATAGAATTTTATGCTTGAATGACCTTTAGTTTTAGATGATGATTAACTCAAAGATTATTAGTTTAAAACTAACAATTAAATTCTAGATATAATTTGGGGCTTGAAACCCTTCGACCAATTTGTCACTTAGACTTTCAAGAGGCGCTATAAGTGAACGGCACCACATTTCAACAACTTATTGTTTTTCATGCTATTGCCGATGAAGGCAGTATTAGTGGCGCAGCTCGCCAGTTAGAAATGGCACCGCCGTCTGTAAGCCACGCGCTTAAATCTCTAGAAGCAAGTGTGGGCGTTCCTTTGTTCAATCGAACCACGCGTAGAGTTGAATTAACCGATGCGGGAAAGTTACTTAAGCAGCAAACTCATCATGCTATCGACACGTTAGATATTGCATTTGAAGAGGTCAACGCCCTTAGCTATACCCCTAGGGGCACGGTTCGTATTACCACTCCTCGCTTCGCCTTCCAACAGCTTTTGGCGCCTTATTACCAAGAGTTTTGCGAGCGCTATCCAGACTTAAAGCTTGAGGTATCGATAAACGATGCAGCCGTAAATTTGATTACCGATGGGATGGATGTGGGTATTCGCTTTGGTGATAGGATAGAAGAAGGCATGGTGGCAAAGCGATTAACTAATGCCACTAGAGAATGTTTGTTCTGCTCACCTCACTACGCTAAAAAGTATGGCCTTCCCTCGTCTATTGATAGCCTTCAGCAACACAAGCTCATTCAATATCGTTTTATTACCTCTAACAAACTTGCGCCACTTCATCTGTGGCAAAACCAGCAAGCTGTGAGTGTTTCAATGCCGATTGCTATGGTAGTCAACGATACAGATTTGATGATTGATGCTGCCAAAAAAGGGTTAGGTATAGGAAGAATTGTTGAACCTATGGTGGATGAATTATTTGAAACTGGCGAGCTTGTTCCCGTACTTAAAGAGAACTGGTTTCCTTATTCAGGGCTGTTTATGTATTTTCAGCAACATAGTCAAAAGGCTCAAAGAATTAGGGCCTTAATCGACTTTCTTGAAGAAAAACACGCAGTTTTACGCTAGCGCCTGTTGGTTTTTACTGTGCATCAAATCTCAACAGGCGTTAGTAACTTGTTTGCTTTCAGTCCGCTAGGGTATCGTTTTTAACTTGCTGCAGATCCGCCAAGCGGTCTTTCGCATTTTCTGGCGCAATCGCTAAAATATCGCGACTGCCCGCCTCCTCTCTCTTTTCTAGTGTCACTGAAGTAATCAGCCATTGCCCTTCTATCTTTCTAAAAGTGAAGTGGTAGATGCCCGAAACTTGCCAAAAACCATCATGCCCTAGCCAATGACTGGCAGTAAATGGCACGTTAGCAAACGCTATATCTTCTTTTCGATTAATACTTGGGTTTCCCAAGTTGTGAAATGTTTTGTCAAAACCAGGCAAGAAAGCCGCCCAGTTTTGCATCAAGACCTCACGTTTTTGGGTTACCGCTTCGCCCCCAAACAAACTGGTGTAGTCTGTTGTTACATGTGGGGCAAACAGTAAGGTTAAGTATTCATAAGCATTGTTGTCAGCTAATGCTGAAAAGCTATTAAGGTTGCTGTGAATACTTGCAATGTCTTTATCCCGGCTCGAATGGGATGTGGCGGCATGGTCCATAGTAAAAACTCCAACTAACATGACACAAATTATGGCTTTAAATTTCATTTCTGAGCCTTTAATAGGTAAACACTCGCCCTACAATGCGCTGTCGAAGTGAGAAACTGCGGCGTTAACGGCTTTTTCAACGGCTTCAGGTTGGTCGTAGAAGTCAAATTGATTGATGTTATCTAGCCAAATTGCAATTACCGAATCAGTCGCGTTTTCCAAATACTGATGTGCACCTTGTGGCAGCGCCATCGCTTCTGATGCAACCATTAAAACCGGTATTGTCTGTTTTGATGCACTTAACTGCGCATTGTAATTAAGCCAACCGCTCCATGACGTCACGTTGAATTTGTTATCGTAGGCAGGCAACAAACCTCGTGATTGCTCAGTGTAGTAAGGTGCGTTGTACATCAAGGCGTTTTCATTGGTTAAACTTGCCGCTTCAATAACTAATGGCTTGGATTTGTCTTTCTCTGCCGCTGCTAACGCAAGTAATTGATTGCGATTTTCTTCACCGCCATAAATGGCTGTTGCCATTGCTTCATCATGTAACCAGGGGGCCACTACTGCCACCGCGCCTAACCGTGTATTTTGGCTTAATTGAGTATTTTGAACCGCAGCATCAAGCATATAGCCCGCTGAGGCACAAATGGCCAAGCCAGCAATACGGCTGTTGTCCACCTGCGCGACGTTTGATAGCGCTTTGATAACAGCCTGTATATCTTTCGTTTTACGAACAGGATCTTCAAGGTACGCGGTTTGGTTGTCATCAGTATCTCTTGACGCTCCCCAACCTCTAAAATCAAATGTAACAGCAGCGTAGCCTCGCTCGGCTAGTGCCTTTGCATAAACAGCTGGCATTTGCTCTTTTACTGATGTCCATGCACCTGTAACAACGACCACTGGTGGATTAGTAATACCTTTTGGCAGGTATAAATTTGCAGCCAAGTTGCCCACTTCTGTGTTTAACGTGATATTTTCCATTTGAAATCCTTGCTGGTTGTATTGACGATGACTATTTTTGTTTTCACTGCTTAACTGCGCGTGATTAGCGCTTAGTTGTTCAATGCCTACTCGGGCTTGGTTTAACGCGTCTGTTTGCGATGGTTGCTGAGCGTGTGATATGCCAGGTTGTAATATGACCAGTGGCGATATCAAAAGTGACTGTGCAATTACTGTTATGGTAGTTTTAAGCATTTGGCTGTGCTCTTTAAGTGGGTAATCAATGAGCACAGGATATGAAATAGTGCGCCTTAGTTATTGCACATTAATGCTAATTATTTGTAGGTTATTGCTAAAGGAAACATAAAGCTTGAAGTCACGTTTAGCCTTTTTTGATCATGCGACACATCAACCTTCATCGTGCAAAGACGTACTAGATATTGCGTTTTCAAACGACGGTCTCGATTGGAAAGGCATCATTTTAGAGAAAGGAAAGTCGCCTCACTTTTACCCTCAAAATGTGTATACCCCTTATTTCTATTTCGCACTCGCCCTTGAAAGCGATCTGAATTGGAA
Organism: Alteromonas sp. R7; assembly: GCF_055755235.1. NCBI lineage: Bacteria > Pseudomonadati > Pseudomonadota > Gammaproteobacteria > Alteromonadales > Alteromonadaceae > Alteromonas > Alteromonas sp. R7. The sequence goes on along the minus strand of NZ_JBVTQX010000012.1, from coordinate 58,191 downwards.
CATAGAAGCGAATGGAAGTATGGTTTCTTTAAAAACCAGTCCGGGAAACATTTGGATTAATCCACCTAAAACGCCGTTTACACACAACATATCCGAGCCTTGTTATTTTGTTATTTTAGCGGTTGAAGAACGTGTATTTCTAGACGCATGTCCGTTTAAGGTAGAACACGAACAGCTGCAGTTTCTGAACAACTACAACGTGGAAGACGAGACCATAAAGGGGCTAATTGAGCTTCTGTTATTAGAGACACAAGCAAAGGGTCGTAATGGGAAAGCCTATTTAAGTAACTTATTGTCTGCACTTTCTGCTCATTATATCCAAAATTATTCAAATTACCGCGACCTTCAAGATGCCTCTGCAAAGAGTGTCAAAATAGGCAAGTCACAGATAGATAAGATTGAGCAATACATCAAAGAAAATATAGGCAGTACCATTAGCGTAGATGCGCTGGCCGAACTCGTTTTTTGCAGCAAGTTCCACTTTTTAAGAGAGTTTAAAAAGAGTGTTGGGGAAACACCGTACCAATTTATTACCCAATACCGTGTTGAGCAAAGTAAAAAATACTTACTCGCGAATACTCATTCCATGAGCGACATCGCGTTATCATTGGGATTCAATGACCAATCTCACTTCAGTCGTGTTTTCAAAAATCACGAAGGCATTACCCCAAGTCAATTCATTAAACAATACAGTACGTAGAATAAACTACTTTGGACACTACCTACTCAATAAAGCCCTTGCTAAGACTTTATAGGTAACTGCCCTAATGCCGCTGCGCATGCCAAGCCAATGGCAAAGGTCATCGCCACACTGGTGAAGGTGCCCAAAAGTACATATTCAGTTAGCTTTCTGTCTTGGTGTTTAGTGAGGTCGCCAAAGCGAAATATAGATTTAGCCGCAATAAGAAAACCTATGGCAGAAAACTGATTTAACAACACAAACGTTAACATGAGTACACGTTCTAAATAGCCAATTCGCTGACCTGCCAGTGATAAAGTTTGTTGTGCCTCTGTACTTATTGTGGGCGGATCATTGGGGTGAGAAGACGGCATTTTGTTAGCTAGTACTTCATCGCTCCAAGGCGACAGCAGCTGTTTAATAATAACTGAACTGGGCTTGAGTACCGCCAAATAGGCCAAGACCACTAATAGATGCGATGTACCTATTTGCTGAAGTAGTCCCAATGCCTCGCGCCACTGATTGGTGGCATACAAAAATACGCCTAAGATCACGACAATGTGCGCTATTTGATCGACAACAAAAGATGTAGTGTTTTGCTTACAATACGATTTAATCACGTCAATTTTGAAGTGAGAAACGGCGACTACAATTGCCCCAATACCTATACTTGCGATACTTATCGTTGATGAAAACAAGAACATTGCTGCTGCCGCGAGTATACCGTGTATGATTGCGTGTAGGTATAAGGGCAAAGCCAGTGCGTGTCGTTCGTTTCTTTGCTGTACCCAGGTAAACGGTTGAAAATAAAAGTCTGCTAATAGATGCGCTAACACGAGTGCCACCAGCAGTTGAGGTTCAGCAAGCATGTGGCTCTCCTGTTGCAAGCATTATTTTTTTTGTATAACCCGTCATCACGTTAGTCTTCCTTGGTCAATTGTTCCGTTTTTAATGAGGTTCCTTCTTGAACCCATAACATGAGCGCTCTCTCCATATAGTCGAGATATTCTGCTATCAGTTTATAGTTACTGGCATTGAGAATTCGACTTACATTGCTGCGATTCTTATCTAGTATGGCCGCTACACTTTCATGGCTCTTATCCGTGGCTTCAAGATACGCGAGTAAGGTTTGCGACTGGGTTTGTGTCAGTCCATTGATATGCGCGTCGGCAAAACGTGTTAAGAGCTGCGTTTTGTCGTCGAGTGTTTGTTCACCGCTACAAAAAGTAAGATGGTGCGGCTTTATGTTATCTAACCCTCGTCCTGACAACACAAATGCGTCTCCAGTGCCAGTTTTTACTTCTGAAGGGCGAAATTGCGCTTCTCCCACAGCAACACTCATTCGCACGTCCACACCTGAAGCGTGCGCCTTAAGAGCTAGCCGCAATCCAACTGCGGCTGCAATGCTATGCTGTGGTTGTGCAACAACTAGCTGGAATGCGTCTCCTCGATAAATATCAAAGTCTCCACCGTAGTACTCGGCGTAGTATGTTAAACGCTCTCTCAGCGTAGCAATTATCTCTCTGAATTCAGCATCAGAATAAGACTGAGAGTTGGAGACGTCACCGGTAATCACACCAGCGCGCTTTTTTGTATTGCTTGTTAAAGCACTCTTTCTTGTCATTTCACTATGCGCCGCGTTGTCTTTTCTGCTTTCAATAGACACTTTTTTCCGTTCAGGGGTCAACTATGACACGCTACCACCTCAAATTCAAAAACAATCACACAGCAAAATGTGATTATTATTAATCACAAATTCACATGTGACTAAATTTCGTAACGGAAAGCAAAATATAATAAAGAACGTATAGCGGCTGTTGATTAAGTAGAATACTTATTCTACCCTAGAGTAGAATATTCATTCTACTTAACATCTGTTTAATTGGTTAACAAGCGATGTGCCAAGCAGACGAAAATAACAACCGTTTTCGAGGAGACCCGGTATGACCGCGCCCAAACAATTTGAGTTAGCTTCGAAACTAGAGCAAGCTTTTGCCCTTTACGGATTCGCAGAGCCTAATGTGGCTAAACTCAAGGACTACACCGGCACCACACTAAAAACCTTGTACAAATACTTCCCTTCAAAAGAAGACATGATTATTGGCGCGCTTGACTATCGTCACAGCCGTTACATCGCGTTTCTGGAAGAAAACTGTCCCTCGACGCGTAACGAAGCAATTAACCACATATTTGAACGCTTGTCGGTGTGGCTAACGACATTCGCTCCCAGAGGTTGCATGTCATTGCAGGCTTTGGCGAGTTACCCCAATAATCTTCAAATTGAAACCGCTGTGAACAACCACAAACACGCGGTGCTAACGTGGCTGAATGAAAAGCTCGAAGACCCAGCCCTTTCAAACAGCGTGTTCCTGCTACATGAGGGCATGTCATCAGCATGGCCAACGATTGGTGATAAAGCGTTAACCGCAGCGAAAGGCGCACTAACAGTGCTACTTGATTAGCCCTTCTTAGCACTTGCATCAACCATTACCTTTCTCGTCTAAAGCAAAAATTCTGGAGGACAATATGAAATCATTGCCAAATGAAATGTACGGCGTGCAGTTAACTAAACATGGCGATCTCGACGCGCTTACATTTAACGAAAACATACCTTTGCCTACACTCAGCGACAACGATGTACTTATTGAAGTACGCGCTGCGGGGGTAAACAACACCGACTTAAATACGCGAAAAGGTTGGTATTCCAAAGGCGACAACAATGCAGAAGATGCTGGATGGGCCGGCAATGCGTTAAACCTACCTCTAATTCAAGGCGCCGACGTATGTGGCTATATTACCGCTGTGGGTAATAACGTGAGCAAAGAACGTATTGGTGAACGCGTCATCATTGAGCCTTGTTTGGTAGAAGTTGACAGTAAACCGCTAAGTACCCCTTGGTACTTCGGCTCGGAATGCAATGGAGGTTTCGCACAGTTTACTAAAGTCGCATCGCGCCACGCCCATGCAATAGATTCAACGATGACAGATGTGGAACTAGCCTCGTTCCCGTGCTCTTACTCTACAGCCGAAAACATGCTGCACAGAGCTAACGTAAAAAAAGGTGAGCGAGTATTTATAACCGGTGCCTCGGGCGGCGTAGGCTCAGCTGCCGTACAACTCGCTAAAGCACGTGGCGCCTATGTTGTTGCAGTAACCAGCGAACAAAAGCAATCAGCCATACAAGCATTAGGCGCCGACAAGACCGTTTTGCGTGATGAAGATTGGCAACACATGGCAGAAAGCGAGCCGTTCGACGTTGTTATCGACCTTGTTGCTGGCCCACGATGGCCTGAGCTACTTGAGATCCTAAAACCGTTTGGTCGCTACGCGACGTCGGGCGCAATTGCTGGTCACGACGTCTCTTTGGATGTACGGACTCTGTATTTGAAAGATTTAACTCTATTAGGCTGCACTATTTTAGGACATGATGTATTTGCCAACTTAGTAAAACACATCGAAGCAGGCAATATTAAACCACTTGTATCGAGCACATTCCCACTAAGTGAAATACACCAAGCGCAGCAAGAATTTGAGAAGAAAAAACACATTGGTAAGATGGTATTGACGTTACAGCCCAAATAACGTCGATATGCCCGAGAGAACGTAAACCAAAGTCCTTTAACGACGGGCGCTCCTATGAGCTTCGCCGAGTAAATGCTTGGCGAAGCTCTTAACACTAATTCTTACACAACTGAGCATAATTTTCTGCCAGCATATCTTGCGCGATAACGTGCTTCGTCGGCTCGTTCAACAAGCCAGGGCATTATAAGAAAAGCCACTGCTAATCGCGTTTTCAAACATAGGTATTTGTTTTTGTACTCTTTGTAACATTAGGTACTATTTCCTGACATTTTAGACCTGTACTTTGGTACAGCCTGTAAAACGCAGGCGTCTAAAAACAAAAGGAAATATAATGAAAAAGCTCATCGCGTTCACACTAATAATTTGCGCATTTAATGCGTTTGCTGATAACTGTGTTTACAACTGCCCCACCGGTCAATCTGGACAAACCATTACCCGTTCCATTTACACCCTCAACAATAATGCACAAACAAAGTTCGCCAACTGGGTGGCCTATCATGTAACCCCAAGCACTATTGACGGCCCATCAAGAAGTCGTAATTGGAAAGCTGATCCTTCAATTAACTCTGCGAATACTTTAGAGCCGAACGATTACAGCGGAGCATGGGCTACAATTGGTACTGACCGCGGCCATCAAGTTCCTCTTGCTTCGTTCAGCAACACAGCCGATTGGCAAATGCTAAATTATTTATCAAACATTACACCTCAAGATTCAGACCTAAACCAAGGTCCTTGGGTGGACCTAGAAAATGCGGTGCGTGATGTAGTGAGAACTGGGCAAGACGTCTATGTGGTTTCTGGACCGTTATATGAGTGGTATTTCGCTACTCTGCCAGAGGCAGATGAGTCGCACAGCATTCCTAGTGGATATTTTAAAGTCGTCATTACCGATGTTAACGGCTGGGTGGAAGCCTCTGCTTTCATCCTAGAGCAAAACGCAGCTCGCAGTGATAACTTTTGCGCAACTGAGGTAACGGTTAATGAAGTTGAATCCAGAACAGGTCTAAACATTATGCCGTCACTACCAAGCTATAAAGAAAATGCTGTTGAAGGGGGATTAGGAGGCTTAACCGCTGCGCTCGGCTGTTAATAACCCATCTAAAAAGGCAGGGATGCCTACCTCTTTTTAAATGGCTGCTGTAAAAGCGCAATGATACTTGCGTTCTTCTTAGTGGCTGGCACGTCTTTTTGACCAATGGGCAATGTTTCGTCGCTAAACGCAGCGCGAGGCGTAAAACTATGAAACAGCCTATCCCACCACGATACGCTAAAGCCATAGTTAGAATTAGATTCATTTTTAGCCTGGCTATGGTGAATGCGATGTAAGCGCTGTGTGATTAGCACAAGCCCAATTCTATCATCCCACTTTTGTGGCAACCTAATATTGGCATGATTAAAAAGGGCAAAGCCATTTAGCGCTACTTCAAAGATAACAATAGCAATAGCTGGCACGCCTAGTATCACTACCGCCGCGGCTTTAATCCCCAAGCTCATAGCAATTTCAACTGGATGAAAGCGAAGGCCTGTAGTGGTGTCGACATGACTATCGGCATGATGCATTTTATGAAAGCGCCACAACATAGGCACGGTATGAAAAAGTCGGTGCTGCCAATAGATAAGCATATCAAGTAGTAAAACACTTAAGGTTACGATGGCTATATGAACAAGATACGTTGAAGAATTACTGAGAGGCTCACCACTGTTTAGCAGTTGATTGGAGCTTGAAGCATCAGCCGGCACGGCATCCAGTAAAACGTTGAACACACCTATGCCTTTCTGCTGCGCCCATAAAGACACACCAACGAGTGTGGCCGGAAGCAAAATACGCGATACCAACGCCCCCATTACCACCATGGACAAGTTACCCAACCAGCGTGTTTTCCTACTAAGCACGGCTTCTCGCGCTGGCAACAGTGCTTCAAGTACTGCCATAAGCACAAAAACGCCAAGAAATACGCTTAAGCGAATAATCGCGGTATTATCCAAAGCAAATTACCTTTATCACGTTAATTACTTCCAAAATTCAGATTACTTTTACTGCAACGAGAACTTTCACCATCATTCATAACCTGAAGAAGGCACTGTGCGTTCTGACTTTGCAGCGTCGCGCTCTACCCTGTGAAGCGTAGAAAAGCCCCCTGCTATGCGAGTAATGACTGTTACGGCACAAGCTGCAGCGAACACATAGGCAAGCGTTGCAAAATACTGCGGCCAAATACAGAACGCCAAAAACACCAAAATGGTTTCAGTGCCTTCGGTTAACCCCTGCATATAATAAAAGCTTTTGTTAGCAAACTGGGGCCTATCTATTTGAAACTTCTCTGCTGCAATGGCAAAGGCTAAAAAACTGCTGCCAGTGCCAATAAAAGTAGCTAACAGCACCATAGCTGGCATGCCCCACTCTTGAGGGTTAGCAATGCCAAACGCCAAAGGAATAGAAGCGTAGAATAGAAAATCTAAGCAAATATCCAAAAAACCACCCGCACTGCTGCTGCTTTGCTGATAGCGCGCCAGTTCACCGTCAATTCCATCAAAAACACGATTCAATATGATGCAACCTAGCGCCATATTCCACCAGTTAAGAATAATAAAGGGAAACGCAAGAATACCGACGACAAACCCGGCAAGCGTAACCTGATTTGGGGTAACACCCTTGCTGTCTAGCGCTTTTATCAACGGTTTTAAAAGTGGCTTTATAAAAGGGGTAACTTTGGCATCTAACATGACATGTCTCTTTACTCGCTCTGCAGTATTTTTTTACTATTTCAGTACTACCTTCGGCAGCACCTATGTAATACCGCTATAAAATTTCTATGACGTTGCCGCCTGCGGCTAGCGCATCATCTTTATCGTGTGTCACTAATACTGCGGGAATATTACGTGCTTTTAGCTGCGAAAACGTCCAGCTGCGAATTTGACTTCGAAGGGCTACATCTAGTTTGCTGAACGGCTCGTCAAGCAATACCACATCAGGCTCAGAAGCTAACGTTCTGATAAGGCTTACTCTGGCCTGCTGACCACCAGAGAGCGTATTCACAGTCCGGTCAGCGATGCCGTCAAGTTCGACGGCCACTAATAACGCGTTTATGGCGTCGTGTTTCAATTGCTTGTTTTTATATGCCTTATCAGGCATAGCGAACGCAATGTTTTCGCCCACGGTCATGTGTTCAAATAAAAGCGCATCTTGAAACATAATGCCCACTTTGCGAAGGTGCGCATCGATATCGTTTATCACCACGTGGTTAATTTTAATTTGTCCAGTAACGCTAAAGGGGGCCTGAAGCTGTCCGGCGATGGCTTGAAGTAAAGTAGACTTACCTGCGCCGCTAGGTCCCATAATGGTCAGCACTTCTCCCTTTGCTACCTCAGCACTTAACTGAAGCAGCGGCTTGTCATCGCGATAAATAACGATGTTTTCTAAACTAAGCACTATAAATTACGCCCTTGTAGTTTTTGTTCTTATGTTAGCCATGCGCTTTTACTGCACCGGGTCTGCGGAACGATTGCTGTGAGTATCTGATACCAGCATTTGCCTACTTCGTCTTCTCGTTGCAATTGCAGGCATGTACCAAGCGATCATAAAGCCAATTAACGGCATTACCGCTTGAATAATGACATACACCGCAGTAAGTCGCGTACTGCTCCCCGATACCGACGCTACAGCCTCGGTAGTAACAGTAGGGAGCGTCCCGCCAGACGCCAGCAAGGTAGGTAAATACTGGCTAAAACTAATCGCCAGCCCCAACGCCCATGCCACCATAATGGCGCTGAACAACGAAGGCAGCTTAACATGATAAAACACCTGCCACGGCGTTTTGCCCAAGCTCTGCGCCACCATGGCGTATCGGTTGTCGAACTTCCTATACGCCACAGCCATCGATAAAAACACGTAAGGCACAACATAAACCATGTGCGCTATATAGGTGTGAAACCATACGGCGTTTTGAAAAACAAGCTGCTGGAACCAGACCAGACCATATAGAAAAGCAACGCCAGGTACCAATAGTGGCAAAAATAGAGAGACAGAAAATGCATTCGAAGCAACAACACGCGCTGGCTTTAACTGCTCGCTTTCCAGGGTAAATAAAACAAGTACCAATGAATTTGTACTCACCAGCACGCCAAGTAATAAGGTATTAATAAGCGGTGTTGTCAGCGCACTTGTTGCCGTACTCCAGTGCAGTAGTGTTAGCCCCTCTGGCAATAACAGCGGGAAATGCCATTGCTTAGCAAAGGAGTACACAACAACCGTGTATACCACCGCGCAGATCAAGATGATGTAAACTGCCATAACGGTAAAACCACATGCGCGTAGCGCAGTATCTGCAAAATATCGATTTCCACCTGAAAGGCTGCGCTTACCGGTGTATGCCACTAATCGCTCTATCCCCAAAAACAATACTACCGCCACCGCTGATACTGCCACTTGAACCACAGCAGCGCTACTTGCAAGCAGTCGCATGGACAAATCAATATGATTAAACCAGTGCATAATGGCGACAGCCAAAGTGCTCGGGTTATTTGGGCCTAGAATAAGTGGAATTTCTACATTTGAAGTGGCGAAAACTAGTACTGCTAAAAGCGGTAACTTTATCTGGGAAAAAATTGTCGGCAGCACCAGTTTAAAAAAGCTCGCAGTAGGCGAATAACCTAACGCTGTCCCCACCTTTACATACCCTGTGAGTTTCTTTTTCACCAGCGGCTGAGACATAACGCTTAGCGTCATTAACAAAATAAACGGCAGCTCTTTCAGGCTAAGCGCGATAAGTATACTTAGTCCTAGACCGTCATAAAGTAGCGTTCCATCATTCGCAGCGGGCAATGCCATTTCGCTGATTTCATTAACAAAGGGGGTTGTGAAAGCATGACTAAAATACGCATTCAAGCGCGTGGTAGTTGCTGCAAATATACCAGAAGGGCTAACTACAAATAAAAGGGAAATGGCCGCAGCCGCGTGGGGAAACACCAGAAACGGGCTTAACACACCCTGAATTTTTCCTAGCAGGGAAGATTGGTAAAACGTGGCGAGAATACAAAACGCTGCTATTACGGCTAAAAGGGTTGAGCCTACGCCCGTAAAAAGCGACAACCACATCATTTGCCAAATATCTGGGAGGTCGAATAGCGTAGCAAACACTTGCGTTGAAAAGGCGTTTGCGCCGATAGCTGGGAAATAACCTAACGCAGGAAATATTACCCCTACCAGCCCTGCCAATACGGGAATACAAAGTAAAAGCAGCAAGCACCAGCGTGCAACAAGTGTAATGTGAGTAAACATTAGTAGCGTGCCCCGTAACGTTCATACCAGGCTTCGCGCAATTTATCAGTCCAGCTTGCATGGGGTTCTGCTAACAGCACCGCTGACTGTGATTTGTCGAGGGCAGATTTGTGCACAGACTCGTCTTTAAACAGCATCGCTTGTGCTTGTGTCAGCGATGCCATATCAAGAACCGTATCATCGCCCCACACCGTCAGCTTTTGCTTCTCGGCCTGAGCTTCTGGCGAAAGCAAAAAATTTACTACTGGCTTTGCTGCTGTTTTGTTTTTCGAATTGTAGGTCAGCCCCACAAAATGGACATTAGCAAGGCTACCGTCTTGCATGGCATAGGTGCGAACATCGTCGGGTAGATCAAAGCGATTTACCGCTGATGGAATTTCAGCGGCGGTAAATGAAAACGCGAGTGTTAACTCACCTGTGCCAACCAAGCGTTGAAGTTGTGAGGCTTGGCGAAGCATATACTCACCTTGCTGCCACATAGTGGGATGCAATTGGTCCAAATAAGCCCAAAGTGCGGGCAATACAGCCTGAAGAGACGATTCGGTAACAGGTAGGTAAAACAAAGACTGCTTATCGCCGTTAAGTGCAATTGCTGCGTATTTTATAAAGCTAATGCCTAAATAATCGCTCGGCACTGGATAAGTGAAGCGTCCTGGCGCTTTTTGAGAGAACCGAAGCAGTTCATTAATGGTTTGCGGAGGTGCAGTGCCTAACGCTTTCATGTGCGCGCTACGATAATAAAACACCATCGACGCCTTACCCCACGGCGCTTCCATACCAAGCGTGGGTTCGCCAAAATCGGTTACCATGGCAGAGTTCTTTTCCGGGCGGGTTAGCGCGAAATAATCAAGTTCTTTAACCCAGTCTTTAGAGAGCAAGCCATGCTTTTTCATTGCCGCAAAGTTTTCGCCATTTATCCATATTAAATCTACGCTGCCGTTATCGTGATTACCGGCCGCTTTTTCTGCTAATACGCGTGACACGGCGTCACTGGTATCAGCAAGCTTAACGTGCTGCAGTTCAATGTTAAAACGCTGGCTAACTTGCGCCGCTACCCATTGCAAATAACCATTCACTTGAGCGCTTCCCCCCCATGCATGAAAACGTACCAGAGGTTTGCTTTGTGTGTCGTCTTTAGGCGATTGCGCTGAGGTGCGCTTGAGCACCGTTGACGCACGTGTTGGCGATTGATGCTGGCTCTGTATTTCATTGCCAGAAACATCAACAATAGAACCATCAACACTGGCAATATCAAACGGCACCGCAAATGAATGCGAAGCCGTAATTAGCTGAGAACTGAAAACAGCTGACGCCAGTGCCAGCCCCTTAATGAGGCGACTAAACTTGCCAAAGCGGCGTAAACAAGCCGCTTTCGTGCTAACTGAAGCGCTATTGCGTGGCATTGAGTGCCCAGTCGTAATCTAAGAATTCTAACTCTGCGTTATCTTGCTCAAGCACTGAAATCTGCTGACTCGATAGGTTTAATGCATCCTTGTATAACAGCAAAAATTGGCTGAGATTTTCCGTGTTTACGTTTTTAATGTCTTGCCAACTTTCACTTTTCCGATTGGTGTTTTTTTCAAAATCTTCGCTGTACCAGTCGAGTATTTTTGAAAGCTTCAAGGTGTTACCGTCCATTCTGTTGCGAGACGTATCGGCTAAAAAACGCTTGGTTTGTGCGTCAAGCTGGCTATCTAGCCTTGCGCCAACATACGCTTCTTCTCGCAGCGCAGGGCAACCAATACTGGCACAGTTTACGGCAAAATGAATTCGAGGCTCGTTATATCCTTCCGTGGTTTTGTTTTGTCCACGAATAAGTTCGTGCTCTATTTCATCCAGCGTACGGGTTTTACCAAGTAGCGGCGCAATTTCTTTTTTCCATGGCGACGAGAAGAAACCGCCTAAATCGCGAATAGACTCAATCTTAGGGTATTCGGTAAGAATAAGGTCAACGGTGTAGGCATTGTAAGCATTTATGAGAAATGCCAGTTGGTCGGCCCTGCTCCAGCCGTCAAAGGTACTTTTTTCTACCTTAGCTAAGCTATTTAAATACTGAGTTAAACGTTCCCTATCTTGTTTAAACCCATGGTAATCAACTTGCGTGCTGGCACCATTGTCTATGGTTTTCACATGCTCGCTTAGCAACGCACTAAACGGTTCGTGTATCCTGTTCAATTGCTTTGGCACCGCTTCATCAGAGAGAGCAGAAAAGCTTACGCTTGCAGCAAGCAGCATGATGCTGCTTACTGCCAATCGACCAAATTTTCTAATAGTGATTCGTCTGGACATCGCGATTACTCTTGTCATTACTTGTTCGCTCGCCATCACCAATGCGTTTTTCACCGCAACTGCTTTTGTCACCGCTAATGCTTTTTTCACATTAACTATCCTCTGCGCCACGTGTGGAATTTCTCTACATAGCTGAGCAATTTTTCAGGCGCGTTTGCGCGCTTCCAATTCCCTGCTGCATACTTTGCGCCTTCAGCCCATGTTGGGTAAGCGTGGATAGTGCCAAGGATCTTGTTTAACCCTAGATCGTGCTTTATCGCAATAACAAACTCAGCCAGTAAGTCTCCTGCGTGTTCCGAAACGATAGTAACGCCCAGTATCTTGTCTTTACCCGGTGGCGTGAGTACTTTAATAAACCCTTTTCTGGCACTTTCCGCAACAGCACGATCTAACTCTGCAAACTCGTATCGCGTTACTTCAACGTCAATGTCTTGCTCGCCAGCGTCACGCTCGTTAATGCCCACGCGCGCTACTTCCGGATCGATGAAGGTTGTCCATGGGATAACGCGATAATCAACTTTGAATTTTTTAAACGTGCCGAAAAGTGCGTTGACTGCAGCGTACCATGCCTGGTGGGCGGCCACGTGGGTAAATTGATAAGGCCCTACTACATCGCCAGCGGCAAAGATATTAGGCATCAGGGTTTGCAAGTATTCGTCTGTTTCAATTGTTCTATCAAATTGAATACCTAGGTCTTCCAGACCAAAACCATGTAAACGGGCTTTTCGTCCCACAGCCACAATGACTTCGTCGTAGGCTATAGTAGATTCAACACCCTCTTTCGCTACAACCAGTACTTTTTCACCGTCTTGTTGTTCAAAGCGAAGCGCATCATGGGACGTCAATACGTTTACGCCGCTCTCTCTAAGCACAGACTCAGCATACTCCGCCACATCCGCATCTTCTCGGCCCATTAAACGCGGAGCACGCTCAACTTGCGTTACGTCACTGCCAAGGCGTGAAAAGGCTTGGGCGAGCTCACAACCAATAGGTCCGCCACCTAATACGATTAAACGTTTTGGCGCGTCTTCAAGTTCAGCAAACTTGGTCCACAAGGTATCAGAGGTGACATAGCCGCTTTGCTCAATGCCTGGTAATTCGGGAATAAATGGTGCTGCACCTGTAGCAACCACAATATTTTTTGTGGTTAGTGTTTGGGTACCGCCATCGTTCTTTTTTATTTCAACTGTCCAAGGGTCGATAATTTTCGCATAGCCTTTTACAACATCAACACCCAAGCTAGTGTAACGCTCTACACTGTCATTAGGCGCGATTGCCGCAATCACTTCGTGCACACGTGCCATCACCCTTTTAAACGACATAGCGGGTGTTACCGGCTCTAAACCATAGTTATCAGCATGACGCATTTGATTGGCCACTTTTGCCGTTTTTATAATGGCTTTGCTCGGTACGCAGCCGTAGTTGAGACAGTCGCCGCCCATTTCGCCGGCTTCTACCAGCGTGACTTTTGCTTTCACCGCAGCAGCAATATAGCTGGTAACCAAACCACCTGCACCCGCTCCAATAACCACTAAGTTGCGATCAAACTTCTTTGGCTTGCTGTAGCCTTTGTAGACGCGACGGCGATTGACCACTGCTACGATAGCTTTAGCTATCCAAGGGAATATGCCTAAAAGTACAAATGAAAAGATAAGCCCAGGTGAGACAATGCCAGACAAACTGTCTATTTGGGCAAGTTGAGTACCCGCATTTACATATACCGCGGTGCCCGCAAGCATGCCCACTTGGCTTACCCAGTAGAATGTCCAGGTTTTAAGCGACGTTAACCCCATCAACAGGTTGATTAGGAAGAACGGGAATACTGGCACTAGGCGCAGGGTAAATAAGTAAAACGCACCTTGCTTTTCCACGCCCTCATCAATCTTTTTAAGCTTTTCTTTAAACTTATTTCGCACGGTGTCGCGCAATATGAAGCGTGAAACTAAGAACGCCAGCGTTGCCCCTACGCTCGAGGCAAACGATACAATAACTAAGCCTTGAACCAGGCCAAACAAAGCCCCTGCTGCCAGGGTCAAAATAGCCGCACCCGGCAAAGAAAGTGCAGTTACGGCAACATAAATGGCAAAGAACACACCTATACTTAATACCGGGTTTTGAGCAATCTGCGATTGAAACGTATCGAGTGAATCCTTCATACCTTGAAGGGTTAGATAGCTATTTAAATCAAAATAAAAAAAGCTAAATATGGCGGCAACAATAACCCCTAAAAGCGCTATTTTCTTAAACATAAATATCCTTAGCGCTTAAAACGCGTATTGCATGGTAACTTGAGCGTGACGAGGTACGTTTGGCATGACAAGTGTCGCACCGAAATACCCACCTTCAAACAGCGGCTGCCAGTTTTCTTCATCGGTCACATTAATGATATCTAAACGCAATCGAAGGTCATCTGTTACTTGATAGTCTGCATTTACATCAACCGTATATTGGTCGCGAATATGCACCGTTTGCAGAAAGTCTAGTGGGAATGACTTGGTATAGAGCGCACTTGCCCCCACTTGCAGGTCATCCGTAATTTGCCAGCCAGCGTTAATAGAAGCAATTTGTGGCGGGATCCCCTGAACGCGACTGTCTGATGCAGGGAACGCGGCAAAAGAAGGTGATCCTACTCCTGTACCTTCAATAATATCAGGACGACTATTATCAAACGCATCAATAACCTGCGCCGTACCTTGAAACGCCGCTGAATCATCAAAACGCGCGTCTAAGTAGCTATACGCGGCATTGATCCAAACATCGTCTGCTTGATAGAACATTTGTAGTTCGAAACCTTGCGTTTTCACACCACTGTTACTGCCATCACGGTTACGTAGGCTTCGGGTCTGGTCAAACACAGCGGCCTCTGCATACCAGCTGCTGTTTGGCGCATATTTTACACCCACTTCGTACAGCGTATTTTCAGTAGCAAAGTTAAGCGGGTTAATCTCGTTATTACCGCCTAACACCGTTCCACCCGCCATGCTGTTCGATGTTGCGTCGTTTTCTGAAAACGCCGCGTAAACATTTACATCACCCGTTAATTTGTACACTGCACTTAACTGGTAGCTGGTTAATGTATCGCTGTACGAATCTGAAGCTGCTTCAACACCAATCGGCGCTAGTGGGTCACGCGCGTCTACGTCATAGTAATCAACACGTACGCCAGCAATCGTTGAAAATTTATCGGTCCACGTCGAGCGCTGCTGAAGCGCCAGGCCTGTTTGCCATGCGGTAGAGTCGGTGGTGTCTGATAAATTAAAATCGCCGTTACCATCGCCGTCTACGTCGTACTGCGCCCCCGGTGAAACATATACGCCAGGACGCAGCTCAACTAATCGGGCTTTTTGGGCATCGGTAAGCGGAATAACGCGGTTTGAGATAGGCCCGGTTAAATCAATCGGATTATCGGCCTCAGTGGTAAACTGGCTATAGCCCAACACGTCGTTGTAACGTAGCGCTAACCCTACAGTCGTGGTTTGGCTGTCGTTCCACTTATAATCTAGCTCAGTGCGGTTTTCGAACGTGTCAGCCCCGTCAATGATCTCAACAAAGCTATTTTGCGCTATTTCTTCACGTTCAAGATATTGATAATATGTAATGTTGCGAAGCGCCACGTTATCAGTCATTTTGTATTCGACACTGCTTCGAATAACCGTAGTTTCAGCACCGTTAATGTCGTCAGGATTTGTGAATACGCGGTTGCGAGGAATAACCACTTCTCCGGTAGGAGAAATGATAGCACCTGCCCCCGGTACTGTACTGCCATTCGGCTGAGTGCCTTGCCCAGTAATATAAATACCGTTATCGATAAGGTCTTGCGTTGGGCGGTTGATACCTGCGTTGTCTGGATAGTCTGTGTCATAATACTCCGCGCTGATATCCCACGTCAGTACATCGCTTGGCGTATAGCGATAGGCTACAAAAAGGTTCGTGCTATCGCGCTCGGCAAAATCGTAGAAACTGCCATGGTCTAAGTACTCTGCACTAAAGCGAATACCACTTTTACCTTCTTCTATAGCTGTGCCGTAATCCACTTGCGCTGAATACTGATCCCAGCGCCCGGCGCGAAGGGTGACTTTCCCCTTGCTTTCTGTAGTAGGCGCAACCTTTGTTTGAAGGTTTACAAAGCCACCGTTGCGCTGCGTACTACCAAACAACACTGGCGACGGCCCTTTCACCACGTCAATTTGCTCAACGCTATTGAACGACAAAGGCAAACCAAAGCCATTGTTGCCCGCTTGACGTCTAATACCATCTTGAAAAAGCTCACCTAATTGGCCGCGTATACTGGGCAGGCTTGGCGTGCCAAAGCCGCTAGAGGCGTACGCGTTGGGCGCCGCTTTTACGATGTCGTGTAAATCGTTAATGTTAAGTGCCTCTATCGCTTGTGCCGACAGTGACGTCACCGCTCTAGGTGTCTCAGCTGCACTTAAACCGCTACCGAAAATGCCTTTAAGTGTATTATCACCAGGATTTAGCGTATCTAAACTCTGCTGGTTTCCGGTTACCTCAACCACTTCAATATCTGCCGCTTGCTGGGCATAGAGCGATTGACTGATTGCAAGTGCGAGTGTGCTAACGGCTAGGCCGATTACTTTTTTCATTAACAGATCCGTATTTTTAATTCTTGTTCGACAAGACCGATACGCGTCACAAAAAATTTCAGTACATTTAATTTTCAAAAAAATATTAAAAAACACAAAATTAATTGAAATTTTTATTTTGAACGGTCGTTCTAGTATGCTTGCACTATTATACTTTTGGAGCATGTATGCAAAACAACACCGATATTCAAAACCGACTACAATGGTCGCTACTTTCTCTTCGCGTAACAATATTTATCGTTATGTTCGTATGGACACTCGATAAGTTTGTTAACCCAGCCCACGGCATGGCCATTTTTGAAAAGTTCTATGGTATCGGCGGCGTGCCTGAAATGGCCGTTTACGTTATGGGCGCACTGCAGCTTGCGCTGGTTTTGGCATTCTTAGCGGGACTTGCGAAAAAATACACCTACGGTCTTATTTTTATCCTTCACGGTGGGTCTACCCTGTCTTCATTCCCGCAGTATCTAGATGCCTTTAATCACCTACTGTTTTTTGCTGCATGGCCAATGTGGGGCGCGTGCTTTGCACTTTTCCTATTGCGCGATGCCGATACTAAATTTGCCTTTGGCAAGTAGCAGCTATTCGTTAGCTAATCACGCTAGATAATACCGCTAGATACACCGCACGCTAGAAAGTTAGCGCATAGCGATAGTCCTTATATTTATTCTTTAGCAAGCTAACAAGATATGACGGCTACGCTTTTTAGCATTTAACTTACTGTTTGGCAGCAGCATACAGTTGCTGCCATTCAGCCTCTTCTACAGGCATGATTGACAGTCTTCCACCTTTTTTGACCAATGGCAGTTCATTAATACCGTCCATCGTTTTAATCACTGAAAGCGGCAGAACGCTTGAAAATTTCTCTACAAATTTCACGTCAACGCGATACCAGCGGGGGTTATCCTGACTTGATTTAGGATCGTAGTATTTTGATTCAGGGTTAAACTGCGTAGTGTCCGGGTAGCCGTCTCTTACCACTTCAGCAACACCTGCAATGCCGACCAGCTTGCAACTTGAATGATAGATAAATACTTTGTCACCCCGTTTAACGCCGTCTCGTAAAAAGTTACGCGCCTGGTAATTTCTTACGCCGTCCCACGGTTCCGTTTGTTCTGGGCGATTTGCCAAGTCATCGATTGAAAATGCATCAGGTTCTGTTTTAAATAGCCAATACGCCATAGTCGTCGTTAATTCTCTTCGTTGTAAATAGACAAGCCTGTCATTCGCTAAATGCGGGCATTTGAAGCGCTTATAAAAAAATGCGCTCATGGCTAGCTTTACAGCTTGTTGATTTAAGTGAGTATACAAAGCTCTTTAATTTAATGACAGTGCTATACCTTAGCTTGGCCAACACTGTTATAATTACGCACTTATTCTGAGCTTTAGCTTAATTTAAGCTCAGCAACTCTCTGATTTATCTAGATGTGATTACTATGCAAGCCACCATTAAGGCCGATCGCGGTCTGTTTTCTTACCCTAAATATTGGCCACACTGCCTGGGTACTGCGCCATTTCTTCCCATGTCGAAGGAAGAAATGGATGCCCTTGGCTGGGACAGCTGTGACGTTATTTTGGTAACGGGCGATGCGTATGTAGATCACCCTAGTTTTGGTATGGCGGTGATTGGCAGAGTACTTGAAGCGCACGGTTTTCGCGTGGGTATTATTTCTCAGCCAGACTGGACCAGCAAAGACGATTTCATGAAGTTGGGTAAACCCAACCTGTATTTCGGCGTAACAGCCGGCAATATGGACTCTATGATCAACCGTTACACGTCTGACAAAAAGCTTCGTCACGATGACGCTTACACGCCAGGCAATGTAGGTGGCAAGCGCCCTGATCGTGCGGTTACCGTGTATTCACAGCGCTGCCGTGAAGCGTTTAAAGGTGTGCCTGTTATTGTTGGTGGCATAGAAGCCAGCTTACGTCGCATTGCGCACTACGACTATTGGAGTGAAAAAGTACGCCGCTCTGTACTGTTCGATTCCAAAGCGGATATGCTCTTTTTCGGTAACGCCGAACGTCCTCTTGTTGAAGTCACTCATCGCTTAGCGGCAGGTGAAGATATTGCCGATTTGCGAGACATTCGCGGTACTGCGATTATCGTTAAAGAAGCCTTACCAGAGTGGCAAGGTGTTGACTCGACCTCTCTAGACAGGCCGGGCAAGATAGACGCCATTCCAAGCCCCTACCAGATGGAGCCCGAGTGCGATTCGCAGGATAAAGACGCCAAAAGCAGTGAAGCGCCAGAAGCCGCCCCCATTGTGATTCAGCCTGCGCAAAAAGAGAAAGAAAAGCGTAAGCCTTGGGAAAACGTGTACGTTAAGCTACCTGCGTACGAGACGGTGAAAGACAACAAGGTGTTATACGCACATACCTCTCGTATTTTGCACCAAGAAACCAATCCAGGTTGTGCGCGTGCGCTAATGCAGCGCCACGGCGACAGACACATTTGGATTAACCCACCGGCCATGCCGCTTGAAACCGAAGAGATGGACGCGGTATTCGATTTACCCTATCAGCGTGTGCCTCACCCTGTGTATGGCGATGCAAAAATTCCTGCATACGATATGATCCGCTTCAGTATTAATATTATGCGCGGATGCTACGGCGGCTGTACCTTCTGCTCTATTACTGAACACGAAGGGCGTATTATTCAAAGCCGTTCTGAAGACTCTATTATTCGAGAAATAGAACAAATACGCGATACTGTACCGGGCTTCACTGGTGTTATTTCAGACTTAGGCGGCCCGACGGCGAACATGTATCGCCTGCGTTGTAAGAGCCCTAAAGCAGAAGCAACATGTCGTCGCCCTTCTTGTGTGTACCCTAGCATTTGTGCGCACATGGACACGGACCATAAGCCAACTATCGATTTATACCGCCGTGCTCGTGAGTTGCCTGGAATTAAAAAGATATTGATTGCTTCAGGCGTGCGTTACGACCTAGCGGTAGAAGACCCGGAATACGTGAAAGAACTGGCTCTTCACCACGTAGGCGGCTACTTAAAGATCGCTCCAGAACACACCGAAGATGGCCCACTTTCAAAAATGATGAAACCGGGCATGGGCAGCTACTACCGCTTCAAAGAGCTATTTGATAAGTACTCACAAGAAGCAGGTAAAAAGCAGTACTTAATTCCTTACTTTATTGCATCGCACCCGGGTACCACCGACGAAGACATGCTAAGCCTTGCGATTTGGCTTAAAGAAAACAAATTTAAGCTCGATCAGGTACAAAACTTCTATCCGTCGCCAATGGCAACGGCTACCACCATGTACCATACCGAGGTAAATTCCCTTCGCAAAGTCACTAAAGACAGTGAAGAGGTGCCTTCTGCAAAAGGTGAAATTCACCGTCGATTACACAAGGCGATGCTGCGTTATCACGACCCGAAAAACTTTGCGCAAATTCGCGAAGCCCTTACGCGTATGGGGCGTGAAGACTTAATAGGCCGTGGTCCTCAGCACCTTGTTCCGCCAGAAACGGCAGATGAAAAACGCCAAAAAGCGCAAAAAGGCCGTCGTGGTGAACGCGCACTGACCAAACATACTGGGCTTCCTCCTACCTTTCAGGGCAAGAGCAGCAAAGGCGGTAACGGCGTAAATAAGAGCCGACGTAATTCCAACGCTAACAAGCAAGCTCGTGGTAACACAGCACAGCAGCGTAACGACACCGGCGGGAATAAGAACAGAGGCAACGCTTCGAAAGGAAATAATAGTAGTGGCAACAGCCGCGGCCGTACGCAAAAGCAGCCAAGTATGCACAAACGATAGCAGCACAAACGATAGAAACAAAAACGCCCAGAGCTTGTAGACTCTGGGCGTTTTTTTAAGGCCTATTGTCAACGATGACATTGCGCTTTCGTCGATTTATCCCGACTTATGCCTCGTCCACTATATAACAGGTCACATTTTCAAGCTTGGTAAGTTCCCCACTTTGGTCGTTACGCAACACGCACTGTTCACCATCACTTAGCAGCGTAAAGCTATAAACAGGGTTGTCGTGCCTTCCGTCAAAAGGTAATCCCCTGCCATCTACCTTTGCTTTACGCTCAATCGTAATGCTCGCGGTTTTACTGAATGCATCCTCGGCTATCGTTATGTTTAGACCACCAAACCAGTTGCTGATCTTACTTTCAATAGCTTGCTTTTGACTCACACTAGTGGATTTGGTTACTGCCTCGTGTAACTCAGCCTCCTGCGTTGTCGCGCATCCGCTCGCCGAGAGCAAAAGTATGGCGAGAGGTGCTGCTAGCAGTCTTCCTTTTAGCAGTTTTCCTTTTTTATTAAGAAGCGACATTACTTGCGCTCCTGAATAACAGGCTGATTTATTTTGTTGTGTAAAATAAAGTTCTCTTTGCGTTGTTCAGGCTTGTCGATAGGAATGAGCTTTTCGTCCCCTAACGCACTTTGGTTACTGCGCAGTGCTTTGACATCCGCCACGCCGTTTGACGTGACAACTTCGGGACATGAGCCTGTAGCAGCATATTCCAATGCAGCTGACAGCATCCCTTCATTTGGATCACCCAAGCTTGCGGTAAAGTCATCTTCAACTTCACACCCCGGCAACTCAAAATCGAAATTAGGCGTGGTGGTAGGCATGAAACCATCAGCATAATCACCAAACCCTTTGTTATTCACCCCTTGGAACTGGATAGTAAAGTAAGTCTCACCACAATTGTCTGTTGGGTAGAACCCATACGGCTTACCACAAGTAGTAGAGCCAATTTGCACTACTTCTACATCAATACCACGAAGTGCATTCATTACCGCTTCACTTGCTGAACATGTCGCGCCCGTGGCTAAAACGTAAACCTTCGTCAGCGAAAGGCTAGGCAGAAGCGTGTCGGTAAGTTGCCCTGCGTTATAGTCAATAACATTGCGGTAAAACGGTGTTGGACGAATGGTCTCTCCGGTGACAGGGTTGGTGTTTGGGTTTTTATCGTTAAAACGCAATGTTTCAAAGGTTGCGTTATTGGTTTGGTTCGGACCCGCTATCATATAGGAAAGCTGTGAAGCTAGCGCCAAACGTCCTCCGCCGTTGTAGCGAAGGTCAATAACGAGCTCGGTCACATTTTCTTCAACAAACATATCGAACGCATCAATTAATCCTTCTTGCGCGGTAACGATAAAGGTATTGAATTGGAAGTAGCCCGTTTTGCCGTTTTCGGTATCGAGTACCTTTGCGTTTTGAACCGGCGTTACGCTGATATCGCCGGAGGTGATGTCTACTGAGAGAGTTGAACCATCAACCTGCACAAACTCAAAGCTTGTAACCGTACCTGCGTCTTCCGGAAACAGCGCAGCATTAATCGCGTTGACGCCCTGCTGCGTGTTGTCATTGACAAAGTCGACGCCGTTTATACGCGAAAGGGTCGCACCGCGAGGCACGCCAGCAGTAGCTGCAGGTGAACCCGGCTCAGTGAATCGCACTGTTAGTTCTCTCGGCACGGTTGTTGAACCAAATTCCCAATCAAACCCATAGCCCGATGAAATCCCCGATTGAGACAGTTCGTTATATTCGGCAGTGTCCTGTGAAAAGTGGAAGTTATCTTTTGGCGTACCGCTTGGCGTTAGCTCATTGGTTTTAAGCTGATCAAAATATCCCAACACTGAGAAATTTGCAGGGTCATTGTCATCTACATCGTCGTACCACAAGTAAGTGTCATTAGTCCAAGTACGTAGCCACAGCTTTTCATCCATGGCGGTACCTTGTGTATCTGGGTAAGCCCTATTAGTAAAAGGATCAATACCGCTTCTAGGAGTCTCACATTTCGCTAGATATTGAGATTGCGGTTCATACACCCCCGCTTCCCATTCTGGCTCTGTTGTTACAGGTGTCGTTGGCGTGGTAGGCGTTGTCACCACAGGAGGGGTATTAGACGAGCCTGAGCCGCCTCCACATCCAGCTAGAAGAGAAATCGTGACTGCAAGTGCAACAGAAGAATACGTATACGCTTTCATGATTTAGAAAATATCCTTTTAAAACGGCTAGCCCAAAACTACTAAACTTGTGCTAAAAACAACTTTTATTAGCATAGCCGATAGTGACATATCCTTCTAAGCGTAACTACATAACAAAAGTTTAAAATGTTTCGAAATGTAAGAAAACGTGTTGCAGAGTTGATGAGTAAGTTTCATTCGTGACGCGTATCGCTCTATCGCGGTAGAAAAGAAAACTACTTATTCTGCCGTAACAATATGCTTATTATCGTCTCTAGTTTAACTGCAACACACCTACCGACCGTGCAGTTAAGCTACTCACATATACACCTTCATCTGTCTGTATTGCGCCTGTAACAAAGGGAAATGCACCACTAGGGTCTTGATAACTTTGTAAAACCTCTCCGCTTTCGCTTATTTTAACAAGGTGCCCGTATGCTTGACCTTGTGGGCGCATGAACTGTGGCAGACGCTGTACAATTTTACGAATGAAAGGCTTGTCAGATAGAGCGTCAACGGGAGCGGAGCGAGGCGAAGCAAGACCCAGAAAGTACGCGCCGCTATTTGCCTGACTGATGTTGTCTGGGAATCCCGGCAAATTATCAATCACGACCTCTACTTGACCCTGTTTTGGCCCAACTAGCCAATAGCGCAACACGCGATATTTACCGGTTTCGTTGACCAACACTGAATTTTGATCATGGCTTATTGCGACACCATTCGCAAAAACCAAACCATCCATCAGTACATTACTCGTTCTACGTACTGGGTCGTACTCTATAAGCCTGCCATTGCCTCTATGTTCCAAAATTTCTAGCAGGCTCGCTTGCAGCGTTCCCCCATACTCTTTGGCGGAGAACTTGGTGGTTGCGTCAGTGAAGTAAATATTGCCGTTGTCGGCAACATCCACATCGTCCGCATATACAACTTTAGTGTTTTCTACTTGGTTAACCAATACCGTTAGCTCACCTTCAGGGTCTGCAATTAGCAATCCGCGATGTGCATCGGCGATTAATAAGTTGCCGTTGGTATCAAACTCGATACCGAGCGGGCGTCCACCAGTGTTAATCCATGGAGTAAATGCTGCCTCACCTTTTTTCTTGAGTAATACCGCACCAGAATGAGTAGCGGTTGCAATAGTTCCCGCAACGTTTATCGCAAAATCCTCCGGCCCTTTATCTGCGCCTAATTCAATAAGCGAAAGATCTGCCAGACGGTTGTTTTCCGCAAACTCCCCCGAAAATCCGCTACTGCTCGGTGCTTGCCAGCCTATTGGCGCAATGGGAACTGGCCACAATAGTAAATACCCTATGACAAGAATGACAACGCCACCGAATACCTTCATTTATGCTCTCCTGCAAGCAACGCATGTTGTGTATCTATCAAGCATAGCAAGCAACCCTCCGATACTCTGCTTTCGTTTATAAATAGAACACTATCATCCAGAGCTTTCTAAATAGCGCATATTTGAATATGCATTACAAATTCGTTAGGTAGCATCCATTCCCCCCTTCAGATCGTTTGTTTATAAAATGCTACAGAGGTACGTCATGCCATTTTATGCAAAAACACTCGGAGATAATCACGCTAAGCAAGTAGACAAAGAACTACGTGCGAGCCACGCGGGAGAGACGGGAGCCGTTTGGATATACCGTGGTGCTCTATTTGCCGAATGTGTTTTAAAACTGGTTAATTTTTCTGGCACAAACAACGAGGCACAACCCTTCATACATGAGCACCTTAAAACGGAAAGACGACACCTCGCCGTCTTTGAAAACGAAATGCCGCTTTTCAGGGGAAGTTTTATTTTACCTGTATGGATAGCTTCTGGGTTTATCACCGGCTTTATTCCAAGACTTTGCGGTATAAGTTGCTTTTACTACACCATTTACCGAGTAGAGCAGTTCGTAGATTCGCATTACGAAGAACAATGTAAGCGCATTTCTGCGTTAGCCATCCCCCCTTCAAACGTTATAAATCGGTTTAGACAATGCCAAGCAGATGAACAACATCACAGAGATGAAGCGCTGTTCCTAATGACAAAAAGGCCGTCGTTATTAATGAAATTATGGGGCGCAGCCGTTGAAAAAGGCTCTTCTATTGCCGTTGCAATCGCAAAAGTGATTTAAGTTTTCGAGCTTATGCGCAGTGACCTGTGATAAAAAATAGGCATCAGAGAATTTATTAATTGAAAAAAAAGAGACGCTTTTAGAGTGGGAAAAAAGGACAGAGTTCGGCTACCAAAACCCTGTGACAACTGCGGTATCAATGCCAACACACAGTTTCGTATTCGATGTGGTGATGAAGACACGTGGCGTATAGTATGCAAAGCTTGTCAAGAACGAGCAAAGGCCAGCAATGGCTATATGTATGGCGGTACGTGGAAAAGAAAGAAGCGTAACTAAGGGGCTTCCTGTGAGCCCCTAATAGTTACGATAAGATTTACGCATTCACTCTTTTTTCTTGCGCTGATTGAGGCGCGCTGTTACTCGCGTCGGCTTCAATCTGTGTTTCTGCATTTTTAGCTCGCTTAATCAGCGTATTAGCACGATAAACACTCCACACCACGTACACCACCATAGGTATATTAAGCTGAAGTGACGCAACCGATAGCGTCGCGCTTTGGTGCACAGCCGCATAGGCTATGAGTAACACCATTACGCTTAGGCCTGATATAAGCAACCATATCGGCTTTGTGAGTGATTTAACTCCCACTGTAATACCGGTATTAAGTAGCATAAGGCACCAAAAAACGGCGATGAGCGAGCCTGTAAAAAACATATCTGCTACAGCAGTTAATGCGAGTGCACTCACACTACCCCACACCGTGCTGTACCAAAGCCTGCTTGCTAACGGCGGATGCGCCTTCTTAGACAGCCAAATCTCCATACCCGACACGCAAAGCATGGTCAGCATTACACCAAGAACAAAGTACAGCCATTTGCTGGTAAGGCCGGCGAAGTCACCGAAGTGCAAACGGTACATCGCCCATACCAACTGCTTACCCCATTCACCGAATTCATAGCCGGCCACACCGATAAAGTTACCCGCCGTATCGAATCGATAGCCTTCTGCGTAGATCATTCTATTGGGTGCCTTGGCATATATTTCGATGAACTGCTCTGGTTCACCGACTTCGTGTACCGTTAAAAATATTGGCGACTTTTCTGGCGCTAGCGTTTCCATTTGTGCAAACGCCCTACCAATAGCCGGTTTACCTTCCTGTGGCGCTAATACAGGGTCTGGCGTAAAGATTTTCTGGATAACCGCGTCGCGATCGCCTTCGTAATTTAGTGAGGCAACAACCACCAAAATGATCCCTGCCATACCAAAATATGCGCCTGTTATACCTATAACTAAATGAAAAGGCGCTGCCCATAGTCCAAAACGGTTGTGCAAATCAATTTGTGCTTGCTGACCGTTGCCACCCCGTCGAAGTTTAAAAGCATCTTTTGCTATTCGTTTGTGAGCAATAATTCCAGTGACGACAAGAGTACAGATGATAGCGCCCAAAGCGCTGACCAAAATCATTCCCCAACTTTGTGGCAAATTGAGATACAAGTGCAAGTTCACGAGCATTTCGGTAAAAGACACGCTTTCTTGCTCTAATAAGTTACCTTCACTGTCGGCAAAGTAAGCAGCATGATCGTTTTCTACCACCAACCGAGGGATATCTGATGTAGGGAAAACCACATAAAGATGGTGAGACTCCTGCGTATTCTGAGCCAAAAAGGTGTCCATCGCCTTTTCAACAACATCAGGAGAAACATTCTTCATTTCTTCAATATGCGGCTGTTCCCACCTTTCAAACTCTAAGTGAAAAACCGCAACGGTCCCAGATAAGCACACCAAAAAGAGAAGTACACTTAGAAAAACGCCTACCCAAGTATGTGCATTTAATGCATTTTGTTTTGTTATTTTATCCATCGATATTCACCTACATGGGGAAGAAAATAAGTATTGGTAGGCAAAGCGCAGCCAAAACTGCGTAAGCAACAACAACTTTAATTTTGTGGGCGGTAGCAAGGTAGTGATAAACAATAAGACCCCAAAAAATTGGCAACAGCACGATACCTGTAGCCAACTTCCCTGCTATTGAGAATGGAAGTAGCGCACATAGTCCTAGCGTCAATAACACGCTCACAACCAATAAAACAACCAGCACCACGATGTAGTTTGCGATGTTCCCTAGAACTGTACGTCGCGAGAAATCAAAGCTCCTCGGCTGAGGTACATTTTTTGGCTGAGGCAAATGCGTTTGGTTAAACGCAATAAAAGGCCACACTAAAATGGAAGGGATACACAGCACATACAGCACGCCAAACTCCCACCCCTGAGCATAAGACCAGCACACTGCTGCAACTAGCCATACGACAAGACCCAAATAAAGATACGTTGACGCTTGAGCGCGCCAACTTTTATAAATAACACCTAAGGCTGCAAGTGTTAAACCACCCGCTGCAACTGAAAGCATGATAAATCCTTAAAACGAATAGGTTAGCGACGCGTTCACTGTTCTGCGTACACCAGGGAAACAGTCACCTCTGAATAAGCAAGACGTGAGATATTTTTTATCGGTCACATTTCTTACATTCAGCTGCAAATTCAAATTATCTGCTAGCTCGTACGACACCATCAGGTCACCAAGGGTGTAGCTAGGCGTGTCGTATCTGATGATACCATTCTCAGAAACTGATTCTCCCACGTAGCGAATACCAGCTCCTACCGTCAGCGCTTCAAGCTCAAGTGGAGAATAATTTACCCATAGGGATGAATTGCTGTCTGGCTGTGCTGACAACGAAAAACCGTTAGGATCTTCTGCATCCAAGACCGACGCCGCAAACTGCGCTGTTATCTGGCCAAAGTCTACGCGCCCTTCAAGCTCAATCCCTTCAATGGTCGTTACGCCTTGCTGTTGCGCCGCTTCGTCTGGTAATCCGTTAGGATTAGGAAGGTTTGAAACTTCAATATCGTAATACGCCAGCGTGATAAAACCAGGTACTGACGAGAGTTCATACTTAATCCCTGCCTCGTATTGACGACCTTCTTCAGGCTTAAGCTGGTTGTTATTGTTATCTAGTCCCACTACCGTCTCGAACGACTCAGCGTAACTAAGGTAGGGAGAAATGCCGTTGTCAAAACGATACAAAATTCCAGCTGAGTATGATGTTTGCGTGTCATCCTGCTCAGTTACGCCCGTATCATTATCAACGCGGTCGTGACGTAGGCCTAGCGTTACCCGCCAGTTTTCATAGGAAATTTGATCAGACAGGTATAACCCCGTGTCCGTGACTGTCTGTTCAGGCGCATCGTTGTAGATTGTGTCGAAAATGGCTTGCTCTGGTGCGCCTGTGTACTCAGGGTTAGCCAAGTCCAGAATGTACCTAAAATCACCTTGTAATACCCCACCACCAGCATAGTAAGCAGAGTTGGCGTCAGTCTTAACATGTTGATATTGTACACCCGCTAATAATTCATGTTCGAAAGCGCCTGTTACAAAGCCCTTGTTTACACGAATATCAAAAGCGTGTTGATTAAACGTATTGTCTGCTTGATAAAACGTTCTTGGCACAAAGGTATCGGTAGGCGCGACCGGTGCCCCTACAAAAGCGTTTAGATAGCGAGTACCGCCCGTAAAAGTGGGCCACGCTTGGTGGTAGTCTGCCTCACCATCTCGCCATAAGGCAGTAAATGAAAGTGACGTTGTATCGTTAATCAAGTGCTCGCCAAGCAAAGTAACTTGGTCCGACTTAGTATCAAATTTATTAAACCCTGGTTCACCTGCGTAAACATCTTGGTCGGGTAAATAAGTGCCGTCAGCCAAAGGCAATAATGTGCCTTCCACAGGAATAAACTGCGCTGCTGTATCGCTATCAGTATCTTGGAATAACCCGATAAGCGTTAGCGTTGTATCGTCAGAAGGCATGAAGGACAGTGACGGCATGAATACTTGGGTGTCATCGCTAACATAATCAACCTGAGAGTCAGCATTACGATATATACCAACAAAACGCCCCATCCACTTATCATCTTCAGACAGGCTGCCGTTTACATCCACCCCAACTTGCGCGCGGTCGAAGTTTCCGTAGGACAACACCACTTCGCTTCCTTTGCCTAACGTCGGCGTTTTTGACACATAGTTCATTATGCCACCGGGAGAGCCCTGACCGTAAAGTACAGAGGCAGGCCCCTTAAGCAGCTCAACCTGTTCCATTGTGTAAATTTCAGCTCGCGTAGAATTATAGCTGCCAAACAACTCTTGAATTGAGTCGCGATAGCGCGGAATACTTAATCCTCTGGAAGAGATTGAATCGACTCGGGTGGCGTATCCGTAAGACTCCCCCGTCACACCCGCCATATAGGTGGCAGACTGAGAAAGATTTAACACACCTTTTTGCTTTAAATCTAATGCGGTTTCAATGGAAATTGTACGGGCGAGTTCGACAATGGGTGTATTTGTTTTTGTTGCGCCAAACGGAGAACGCATGCCCACTACTTCAATCTTTTCTACTGCATTCGCTTCTGCTTTTTCCGCTGTTGCTTCTCGCTTATCTATAGCTGAGCCAGCGCCACTTTCATCTTCCTGAGCATGTGCGTGAGACACTAAGATAGCCGCTACCGCCAAGCTGAGTAATTTCTTATTCATGTTGAGTGTTTTCTGTTATTAATTTTTAAGACCCATCAATTCACCTATTACAAGAATGAAGTGAACTGAAGGCTGCATTAGTACTTTCGTCTAATTTAGCAAAAATTTACACAAATGATAACCAGTATCATTCACATTAACATTAATAAGTAACAGAAAACGCGTTAACCGAGGTTGTTAAGTAACATAAAGATACGCGCATACAAAAAAGCCGAACTAACAGCGTTAGCTCGGCTTTAACTCTCATGAGAAGTGAAAGGCTAATGACTATGCCGCTTCACTTTCCTGTTCAGACTCAACTACTTCATGGCTTAATAAGTATTCAAATGCAGCAAGCGATGCTTTCGCGCCCTCGCCCATCGAAATAACAATTTGCTTATACGGTACTGTTGTTACGTCACCGGCT
Organism: Alteromonas sp. R7; assembly: GCF_055755235.1. NCBI lineage: Bacteria > Pseudomonadati > Pseudomonadota > Gammaproteobacteria > Alteromonadales > Alteromonadaceae > Alteromonas > Alteromonas sp. R7. The sequence goes on along the minus strand of NZ_JBVTQX010000012.1, from coordinate 28,759 downwards.
GCAAATATACCCGGCTCAGATGTATGACACTTAGTATCAACAATAATTTCGCCATACTGCGTCATGTCTACCGTGCCCTTCATAAACTGACTGTTTGGTACAAGTCCAATTTGAACAAATACACCTGCAAGTTCACGGGTGTGCACTTCGTTAGTTGAGCGATCTTGGTATTCAATTGCGTTTACTTTGCCATTTTCAGCAGTAATTTGGCGCGTTGCCGCGTTCTTGATAATGGTAATATTATCGCGCTTTTGAGCTTGATCGATAAGTACCTTATCCGCTTTTAGTTCTGGCATAAATTCAAATACCGTCACCGATTTTACAATGCCTGCAAGGTCAAGTGCTGCTTCAATACCTGAGTTACCACCGCCAATGACCGCTACGTCTTTACCTTTGAAGAAAGGGCCGTCGCAGTGTGGGCAGTACGCAACACCATTACCGATGTTCTCTTTTTCGCCCGGAACACCAAGTTCTCTCCAGCGTGCGCCTGTCGCAACAATAACCGTACGAGTGCGGATCTGTTCGCCAGAAGAAAGCGTAATGGTTTTAATGTTGCCTTTCTCAATGCTATCAACACGTACGTGCTCTTTAAGCGTTATGTCGTAATCGCGTACGTGCTCCATCAAGTTACCAACAAGCTCAGGGCCCGTTGTTTTAGGTACTGAGATAAGGTTCTCGATACCCATGGTATCTTTAACTTGGCCGCCAAAAGTTTCAGCAACAATGGCAACTTTAAGGCCTTTACGGGCACTGTAAATCGCCGAAGCAACGCCTGCTGGACCACCACCGATAACCGTTACGTCTTGAAGTGGTAACGCATCGCCTTTGTTTGCTTCTTTAAGGCTAGGGTCGCGTTCAATTAACTTGTTGATAAGCACAGAGGCATCAACTTTACCATTCGCGAATAGCTCGCCATTAAGGTATACGCTAGGAACACCTTGGATGTCGCGCTCTTGAATTAGATTTTGATATAACCCGCCGTCGATCATTTCGGTCTTGATGTTAGGATTAATCAAAGCAAATTGATTAAGTGCCTGTACGACTTCAGGGCAGTTGTGACAGCTTAAGCTAATGAACACTTCAAAATTAAGTGGTTCATTCACCGCTTTCACCATCGACTTAACGCTATCGTCTAGCTTAAGTTCAGTACCCGCTGCATGCAGCATGGCAAGTACAAGCGAGTTAAACTCGTGACCGCCAGGGATACCAGAAAAACGAATTCCCGTATCTTCGCCGTCAGCTTCCAACAAAAAGCTGATTGCACTGCGCAACTCATCATTTGTGTCACGCTCTTCTACGTTTAATTTTTCGCTTACTGAAGCAATGTCGGACAGAAACGTCACAAGCTCTTCACGCTTGCTATGTTCACCGGTCTGTACGACAAAGGTTACGTTTTTTTGCATTGACTCTGCATATGATTTCAATGCTTGTAAAATTTCTTTAGTTAACACGGTTATTCTGCCTTATTTTCGACACGCCGATCCCCGCCAACCTTTTGAAGGGTCAACAACATAAGCGGAAATTGGAAATTAATATCAGGGAGTGGAGACCCACTCCCTACAAATTATTTGCTTAATACTGTGCAATGCACGAAGCGCTAAGCGTGCTGCTTAGATTTTGCCTACTAGGTCAAGTGAAGGTGCTAGAGTTGCTTCGCCTTCTTTCCACTTAGCTGGGCAAACTTCACCTGGGTTGTTTGCAACGTACTGAGCGGCTTTAACTTTGCGTACTAGGTCATCTGCGTCACGGCCGATACCTTCAGAAGTGATTTCCATCGCTTGGATGATGCCTTCTGGGTCAACAACAAATGTAGCGCGGTCAGCAAGACCCATAGTTTCACGCATACAATCGAAGTTACGAGTGATTTCGCCTGTTGGGTCGCCAATCATTGCAAATTTGATCTTGTTGATCGTGTCAGAAGAATCGTGCCATGCTTTGTGAGTGAAGTGAGTGTCAGTAGATACTGAAAATACTTCTACGCCACGTGACTGAAGTTCTTCGTACTTGTCAGCGATGTCGCCAAGCTCAGTTGGACAAACAAATGTGAAGTCAGCTGGGTAAAATACGAAAACTGCCCATTTACCTTTGATGTCTTCGCTGCTTACGTCTACGAATTCGCCGTCTTTAAATGCAGTTGCTTTGAAAGGTTTGATAGCAGTATTAATCAATGCCATGTTTAATTCTCCATTTGGTTTAAATTACTTTCGCACGTTAAACACATGCGAATACAAACTTTACGTTTATTGTGTCGACATGGTTTTGCAGTTTTGTGAAGATAATCACGTAACGCGAAATTCATGTCTCTCGAAACTGGTGATAAGAATAGCGCGCACAATCACAAAAAACTAATTGGTAAAAATGAATCGCTTAATCAGGTTATTGAATTGAACGATGAAAATTGAGCCAAAATAGATTGATTGTTTTGCAATACGGTTTCACCGGCTAAACTCTGCTGAATGAGAAAACTATGACCCATTCCCGACTACAGCGCATCTCCCACGAAATAATGCTAATCGATGGACACGCGCCATCTCGCACTTTGGCAAAGCATGCAAAAATGGAGGCCAGCCCCTTTGTTTTCTACAGAGGCAGTGCGCAGTTGTTTTACGCTGATATAAAAGCTGGCCTTATCAATTTTCCTAGAGAATGCGAGACAGTTCCCCTCACCAGCGTGATGGGAGACTGTCATACTTCCAATTTTGGCTTTCTCACAGAAGAAGGGTCTCACGGAGATACAGTGATCTTCTCACCCAACGACTTTGATGATGCGTGTGTCGGCAAAGCACATTGGGATGTGCTTCGTTATCTCACTTCATTGCACCTTGCCCAGATACATTGCCTAGGCACCGTTGATGGAAAGTATGCGTGCGATAACATCGACATCACTAAACCTGTTGTCAGCCACCAGCAGGTTATTAATGCGCAATACGCATTTATTGAGCGTTATGTAGAAATCTGTAGCCAAGTAGTAGAAAACGCCATGGTGATCAATGAAGCCATAGACTACTGTCCAGATGCCGTGCCAAGCAAGCTGACCAAACTATATAAAAAAGCCAAAGCTCGCAGCGCAGGAGGAGAAGACTTCACGGTTAAAAGTGCGCTGGCTAAAGCCGTTCATTTTGATGGCAAGACCTTGGGGTTTAAGGCCAACAGTGAAAAATTTTCTACCCTAAGCCCACAAGAATACGCCACGCTACTAGAAGCTTTTGCTCCCTACATGGACGATGCGGTAGTCGATATAGTGAAACGCCTGGACGCGGGCACCGGGTCGGTAAATATGGCGCGCTACTACTTTTTAGTAGGACCAGCAAAACCACATAATTCAGCAAGCTTTGCGCATTGTCATATTGTCGAGGTTAAGCAACAACGTGTTGCGGCGCCTATTTATTACTTTCCAGATTTTAACCCGGTTAATCGCCTAAATGCTGCACACCTTACAGCTCGATGCCAACGAAGAATGCAAAGAAAACCCGACTTAGTGCTTGATGAAGTTAAGTTTGAAAATGCGCATTACCTGGTTCGCTCCCGACATCACGCTAAAGTGGGAATCGACCCACAAGATATTGCAATGGGAAATAAAGCGATAAATGGTGGCTTTGAGTATTTTGCCGAATTGTGCGGGTATAGCCTTGCGCTAGCTCACTGCCGAGGCGATAGAAGAAGTACACGATTCGCGTCGTCAGCATCAACGTCCTTTTCTCAAGTAAAAAGCCTGCTCGTAAAAATAGCAAATCTTTATACAGAACAAGTAGTTGATGATCATGCGCTGTTCACTCGTGCGCTGAAATAAAGATATCAAGAAAAAGCGTATTTTTTACCAGGCGGACTGTTGTCATAGACGTGTCGTTAGCATTACTTAACACCTATATTAGCTTTTGGTTAAGAGTTAAAGGTATGAGTAAACTTACCTGTAGATGATAAGAACTTGATATCTAAGTAATATTTTAAAAACAGCTTGAATAAGGTTAAGTCATTCCTATCCATTACAAATGCCCTTAGTGTAGTTCAAGCAATAAGAAAATTGCGCTTCACATATCACTCTGTTTTTTCTATTTCGGCAAAAGCAGAAGCAGTAATTATGTGAATTAAAAATAATGAAAACTACAAAGGGAAAATGACGTGAAAACATCATTAACTTTACTATCTGCAGGAATCATTTCTGCACTTTCTTCAACCGCCATCCAAGCTAACGATTTAGTCATTAGTGGTGTTATCGATGGACCGTTAAGCGGTGGTGTTCCAAAAGCAGTTGAACTTTTCGTAGTCAATGACATAGCAGATTTATCTACCTATGCCCTTGGAACTGCAAACAACGGCGGCGGTACTGATGGCGAAGAGTTTACGTTTCCAGCTGGTACGTCTGCAAGCGCTGGTACTTATATCTACGTAGCATCAGAAATTGATGGATTTACTGCGTTTTTCGGTTCTGCACCAGACTACGATACTTCATCAATGGGTATTAATGGTGACGATGCTATTGAGCTTTTTAAAGATGGCAGCGTTATTGACACGTTTGGCGATATCAACACCGACGGTAGTGGCACCGCGTGGGAGTACCTAGACGGTTGGGCATACCGGACGTCAGGTCAAACAGCAAATGGCGGCAGTTTCGAAGCATCTAACTGGACTTACAGTGGTGTTGACGCGCTTGATGGCTCGACCACTAACACTGACGCTGCAACGCCGTTTCCAGCGGGTACATTTACCACTGAAGGTGGCGGTGACGTTGTAGAAGTTCCAGAAGAGCCTGCTGTTGAGCTAGGTATTTGCGGTGCAGACGCGACACTTATTAGTGCTATACAGGGCAGTGAAAGCAGCTCTGCTGAAGTTGGCAATAACGTTATAATTGAAGCTATTGTAACTGGCACACGTGCTGGCGGCTTCTTTGTCCAAGAAGAAGCGTCTGATTACGACGCTGACGACGCCACGTCTGAAGGCTTATTTGTAGAAGGTTCTGTCGACGTTGAAACAGGTAACCTGGTTCGCTTTTACGGTGAAGTAGAAGAAAACTACGGTATGACCACACTTGCTATGGATAGTGATGTGGCTGCACTTGATTGTGGTACAGCGGATGCTGTAGCAGCGGTAGAACTTTCTATGCCGTACGAACTTGACCTTGAAACCGTTGAAGGTATGGTTGTTAGCGTGACTGATGCAACAGTGACGAGTACAAACAACCTGTGGCGTTTTGGTGAAATCGTTGTTAGCGATACAATTAAACGCCAACCAAGCGACGTAGCTGCGCCTCTGTCAGAAGCTTATACTGCGGCAGAAGAAGCGAGCGAGACAAGCCTTCTTACAATCGAAGATAACAGCAGCTCGCAGTACCCAGATGCACTTAATTACTTCCCTACTTTCAGCTACGCTAATGCCATTCGCATTGGTGATTCGGTTTCTGCTGCTGGCCCACTAAACTACAGTTTTGGCACTTACAGAATTAATCCAAGCGACGTTATCGAAGTAACGTCTTCTCGCGAAGCAAACCCAGTGGTTACAGAAGGCAACCTATCTATTGCTACGTTCAACGTGCTTAACTACTTTAATGGTGAAGTAGATGCAAATGGCGACGTAAATTTCGATTATGACGAAAACCGCGGCGCAGACGATGAAGTGGCGTTTGAATTGCAACAGGGTCGTATCGTTGAAGCTATCGTTAACCTTAACGCAGACGTTGTCGGTTTGATGGAAATCGAAAACGATGGTTTTGGTGAAGATAGCGCTATCCAATCTCTAGTTAATGCTATTAACGCCGAACTTGGTGAAACCGAGCAATACTCATTCATCGCAACCAGTGATGGCAGTGAAATTGGTACGGATGCGATTACTGTAGGCTTGTTATACAAAGCTACAGTAGTGACGCCAGAAAATGATGCCATGGTAGTTGCTATGCCAGAGCAACAAATTGATGAAGATAGCCTGGCACGCATGCGCCCAAGCCTTCTTCAATCGTTTGTACACACTGAAAGCAGCAAATCGTTCCTTGTTGCCGTGAATCACTTTAAATCAAAAGGTTCACAGTGTGCAGAAGATGTGGCAGAAGCGCCGTCTGAAATTACCACGATTCAGGGTAGCTGTAACGCACTTCGTGTATCGGCAGCTATCACATTAGGCAACGCGCTAAGTGATGAGAGCCTGCCAGAGCGCAAGGTTATCTTAGGCGACTTAAACGCTTATAGCGCTGAAGATCCAGTAGCTGTACTTACCGATTACACACCTGAGTCTCGTGGATACACTATTACGACTGCGGTCAATACAGGTATGGATGAAGGCTCGTCAGTGGACGTAGAGTCTAGCTTCGGCTATCACAACTTGGCTGAAGAGTTTGATGCAGAAGGCTTCTCATATTGGTTCTACGGAACTGAACAGGTAGGTAGTTTAGATCACGTACTAGCAAGTGAAGCCATGCTTGAAGACGCCATTGACGGTGCTCACTGGAACATCAACTCAGTTGAAGCTTACCAGTTGCAGTACGATCAAGCGCTTCGTTATTACCCAGATGAAGACGGTTACGCCTTTACTGATGTTGGTCCATTTAGAAGCTCAGATCACGACCCATTCATCGCAACCTTTGACCTACAAGCAGACGTAGTTGAAGAGGAAGAAGAAAACAATGATAGCTCAGGTGGAGCAATGGGAGGAATTCTTGCCCTGCTAGCTGCAGCGATTGGCTTTCGTCGTCGTTCGACTACTGTTAAGAAGTAAAAAGTGAAAAAATGAAGTACACGCTTAACGGGTGTGCTTCATTCACGTAAAAAAGCTGCCTCAATGGAGGCAGCTTTTTTATTGGTACTCTTTTCAATGACAGTCTGTGTAGTAACCGTTATGCTTTAACAGCCACCACACCAACTAAGTCAGCAGCGTTACTGTCATCCACCTCAATGCCGATTCGGCTTATGTACTGATCCCGCTTTTCAGCCTGGGTTGGCGACAAGTCACTACTTAAAAGAAGCTTCGCCGCTTTATGGGCCGCTTCCATGTGCTCGTCTGTTAAATTATCCCCTAAGTGGATTTGAGTAATAACTTTCAACAAGCTAAGCGCAACTTGTTTGTCTTTAGGCGACAGTGTTAGTGCTTGGCATAAATTGTTGAAAGCTGGCGACAACCGATTCTCTTTATAGTTAACCGCAGCCATTTGCTTAAGCTCTTTTGTGGTAAATTGAATTTCAGTACGTTCAATCGACTCTTGATTCAGGTATTCATTTACCACTTGAGAAGTAAACGTGTCTCCTTCAATTTGCTTTCTAAGCTTATCTAAAATACTCACACAGTGTTCACGCATTCCTAACTCGTGAAATGCTTTCATTTTATCGAGGCTATCCTCCATTGAGAGGCCGTCGGTAGACGCCGAACGATCCTTCATCAACTTTTCAGCCCCTTTTTTGTCGTCTCGCAAGCACAAGACACGCGCTTTTACGACGTCAATCTGCTCGCCAAGCTGAGACTGCATGCCCTTTTGTTGTTTCAATTCTTCCAGTTCAGATTCTGCGCGTTTCATATAGCGTTCGCCTTCTGTACTGCCAAGGCTTGTGGCTAAATCAATGGTTGAACGAATAACATTGAGCGTTAGCTGAGGTGAGTCATGGATAGAATTTTTAGCAAACTTTGCCATATTCTGAACGGCTGAAAGTTGCCCTGCCTTATCGTGGTTCAATCGAGCAAGATCCCATAACCGTTTGTTACGCTCAATATTGCGAGGTGCTAGCCTACTCGCCTCTTTCATTTGTTCGTAGGCAATATCGAACTGCTCTTTCTCTATGAAATACTGGGCAAGCAAGTCAAAGGTTAAGAATCGCGTGTCGTGGCGCTGCAATAAGTCATCAACCAGTAGCTGGGCTTCTTCTAATTCATCTTGTCGAAGCAACGACCGGGTTAAACCAATGTGAACCCACGCATGATCCATGCTCTGCAATAAGCTTCTAAAGTAGTCTTCCGCAGTTTGATAATCGCGAAGCTGCAATAAGCAATCACCAATTAAGCGTTTAATTCTGGTGTGATACTCCGATAGCGAAGGATCTTTTAACTGGCGCTCTGCATAGTACATAGCGGTGGAATAGTCCCCCACCTGCATACAATGAAGCATTTTATGTAGCTTTAACCTTATTTGGATAAGGTATTCCAAACGCAGCTCAATTTTGTTGCGCTGAAGAGGTTTGACCCAAAAGTCATCCGGTTGCAATTCAACAATACAATTAACCAATTCAGGCGATGTCTCTGCACTGAGAAAAATGACCGTGGTGGTGTCGTTGATGTGATTGAGGTGTTTTAATTCTTCAAAAAGGTGAAAGCCATCTTTGTCGTGACTGACGTTAAACGCCAGTAAAACAAAGTCGTATTGTCTTGCAGCACATAACCTTTTCGCGTGAAAGGCATTAAAAGCACTGCTTACGTTTTTTATTCCAATTTCATGCAAAGCTGATGACACTACATCATGTACAAGCCCCTGGTTATCGATAACCAGCACATGTAATTCTTCTCTTGGGGTTGGGGCAGGTATTTTTTCCAGCATTTACCAATCACTTCTAACGTCTTTTCCCTAAGCGTCGTAATAGAATACTTGCTATTGCGACGGCACAATGTTGCGCGAGCTGTGCGCGAGAGGAGCTGGCCCATAATTCAAACCAGTTTTGTAATAATAGCGCGCATACAGCCTAAACTTATTATACATAAGTCTTGGTTTTTAGATACACGTGCGTTTCACAACGTGATTAGTGCTTTTATCGAGGCGGATCAATCGCGTCGTTAACGCTTCCGTTAACCCTAAACCAACCTGCAACCGAGTGACGGCTGCGGGCAGCAGGTAATACTTCATGAGGGAATTGTTCGCTCAAAAAGACAACGAAAGTACCTTTCGTTGGCAGCACCCTTGTTCCAATTAGATCACTTTCATCAGCGTAGAGCACGAGTTCTCCCCCATCTTCTGAAGTCCAGTCGTCATTCAAATAGGCGACTAAAGACAACACGCGATTGCCCTGACCTTTAAACGCATCTACATGGCGTTTGAAAAATTTACCCGGCTCATAGCAGGCAAAATGACTTTCAAAAGAAAAAAGCCCCATAAAGAGCGAACGATTTACATACTGCTGCATGGCTTCACACCACGAAAGCCACAAAGCGCCTTCGCTAGATGAACCTGTAATCCAGCAAATCTCGTCCCCTCTAACTTTTTCAGCCTTTTGATAATTCTCTGCGCGACCAATACCTGCCGCTTGATATTCAGCTTCAGAGATTGAACGCTGGCAGGCCAAAAGTGCTTGTGTAATGAAATCAGGTAAACCATGCTCTTGAATAGAAAAGCCTTTCGTGACTAAGTCATCGACGATATTTTCAAATATGGCTTCATCGAAAACGTGAAGAGGCTGATACGACGCAAGTTGTTCTCTATTCATCAGAGCATTTCTACCTTTGAGCGGTTAACTAATCGTGTAGTTAGGAGCGGGTTGTGTACGTTAAAAAACTAGCGAACTTATACGCGGGGTTGAATCCTATAGCAATTGCATCACCACGCATTTTCCGCGCTATTTTTTTATCGATAAAAGAAAAATTATTTGTCGTTAAGAAGTCGCACGCTTCTTGCTTATTTAATATCAATTTTAAAGTGAGCAAATGACGGTAAAGGTAAACTAAATCAATAAGTAAACCGAGGTGTATATTTTAAGAGGGTTGATTGAGAGAATTTTCTTCTGCCCTTGTTTCCGTTGCCATTACGTCTGAACATACGGATTGTAATTAACAGTTGAAAAACGCATGGCAAGGCGGTTTAGTAAAGATATACGCAATGTACGTATTAAAATTTTTAGCAAAAAGAGTAACCCATGAGTCAAGATCAAACACAAATAGAAGAAACGGAACATCATCTAGACTTAAGAAACTTGAGACTGGACGACTACAACGATGTTAAAGCGTTAATGGATGAGGTATACGCCAACGTTGGAGGCGCATGGCCTTACTCTAACTATAAAGCCCAAGTTACTACATTTCCCGATGGGCAAATATGTATTGAAGATAAAGGCAAAGTGGTCGCTTTCGCCATTTCAGTGATTGTAGATTATGACCAGTTTGGGGATAAACACAGCTACGATGAAATTACGGGTGATGCTTATTTGACCACACACGATCCTAACGGTGATGTGCTTTATGGAGTTGAAGTAATTGTTTCACCCGAGTATCGAGGTCTACGCCTTGGTCGTCGTCTCTACGAAGCGCGTAAAGAGCTCTGTCGTAATTTGAATCTAAAATCCATTATGGCGGGCGGTCGAATCCCGAACTATAAAAACCATGCGCATGAGCTGTCGCCTTATGAATACATTGAGCAAGTCAAGCTCAAAGACATCTACGACCCCATTTTAACTTTTCAACTTTCAAATGGATTTGAAGTCAAGCAAGTCATGTCGGCTTACCTTCCAGAGGATGAAGCCTCACAGGGTTATGCGACGCTACTTCAGTGGCACAATATTTATTATGAACCGGGCACGCCTTCCCTCATCGCCAGCAGGAAGACCAGCGCGCGAATCGGATGTATTCAATGGCAAATGCGTTACTTCAATAATGTAGAAGAGCTTTTACAACAAGTAGAGTACTTCGTCGATGCCTTGTCTGACTATTCTTGCGACGTTGCCCTGTTCCCTGAGTTTTTCAACGCGCCATTAATGGGCCTGAGCCCGTCAGATTCATCAATTGATGCAATTTGGCATTTAGCGACCTATACCGATGAGATTTTAACTGCCGTGTCTCATTTGGCCGTATCGTACAATATTACGATTATCGCAGGTTCTATGCCTGTGGTAGAAGAGGAAGAGCTCTATAACGTCAGCTACATTTGCAAACGCGACGGCACGATTGAAAGCCAGTATAAGCTTCATCCAACACCTCACGAAAAAGAAGATTGGATAATGAAAGGCGGAAACAGCCTTAAGACATTTGATACCGACTTCGGCAAAATCGGCGTTTTGATCTGCTATGACGTGGAGTTTCCAGAGCTTGCGCGTATTCTTGCCGATCAGGAAATGCAAATTTTGTTTGTTCCCTTCTGGACAGATACCAAAAACGGTTATTTGCGCGTGCGACGCTGTGCGCAGGCCCGCGCTATTGAAAATGAATGCTACGTGGCAATTGCAGGTAGCGTAGGTAACTTACCCAAAGTGGACAACGTAGATATTCAATATGGGCAAACCGCGGTTTTCTCGCCAAGTGATTTCGCGTTCCCACATGACGCAATTGTCTCTGAGACCACGCCAAACACAGAAATGACGCTCATTGTTGATTTGGATTTGGATAAACTCACTAAGCTTCAAAATGAAGGTTCTGTGCGGAATTATCTTGATAGAAGACGAGATTTGTATCGCGTTGAATGGATCGGCGATAAGCAGTAGCGCTACGCTTTAAGGAAATTCTCGGATTTTATGGCTTATGTATAATTGACATTGAGCATAAGCCGTAGAATTTCCTTTAATTTAGCGATAACATGCTTTAGCGCGCAAATATAAATGTGCTGTCTTCTTATTGAGTTAAAGCATCTAAATGCGATGAAGTTAGCACTACATAACGAGATTATAAATTTACTATGGCAAATAATTCGAAAAACGATGAGTTTCCAACCATTAGATTGGATGAAGAAGACCGTCGTGATTACCAAACAAAACGTCAGGCGGCGCCAACAAAAGCAACGCCTCCACCTTCATCTGCCCCATCAGCAAACCGCCAACCCTCTGGTGGTGGAAACGGTAATGGAATCTGGGTTGTATTCGTTGCCGTCATCGCCTTGGCCGCCTGTGGTGGTTGCTATTACCTGTACACCATGCTTGAGCAACAGACAGCGGTTGCTGAGCAAGCGGAGCAGCGCATTTTGCAGTTAGAAAACAAGTTATCTGCTACAGGTGAAGAAATTGGTGAATCTACTGTTGCCCTGCAAGTTAAAGTTACTGAGCTAACCAACAAGACAAACGAGCTTTGGGAACAAATGGATAAGTTGTGGGCGTCAGCTTGGCGTCGTAATCAACAAGAGATTGCTGATCTTGGCGACCGCGTGGGTAACGTTCAAAACGCCTTGAATAAGAACATCAACTCAGTTTCAGAAAATGTAAAATCGCAAGCGGCGGCCATTGGCTCGGTTAAGAATCAACTTGCTTCGTTAGCTGATGAACTGCTCGCTGTTAATGTTCAACTTGAGCAAGCAGCAAGCGATAAACAAAGCGCTCAGCAAAGCGTACGCAATTTAACCGACAAATTGTCTGTGTTAGAGCAACGCAATACGACCTTATCTGGCCGCATTACCAGTTTGGAAAACGAAATTCGCGATATAGCAACCAAAGTAGTATCTAGCGGTGGTTCAACGGGTGGAAGTGGTTCGGCTCCTTCAGCTGCAGGTAACCAGTAAACCAGATTAAATCTGTTGTAATAGTATACAACCGAGAATAAAAACCACGGTTTAACGCATAAAAAAGAAAGGGGCGAATCGCCCCTTTCTTTTTGCCGTGATAATATTGCCCTCTTTTGAAATCTATAGGACCTAATGCGCAATGAGTGAGCAAGCGCCCAAACGTTTAAATAAATATATTAGCGACACTGGCCTGTGTTCTCGCCGTGAAGCGGATAAACTCATTGAGCAAAATCGCGTTACCGTTAATAACCAACCACCTGAACTGGGTACGAAAGTGGGGCCTGGTGACACTGTAAAGGTAGACGGTAAAGTTGTAGGTGCCGTTGCCTCAGACAAGTCAGATCGCGTATATATTGTCTATAACAAACCCATTGGTATCACCTGTACAACTGAGCGTCATGTCAAAGGCAACATTATTGACGCTATCGGTCACAAGGAACGTATTTTCCCCGTAGGAAGGTTAGATAAACCATCGGAAGGCTTAATCATTTTAACCAGCGATGGGGACATCGTGAACAAGATCCTGCGCGCTGAAAATGCTCATGACAAAGAATACGAAGTTACGGTTAACCAACCAATCAGTGAGCGCTTCGTCAACCGTATGTCTCGCGGAGTACCAATTTTAGGGACGGTGACGAAGCCTTGTGTGGTTAAACCCACGGGCAAAAATACATTTACCATTATTCTAACTCAGGGTCTTAATCGACAAATCCGCAGAATGTGTGAGTTTTTAGGGTACGAGGTCACCAAACTAAAACGAACCCGAATCATGCACCTTGAACTCGGCTCACTAAAACCTGGCCAGTGGCGTAACCTAACAAGCCGTGAACTAACTATTATGCAAAATGCAGTTCGCTCTTCTACAAAAACAGCGAGCAAAGTTGAGTTGCGTAAATAAATGAAACTACTACATTTAGTAGTAGTTTATTGATAAGACAATTTAAGACTTTGAAAAACGGACATTATCATTTTTTTTCGGTAAAGGATTTTCCCCCTAGTGCTGAAATATTGGCTAACTACGATGTATTTTTCGTGGTGGCTTCTGTTGTTATTGCAATATCTGCTTCCCTTATCTCTTTCGTTCTTTCTGCGAAGATGTCGCAAACAGAGTTACAAAATGAGCGAGCATTTTGGTCGCTGGCATCAGCGTGCTTTCTTGGTTTTGGCATTTGGGCGATGCATTTTGTTGGGATGCTTGCCTATCAGCTCCCTCTTGAGGTTTCGTACGACCCTTTCATAACCCTACTCTCTGTGTTACCCGCGATTCTTGCGAGTATTGTTGTGATGAGTAAACTGCCACATAAAGCTAACTCGCTTTTGCTTCGCAGTTTATATATGGGACTTGGCATTGGCAGCATGCACTACATCGGCATGATGGCAATGCAGATGAATGCCATCATGGCGTACGATGGCTGGTACTTCTCTTTGTCTATTGTGGTTGCCGTCGGTCTGGCAGGTATTGCTTTAAAAACCCATGAATATGTCACCACTTCGCAACTGCGAATACTTAAACAAATTGTTCCAGCTATTATAATGGGCAGTGCTATATCCGGTATGCATTACACCGGTATGCTGTCTATGCACGTATATGCACTGCCTTCTACGCAAATACTACAAGAGCCAGAAACCAAAAACCTCGCTTATTTGGTCATGCTAATGGTGATGCTTTTCGCGTTTACTATTCTTATTTTTATCGAGCTGCGAGCACGTACGTTACTGCTAGAGCGCTATAACGCGGTGTTAAATACAGTACAAGAAGGCGTATTGACTTTCGACAGTGCCGGCATGGTTGAATTTGCCAACCCTGTCGCGTTAAGCATGTTTGGTCTCGACAGTTTTTCTCCTCAGACCATTCACATACGCGAGCTTGTGAGCCCTTCTGAGCATGCCCATGAGCCACTCCTGATAGGATTAAAAAAAGCGGCAAAGAATAGCGCAGCGCACAACGTGCCTTTAACTTTGGACGGTATTCGGAAAAGCGGAAAGGTTTTTCCTTTGACACTTCGCATTAATTTGCTGCCGGGAAACCATATTTCATATGTGTGTACGGTAAAAGATTTGTCTGACGTAAAGAACCAAGAAGTTTTTGCACAAACGGTGTTTGACGCACTGCCCAATATGTTGATTGTAAAGCGTGCCGACAGCCTTTCGATTACCCATGTAAATGATGCGGGAAGTAGAATATTGGGCACCGACAAAGCGTCACTCGTGGGGCTATCTGACTTTGATATATTCGACGAGGCGGAGGCCAAGAAATTTGTATCTGACGATAAGCAATTACTTTCAAGTTCTGAAAAGCAAATCGTTAACGAATTCAAACTCAATATAGGTGGTGTGACGCGCTTTTTTGAGACCAAAAAGATTGTCATTGATGACAACTACGGCACCCCTCAATACATATTGGCACTATCCGAAGACGTAACAAAATGGCGGGAAGCTCAACAAACGCTTAAAACGTTAAACCGCCGCATGTCTATGGCCGCTGACGCAGCACACATAGGTGTATGGGAGTGGGACATCGCTACTAACGAGCTCATTTGGGATGAGTGGATGCATAAAATCTACAATGTCTCCAAAGCTGGTTTTAGTGGTCAATTTAGTGACTGGGAATACACAGTTCACGATGACGATATTGCCAATGTGAAGCAAAAGATAGAGCAATCAATAAAAGATAGCTCAGGATTTCACGCAATTTTTAGAGTGAAAGCCGCTGGCGACAAATACCGTCATGTTAGCGGTTATGGTCGCATTGAAGGCAACAAGATGTTTGGAATTAATGTTGATATCACCGAGCAAGTCGAAGCAGAACAGAAAATTAGAAAACTGGCAAATAGCGATACGCTAACAGGTTTAGCGAATAGGCTTGCCCTATCTACCTATATGCGAAATGAGCTTCCTCGATTAGAGAGAAACAATAAGGTGTGTACGCTACTTTATCTGGATCTCAATCGATTTAAGCCCATTAATGACGAATACGGCCACACTATCGGTGACGAAGTTCTTGTTGAGCTTGCACAAAGGCTTCAATCCATGTGTCGCGTGTACGATATTGCATCACGGGTTGGTGGTGATGAGTTTATCGTAGTAATCACCGAGCTAAGCACTGAATACAATGTAGAGACACTTAAAGCCCGACTTGCTAAAAAGCTTACACAGCCTATTACTACCACACAAGGCGGGTTCAGCGTTGGCGTCAGCATAGGTCACGCGAGCTATCCAGAAGAAGGCAAGACGCTAGAAGAGTTAATTTACATTGCAGATGAGCGGATGTTTGAAGATAAAAAGCAAAACATACCGTCGAACTAACGCGTAGTACAAACACAAGGTTAATTGGCTGGCTTCATACATGTACTAGGGCGTATTGCACTTTGCTGTACATTTTTGCAAAAAAAAGCGCCCATTGGGCGCTTTTCTTGAAACCTAGTCTTATCGACGTAGACCTAGACGCTTGATAAGGTCAAGGTAACGCTCTGCGTTCTTGCCTTTAAGGTAGTCTAGAAGCTTACGACGTTGGCTAACCATACGTAGAAGACCACGACGAGAGTGGTGATCTTTCTTGTGATCAGCAAAGTGACCTTGAAGCTTGTTGATGTTGTGAGTAAGCAAAGCAACTTGAACTTCTGGTGAACCAGTGTCGCCTTCTTTAACGCCGTACTCAGCAATGATTTTTGCGGTTTCTGCTTTAGTTAGTGACATATCATTCTCCTAATATTAATGCTTCGCCGATCACTAATTCAGCAAAGCGGAATGAGCGCCGTATTATAATGACGTTTACAGACTTAGCAAGGACGGAACGACGTAATTTCATTAATTAACCCGTTTAAGGTTCGATTCCACCTTATTAATACGTTTAGCTAACTCACTTTTGTATTCGACACCGTTTAGAAAATCCATTGCCCGCTGGTCACTTTTGTATCCGTATGCAGAATATACCGAGTGAGCTATGCTTATCTTAGCGTCGTGATCTACGACTAAATCTAAATTTTGCTCTACAAATTGCGGCGATCTGTAAACAGCTCCTTGTAATAAGGTAATCACTACTTGCTCAGTATCAATATTCGTTTGACGTTGTGCCCAAGTTAGCGCAGTGTCGGGCTCAAAGTAAGCGATAGTTCTGGCAGCGTGTTCAACATCAGATTGATAGTTTTCACTATTGCTATGTCTTACAAACCAGGAAGCAGCTTCACTAGGTGATTGGTTTACATAACTATCAAAGACAGCGCGCTTTATCTCTTTTTTTCGTTCGTTGTCATCTAGCGTGTCGAACCAAGCTTTAGTGCTTTCAACGTCTTTGCGTACCCATACACTTATTAAATTAGTTTCTAACCGTTTATCATCCGAACGTTTTATTAACGATAACGTGTCTCGAAACTGCTCTGATGTTTCTAAGACACTAAAAATGCCGCTATAGGCCGCACTTTTTAAATTCTCTGACTCAAGAAGAGCGATAGACTGAAAGGCGCTATCAATATCCTCACTTGCCATTTCTCTAAAAATAAGCGAAGGGTAAATGTTGTTTTCGAGCATGCCTGAGGTAAGTGAGGAATTATTAATATACCAGTCAAGGGCGTCAGAAGGCGATTGATTAGCCCAGTTAGCTATAACTGATATGCGAAACTGCTGCTTTGATTCCAAGTTAATATCCATGTTATCAACAAGGTCCCAAGCTTTTTCGGGGTTCAGCTCTACTAAGCGAGAGACCATTGTTGACAAAATCATGGCAGCATCTGGGTCGCTAATAGACGTATCGATGCTTGATAACGTATCGATAATCGCCTGCTCGCCCATCATGCTTATAGAGATAATTAAGGCGCCTATTTGTTTTAAGCTAAGCTTGGGCTTGTCGGAAAACCAGGCTTCTAGGCTAATATTGTCAGATTTACTCGCTGAGTCTTTGGGTGACTGCTCACGCTTGATCTCTCCTTGCTGAGGGAGTAACGCTGTTTGTGAGACGTGTTGATCTTTACCATCGCCTACATTGGTTATGTGAACAGAAACTTCTGAAGGGACTGTAGGGCGTTTATCATTGACATAGTAACCCGCAGCAAATACTAGGCATAGCGAACAAAGCCATAAGCCAATCCATTTGGTCATTGAATAATCCCTTAATTAAAACACCACGCCAGCTTAAGACGTTTCGCAGAAAGTAGAAATCTGTATGAGTGATAAAGAACCTACCACTAAATAGTGCACCTTTTATACTACTTTATTTGCAATTAAGAAAGCCTTGCGTTAACCGCAAGGCTTTAAACGAGCATAATCTGCTAGATATAGGTCATTGCAAAGTACTAACTATAAACAACTCGACGTTTTGGGTTAACAAACACTTCTTGTTTAGGGATACCTTGGTCTTTCGGGTCAAGAACCCCTTCCCCTACGCCTAAGAATATACCACTGGTATCGTCGCCATGGTAAACGCGGTAAGACACGCCTTCACTCAGCGTTTCGCTACAAGTCCCTTTTACAGATTGGCCGTTATCAAAACGGTTTCTTTCAGCGTCGTTAATGGTCACAAATGGCAACCGACTTACGGCGGTATCCATAGGAATCAATAAGTCATCCAGCGCTTTAAAGTCACCTTCTTCCAGTGATTCCTGAATTTCAATTAACTTATCCAGCGAGACCATTTTATCCGTAGGATAGTCTGCTACTTCCGTACGGTGTAAGCGAGTCACGTAGGCGCCACAGCCAAGGTTCTGACCTAAATCATCTACGATAGAGCGAATATAAGTGCCCTTGCTGCATTTAATGCGCATTTCTACAAACGGCAGTTCAATACGCAGTACATCTAATTCAAACACTTCAATATCACGAGGTTCACGCTCAATCTCTATACCTTGACGTGCATAGTGATAAAGTGGCTTACCTTGATGTTTAAGCGCTGAAAACATGGACGGGATTTGTTTACTCTTACCTAGAAACGCCAAGCACGCATCACGTACTTGTTCTTCGCTTACATCAACAGGCTTTTCTTCAACCACTTCGCCATCGGCGTCAGACGTGGTGGTGCGAACACCTAGTTGAGCAGTTACCTCGTAGGTCTTTTCTGCATCCAGAAGAAACTGAGAAAACTTCGTAGCTTCACCCAAGCACAGCGGCAACATGCCACTGGCAAGTGGATCAAGTGCGCCTGTATGCCCAGCCTTCGCAGCTTTGTACAGCCAGCGCACTTTTTGAAGCAGTTGGTTAGATGACCCACCAAGCGGTTTATCAAGCAATACTATGCCGTTAATCTCACGGCCTTTACGACGTCTTGCCATTTACTCCTGCTCTTGTGGATCGTCTTTATCGCGCTTTGACTCATCTTTTGCGATGGTCTGAGACACAAGATTAGAGATACGCATACCTTCAACAATCGACTTATCTTCAAAGAAGTGAAGATCAGGCACTGAGCGCATGCGAATACGTTTAGCTAGAATACTGCGGATAAACTTTTTGTATTCTGCCAGTTGTTTAATTTGCGCTTTACCTTCTTCTTCGGTGCTGTTGTAGATAGTCACAAAGATTTTTGCATGTGCTAGGTCGCGCGACACATCTACGTCAGAAACCGTGATCAAGGGCATGTCGCCAACGCGGTGCTTGTATTCATTTTGCAGAATGCTCGCCACTTCTTTATGGACTTGCTGAGCGACTCTGTCGGTACGTGAAAATTCACGGGCCATTATACTCTCCTTTCCTTATTTAACGCAGGGCATGCGTGAAGCCTGTTTACTGTATACAGACAAAAACGGGAGCACTCGGCCCCCGTTTCTCACATGCCGAATTAACTAAGGCAATTAAATTTCGCGCTTAACCTCAACGATTTCGAAGACCTCGATTTGGTCGCCTACTTTCACGTCGTTGTAGTTCTTAACGCCGATACCACATTCCATACCGTTACGTACTTCTTGAACGTCGTCTTTAAAGCGACGCAGTGATTCTAGTTCACCTTCGTAGATAACTACGTTGTCGCGAAGTACACGGATTGGGTTGCTACGCTTAACGTTACCTTCAGTCACCATACAGCCCGCAATTGCGCCCAGTTTCGGTGACTTAAATACGTCACGTACTTCTGCAAGACCAATGATTTCCTGCTTGAATTCCGGTGCAAGCATACCGCTCATGGCCGCTTTCACTTCGTCAATTAGGTTATAGATAACGCTGTAGTAACGTAAATCAATTTCTTCAGCTTCTAGTACGCGACGCGCTGTAGCATCGGCACGAACGTTAAAGCCTAGTACGATAGCGCCTGATGCAGCCGCAAGGGTTGCGTCAGTTTCAGTGATACCACCTACACCACTACCTACAATATTCACTTTTACTTCAGAAGTAGAAAGCTTAACCAATGATTCAGAAATCGCTTCTACAGAGCCCTGTACGTCAGCTTTAAGTACGATGTTAAGTTCGCTAACGTCACCTGATTCCATGTTCGCAAACATGTTTTCAAGTTTCGCTTTTTGCTGACGAGCAAGTTTAAGTTCACGTTTCTTCTGATGACGTTTCGCTGCTACTTCACGCGCTTTACGCTCGTCTTTAACAACGGCTGCGTCTTCACCCGCTACCGGAACACCAGACAGACCAAGTACTTCCACAGGCGTAGAAGGACCAGCAATCTTAATTTCATTACCGTTTTCGTCACGCATTGCACGAACACGGCCGTACTCTTCACCACAAAGTAGGATGTCACCAGCGCGTAATTGGCCTTCTTGAACCAATACAGATGCTACTGGACCACGACCTTTATCAAGGCGAGATTCAATAACAATACCGCGACCCGGGCCTTCAGCTACTGCTTTAAGGTCAAGAACTTCAGCTTGTAGAACGATAGCTTCAAGCAATTCGTCTACGCCCATACCTGTTTTCGCAGAAACGTTACAGAACTGGTGCTCACCGCCCCACTCTTCTGAGATAACTTCTAGTTGAGATAGCTCAGTTTTAACGCGATCAGGATCAGCTGTTTCTTTATCCATTTTGTTCACTGCAACGATAAGAGGTACGCCAGCAGCACGAGCGTGCTGTACCGCTTCTTTCGTTTGAGGCATTACGCCGTCATCTGCAGCAACAACAAGAATAACGATATCCGTCGCCGTAGCACCACGAGCACGCATTGCGGTAAATGCGGCGTGTCCAGGTGTATCTAGGAACGTGATTTCGCCATTTTCTGTTTCTACTTTATATGCACCAATGTGCTGGGTAATACCACCGGCTTCACCGTCTGCAACTTTCGCGCGACGAATGTAGTCAAGCAATGACGTTTTACCGTGGTCAACGTGACCCATGATGGTTACAACAGGTGCACGAGTGGTTTTTTCACCGCCAGTGCCATCTGCCAACAACTCATCTTCAAGCGCATTGTCGTTAACAAGCTCGTACTTATGGCCCATTTCTTCAATCACTAGTACCGCAGTATCTTGGTCTAGTACTTGGTTAATGGTTGCCATCTCGCCCATCTTCATCATCGTTTTGATAACTTCGTTAGACTTAATAGCAAGCTTACTTGCTAGTTCGCCAACGGTGATGGTTGCGCCAAGCTTAACAACACGCTCTACAGGTGCAGCTGGCTTGTTAAAGCCTTGCTTAAGATGCTCACCCGCATTTTTCTTCGACTTACGACGACGGCGCGATGAACGCTCAACCTGCATGTCTTCTTCGTCTTCCGCTTCTTGAGCATAACGGTTAGAGTGCAAGTGAACTTCTTCAGCTTCTGCTTTTTTACGACGCTCTTCTTCTTCCTTCCAGCGACGCTCGTTCTCTTCAGCAAGTTTGCGCGCTTCATCAGCCGCTTTCTTCGCGTCTTCTTCAAGCTTCTTCTGCGCTTCTTCTTCTTGCGCTTTGCGCAGACGTTCTTCTTCCTGACGAGCCGCTTCAGCTTCCGCTTTTTCAGCTTCAGTTAGCTCAGGTTCGTCGGCCTTACGTGCTTCAGCTTCTTTTTTCGCTTGTTCCGCACGACGAGCACGCTCTTCTTCAGCAGCTTTCTTAGCTTCTTCAGCTTTACGTGCTTTCTCTTCAGCGGCTTTTTTCGCTTCAGCTGCTGCTTTTTCTTCCGCTTCGCGCTTCAGACGTGCTTCTTCTTCAAGACGCTTCGCCTCTTCTTCCGCTTGACGCTGCTGTTCTTCAACATCGCTACGCTTAACGTAAGTGCGCTTTTTACGTACTTCTACTTTCACTTCTTTAGACTTACCAACACTTAACGTGCTTGTTGTCTTACGCTTAAGTGTCATACGCGTTGGTTCAGCTGCGCTGCCGTGTTGCTTACTTAAATGATCCAATAGTTTTTGTTTCTCGTCTTCGTTTACCTGATCGCCGGCATTCTTAGTGATACCCGCGTCTTTAAACTGGCCAACCAATCGGTCAACGGTCGTACCAATGTCGCTGGCGAGCTTTTCAATAGATACATCTGCCATTACGTAATTTTCCCCCTGTTGACCTTACTCTTCTTCACTGAACCATACGATATTACGAGCCGCCATGATTAACGCACCGGCTTTCTCTTCGTCTAGTTCATCGATATCACTGATATCATCGGTACCTTGTTCTGCTAATTCTTCCAGGTCGGTAACACCGCGGCTGGCCAACACATAGGCCACGTGTTTACTCATACCTTCAAGATTTAATAAGGCTTCTGTAGGCTCTGCACCTTCAAGCGATTCTTCGTTCGCCAGTGCACGCGTGGTTAGGAAAGCGCGCGCTCTGTTGCGCAGCTCTTCAACCATTTCTTCATCTAACCCTTCAACCGCTAGAAGCTCACTTGCAGGCACGTATGCCACTTCTTCTAACGTTGTAAAGCCTTCATCTACCAAGACAGACGCGAATTCTTCGTCAATGTCCAAACCAGCAGTAAATAGATCAAGTACCTTCGCGTTTTCTTCTTCGTGCTTCTTGTTGAGATCTTCAACCGTCATCACGTTAAGTTCCCAGCCTGTAAGCTGGCTAGCTAGGCGAACGTTTTGACCACTACGGCCAATTGCCTGTGCTAGGTTGTCTGCTTCAACCGCTACGTCCATGCTGTTGCTGTCTTCATCAACAACGATTGACGCCACTTCGGCGGGAGCCATAGCATTGATAACGAATTGCGCTGGGTTTTCGTCCCATAACACGATATCAACACGTTCACCGCCAAGTTCCCCTGATACGGCTTGTACACGTGAACCACGCATACCAACGCACGCACCAACCGGGTCTAAGCGTTTGTCATTAGTTTTAACCGCAATCTTTGCACGAGAACCTGGGTCACGCGCTGCAGATTTAATTTCTAGTGTCTCTTCCGCAATTTCTGGTACTTCCAGACGGAAAAGCTCAACTAGCATGTCTGGGTGCGTACGGCTAATAAATAGCTGTGCGCCACGTGCTTCTGGACGAATAACGTAAAGAAGGCCACGTACACGGTCGCCCGGACGGAAAGTTTCACGAGGAAGCATGTCATCGCGGTAGATAACACCTTCAGCGTTGTTACCTAAGTCGATGATGATGTTGTCGCGGTTTACTTTCTTAACCGTACCTGTAACCAGCTCACCTACTTTGTCTTCGTACTCAGCAATCATTTGCTGACGCTCAGCTTCACGTACTTTTTGTACAATCACTTGCTTTGCGGTCTGCGTAGTTATGCGGTCGAATTTAATAGATTCAATCTGTTCTTCCACATAATCGCCGAGTTGTATCTCTGGTTCGTCGATTTGTGCAGCAGAAATCGTAATTTCAGCAAATGGGTTTTCCTGTTCTTGATCATCAGGGATAACCAACCAGCGACGGAATGTATCAAAGTCACCAGACGTTCTGTCGATGCTTACACGAACTTCAATTTCGCCTTCGTTTTTCTTTTTTGTTGCACTAGCGATCGCAAACTCTAGCGCTTCAAAAATTTTCTCTCTAGGCACTTGTTTTTCATTTGAAACGGCTTCCGCCACTAACAAAATTTCTTTATTCATTTTCGCCTCTCTTTTGCTTTCGTCGATGAAAGCAGAGCTGTTCCGTTAATCGAACGTGGGAACAACGTTACCTTTTTCGATATTCGCCACAGCTAACTGGAACTGCTGGCCATCCACTTCAATACTTACGATGCCATTTTCGCACGCGAGTACTTTGCCTTTAAAATTACGTCTGTCATCCATTGGCATAGACAAACGAATTTGAACCACTTCACCCACAGACTCGATATAGTGCTTCTCTTTGAAAAGCGGTCTGTCCATACCCGGTGATGACACTTCCAAGTTGTATTCAGTGCTAATTGGATCTTCAACGTCCAAAATTGCGCTAACCTGATGACTTACATCTGCACAATCATCAACGGTAATACCGTTTTCATGATCAATAAAAACGCGAAGAATAGAATGCTTCCCCGCTCGTACAAACTCGATCCCAACCAACTCAAAACCCAGTGCTTCAACACCTGGCTCTAGCATTTCGGTTAGTTTCTCTTCAAGTTTTGCCAATGCAAACCTCCAAAAACGAAAAAAGGGCCTAAAGCCCACCTGTCATCACCCGGCTCAGCGAGGCTGACTCCAGGTTTTAATACAACAAAAAGCCCCGGACTAGCGGGGCTTTTATTAAAATTCTGAACCCATACCTGCCAACAAGGGCAGTTGCAAACCTATGGGTAAAACCACCGTTAGGTGATAGCTTGCTAATGATAAGTGCGTTACTTTCCTGTACTGAGGGATCCCGCTCTCATCACTTAATGAACACATTATACGTATAGCCGTCGCATTAAGCAACAGCCAATAGGCGCACACACTGGAGGGTATCGATTTTTTCTGTGTAAAATTCGGCCTGCATGAAAGTATTTTAATTGCGGTTTAGTCCAGCAGACTTAGTCTTCGTCTTTAAATGTCGCTTTAATATCAAGAATTTTAGGCATAATTTCTATCATCAAATCGACAAGTCTGGGTTCGAAATGCTTTCCCTTTTGGCTTTGAAGAAAATCTACCGTTTTTTCAATACTCCAGGCGTCTTTATAAGGACGTTTGCTGGTTAAGGCATCGAACACATCAGCAATGGCGCAAATACGCCCCTCAATGGGAATATCTTCACCCGCAAGCCCTTTAGGATAGCCTGACCCGTCCCATTTTTCATGGTGGGTTAGCGAAACAGACTTTGCAACTTTCAACAACAAAGAATCGCCGCAATCACCAATGATTTCCGCACCAATCTCAGGGTGGTTTTTCATGGTGGCAAACTCTTCGTCTGTCAGCTTCCCTGGTTTCAACATTATACTATCAGCAATACCAATTTTGCCGATGTCGTGCATCGGTGCAGCATGAAGCAGAATTTCAGCCTGTTTATCTGTAAGTCCATAGGCAAGCGCAAGTTCTTTCGAATAATGGCTCATGCGCATGACATGCATGCCCGTCTCATTGTCTTTATATTCCGCCGCTCTACCTAAACGCTGTACAACTTGTAAACGGCTATCAAGTAGCTCGTCAGCTTGCACCAAACTGAGGTGGGTTTTAACCCGCGCTTTTACGATGGCCGGAGATATAGGCTTAGTAATGTAGTCCACAGCGCCCGCTTCGAAGCCTTCCGTTTCTTCGTGTTCATCATTTAAGGCGGTGACAAATATAACGGGGATGTGCCTTGTATCTGCTTGCTGTTTAAGCTGGCGGCATACTTCAAAACCCGTCAGTCCTGGCATCATAACGTCAAGCAATATCAAATTTGGCTGTCTAGTCTCAGTGAGCTTTAACGCTTCTTCGCCATTTCTCGCAAAAATAAGCTGATAATCATTAGCGAGAAGTTGCTTTAAAACCCTTAGGTTTACTGGCTCATCGTCAACGAGTAATAAAGTAGGTTTTGTGATTTCAATGTTTAACATGCCGCGTCTCTTGGCTACTTTAATTCTTGTATCAATGTAGAGATGCGCTCATGCGCCAACTCGAACTCAAAATCATCGATATCTAAGAGAATTTGAGTTATCTGTTCTTTGTGACTAGAACACCCAACCTCGCGTAAAAATGACAATTCATCTTCATCTACCATGTTTTGCTCTACACTATCGAGCATAGCCTCCAAATGACTCAGCAGCAATGCATTATCGATACTTTCATTAATGGCATTTTCGGCATACAGTGGCGATTCGCTAAGCATCAACTCGATTTTATCTAAGGCATCACGAAGACGGTTAACGTCTTCAATATTCACCTCTGATTTTAGAGCCTGAGCTTCAATTTCCCTGGTTGTATGATAGAAGGTGGTTAAGCAAAGATTACCCGATGTACCTTTTAAACCGTGTGAAAGTGTAGCAACCGCTTTATAGTCTTCACGAATTGCCGCCCCCATTAAGTCGTCGACTTTATCCCTGCAGGTAGTAGAGAATTTATCCACCTCTTGTAGGACGACCTCTTCACTCCCCCATAAATCGATGGCCTTCTTCAAATCCAACACGTTTTTATCAACTTTAAGCGCAGATGCTGGAGCATTTACTTCTAATGTGTCTGGTACCGAGTCCAACTGAAGTGTATCTATGTTAAGCACGCGAGCAATCTCGTCCATCAATTGAGGGAAATCGACGGGCTTGTTGGCGAACCCTTCCATTCCCGCCTGCTGCGCGGCATGTTTGTCCTGTACTAACACGCTAGCGGTCAGCGCAATAATGGGCGTAGGTGGTAAGCTATTTTCTTTTTCAAACTCTCGACGCTGTTTGGCTGCCTCTAGGCCATCTAACTTTGGCATCTGTAAATCCATCAGTACCACGTCAAACGACTTAGCGCGCATTTTATCCAATGCAATCTGTCCATCTGTTGCCGTTTCTACACTGTGGCCAGCGCGTTTTAGCAGCAACGAAAGCAGCTCAAGGTTTTGCTGCACATCGTCAACAACCAGTACGGTTAACGAGGTTTCAATACGTGCTGCTTTCGAGGAGAGCTCACTAGATACATAATCATCAATTTCTACAACTTCTAGAGGAAGTCTGAAAGTAAAGGTCGTTCCTTTACCTTTTTCACTAGTTGCACAAATATTACCGCCCATCAGTTCAACTAACTGCTTGGAAATAGTTGTTCCCAGCCCCGTGCCGCCGTACTTTCGACTCATCGATGCATCTGCTTGAGAGAACGGGTCGAATACTCTTTCTACTTGCTCTTGCGTCATACCAATGCCGGTATCTGTCACGTCAAAATACACATACTTTTCATCACTTTTGACATTGATAGTCACTTCACCCTCGTGAGTGAATTTAACGGCGTTGCCTATCAGATTGTTAAGTACCTGTCGCATTCGCTCCGGTACACCTCTGTATCCGTTAGCTACCGAATCATCGACATTAAGTACAAGTCCAACTTTTTTGCGCTTGGCTTCTAACCAAAATGTTGAAATAACTAAATCCAACTCTTCGCGAATAAGGAAATCGCGATAATCTAAATCAAGCTTACCTTTATCCAACTTCGCGCTATCAAGTATGTCGTTAAGAAGATGCAGCAATGAACGTGCGGAACGGTTTATCGTGGTTAAGTGAGATTTTTGCTCTTCGCGTAAGGCTTCTCCTAACATGAGGTCGCTAAAGCCTATTATTGCATTCATAGGCGTACGGATTTCATGACTCATATTAGCAAGAAATGCGGTACGCGCAGCGGCAGCTTGCTCTGCTTTTTCCTTTGCCGCTTTTAATTCATTCTCCATCACTTTTCGATGTGTAATGTCAGATATGAAGCCGTCTACATAGAGCACCATGCCATCATCGTCTTTAACCTGTACTCCATGCTCGATAACCCACTTCACCTCTCCGGATTTTGCGACGATTCTATATTCATATGAAAAGGCGCCTACATCAGGACTAATAGATGATAGACGCTCTACATCATCAGGATGGTAAAGATCGGTGAAAGAGCGCTTCGGATTGGGCAAGGTAAAATCTTCAGGCGGGTATCCGGTTACTTCTGTTACAGCATCACTAATAAATACCATGGGCCACCCTGGCATACTTAAACAGCGATAAGCCATACCAGGAATATTTGAGATAAGACTTCTAAATTTAGCTTCGCTCTCGCGCAATGCATCTTCCATTTCCTTGCGTTTACGTAAATCAGAAGCGAAAGAGACAAAAACGGGCTTACCATCAATTTTTGTGTAGCCGACACCCAAGCGCACTGGTATACGCTCACCGTCTTTGCGAAGTACTTCTACTTCTCTTCCTGTACCAATAATTTGCTCAGTTGGTACTACTCGCTGACTGAAGAAGTCATCACCGTATAAATGACGTCTTTCAGGAGTTACTACCTCAGCTGCGTGCATACCGATTATTTCTTGCTGAGTATAGCCATAGATGCGCTCAACAGCGGGGTTAGCGGTTTTTATAATGCCTTTGTCATCAACGGTCAGGATGGCGTCGACGGCGGTATCGGTAATAGCACTTTGAATTCGCTCACTTTCAATGGCGCGTACCATTACATCGCGATATTTAAAAAGAAGGCTAATGCCCAATACCATGGTAATTAATATTAACGTAACGATAGCAATCGAAATTGCTAGATAAACAGCAATATCTGAAGACTGACCCGACGTTTCCATTCCTGGTGGCAATACGAATCTTGCTGCCGCCATCCCCGTATAGTGCATACCAGAAATAGCCAGTCCCATGACGATACTTGCAAGTAATACATGTTTTCCTAACAGCTTTTTACTTTTCGTAGCAGCTGTAATGCCGAATTTAATCCACAGCGACAGCATGGCTAAACACACAGCTACCACAATAGAAAGGGCAAACATACCAAGGTCGTAACGAAGAAGCGGTGCCATTTCCATAGCGGCCATACCACTATAGTGCATAGTGCCAATACCAGCACCTACCAGTACACCACCTAATATTATTTCAGCGAGGCTAATACGGGACTTAGTTAAAAGGTGAAGCGCCACCCAAGCTGCGGCAATCCCGGGAACGGCAGAGAGCCCGGTAATCAGAGGATCATAGTCAACGGGCAGACACAAATCAAAAGCGGTCATCCCCAAGAAATGCATAGACCAAATACCACCGCCTAATGCAATGCTGCCGGTGCCTAATAAGGCATTTCGTCGAAGTTTGTCTTCGGTGATCGCGGCTTGCCCTGCCACATTAAACGCCATAAATGAGGCAAACACAGCCACCATAAGCGATAGAATGACCAAAGGAAAATGATAAGCACCTTCTATTAAGGTGGCGTGTTCTTCAAAAGTAAAAAAACGGGATATCATAACGCGGCCATACTACCTATTAGTTTAATTTTCAATGGTGGCGTGAGGTTAACTTAGCACACTCATTTACACAGTGTAGTAATTAATTCAAAATTATCGTGTAAATCAAGGAACGCTATTATGTTTTGCCGTATAAAAAGAAAAAACCCAGCAAAAGCTGGGTTTTAAATGTGGTTGCGGGAGCAGGATTTGAACCTACGACCTTCGGGTTATGAGCCCGACGAGCTACCAGACTGCTCCATCCCG